>CADBFP010000004.1 GCA_902793995.1 uncultured Lachnospiraceae bacterium | reverse complement strand
GGCAAGCTGATTCCGCAGCGCCTTATACACTCTCGGATTGCCCTGAACCACGATATCCCGGTTCAGGCACTTCCGATAACAATACTCCTGCTTCGGCAAGCCGGAGAGAGCCACGGCAGCGTTGATCTGCTCGCTTTCTTCAGGCGATACCCGGAACCCCACTGTGATATTTCTCCAGCGGTTATGTTCGTCTCTGTTTTTAGCTGACATTGGTTTCCACCGACCTTTCCTTTTCCAGCCTTTCAATCATTTCCGTCTGCTTTGACGGAAACAGGTGTGCATACCGTAACGTGGCCTCGATACTTTCATGACCCAGCCTGTCCGCAATTGCCACAGGCGTAAAGCCCATGTCGATCAGCAGGGAAACATGGCTGTGCCGGAGATCATGGATTCTGATCCGCTTGACCCCTGCGGCTTTTGCGCCGCGATCCATTTCATGGTGAAGATAGCTCTTGGAGATCGTGAAGATCCTGTCCTTCTTTTTCAGCCCGTAGAGCATTTTCAGATAATCCTGCATTTCTTCACAGAGAAACGGCGGCATCTTGATCGTGCGGTTGCTTTTCTTCGTCTTCGGCGTCGTGATTACATCCTCGCCGTGCAGTCTCTGATACGATTTGCTGATTTTCACCGTTCCTGCCTTGAAGTCGAAATCCGCAGGCGTCAATGCCAGCAGCTCGCCCTCCCGGATGCCGCACCAGTAGAGCATTTCAAAGGCATAGTAGGAAACGGGCTTGTCCATCATTTCATCAGCAAAGCGCTGGTATTCTTCTCTAGTCCAGAAACTGATGTTGCCGCCGTCCTTATCACCCATACTGCCCGCTTTGGCGGCGGGGTTGGAGCGGAGGTCATAGTGCCGCACGGCATGGTTGAAAATGGCGCTGAGCTGATTGTGGACGGTTTTTAGATACGTCTGAGCGTAAGGCTGCTTTTTCTCATCCCGATAGGCCAGCAACTCATTCTGCCAGGCGATCACATCCTTTGTAGTAATCTCGCTGATATTCCGCTTCCCGAAATACGGCAGGATCTTCGTCTTGATGATGTGCTCCTTCGTGAGCCAGGTGTTTTCCTTGATTCTGGGCCGGGTATCCTTTTCGTAAAGCTCTGTAAAAGCTTCAAAGGTCATATCCATATCGGCGGCGTTCTGGAGCTGGAAGGTGCGCTCCCACTCCTGCGCCTCCCGCTTAGTGGGGAACCCCCGCTTGCATTTCTGTTTGTGTTCACCCTTCCAGTTAGTGTACCGGGCCATGACGTACCAGGTCCCGTTGTCTTCATTCTTATGAACGGACATTGTTATGATCCTCCTTTCCGAGTCCGTAGACCCTTTCGTTGAAATACTGTCTGTTGATCCTTCCTGCGATGGTGACGAAGCCTTTGGCTTTGAGCTCGTCGTTCAGCCTCCGTATGACCTTATAGGCATAAGAGGCGGAGACACCGAGCTCGGCGGCGACTTCCTCTACGCGCATAAACTTGTTTTCCATAATAATCTCCTTTCTTCGTTTTTTGTGGTTGTTGCTGAAAAACCTGATCAGAGCATAGACTTCTCTTGTTTAGTGTCGGAAGTACTTTCTGGCCGCCATCCGATTTGCCCGGGCGGGTTGCATCATGGCTCTGATGCTGGAGGTTATTCAGTTGCCAGACTTAACGTAATTCGTTTAAGTCAAGCCCATTATACTAAACGTATCTGTTAAAGTCAAGAGGCTTTTGAAAAAATATTTATCTTTTTTGTTTAGGTTTTTCTTGACATCACTAAGCGTATCTGCTATACTCTGATCAGTACATATACAGGAGGGTTTTCCTATGGCGATTGGAGAAAGGATACGCTTCATCCGCAATCTGCGGGGCATGACACAGAAATATCTTGGTACACTGGTCGGCTTTCCAGAGAAGACCGCCGATATCCGCATGGCTCAATATGAGGCAGGTACACGCACACCGAAAGAGGATCTGACCAAGGCTCTGGCCGGTGCTCTTGATGTATCTCCGCTTGCACTCAACGTCCCTGACATTGACAGTTACTTTGGCCTGATGCACACCCTGTTTGCTTTGGAGGATCGCTATGGTCTGACCATCGAGACCAGGGACGGAGAGGTCCTTTTCCGCATTGATCCCCGGAAGGGGAAAGATGCTGCCCGTATCTCTGAGCTGGTCTGTGCCTGGGCAGCTGTTGCCGAGAAGTACCGTGCCGGAGAGATCAGCAGAGACGAATATGATAAGTGGCGCTACTACTATCCGCAGTACGATGACACGCAGATCACGGCAAAAGTACCATCCCAGGAACTGAGCGACGCTATGGTAAAGGCACTCAAAGGCAAGCTCAATAAAGACTGAGATCACCCCCCATAACGACAAAAAGCCCTTCGCTGCATACCCACAGCGAAGGGCTTTCATAATATGGATAGTTCCAGTCGCAAACCGTCAAGAATGACTCTTTTACCCCTAAACCCCTTGATAGGGAGAATAAAGGGAGATCATGCAACTGTTATCAAATTGTTATCAAAGGAACCTTGTCGAAGCCGGAAAGCCTTGAAAATACTGGGTTTTGGGAATCCGGTATCTCACTCCCACTCCACCGTGGCCGGGGGTTTGGGGGTGTAGTCCACCAGGACACGGGAAATGCCGGGCACTTCCGAAGTAATGCGGTCCACCAGGGTTTTAATCAGCTCCGCCGGCAGGTATTCCGGAGTTACTTCCACCACATCCACGGTGTTGATGGCCCGGATGATGCAGGGCCAGTCGAAGCTGCGCTTGCCCTCCCTGATGCCGGTGGATTTGAAATCCGGCACCACGGTGAAATACTGCCACACCTTGCCTTCCAGGCCGGCCTTGGCAAACTCCTCCCGGAGGATAGCATCCGACTCCCGCAGGGCCTCCAGACGGTCTCTTGTGATGGCGCCGGTGCAGCGCACTCCCAGGCCGGGGCCGGGGAAGGGCTGGCGGTACACCATGCCATGGGGCAGGCCCAGGGCATCCCCCACCACACGCACTTCGTCTTTGTACAGGAGCTTCACCGGCTCCACTAATTCAAACTCCAGATCCTCCGGCAGACCGCCCACATTGTGATGGGCCTTGATGCCGTCCTTGGACTCCAGAATGTCCGGATAAATGGTCCCCTGGGCCAGGAATTTGATGCCTTCCAGCTTCCGGGCCTCTTCAGCGAAGACCTCGATAAACTCCTTGCCGATGATCTTCCGCTTGGTTTCCGGGTCATCCACCCCCGCCAGCTTGTCCAGGAAGCGGTCCACCGCATCCACATAAATCAGATTGGCATCCATTTCTCCCCGGAAAACCCGGATGACTTCCTCCGGTTCTCCCTTGCGGAGCAGGCCGTGGTTCACATGGACGCAGACCAGCTGCTTGCCGATGGCTTTCACCAAAAGGGCGGCCACCACAGAGGAGTCCACGCCCCCGGAAAGGGCCAGGAGGACCTTGCCGTCCCCCACCTGGGCACGGATGGCTTGGATTTGTTCGTCGATAAAGGCCTGGGCCTGGGCCTGGGTGTTGATGCGAGCCATGGATTCGGGACGGATGTCAGTTTGCATGATGGTGCTCCTTTTGATTTTTCTGTTCTTGTTATGCCATAAAATGAGGCAGAGTGCAAGGAGATTTTGGGATCCTTCGCTGCGCTCAGGATGACACGCTGGGAAATCAGTCCAACCCTTCCCGTCCCCAGACATATTGCTCTTCTTCCAGGATCCGGCGGCCCTCCTCCGAAAGCAGCCAGTCCCGCAAGGCCCGCACCGGGCTGTCCGCCGGCTCGCTTTTGCGGATTACCACATAAAAATCATTGGTCAAAGGGTATTTGCCTTTCAGAATGCTCTCATTCTCCGGCGCCACCCCATCCACGGATAAAAGCTTCAGCGCCGGATTGGCGTGCATCAGCGTCGCGTAAAAGAATACGGAAAAGCCCAGAGAACTGCCCTGGCCGTCATAGGCCGCCACCTGATCGATCAGCATGCCCATGGTGCTGATCAGCTGATTGGTAGGGGGCTTCATGGGCTCCTTTCCCTGCATCAGCAGTTTCATAAACAAGGTCTGGCTGCCGGAGTCCGCATTCCGCTGAAAGGCGATAATGGGCTCGTCCTTGCCACCCACTTCTTTCCAGTTGGTAAGCTTGCCGGTGTAAATATCATACAGCTGCTGCACGCTCAGATTTTCCACAGGATTCTGCACATTCACCATAAAAACCAGAGCGTCTCGGCCCAACGGCTCGATTTCAAAATCGTCAAAGTCCTTTTTATGGATCTTTTTCACATCCTCCGGCGCCTCGTAAACGATCCACAGGTCCGGGGTGCTGTTCCCCTTTTTGTCCGACAGCATTTTCTGCCAGATGCTGCCGGTGCTGCCCAGGTCAAAGTTCACCATGGTTTCGGATGTTTCCTTATCTACCCCGCAGATTTCCCGGTAGATCCGGGCCAGCAGGGGATGATTGGCGGTGGAGCCGTCGATCCAGGGATAATGGTCCTTGTCAATACCCGGGATGGGCAGGGCGGAAGCGGGCAGGGATGCGCTTTCCGAAGGGGGGAGCGAGGTGGCAGGCGCCTGGGTGGTTGTGACGGCGGAGGTGCTGTCCGTCACGGGGGAAGATGCTGCGCCCGGCTGATTCCCGCAGGCAGCCAGCAGCAAAAGCAGGCCGCCGCAGAGCACGATTATTGTCTTTTTCATAAGTACCTCCTTATATCTTTTTATCTATTTCAATCCTCGTAAAAATAGGACAACGGAATATCATAAATGCTGTTCTTCCGCACCCATCGGCCCTCCTGATCCATCAAACCGATATACGGCCCTTTGGCTACGGCCATGAGTCCTTCCGGCGCCCCGCCCAGGGGGTAGCCCACTCCCCGGATATCCTCTATCAGGATCCGCCCCTGCCTGTCCATCAGCAGGGTTTTCATTACGGCACCTCCCTCTATATATTCCAGGGTCAGGATTCCCGGTGCCGCCTCCCATACAGAGTGGAATCGTCTCTGGGACAGGGACTCCAGTTCCGCATTTAGCAGCAGGATGCTCCAATTATATTCCTCCCGCGTTCCTCTCTCCCCCCGTAGCAGCAGGGGAACCAGGGCGGCATCCTCCGGCAGATTGTAATCCGCCAGCTCTTGAAGATTGGGGATTTCCTTTTCCCGGAGTATCCTGCCCTCTCCATCCAGCACGAACACCTTGTTTCCTCTACTGGCCAAAAAGGGCATCTCCGGACTGCTCCGGTAAGCAATCCTGTCAAATTGATAAAGCAATTTCCCCTTTATATCATACAGCCGGTCAGGGGTCCAGATCAGCCGTCCGTTGGACTGCAGCGCATGATACTCCTCAGTACCCATGCTTTCCCACAGAGGGGCATTTTCATCCAGGGTATAGCTGATGTTCCGGCGGTAATCCCATATCTCCAGATTCCTGCCCTTTCTGGTAAGAATACAAAGATCCGGGCTCTTCCCTTGAGGAAAAATCACTTCCCCCTCATAAGCCTTGACGCTTTTTAACAACTTGCATTCCGTGTCATAAAACAGGTATCCCCCCTCGGATCTGCCGCAAATGAGGAGGTCTTTCCGGCTTATATTGACGAGAGGCATCAAAAACAGATCTGCCTCTCCGGGCCACGCCGACACCTGCCCCCTTTGGTCCAGCAGGTAAGCCGGCTCTGAGCCCGGCCGCAGCACCAGGGCTTTTCCCTCCCCCAGGGGATAAAGGTTGGTAACCCCCTCCAGGAGACAGGTCCCTCCGACGGGATCGATCAAATCTCCATCGGTAATAATCCCCATAGAAAATCCCAGCCCTGCGCCTTTGCCCCGGATGACATAGGGGCCAAAGCCGCTTCCGTAAGCGGACTCGGATGAATCCAGTTCCTCCCCCGCCAGATTATACAGCGTTGTGGTCCCTTTGCTTCTGTTGGTATAGTAAAGGGGCTCGCCGCTGACGCAGTCCGTGATAATCCTTGCACTTTCCGGTAAAGAGGCGATTATGGCCCCTTCCCGGTCCAGATATATGGTGCGATCGCCTTTCCCGGCAAAGGAAAAAGCGGGTATAGGAAAAGCCGGGGCGGGCTCATCGCCTGTAGGGGCGATGGGCTGCGCTCCGGTTTCCGAAGGAGCGGGGGTGGTTTCTGTAGCGTTTGGTGCAGAACTCTCCCGGACCTGTTCCTGACATGAGGAAAAGCTGAGAATAATCAGAAAGCAGGGGATTACCAGAAGGATTCTTTTAAACAGGAATCGCATAGAGGCATCCTCCGATAGGTTATCCCAGGCAATCGATTTGATAATCTACTTTCTTGCCGTCCATTGCGGCGGAGCCGGCCATCTGATCCCCGGCCTTGGGGGCGGGATCCAGGTAGGGCAGGGCGGCTTCTCCTACCACGCCAGGGTAGGAATTCAGGAAAGGCGCAGGCAGGGGTACCAATTTGACAGAAGCGTCCTCTGACCGCCCCCCTCCGGCGCTTTGCGCCACCTTCCCCCCCTTCGGGGTGGAGGCAGGGGCCTGTTTCGCCTCGGCTTCCGCCTTCTTTTTGGGGAAGCCGGCGGCCCGTTCCTTAAAGAAGTCCATGGCTACCTGAGGGAAGAGGGCATAGGTCAGCACATCTTCGTCCTGAATGCTGTACTCTTTGATTTCCTCCCGCAGCTTGGGCAGTTCGTTTTCGATTAAGTCCGCCGGGCGGCAGGTAATGGGCTCCGCATCCCCGATGACCTTCTTCTGCACTTCCTTGTTGAAGGGCCGCACCGTCTGGCCGTATTCGCCGTGGAGCAAGGCCTTGGTTTCCTTGGTGGCCACCTTATAGCGCTCGCCGAAGAGCACATTCATCACCGCCTGGGTCCCCACAATCTGGCTGGAAGGGGTCACCAGAGGCGGCATGCCCATATCCTCCCGCACCCGGGGGATCTCGTTCAGCACATCGTAGAACTTATCTTCCGCGTGCTGATCCTTCAGCTGGCTCACCAGATTGCTCAGCATGCCCCCGGGCACCTGGTATTTCAGGGTGTTAATATCCACCCCCAGAACCTTGGGATTCAGCAGGCCGCTGGCCAGAGCTTCTTCTCTTAAAGGCCGGAAATAATCCGCAATTTCCAGCAGCAGTTCTTCGTTCAGGCCCGTATCGTACGGGGTGCCCTTGAAGGTCCGCACCATCACCTCCGTGGAGGGCTGGCTGGTGCCCAGGGCGAAGGGGCTCATGGCGGTGTCAATAATATCCGCTCCGGCTTCAATGCCCCGCATATAGCTCATAGCCGCCACACCGCTGGTGTAATGGGTGTGGAGCTGGATGGGAACTTTCACGGTTTCCTTTAAGGCTTTTACCAGCTTCTCCGCTTCATAAGGAATCAACAGGCCTGCCATATCCTTCACGCAAATGGAATCTGCCCCCATGTCCTCCATGGACTTGGCCAGCTTAGTGAAATACTCCACGGTATAAGGCTCGCCCAGGGTGTAGGAAATGGCAGTCTGCACGTTGCCGCCGTACTTTTTGGTGGCAGTCACGGCGGTCTCAAGATTCCGTAGGTCATTTAGGGCATCGAAAATCCGGATAATGTCAATGCCGTTATCCAGGGATTTTTTAACGAAATAATCCACCACATCGTCCGCATAATGCCGGTAGCCCAGGATGTTCTGGGCTCGGAAAAGCATTTGCAGCTTGGTGTTTTTAAAGCCCTCCCGGATTTTCCGCAGGCGCTCCCAGGGATCTTCCCCCAAAAAGCGCAGGGAGGCGTCGAAGGTGGCGCCGCCCCACATTTCCACGGAATGATAGCCGACTTTGTCCATCTTTTCGATGATGGGCAGCATCTGCTCCGTAGTCATACGGGTGGCGATTAAGGACTGATGGCCGTCCCGGAGGACGGTTTCGGTGATTTTTACGGGGTGCTTGATATCAGGCATAAGGTACTTCCTTTCATTTCCTATACGACAAACAGAAAAATTCCTGTAAAAAAAGGGGCGGCGCAAAGCACCGCCCGGCTGTAACAACGCTTTAGAACACGCCGTAGATGGCCATGAACACGCCGGCCGCCACAGCGGTGCCGATAACACCGGCCACATTCGGGCCC
Organism: uncultured Lachnospiraceae bacterium; assembly: GCA_902793995.1. Classification (GTDB taxonomy): domain Bacteria; phylum Bacillota; class Clostridia; order Lachnospirales; family Lachnospiraceae; genus UBA6987. The sequence goes on along the minus strand of CADBFP010000004.1, from coordinate 96,439 downwards.
ATAGCATGCATCAGCAGGAAGTTGGTAGGATCTGCCTGAGCCCCCACTTTCTGGGACACACGGGCCGCCATAGGCACGGCGGACACGCCGGCAGAACCGATGAGCGGGTTGATCTTGCCCCCCGTGGCTTTGCAGAGCACCTGGCCCAGCACCATGCCGCCGAAGGTACCGAAGGCGAAGGCCACCAGGCCCAGCACCACGATCTTTAAGGTTTCAATCCGCAGGAAGGCCTCGCCGCTGGTGGTAGCACCCACGGAAATCGCCAGCAGGATAACCACGATATACATCAGGGCGTTGGAGGCGGTCTCCTGCAGCTGACGGGTCACGCCGCATTCCCGGAAGAGGTTGCCCAGCATCAGCATACCGATCAGAGGCGCCGTGGAGGGCAGGATCATAGCCACCACGATGGTGATGACGATGGGGAAGAGGATCCGTTCCAGTTTGGATACGGGCCGCAGCTGACCCATCTTGATCTTCCGCTGTTTCTCGGAAGTCATCAGCTTCATAATGGGAGGCTGAATCATAGGCACCAGGGACATGTAGGAATAGGCTGCCACGGCGATGGGCCCCATCAGATGGAACTGGCCAAGCTTGGAGGCCAGGAAGATGGAGGTAGGACCGTCGGCGCCGCCGATGATGGAAATGGCAGCGGCTTCGGAGCCCTTAAAGCCCAGCAGAATGGCGCCCAGGTAAGCTACATAGATACCGAACTGGGCCGCCGCGCCCAAAAGGAAGCTGATGGGGTTGGCAATGAGGGGGGCAAAATCTGTCATAGCGCCTACACCCATGAAGATGAGGCAGGGCAGAATGGCCCATTCATCCAGGATGTAGAAGTAGTGCAGCAGGCCGCCGGCATTTTCCTTGGTGGTGTAGGCACTGTTCAGCACCGCACTGGACAATTCATTGATACTGTCCTCTATGGTCATATTCGTGCCGGGTTTCAGGGTGGCAACCGTGACCCCGGTGGCATCCTTCAAAACCGCCTTATTGCCGTCGATTTCCCAGATGTCCGTATAGACCTGGGCTCTGACCGAACTGCCCCGGGCCACTATGGCCGAAGCCAGATCCTCCCCGGAAAACTCCACGATACCCACTTCCTTGCCTTCAAAATCCAGGTAGGAGGTGGTGGGAGCGGCAATAATCTGCGGATAAATGTTTACCAGCAGCATACCGAACGCGATGGGCGTCAGCAGCAGGGGCTCAAAGCCTTTGGCGATAGCCAGGTACAGGAAGATGCAGGCGACAACAATCATCACATAGTTCTTCCAGTCCAGGGATGCAAAGGCGGTTTGCTGAGCCAGGTTTGAGAAAGTTTCTCCAATTCCAAGCAACATTTGTCTTCTCCTTTAGGACTTTTGAACTTAGCTTAAGGTCGCAATCACATCGCCTACTTCTACGGCGTCGCCTTCCTTTACATTGATAGAAGCCACGGTGCCATCCGCAGGAGCCACCACGGGGATTTCCATCTTCATGGAGTCTAAGATAACGATCTCGTCACCGGCAGATACGCTGTCGCCTACCTTGGCCACGATCTTCCAAATCTTGCCGATTACCTGGGCTTCCACATTGGTGGCGCCGCCGGCAGCGGGAGCAGCAGCCTTGGGGGCAGCGGCGGGGGCAGCAGCGGGAGCGGCGGCCGGAGCAGCAGCAGGGGCGGCGGGGGCCGCAGCGGGAGCCACAGGGGCAAAGGCCGCAGGCTGGCTCATCATGGGAGAGGAGAAAGCAGGGGCAAATCCGCCGCCTTCCACGGTTACATCGTAGGCTACGCCGTTGACAGTGATCTTGTAGTTGCTCATTTTATTTCCCTCCTGGAAAGATTGAGTATGTAAATATTTTTGAATTCAGTTTTGCATCGGGTTAAGGCGATTAATAATCGCCCCTACGAATTATTTTGCCTTCTCGATGGAGACCACCCGGGCGTTGGGGCCGCATTTCTGAGCCACCGCCGCTAAAATGGCTGCCACCACGGCGCCGTCTATGCTATCTTCCTTGGGGGCCGCCACCGCAGCTGCCGCAGGAGCCGCCTTCACAGCGGGCTTCGCCTGAGCCGGCGCAGCTTTGTGGTCTGCCTTGCCAATCAGTTTAAACAGGGAAATAATACCGCTCAGGAAAACCAGAGCCAGGAACACCACTCCCAGGCCAACCACCATGTTGCCCAGGGCTTCGCCAATGCCGATATCACTGGCGGCTGCGATGAAGAAAGTCATATCACGCTCACCTCGTCATGCGTTTTGTGCATCCGAAAAGACGCCGTTTACAAGTATATAGTACCCGTCTTTTTTTGGCAAGTGAGTTTACGCAATAATTATAGGAGAAAAAACGAAATAATGAAGGTTTATGCGGCGTAAAGCTTTCCGACCACCCAGTTGGCCAGGCGGCAGGGCAGAATCTTCGCCAGACAGCAGACGGCTTTGTAGGAAAAGCCGATGGAAAGCAGCGGTTTGCTCCGTTTTTTCAGAGCTGTTTTCGCCACATACGCGCCGGCGGCGGCGGCGGACATGCCCCCCCGCTCGTCCTTTTCCATCCGGGACACGCTGCGGCCGATGCGGCCGCCGTAAACCTCGTCCCCCTGAATGGATTTGGCCCGGGCATCCGTAAAGCCCGTGGCAATATCCCCGGGCATTAAGGCGCAGACCGTAATGCCGAAGGGCCTAAGTTCATTGGCCAGGGCCAGGGTATAGGCATTGATGGCCGCTTTCGAAGCAGAATAATAGGTCTGGAAGGGAATGGCCACCGGGGCCGCCACGGAGCTGATATTCACAATCCGGCCGTTTCCCTGCCGGCGCATATAAGGAATCACTGCTTTATTTACCCTTACCATGCCGAAGAAGTTGACATCAAACTGGCGCCGGGCCTCTTCCGTTTCCGTAAACTCCACGGCCCCGGAAATGCCAAAGCCGGCGCAGTTTACCACCATATCCAGGCGTCCCGCCTGCTGCACCAGACTTTCCACCGCCGCCTCAAGAGCCGCCTCATCCGTCACATCCACGGAAAAATGCCGGGCATCCCCCGGCTCCGCAGGCCGGCGGCTCAAGGTATAAACATGACAACCCGCGCTCCGAAGAGCGCGGGCCGTTTCCAGACCGATACCGCTGGTCCCGCCGGTTACTAAGGCCACCGGCCGGCTCATACTTCGAACTCCTTCAGCACATCCGCAATAATATCCACGGCTTCATCGATCAGCTCGTGGGTATGGGTGGCCATGAGGGAGGTCCGCAGCAGGCATTCATTGGGTCCCACCGCCGGAGGCAGGGAGCTGTTCACATACACCCCCCGCTTGTAAAGCTCCGTGGTAATGGCCAGGGTGCGGAGCATATCGTAGGTATAAATGGGGATGATGGGAATCTGCTCGCCGCCGCCGGAGCGCATGGCAATCTGCTTCTCCTTTAATACTTTCCGCATGTACAGGGCCCGCTCCTGCAGGGTTTCCGGCAGTTCCGGATGAGCCTTTAAGATCTGCAGCGCCTTCAGGGCGCAGGCCGCGTTGGCCGGCGTCATGGAAGCGGAGAAAATAAAGGGTCTGCAGGTATGCTTCACCGCATCCACCACCTTGTGCTCCGAGGCCATATAGCCCCCCAGAGAGGCCAGGGACTTGGAGAAGGTGCCCATGTAAATATCCACTTTGTCTTCCAGGCCGAAGTAGCTGGCGGTGCCCCGGCCCCCTTCGCCGATGACCCCCAGGCCGTGGGCATCGTCCACCATCACCCGGGCGCCGAACTCTTCCGCCAGGGCGCAGATTTCCGGCAGATTGGCAATATCGCCCCCCATAGAGAAAACGCCGTCCGTCACAATCAAAGCACCGGCATTTTCCGGCACCTGTTCCAGGCAGCGCCTAAGGCCCGCCATATCATTGTGGCGATAGCGCAGCATCTTGCCGTAGGACAGCTTGCAGCCGTCATACAGACTGGCATGGTTTTCCCGGTCCATGATCACATAATCATTTTTGCCCACCACGGTGCTGATGATGCCCAGATTGGACTGGAAGCCGGTAGAAAAGGTCATTACCTCTTCTTTTCTCAGAAAGCCCGCCAGTTCTTTTTCCAGATCCAGGTGAAGATTCAGGGTGCCGTTTAAGAAGCGGGAACCGCTGCAGCCGGAGCCGTATTCCTCAAAAGCCTTTATGCCGGCGGCAATCACCTCCGGATGGGTGGTAAGGCCCAGATAGTTGTTGGAGCCCAGCATGATTCGGCGCTTGCCTTCCATGATTACTTCCGTATCCTGCTTGGATTCCAGCGCATGGAAATAGGGATAGACGCCGGCCGCTCTTACCTCATCCGCCTTATCAAAACGGTAAAACTTTTCGAAAATATCCATCAGATACTCCAATTATTAAAAAAAAATAAAAATTATTAACAGCGAGGACATTATGCCACGGAGCAGGCGAATAGTCAAGAGGGGATTGCGCGTAAACCACTGTCAAACAGACGCCTTCCGGCGTCTTTCCGATTTGTTAAATTCTTTGGCCTGATACATTTTGCTTTCCGCTTCGGCAAAGATTTCTACGGTTCCCTTGGAGGCGTCATTACATTCCACATAGCCCACACTGATGAGAATATCGTAGGGCAGCCCCTCTGCCTTGGTTCTTTCCCGGACATCGCTGTAAAACTCCTGTATCAAAGCTTCCGGTTCGGGAATGCTGTACTTCCGGCTGATCAAGACAAACTCGTCACCGCCCCACCTGGCCACATAGCAGTTATACTGGATGGACAGTTTTTCCAGTTCGCCGGCGATGATTCTCAGCGCTCTGTCCCCTTCCAGATGACCGAAGCGGTCATTGATAATTTTGAAATCGTCGCAGTCCGCCAGGAAAAACAGCAGGGGATTGTCCTTTGAAGCCAGATCCAGCTGCGAAGTAAAGTGTTTGTCCGCCACCCGGCGGTTGTGCATCCCCGTCAGGGGGTCCACATAAATCAGCCGGTCCTGGAAGGAAATATAGGCCAGCAGAATACTGGTCAGGATGGCCAATTCCATCACCGGCAAATGAGGGATGAAATAATCCAAGGCTGCGCCGAACACCGGCAGCAGAACAAATAAAAGCAGATACAGCTGCTCCTTCCGGAGGGAGGGGGACTGGGTGACGGCCATCCTGTAAAGAATCCGCCCCAGGGGGATGAGGGCATAGCAAAAGGGTGCGGCGGCCAAAATGAAATACAGCGGCCCCCGGGTATATTCCCCTTCCGCCGAGTAAGAGAAAATCAGGCCGGTAAAAAGACTGGTGGAAACCAGAATCAGAATCAGGAGAAAGGGCAGGAACAGCAGGGTATTCATAGTACCGGAAAGTTCTGCGCCTCCCAGCTTGCTCCGGACGAAGCGGAACCAGAATAATCCGCAGGCGCAGAGGGAAAGGAGGCTGGTGAAGGTGAAGATAAAGCCGCTGTTATAATCCCGGGCATAATCAGACCAAATGCCCAGACCATTGGCCACCACAAAAAGCTGATAGCAGCCTATCAGATATTTGTAGGATTCCACCTGGAGCCGGGTACCCATTTCGTAGGAAGTTCGTTGACTGATAATCTTGGATACAACGGCACAAGACAAGGAAACCAATAAATAGATTTGTGCATGGCTCAGACTCATGACAACTGTTCCTGTTTGTTGGTTTTCGCCATTATTTTAACAGAAAAACACAGCAAACACAATACTTTCCTGCAAGCGCGGGCGACTGATAGTCGCCCCTACGCAGAGGGAGCAGGGGGAAGATTGCAACCACCCGGCAAGGAAGCCGCGTAGGGGCGGGCAGTGCGACGGCGCACAGCGCCTAGTCCTTTAGGGCCCGCCCGCAGAACCCGCAATCAAAAAGGGCGGCCGGAGCCGCCCTCTCTTCCTATGATTGAATTACATGCCCATCTGCTTGGCTACTTCTGCCGCGAAATCCTCTTCCTTCTTCTCGATGCCTTCGCCGGTTTCGAAACGGACGAAGTTCTTGAGAGTCAGGGCAGCGCCGGTGGCCTTGGCCACTTCCGCCAGGTACTGGCCCACGGTCTGCTTGCCGTCCTCTGCCTTTACATATACCTGCTCGGTAAGGCAGAACTCCTTCAGCTCCTTGGCAATGCGGCCTTTGATCATGCCGTCGATCACATTAGCCGGCTTGGCGGCTTCCTTGGGATCGTTCATGATCTGAGCCCGCAGGATCTCGGTCTCCTTCTCAATGAAGTCGCCGGGCACATCTTCCCGGGACAGGAACTGGGGACGCAGGGCCGCGATCTGCATGGCCACATTCTTTAAGGCTTCCAGCACAGCGGGATCTTCCGCCTTGTCCGTATCCGCTTCCACCAGCACGCCGATGCGGCCGCCGCCGTGGATATAAGCCACTACGGCACCGTTGGTATCGATCTTGGCAAAGCGGCGGATGGACAGCTTCTCGCCGATGCGGGCAATCTTCTCGGACAGCTCCTGCTCCACCGTAAGGCTGGGATCCAGAGCCCAGGGCTCTGCCAGCAGGCCTTCCACGGTAGCGGCGTCGGTCTTCATCACCTGATCCGCCACATCGGATACATACTGCTGGAACTCGGCATTCTTGGCCACGAAGTCGGTTTCGGAGTTCACTTCCACCATCACGGCCTTCTTGCCGTCTACCTTGGCGGTCACCAGGCCTTCGGCGGCAATGCGGCCCGCCTTCTTGGCGGCGGCGGCCAGGCCCTTCTCCCGCAGGAATTCCACGGCCTTTTCCATATCGCCGGCGGTTTCCGTCAGCGCCTTCTTGCAATCCATCATGCCGGCGCCGGTCATTTCTCTTAATTCTTTAACAGCTGCTGCGGTAATTTCTGCCATGGCTTTATTCCTCCTCCTGGGCGATTTCTTCAATATCCTTGGGGGCTTCTTCCACTACTTCCTCAGTTTCCGCCTCTTCCGTTTCCTCTACGGCTTCTTCCGTGAACTGCTCGCCCTGGTTGCCTTCGATGACGGCGTCCGCCATCTTGCCCACAATCAGCTTCACGGCGCGGATGGCGTCGTCATTGCCGGGGATCACATAATCCAGCTCTTCCGGATCCGAGTTGGTATCCGCAATGCCGATCAGCGGAATATTCAGGGTCAGAGCTTCCTGCACGCAGATCCGCTCCTTCTTAGGGTCTACCACAAAGATCACATCCGGCAGGCGCTTCATGTCCTTGATGCCGCCCAGATTCTTCTCTAACTTGTCCCATTCCTTCTGCAGGGCCGCCACTTCCTTCTTGGGCAGCACTTCGAAGGTGCCGTCCTGGCTCATCTGCTCGATGGCCCGCAGGCGGGCAATCCGACTCTGGATGGTCTTGAAGTTGGTCATCATGCCCCCCAGCCAGCGCTGGTTCACGAAGAACATGCCGCAGCGCTCCGCCTCCGTCTGGATGGCGTCCTGGGCCTGCTTCTTGGTGCCCACAAAGAGCACGGTTCCGCCGTCGGCAACGATCTGCACCAGGGCGTTGTAGGCGTCGTCAATCATACCTACGGTCTTCTGCAGGTCGATGATGTGGATGCCGTTCCGCTCCGTGTAAATGTAAGGGGCCATTTTGGGGTTCCAGCGCTTGGTCTGATGGCCGAAGTGAACACCGGCTTCCAAGAGCTGCTTCATGGAAATAACGCTCATTTTCTTATCCTCCTGGTTTTTTTCTTCCCTTCGGTTCCCGCCGGCCAGGACCGCCTTTTGGCAGCACCCCCTAAAGCCGATCCCCGAAGGTGTAAAATAAAGCGCCATGACATAATAGCAGTCAGGCGCCGAAAAAGCAAGGGGTTTTGCAAAAAAAAGCGATTATTCCGCCAATTTTTCCAGTTCGTCGATGATTAAATCATTTTTGATATGGATATAGGTGCCCTTCATGCCGGAGGAACGGGATTCGATGATATCTGCGCTTTCCAGCTTCCGCAGGGCGTTCACAATCACCGAGCGGGTGATGCCCACCCGGTCCGCGATCTTGCTGGCCACTAAAATGCCTTCCGTGCCCCCCAATTCCTCTAAGATGTAGCGCACCGCATCCAACTCCGAGGCGGAAAGGGTGCTGACGGCGGAGCGGGCCGCCTGCTGCATCCGGAACTGCTTGGCCACTTCCTCCGTGAGGGAGCGGCGCATTTCCAGGCCGATGATCATGGTGCCGTGCTCCGTGAGGATGATATCATCCACATCGAAATATTCCTGCTCCCGGTAGATAAAGAGGGTGCCCAGGCGGACCCGGGAGATTTCCACCGGCGCCACAATGGCCTTTAGGCGCTTGCAGTCCTGAGGGGCAAAGCCCAGGGCCGCCAGGGAGGCGCTTTCCTGGGTGGAAAGGATGTTCAGGAGGCGTTCATTCAGTTCTGAGGGGATGAAATCTCCTACTTTCAGATTCGGCCACAGGGGTTCGAAGGAGGGGAATTCATGGCCCAGGATCTTGCCTTTGCCGCTGATGACCACCACCCCGGCCTCCAGCTCCGCGCTCATCACCCGGCAGATATCCCCGAAGTAAACCACATTGCTGTCGTCATAGTGGAGTAATTTATTGATTCTTCTTAATTTGTCCAGTAATTGTACGCTCATTTTGCGCCTCCTTGGGTGCGGCCGGGAATATGTCCCGGGTTAGAGCTTCATATTACTATGTTTTTGGAGAAAAATCAAGATGTTTTCTGACAATTACGGGAGTAAAGAAACCCCGTAGGGGCGATTATTAATCGCCCGAGGGATGGCAACCCGTCAAAGATGCGGGCGGGCAGAGGATGTGTACCACCCGCAGCGTAGGGGCGACTATCAGTCGCCCGAAAAAGACAACCCGTCAGGGATGCGGGTGGCTGATAGCCGCCCCTACGCATGTGCCGCCCTTACGATTCCCCCTTCGGCTTATTCCAGCTCATAAATCCGCAATCTTTATTTTCACAGGCGAAGAACCGCCGTCCCTTGGCGGTGCGGCGCAGAATCAGCCGGTTGCCGCACTGAGGGCAAGGCACATCCGCCACCTCCAGATAAGGCTTGGTATTCTTGCATTCCGGGAACCCGGGACAGGCCAGAAACTTGCCGTGGCGGCCGTATTTGATTACCATCCGGCGGCCGCAGAGCTCGCAGACCTCGTCGGACTCCTCGTCCTTCACCTGCACCCGCTCCATCTCTTCCATGGCCACATCCAGCTTTTCCTTAAAAGGCGGATAGAAGCTGCGCAGCAGTTCCTTCCACTCCTCTTCGCCTTCCGCCACCTTGTCCAGGCGGCTCTCCATTTCCGCGGTAAAACCCTTGTCCGCCAGCATGGGGACGGTCTTGACCACCATTTCGTCCACTGCCCGGCCTAAATCCGTGGCAATAATATTCCGTCCCTTTTTCCCCACATAATGCCGCTCCATCAAGGTAGCCAGGGTAGGCGCATAGGTGGAGGGCCGGCCGATGCCCGCCGCTTCCATGCTCTGCACCAGGGAGGCCTCCGTATAATGGGCCGGGGGCTGTGTAAAATGCTGCTCGCTCTCAAAGCGGGGGTTCTGCAGCTTGCTGTCCTTGCTGATTCCCTCCAGGTTCTTGTCTGCCTTCTGCTTATCCTCATGGTTGTACAGCAGGCGGTATCCCTGGAAACCGGGGTTCTGGGCCGTGGCCTTAAACAGCGCCTCCCCGGCTTTCACGGAAAGGTGCACCGATTCATATTCATAATCCGCCATCCGGCTGGCGGCAAAACGGTTCCAGATTAATTGATACAGCCGCAGTTCATCCCGGCCCAGCTGGTTCTTTAGCGCCTCCGGGGTCCGTTCAATGGAGGTGGGGCGGATGGCTTCGTGCGCATCCTGGATCCGGCCGGGCTTCTTGGAGGCGCCGGCTCCCTTGCCCAGATAGGCCGCTCCGTATTGGGCTTCCAGATATTGCCGGGCCGCCGCATCCGCTTCCGCGCTGATACGGGTGCTGTCCGTTCTCAGGTAAGTTATCAGACCCACGGTGCCTTCCGCCAGCTTCACGCCTTCGTACAGGCTCTGGGCCACCCGCATGGTCTTGGAGGGAGAGAAATTCAGGATGCGGGAAGCCTCCTGCTGCAGGGTGCTGGTGGTAAAAGGATTGGGGGCCTTCACCTTTTTGGGGGTGCTGGTAAGGGAGGTAATGACAAAGGTTTCTCCTTCCAGCGAAGCAATCAGTCCCTCCGTCTCCGCCTGGGTTTTCAAGGCCTTGGGCTTATTATCATACTGCAGCACCAGGGGCGTTTTCCGGCCTTCCACCTGCAAAACCGCCTCCAGTGTCCAGTATTCCTCCGGATCGAAGGCATCGATTTCCTTATCCCGGGTCACCACCATATTCAAGGTGGAGGACTGTACCCGGCCGGCGGAAAGCCCCCGTTTGATTTTCTTCCACAAAAGCGGGCTTACGGAATAGCCTGCCACCCGGTCCAGCACCCGCCGGGCCTGCTGGGCATCCACCAATTCCATATCAATGCTCCGGGGATTGGCCAGGGCGGCCTTCACCGCCTCCTTGGTGATTTCATTGAAGCTGATGCGGTAAAGCTTATCGTTCACATCTTTCAAAAGGGCGGCCAGATGCCAGGCAATGGCTTCCCCTTCCCGGTCCGGGTCCGTGGCCAGATAGACCTTGCTGGCCTTTTTGGCTTCGTTTTTCAGGGCTTTAATGGTGTCCCCCCGGCCCCGGATGGAGATGTACTCCGGCTCGAAGTCCTGCTCCACATCCACCCCCATGCGGCTTTTGGGCAGGTCTCTCAGGTGCCCGCCGGAGGCCTTCACGCTGTAATTCGAACCCAAAAAGCGCTTGATGGTGTGCTCTTTGGTAGGGGACTCTACTATGATCAAAGGATGTGCTGCCATAATTCCTCCTGTTTCGTGTCTGTACTATAACAAGAGAGGATAATAGACGATAACACTGCAGATTGCAAGCGGTTTTTGGGTGACAAACGCTTCCGGAAGCGCTACGTTGCAGACAGCAAAGCTATCTATAGTCAGTTTATGCAAACAAACGACCCCCGCAGGAGAGGGATGCTCCTGCGGGGATCTCCCCATTTACAGCGGGTCGCTGCCGGGGCCTTTTTTATCGCCACGATTGTTTGTGTGTCATTCCGAGCGAGCAGGGCGAGTCGAGGAATCCTCTTCCCACCCATCCGCTAAATCCACCCAGTCAGGATTCATTCCTTCAATCAAAGCAATTTTCTTTTTTCTCGACCAGCCTTTTATTTGTTTTTCTCTCGCTATCATATCCTTAATTTCTCTGCCATACTCGTAAAAAACCAGTTTGTTTATATTGTACTTTGCTGTAAAGCCCTCACGCTTTTTATTTTTATGCTCATACATTCTTCTTACAATATTTCCAGTCACGCCAACATACAGAACCCGATTGTTCCAATTAGACAGAATGTAAACATAGTAGAAACGATTATCCATATGTTCCTCCTTACAAGATCCCTCGACTCGCTCTGCTCGCTCGGGATGACACGGCTATTTACAACTTCAAATACCCGCCTCCTGCCGTTTGGCGGATATAGCCCCGCCGCTCCAGTTCCAGCAGCCGCAGGGACAATTCCCCCATGCTCAAATCCCCTTCCGCCGCCAGCAAATCCTCTATATGCACCGGATCCGTCCCCATATGCCGCCAGATTTGCTTAAGCTCCGGCGACAGCTTCTCCCGCCGCTCCGGATCCGTCCCCTCGCCGCCGCCAGCTTCCATCCCCAGCAGCTCATACACATCGCCGCAGCAGGTCAAAACCCCCGCCCCCTGGCGGATCAGCCCCAGACAGCCGGCGGAGAGGGCATCCCCCACCCGCCCCGGCAGGGCCAGCACATCCTTCCCCTGCTCCAGAGCCAGATCCACGGTGATCAAAGAGCCGCTTTTTTCCCGGGCTTCTATCACCAGCAGCACATCGGACAAGGCGGCAATCAGCCGGTTCCGTAAAGGAAAATGATGGGGCAGGGGCGGCGTTCCCGGCGGATACTCGCTCAGGATTCCGCCTTGTTCTCCCAGGGCCTCGTACAGCCGGCGGTGATGGGCGGGATAGCACACATCCGCCCCGCAGCCCAGCACTCCGAAGCTGGCGCCGCCCCGCTTCAAGGCCGCCTCCTGGGCGTGGCCGTCTATCCCCCGGGCCATGCCGCTGATGACGGAAAGCCCTTTTTCTCCCAGTTCTCCGCCGAAACGCTCCGCCATCATCTTTCCGTAAGGCGTGCAGCTTCTGGCCCCCACGATGCCCACGGAAGGCTTGCCCTCCGGCGGCATCTTTCCCTTCACAAACAGCCCCAGGGGCGCATCCCCCAGCGGCCGCAGCCGGTCCGGGTAGCTCTCCTCCTCAAAACTCACCCAGCGAATCCCCGCCGCCTCCGCCTCGTCCCGTTTTTTCAAAATCTCCGAAGCCGCCTTTTTCACCTCCGCTATGGCCGCCTGCCGCACCGGGGAAACAGGCAGAGATTCCTGCCGGAATATCGCCTCCGGACTGCCGTACAGGGCCAGGAGCCGCCGCAGCAAAAGAGGGGAGGCATCCGGCATAGCCCCCAGCAAATACAGATAATCCCTATGTTCCATCCTTCACCTCCAAAACTTTTCCGCCGGCGCCCGGTAGCCCACCGCTTCCGCCAAATCCTCCAGGCTTATCTCCGGCGCATCCCTGAGATCCGCTATGGTGCGGGCCACCTTCAAGATCCGGTGATAGGCCCGGGCAGAAAGGCCTTTTTGCTCGAAAACCTGCTTCAGAAACAGGTCCTGCTCCTTATTCAGCAGGCAGTAACACCTCACCTGCTGGGCATTCATCCGGGCATTAAAGAGAATGGGCGTATCCTGGAAGCGCGCTGCCTGCCGGCTCCGGGCCGCCTCCACCCGCAGGCGGATTTCCTCGGAGCTTTCATTTTTTCCCTGACGGGTCAGTTCCCCGTAGCCCAAAGGCGGCGCCTCCACCATCAGATCCATCCGGTCCAGCAAAGGCCGGCTGATGCGCCTTAAATAATTGCTCACCTCCCCCTCTGAGCAGCGGCAGCGGTTCCGGTCCGGAAAATAGCCACAGCGGCAGGGGTTCATGGCCGCCACCAGCATCACATCTGCGGGAAAACGGAAGGATCCCTGCACCCGGGCAATGCTTACTTCCCTGTCCTCCAGGGGCTGCCGCAGGGCCTCCAGGGCGGTCTTTTGGAACTCCGGCAATTCATCCAGAAAGAGCACCCCGTGATCCGCCAGGGATATCTCTCCGGGCCGGGGCACCCGGCCGCCCCCCACCAGGGCAAAGGAAGAGACGGTATGATGAGGGCTGCGGAAGGGCCGGGCCAGAATCAGGGGGCGCTCCTGGGACAAGAGGCCGCAAATGCTGTAAATGCGGGATACCTCCAGAGCTTCCTCCAAGGACAGCCGAGGCAGGATGGTGGGGATCCGCCGGGCCGCCATGGTTTTTCCGGAGCCGGGGGATCCAATCATCAGCATATTGTGGCGCCCCGCCGCCGCCACCTCCGCCACCCGCCGGATGGCCCGCTGACCGTTCACTTCCGAAAAATCCACTCCTTCCCGCAAGGCCTCCTCCTGCAGCAGCTCCCGGATGCGGCAGGGCAGGGGTTTCAGCTTGCCCGCCGCCAGAAGCGGCAGCTGGTCCAGGCTTTCCAGACTGATTACCTCGATCCCCTCCACCAGGGCCCCCTCCGCCCCGTTGCCCGCCGGCACCACACAGCGGCCATAGCCCGCCGCTTTGGCGGCCCCCACCATGGTCAGCACCCCGCTCACCGGCATCAGCCGCCCGTCCAGCCCCAGCTCTCCGATAAATACCGTGTTGTCCAGATAATCCTTCAGGTCCACCAGCTCCGCCGAGCAAAGCATGGCCACCGCAATGGCCAGATCGAAGCTGGTGCCCTCCTTGCGGATGTCCGCCGGAGCCAGGTTCACGGTAATACGCCGGGGGGGCAGCATAAAACCCGTATTCCGCATGGCGGTGCGTACCCGGTCCCGGGCCTCCCGCACTTCCGCCCCCAGATAGCCCACCAGGGAAATCTCCGGCAGGCCGTTGGAGGTGTCGCATTCCACATGAATCAAAACCCCTTCCATACCGAAAAGGGCCATACAATTGGCTTGACTGTACATACAGATTCCTTCCTCATTCTCAAAAATCACACGCAAAAAAAGCGCAAACGGAATCTCTTCCGTCACGCTGACCGCTATGTTTGTATCACAGTCCGGGGCTCCTTGTCAAGCAGGGGACGCGGGGGGGGGACACGGGGACGGTTCTTTCCGTCCCATTTTGGGACACGGGGACGGTTCTTTCCGTCCCATATTCCCCCAAAGCCCTAAAATAGTCCTGAAAAGCCCCCAAAAACCGCTCTTTTCCCTTGCTTTGCCAAAAAGAGTTTGCTATATTCCTAAAGAGATCTTATCTGTTCCCCCATTAATTGTTTCTATCAACATCCTCCGGAACAACCCATCTTCGCGGTTCCGGGCGACAACACCAAAAAACAGAATGAAGGAGGCATTATGGCCAGAAGACCGCGCCGTTATGGTAATAGCGGAGTTTATCATCTTATTATTCGAGGAGTTGATCGGCAGAGAATATTCGAGGAAAACGCAGATTATCAATTCTTCCTACATGCGTTGGCGCGCTTTGCAAAAGACCAGCAGGTGCAGCTGCTTGCTTACTGTTTGATGGACAATCATGTGCACCTACTGGTATTTATTGTTGCCGAGAATCTGCCTCTCTTTATGAAAAAGCTGTGCGTCAGCTATGCGGCCTATTTCAACGGTAAATATGATCGATGCGGGCATTTATTCCAGGACCGGTACAAAAGCGAATCGATTGAAAACAATGGTTATTTGGCCCGTGCGCTCAGGTATATTCTGCGAAACCCGCTGAAGGCGGGGCTGGGATCCCCTGAGACATATCCCTGGAGCAGTTTTTCCCTGTACGGAACAAATAACAGCCTGGTGGACACATCGATATTTGAATCGCTTTGGCAAAATGAAGAGGAGTACCGGCGCTATGTGCTGGATGATGCGGAAGAAGGGAAAGAGATTATGGAATATGAGCCGCTGCGGGGCCGAGGCGATGCCTGGGCAGTGCAGCAGATACGGGAGATTCTTCAAATAGACCGGCCGACTATGCTTCAGGAAATGCCCAAAGTGCAAAGGGACGAAGCCATACGATTGCTGCTGGCTAGTGGGATTGGCATTCGGCAGCTTTCCCGGCTGACAGGTATCAGCCGGAGTCTGATCGGGCGGCTGGGACAGTAAAAAAGGGACGGAAAGAACCGTCCCCGTGTCCCATTACCGCAGGCCTGCTTCTGTCAATTCATAGACTTTCGTGCACACTTCCCCCAGGTATTTCCTATCGTGGGAAATACTGATGATGCAGCCCGGGAAGGCGGCGAAGATTTCCCGGATCACCGGGCCGGAGAGGGGCGAGAAGTTCCGGGTGGGCTCGTCCAGCAGCAGCACATTGGCATCGGAAAGGCTCAGTCTAAGAAGCAGCACCTTCCCCCGCTGGCCGCCGGAAAGCGCCTGCAGAGGGTGTTCCATCTCCTCCCGGGTGAACCGCAGGGAACCCAGATAGGTCCGCACCCGGGTTTCCTCCGCCAACTCCCCGGAGGGGTTTAAAAACTGCAGCGCATTCATGTCCGGCGGCAAAAGCTCCGCATAATTCTGGGGCATATACAAGGCCCGGATATCGCTGCGGGGCATTAATTCCTCTGCGATTTTTTTCAGCAGGGTGGTTTTTCCCGCCCCGTTGGGCCCTATGAGACCGATGCGCTCCGGCCCCCGGATCCTAAGGAAAATATCCCGGGCCAGAAGCCGGCCCGCCGGGGTCTCCAGCCGGGGCAGCGCATACTCCAGCACCGTCTTTCCGGCGGGCATCTCCCGCTCCCGGCCTTCCAATTTGAAGAAAATGGCTTCCTCCTGCTCCGGCAGGGCGGTCATTTTCCCGTCCTCCCGGGCAAAGCGGGCTCCCATGGATTTCACCGCATGCATCTTTTTCTTTAGTAGCCGGGCAGTGGAAGGATCCTGGCGTGATACATTCCGCTGGGCCGCCTCCACGCTTTGGAATATCCGCCGGTAGCGCTCGTCCCGCTCCCGTCTGGCCCGGCGCTCGTTTTCCGCCTGCTGCTCCTGATTGGCCATATCCCGCTGCCGGTTTTCCATATAGCTCCGGTAATCTGCCCGGGCCACGGTGAAGCGGGGCTCCTGTTTCTTCTTTAGTTGTTCCAGATGCACCACCATGGTAGCGCTGGCCTCGATCAGGGTCTCATCGTGGGAGATGAAAAGCACTGCCCCGGGGAAGTCCCGGATGAAACCCTCCAGCCAGGCCAGACAGGCCAGATCGATATCATTGGAGGGCTCATCCAGGAGCAATACCGTGGGTTCCTGCAGCAGAATCCTTAGCAGCGCCGCCTTGACCCGCTCCCCGCCGGAGAGGCTTCCCATGCTTTGCTCCCGGTAAGGAAAATCCTTTTCCAGGCCGAAGAAGCTAAGCTGCCGGGCCAGCTGCCGGGGCGGGATTTCCCAAAAGGAGGGATCCGCGGCGAAAAATGCCTGGACGCTCAAAGACTTTTCTTCCTCCGGCAATTCCTGCGGCAGATAGCCCAGCCGCTCCCCGGGGAAGATCCGCTCTCCCGCCGCCTCCGCATAGGGCTCCACCAGGGCCGGGTCAAAGGCCCAGGCCAGGAGGGTGGATTTGCCGTTGCCCTCTTCTCCTATAATCACCGCCTTGTCCCCGGGATTCAGAGTCAGGGAAAAATCCTTCAGCAGGGGCCGCAGGTCCTTTTTATGGCTGATATTTAAATTCCGTATTTGCAGCATAGGGTACCTCCGCATCAAAAAAATCTGTCCGGCCTATGCCAAACAGACTCACAGAAATACGCCGGGAAAGGCGAAATGTGATGATCGGATGGGCACAGGCAATCTATGGCGTTTGCCGCCATGTTCCGAGAGAGGGGTTAAGAGTCCCTCTGCGTCAGAATCAGTCTGTTTCATCGGATCATCAATTGGTCATTTTCCACCTCGCTGGCTGATTTGCCTTCATCATACAGGATGGCGGGTAAAAATGCAAGGAGTTTATGCCCTTCGACAGGCTCTTCGACAGGCTCAGGGACCACCCTTCGACAAGCCCTTCGACAAGCCCTTCGACAGGCCCTTCGACAGGCTCAGGGACCACTCAGGGCAACGCTCAGGGGCTATGCCCCCCTACTTGTCACGCTGTATAAAGTATTGCTATAATGAACATGGCCATCATCGCCTGAACAAAACAAAGGAGAATCCGCCATGGAAGCATTCGAAGCCAAGAACTACAATATTTTCGAGATGTTTAACAAGCAATGGGCCCTGGTGACCGCCGGGGATCCGTCCCATTACAATACCTGCACCATCGGCTGGGGGAGTCTGGGCTCCATCTGGCGGGGCAAGGCACACGCCAAAGCCATCGCCACGGTGTATGTGAATCCGGACCGCTATACCTGGGAGTTTCTGAAGGAATCCGACACCTTTACCATCGCCTTTTTCCCGGAGGAATACCGGGAAGCTTTAAGCTATCTGGGCTCCCATTCCGGCCGGGACGGGGACAAAGTGGCTGCTGCGGGCCTCACCCCCCGGGAAATTGCCGGGGGCGTAAGCTTTCAGGAGGCCAATCTTTCTTTCGTCTGCCGCAAGCTGTACCAGGCCCCTTTTCTGCGGGAGGGCATGGCAGAGGAAATCAGCCAGGGCATTTACAAAAACTGGCAGCCCCACTGGGAATTCATAGGAGAAATCATAGAGGTGGAGGACAGGCGGTAGGGACGGAAAGAACCGTCCCCCTGTCCCAAAATGGGACGGAAAGACCCGTCCCCGTGTCCCACCCGTGTCCTACTATAGCCGGATATGCACCTGGTCTCCGTCGGCGGATTCCACCTGCACCAGGTCGATATGGCCGTTTTGGCGCACGTAGCGCCGTACGCTGAGGGTCAGCTCCCGCAGCTGCTCGGCGTTCAGGGGCAGGGAATTGCCCCCGTACTTCCCTGCCAGCCGCCAGATGAGGCGGGAGCTTAAAAGCGCATTGGGCACATACAGCCGGATGCGGTGACCATCTCCCTTATCATAAATCGAAATCCGCATTTACTCCACCCTGATGCTGACGGTGTCCCCGTCCGCACTTTGCACGCTGACCAGCTCGCCTACCACGCCCTGCTCGATGAGGGCCAGCATCTGATTCCAATCCACGCTGTCCAGCGAATACTTGCCCCCCATCAGATTGCCCACGGCTCCGGAGTCCACCAGGCCTTTGACAATCACCAAGGGCAGGTTCACATTCACCTTGTCCCCTTCATGGCTGTTGACCTGAATGCGCAGCAGCATCTGGGAAAAATCCTTCTGTTTGCCGGCTTCCACCAGATGGGCTTCCTTTTTGATGCGCCCCAGCAGTTCGTCCGTGCTGATATTAAAGATTTCCGCCAGCTGGGCCAGAGTGTCCAGATCCGGGGAGGTGAGATCATTCTCCCATTTAGAGACCGCCTGGGGAGACAGATGCAGACGCTCTGCCAAATCCTCCTGGGTAAGGCCCCGCATTTTCCTGAAACCCGCCAGACGGCTGCCGAATGTTTCTGTTCTTTCCATTTGTTTTTCCTCCGTTTTGTTAGGGTCGGCTCTTGGCCGCCAGGGTCAGCATAGGCCAAGAGCCCCTGAAACTGAAGCGACAAAAGGTGGAACCACTCTCCTGTCCGTTGTTTTTTCCCTAACCATTTTGTTGAGTTTTTGGAAATACTTCTTAAAAACCCCGGATATTGATGTCTCCGGAGACCGTCCGGAAGCTGTATTCCGGCGCACCGGGCACATTCACCGCCAGCCCCCGCACATGCACATCTCCGCTGACGCTGTGATGCTGCAGCCGGCAGGAGCTCCCCTGTGGCAGCCTCACGTCTATATCCCCGGAAACCGACTGAAGCGTCAGGCTTTCCGGACTCGCCATCACGGTCAATTCCATATCCCCGGAGACGCTTTTGGCAAAGAGGCGCTGCGCCTGAAGCTCCAGCTCCGCATCCCCGCTGACGCATTCGATGTGCATCTCTTCCGCCTGCAAATCATGCCCCTCCATATCGCCGGAGGCCGTATTCAGGTCGATGCTGCGGGCCCTGATGCCCTTTAGGTCCAGATCGCCGGAAGTGGTGCGGATCTTCAGCTGCTGCAGCTGATTGGCCAGAAAATGCGGAAGCTCAATCTGCAAATCCTTCCCCTTGCCTCTTTCCCAGCCGCTGCGAAGCCCGCTTCCGCCGGCCTGCCCCGCAAAGGACTCGGTGTAGGCAATAATCAGGCTATCCCCCCGCAGTTCCGTGTAAAGGGGCTCCGCCTCCGCCTGTCGGCTCTCGCAAAGCAGGATATCCGTCCGATCCGAGGGCCTTACTTCCACATCCCCGTCCAGCCAGATGACCTCCAGGCTCTGAACGCCCTGGGGGGAAAGGGTAATATCATAATCCGAAAAGTTTGCGCCGCCGGAGGACCAGTTGCCGGTCCAGCCGCCGGCTCCGCCGGCTTTTACGGCATTTTTCACCATGTCGTTAATCATCCGTCCCAGCCCGTTCAGACCGCTCAGGCCGCTTAGCCCCTTTAAGCCCTTCAGCTTGTCCAGGCCTTCCGGACCGCCGGTAAAATCCGCATGGTACTGGGTATAGGCGCCGCCCTTGCCCGGGTCTTCTCCAGGCATGTTTTTTTCTTCTCCCGTCTGACCCAGCTCCGCCGCCAGGGCCTCGGCGATTTCCCGAGGATTCCCCAGCCGGGCAGCGGCCTCTTCTTCCGTTAAGCCCTCTTCCTGCATATCCTCAAATATTTCCCCGAAATATTCCCTGTAGGCCTCCCGGTCCTCTATCCCCCGGACACTTAGACCTGCTTCCAATTCTTTTAAGAATGCTTCTTTGTTCATCCCCTCGCCTCCCGTATAAAATCCATCATTTTTTCCACTTCCTGCCAGCTTTCCAAAAAGCTTTGAATCTGCTGCCGTCCCTGCTCCGTTATGTGATACATTTTCCGGAGCCGGGAATTATGCTCCACCGAATAGACCTGTAAGCTGCCGCCTCCCTCCAGCCGTCTCAAAATCGGATACAGGGTGGATTCGGAAATATCCACACAGACCGATAAGGTGCGGATGAGTTCGTAGCCATAGGAATCCTTTTGGCACAGGGCCGATAAAATGCAATTTTCCAAAAGCCCCCGTTTCATCTGCGGATCCAGCATAACATCACCTCCTTCGCATAGTACTATACACCACATAGTATTATGTGTCAAGAGGCAAATAAAAAAAAGGCGGGGGTGGGACAGGGGGACGGAAAGAACCGTCCCCCTGTCCCACTCTATCACACAAATACGTGCTCCTTCAGCCGTCTTAGGGCTTCCTCTACCCGGCTCCGCGGCAGGGCCAGGTTGAGCCGCAGGCCACAGGGCTCAAAGAATGGCCTGCCGTCCTGGAGGCCGACCCCCACATCCCAGGCGGCATTTATAATCTCATCCATGCTGCGGCCGCTTAGGGCCACATATTCATCGCAGCAGAGGAACACCAGATAGGTGCTCTGGGGCGGGCTCACCGTCACGCCGGGCAGCTCCCGCCGCACAAAGTCACAGACCAGATCGATATTCCCCTGAATCACCTGCAGCAGCTGGGAGAGCCAATCCGCCCCTTCATCGCTGTAAGCGCCGATCAAGGCGTGCATGGACAGCACATTCAGGCTGTTGTAGTGGCTGGAATCTCCCTGCTTCACCATCCGGTCCTGGAGGGTATGGTCATAGGCGATGCTGTAGCTGTTCCAAAGGCCGGAAAGGTTAAATCCCTTGCTGGGAGAATAATAGGCCACGGTGCGGCGTCTCGCCTCTTCGCTGACGCTTTGGGTGGGGATGTGCTTATGGCCCGGCAGAATCAAATCTGCCCAGATTTCATCCGAGGCCACCACGCAGTCATATTTTGCAAACAAGTCCATGGCCTTTTCAATCTCCCACTTTTCCCAGACCCGGCCCGTGGGGTTGTGGGGCGAGCAGAAAATAGCGAAATGAATATGGTTTTCCTTCAGCCGCCGCTCCATGTCTTCAAAATCCATACGCCAGATACCGGCCTCGTCCTTCACCATGGGAGACAGCTCCGCCGGCCGGCCCAGATCCTCCAGCACATGGGTAAAGCCGATATAGGCCGGGCTGTGGAGCAGCACTTTGTCCCCGGGGGCGGTATAAGCTTTCATTAAAGAAGCCACGCCCCCCAGCACCCCGTTATGATAGCCGATCTGCCATTTTTCCAGGCCCTTCGTGCCGTGGCGCTGCTGCCAGTTGAAAATCGCCTGGTAATAAGCTTCCGGCGGCTGGAAATAGCCGAAGAGAGGGTGCGCGGCCCGCTCCATAATCCGCCGGCTGATGGAGGGGGCGGTGGGGAAGTTCATATCCGCAATCCACATAGGGATAAAATCAAAGCCTTCCCGGGGAGCCTTCGGGGCAAAGCCCCAGCCGATGCCTTCCACTGCCAGGGAATCCTTGCCCTGCCGGGGGATGATGCTGGTGAAATCGTAGGTCATAAGATTGTCTCCTTGCGATATATGATAAGGTGGAGCTTTTGTTTATTGTAGCAGATTTGGCGCAAGGGGCGCAAGAAGGACACGGATTCTTCCCCACTTAATAAAAAAAAGATTGCGCCCTCCTGCTCTTTCATGATATTATTTGCAAAGATATGTGAATCACTTTTCTTTTGCCGGAATCGGCGTGATTGATTGTTTTTGAGGAGCCAGCTTATGGATAATCCTGTTATTCATTCTATATTGGAAGAGGAAGCCCAGGCGCAGCTGCAGATTCAGGCAGCCCGGGAAAAGGCCCAGGCCCTGATCCGGGAAACCAAAGAGCGGCTGAAGCAGGAAGAGGAAAAGGCCCGGAAAGAGGCCCAGGCCCATCTGGAGGCCTGCCGGCAGGAAGCGGCGGAACTGACCGCCCGGGCGGAGCGGAAAGCCGAGGAAGAAGCCATGTCCGGCCGAGCGGTGCTGCGCGCGGCCTCCTCCCGGAAAATGCCCCAGGCGGCAGAAGCCGTCCTTTCCTATTTGCGTTAAGGAGAGATCCCCCCTATGGCTGTTGTACCGATGCTAAAAATGCTGGTCTGCGGGGCCCGGGAGGAGGAATCCTCCGTGATGAAAACCCTGCAGCGCCAGGGGATATTCCACATAATCCCCCTGGAAGAGGAAGCTCTGAAGGCCCCGGAAGTCAAGGAAGCCTTAAACAAGGCGGAAAAACGGGTGTCTCTGGCAGAGCATGCCCTGAAAGTGCTGGATGCCTACGCCCCTGCCGGCGGCGGTCTTTTGGCCTCCCTTTCCGGGGCAGCGGAATTAAGCCCGGAGGATTGGCAGAAAAAAGCCGAAAATCAGGAAAACACCCTCGCTCTGGCGGAGGATTTGGTTAATAAAGAAAAACTCATCAACGAGGCCGCCGCCCGGGCTGCCCGGGCCCAGGTGCAGGCAGAGGCTCTCATTCCCTGGAAAAAGCTGGGGCTCCCCCTGGATTTTACCGAAACGGAAAGCTGCCGCTGCTTCATCGGCGCCCTGCCCGGCCCCTGGACGGAAGGGGAAATCCGCAGCCATCTGGCGGAGCATTGCCCCCAGATGGAGGCCTACTCCCTGGAGCTTTTAGGCGGGGATCCGGCCCAGACCCCCCTGGTGCTGGTGTGTCTGAAAGAGGACGCCCCCCAGGCGGAGGACGCTCTGCGCCGGAAGGGGTTTGCCCGGCCCCTGGTCACCTCCGGCAAAACCCCGGAGGATGCCTTAAACGAAGTGAAATTCGAGCGGGCCGCCGCCCTGACGGAGGGGGAAGAACTGAAGGCCGCCGTGAAGGCCGCCGCCTCCCGCCGGCAGGAGCTGGAATTCCTCTACGATGACTCCCTCTTAGAGCGCAGCCGCCTGGCCTCCTTCCAGATGGCCGGGGAAGGCCAGCGCAGCTTCTTCCTGGAGGGCTATGTGCCTAAGGCCAGGGGCGAGGCCCTGAAGAAAAAGCTGGAAGATAAATACACCGTGAATGTCCTTTTGTCCGAGGCGGATGAAAAGGCTCCGGTGCTTCTGAAAAACAACCCCTTCTCCACCCCCACGGAAACGGTGGTGGAATCCTACGGCCTGCCGGGGCGGGGAGAAATCGACCCCACCACCATCATGTCCTTCTTCTATTATATTCTGTTCGGCATGATGCTTTCCGATGCGGGCTACGGCCTTTTGATGGTAATCGGCTGCGGCATCGCCCTGAAAAAATTCCCGGCCATGGGCAAAAATATGAAGAAGATGCTCACCATGTTCTTCTGGTGCGGCGTCTCCACCACCATTTGGGGCTTTTTATTCGGCAGCTTTTTCGGCGACGCCATCGATGTCATCGCCCACACCTTCTTCGGGGTGCCGGCGGATAAACAAATCTTCAAAGCCCTCTGGTTCACCCCTCTGGACGAGCCCATGCGCCTGCTGATTTACTGCTTCGCCTTCGGGCTGGTGCATCTCTTTGTAGGGCTGGGCATTAAGGGCTATGCCCTTTTAAAAGAAAAACGGACCAAGGACTTTCTGGGCAGCGTGCTGGGCTGGTTTTTATTGATCCTGGGCCTCTTGCTGCTTCTGGTGCCCTCGGATATGTATGCTTCCATAGCCGGCGCCCCCATTCCCCTGCCCGCCTGGATGGGGACCCTGGCCAAGATCATGGCTCTGGCCGGCGCCCTCCTGCTGCTGTTCTTCGCGGCCTGGGACAAAAAAATGGGCCTGCGGCTGGCCATGGGCGCTTACGAGCTCTACGGGGTCACCGGCTGGCTTTCGGATGTGCTCTCCTACTCCCGGCTGCTGGCCCTGGGCCTGGCCACCGGGGTTATCGCCTCCGTCATCAACACCATGGGCTCCATGATGGGGGGCGGTATCGGCGGCGCCATTATCTTTATCATCATCTTTTTACTGGGACATACCTTGAACATGGCCATCAACCTTTTAGGGGCCTATGTGCACACGAACCGTCTGCAGTTCGTGGAGTTTTTCGGCAAATTTTATGAGGCCGGGGGAGAGGCCTTTGAGCCCCTGGGAACCGGCGATACGAAATATTATCATTTGGAGGAGAACTAATATGGGAAACACTGTGACAGCGGCTTCGTCCGTCTTGTTGTCTGACAGCATGGGTATCGTCTACGCCCTGTTGGGGGCCGCCCTGGCCACATTTCTGGCCGGTGCCGGATCAGCCATCGGCGTAGGCATGGGCGGCCGGGCCGCCGCCGGGGTGCTGACGGAAAAGCCGGAGCTTTTTGCCAAGGTGCTGATCCTGCAGCTGCTGCCCGGCACCCAGGGCATTTACGGCCTTCTGGTGGCCTTTGTGGTACTGGGTAAAATCGGGATTTTAGGGGGCAATGCGCCTACGGCGGCTCAGGGGCTGCTGTTTCTGGCGGCCTGCCTGCCCATCGGCGTAGCAGGTCTCATTTCCGCCATTCACCAGGGCAAGGCCTCCGTGGCTTCCATTTCCCTTTTGGCCAAGCGGCCGGAATCCTTCGGCCGGGCCATGCTGCTGCCCGCCATGGTGGAAACCTACGCCATTTTGGCCCTTCTGGTCTCTCTGCTGACAGTCGCCAGACTCTAAAAGAGGGAGGAGGCCGGAATGAACGGAACAGATAAGATTCTCCGGCACATAGCGGACCAGGCCCGGCAGGAAGCCGCCGGGATTATGGACAAGGCCAAAGAGGAAGCCGCCCGTCTGGAGGAAAGAGCCAGAGGGGAGCGGGAAGAGATCCTGGCCGCCGCCCGGCAGCAGGGAGAGGCGATTCTGGCGGAGGCCCGGGAACGGGCCCAGGTAACGGCCGCCACCAAAAAGCGCCGGACCCTGCTGGCAGCCCGGGGGGCTCTGGTAAAGGAAGCCCTGGACAAGGCCTGGGAAAGCATTTTGGCCATGCCGGATACGGAGTATTTTGATTTTCTCTATACCCAGCTGGATAAACAGAATCTGGCCCGGGAAGGGGTTTTATTGCTGAATGCCAAAGACCTGGCCCGCCGGCCGGCGGATTTTGAGAAGAAAATCGGGGCGGCCGCTGAAAAGCAAAAGGGGAAGCTGAGTCTTTCGGAGAAAGCGGCGGAAATAGAAGGCGGCTTTATTTTAAGCTACGGCGGCATAGAGGAGAACTGCTCTTTGGAGGCGCTGTTTGAGAGTGAAGCCGATGTGTTAAAGGATGCGGTGCGGGCCGTATTGTTTGAGGCGTAGGGGCCCTGGAAGTTCGCCCTCACCCGTCACGGCCGACAAGCCCTTCGACGGCCCTTCGGCGGCCCTTCGACAAGCCCTTCGACAAGCCCTTCGACAAGCTCAGGGACCACTCAGGGACCACTCAGGGACCGCTCAGGGACCACTCAGGGACCGCGGCCGGAGGCAAGCAGACTAACATAAAACCATGAAAGATTACATTTACGAAGTAGCGCGGATACGGGTGATGGAAAACGGCCTCTTAAACAAGGCTGATTTTGACCAGCTCTTAGCCGCCCCGGATTATGAGGCCGCCCTGGCCTATCTGAAGGATAAGGGCTGGGGCAGCGGCGAGCAAAGCGGCTCCGCCGAGGCCATGCTGAAGGCAGAGGAAGATGCCACCTGGACCCTGATGCAGGAGCTTTTGGGGGAAGGCCGGGAGCTGGACATCCTGCGGCTGGGCCGGGATTATCACAACCTCAAAGCCGCCATCAAGGATCTCTACGCCGCCTCCGGCCTGCCGGAGGATAGGCTCTACCAGGAAGGCGGCACTCTGCCGTATAGGGAAATCATCCAGGCAGTAACGGAAAAAAGCTTCCATAAGCTGCCTCCCGCCATGCAGGAAGCGGCGGCCCAGGCCACCCAGGTTCTGTCTCAGACCGGGGACGGCCAGCTGTGCGACAATATCATCGATAAAGCCGCCTTAAATGCCCTGCGGGAAGCCATGGAAGAGGCGCCGGATCCGGTGCTGGCCGCCTTTGCCGCCACCACCGTGGTGAATGCGGATATCCGGATGGCCCTGCGGGCCGCCACCGCCGGAAAAAGCGCCCCGGAAATCCGGGACATGCTGGCGGAAGCCCCGGATCTGAACCTGAACCTTCTGGCAGAGGCGGCGGTCAGCGGCAAGGCCAGCGTGGCGGAATACTTAAAAACCACCCCCTATGAGTCCTTAGCCGGGGCCCTCTCCCGCTCCATGAGCGCCTTTGAGTGCGCCTGCGATGATTTGATGACGGAGCGGATCCGCCCCCAGAAGAGCGAAGTGCTGAGCCTGGGGCCCCTGGCGGCTTATGTGATTGCCCGGGAGACGGAAATCAAAAGCGTGCGGCTTCTCTTAACGGGGCTGCAGAATAATCTGCCCCGGGAAATGATTCAGGAAAGTCTGAGGGTCTGCTATGGTTAATATCGCAATCATGGGAGATTACGACAGCATTTACGGCTTTAAGGCCCTGGGGGTGAAGGTTTGCCCCGTGACGGATCCCCTGGAAGCGGAACAAATGCTGAAAAAACTGGCGGAGGAAAAGACCGCCGTGATTTATATCACCGAGGCTTTGGCATCCCGGATCCCGGAAGCCCTGGCCCTGTATGACGAAAGCATGCTGCCGGCGGTGATTCCCATCCCCGGCATCAGCGGCAACACCGGCATCGGCCTGGCCCGGGTGCGCAAATGCGTGGAAAAAGCGGTAGGGTCGGATATTATATTCAATGAAAAATCATAAGCCGGGACTCATTCCCGAATGAGCCCGTCAGCGGAAGAAACATACTGAGAAAGGCGGAAAACCCATGAGCAAGGGTATCATCAAAAAAGTGGCCGGCCCCCTGGTGGTGGCCACCGGCATGCGCAGCGCCAATATGTTTGACGTGGTCCGGGTGTCGGAGCGGCGCCTCATCGGCGAAGTGATTGAAATGCACGGAGACGAAGCCTCCATTCAGGTATACGAAGAAACCTCCGGCCTGGCCCCCGGGGCCCCGGTGGAATCCACCGGCATGCCCTTAAGCGTGGAATTGGGGCCGGGGCTGATCCAAAGCATTTACGACGGCATCCAGCGTCCTCTGGACGATATTTTAAAGGTTTCCGGCACCAACCTCCTGACAAGGGGGGTGGAAGTGCCCTCCTTAAAGCGGGATATCAAATGGCATTTTACCCCCACGGTGGTGCCGGGAACCCATGTGGAAGGGGGCGATGTGATCGGCACGGTGCAGGAAACGGCGGTGGTGCTGCATAAGATCATGGTGCCCCTGGGCCTCTCCGGCCGCATCCAGGGCATACGGGAGGGAGATTTCACCGTCACGGAGAAAATCGCCACTCTGGAGACTCCCACAGGCCCGGAGGATCTGACCCTCATGCAGAAATGGCCGGTGCGCCGGGGCCGCCCTTACAAAAAGAAGATTCCCCCCACCCAGCCCTTAATCACCGGGCAGCGGGTGGTGGATACCATGTTCCCCATTGCCAAAGGCGGCGTGGCGGCGGTGCCCGGCCCCTTCGGCTCCGGCAAGACGGTGATTCAGCACCAGCTAGCCAAATGGGCGGATGCGGATATCGTGGTTTATATCGGCTGCGGCGAGCGGGGCAATGAAATGACGGACGTGCTGAACGAGTTCCCGGAGCTGAAGGACCCCAAGACCGGCCGTTCCCTCATGGAGCGCACGGTGCTGATTGCCAATACCTCGGATATGCCGGTGGCTGCCCGGGAGGCCTCCATTTACACCGGGATCACCGTGGCGGAATATTTCCGTGACATGGGCTATTCCGTGGCCCTCATGGCAGACTCCACCTCCCGCTGGGCAGAGGCCCTGCGGGAAATGAGCGGCCGTCTCCAGGAAATGCCCGGGGAAGAAGGCTATCCCGCTTATCTGGGATCCCGCCTGGCCCAGTTCTACGAACGGGCGGGCATGGTAGAGACCTTGGGAAGCGAAGGCCGTATCGGCGCCCTTTCGGTCATCGGGGCCGTAAGCCCCGCCGGCGGGGATATTTCCGAACCCGTGTCCCAGGCCACCCTGCGGATTGTGAAAGTGTTCTGGAGCCTGGACGCCTCCCTGGCTTACCGGCGCCATTTCCCCGCCATCAACTGGCTCACCAGTTATTCCCTTTACCTGGCCAATATGGAGGGCTGGTTCAACAAAAATGTATATCCCGACTGGATGGATTGCCGGAACCGGCTGATGCGGCTGCTGCAGGAAGAAAGCGAGCTGCAGGAAATTGTGCAGTTAGTGGGTATGGACGCCCTGTCTCCGCCGGAGCGCTTGAAGCTGGAAGCCGCCCGCTCCGTCCGGGAAGACTTCCTGCATCAGAACTCCTTCCATGAAGTGGACACCTACACTTCCCTTGAGAAGCAGTACCGGATGATGAAGCTGGTGCTGGCTTACTACCACGAGGCCCTGGAGATTCTGGACCGGGGCGCGGATATCGAAGCCCTGGTGAACCTGCCGGTGCGGGAGGAAATCGGCCGCTACAAGTATACGGAAGAAGCCGGCATCCAGCCCGCCTACGAGGCCATCCGGGCCCAGCTGAAGGAAGAACTGGCCGCCCTGCTGAAAGAGGAGGACTAAGCAATGCCCAAGGAATATCGTACCATACAGGAAGTGGCCGGCCCCCTGATGCTGGTGACCGGCGTGGAAAACGTGGCCTATGACGAGCTGGGGGAAATCGAGCTGAAAAGCGGAGAAAAGCGCCGCTGCAAAGTGCTGGAGATCAACGGCTCCGACGCCCTGGTGCAGCTGTTTGAATCCTCCACCGGCCTGAACCTGGAAAGCAGCAAGGTCCGCTTTTTGGGCCGCAGCATGGAGCTGGGGGTTTCCGAAGATATGCTGGGCCGGGTATTTGACGGCCTGGGCCGGCCCATAGACGATGGCCCGGAGATCCTGCCGGATTCCCGGAACGATATCAACGGCCTGCCCATGAATCCCGCCGCCCGGGCCTATCCCCAGGAGTTCATCCAGACCGGGGTTTCCGCCATAGACGGCTTAAATACCCTGGTGCGGGGCCAGAAGCTGCCCATCTTCTCTGCTTCGGGCCTTCCCCACGCCCAGCTGGCGGCCCAGATCGCCCGCCAGGCCCGGGTGCGGGGCACGGATGAAAGCTTCGCCGTGGTCTTTGCCGCCATGGGCATCACTTTCGAGGAGTCCAACTACTTTATTGAGAGCTTCCGGGAGTCCGGGGCTTTGGAGCGGACGGTGCTCTTTATCAATCTGGCCAACGACCCGGCGGTGGAACGCATTGCCACCCCCCGGATGGCCCTCACCGCCGCGGAATACCTGGCCTTCGAAAAGGATATGCATGTGCTGGTAATTTTAACGGATATCACCAACTACGCCGACGCTCTCCGGGAGGTTTCCGCCGCCCGGAAGGAAGTGCCCGGCCGCCGGGGCTATCCCGGCTATATGTATACGGACCTGGCCTCTCTGTACGAACGCGCCGGCCGCCAGCGGGGCAAGAAGGGCTCCATTACCATGATCCCCATCCTGTCCATGCCGGAAGACGATAAGACCCATCCCATCCCGGATTTGACGGGCTATATCACCGAGGGGCAGATCATTTTGAGCCGGGATCTGTACCGGAAAAATATCACGCCCCCCATTGATGTGCTGCCCAGTTTGTCCCGTTTGAAGGACAAGGGCATCGGGGAAGGCAAGACCCGGGCGGATCATGCCAATGTGATGAACCAGCTTTTCGCTGCCTATGCCCGGGGGAAGGAAGCCAAGGAATTGATGGTGGTGCTGGGAGAAGCGGCCCTCACCGCCATGGATAAGCGCTATGCCAATTTCGCGGATTCCTTCGAGGCCCATTATGTGTCCCAGGGGTACGAGGCCAACCGGAGCATCGAGGAGACCTTAAGCCTGGGCTGGGAATTAATGCATATCCTGCCCCGGACGGAATTAAAGCGGATCGACGAGAAATACCTGGATATGTATTATAACGAGACCTAAGCGGCAGCAGTATCGGGCGACCAATGGTCGCCCCTACGGGCGGATAATCCGTAGGGGCGGGCATTGCCCGCCCGTTGCACCTGGATATGTATTATAACGAGGACTAATATGGCATCTACCCAAATCATCCCCACCCGGATGGAGCTGGCCAAACAAAAACGCCGCCTCTCCACCGCCATGCGGGGCCACAAACTCTTAAAAGACAAGCGGGACGAGCTCATGCGCCAGTTCCTGGATTTGGTGCGGGAAAACAAGCTCCTGCGGGAACGGGTGGAGGAGGCCATGAAGCGGGCCAATGCAGGCTTTCTCATGGCCCGGGCCGCCACCTCGGACCAGGTCTTAAACACCGCCCTCCTGGCTCCCAAACAGCAGGTTTTCCTGGAAACCCAGGTGAAAAACATCATGAGCGTGGAGGTGCCCGCCTTTGAAAAGAAGACCCGGACGGATAAAGCCGGAGACATTTTCAGCTACGGCTTCGCCTTCACCGCCCCGGAGCTGGACGATGCCGTCTCCGCCTTAAACGAGACTCTGCCGGATCTTTTACGGCTGGCGGAGGTGGAAAAATCCTGCCGGCTGATGTCTGCGGAAATCGAAAAGACCCGCCGCCGGGTCAACGCCCTGGAGCATCAGATCATTCCGGATGCCCAGGCAAAAATCAAGTTCATCACCATGAAATTAGACGAAAATGAGCGTTCTACCCAGATCCGCCTCATGAAGATTCAGGATATGATGGTGGCGGAAGCCATGGAAAAGGCGCGGAAAATGCAGGAAGCCTTATGAAAGACGCAAAAACCTACACACCCCAGGAACTCCGTTACCTGACTCTCCTGGCCCGGGAATTCCCCACGGTCCAGGCGGCGGGAACGGAGATCATCAATTTACAGGCCATTCTGAACCTGCCCAAGGCCTGTGAACACTTTATCTCCGATGTCCACGGCGAGCACGAAGCCTTCCGGCATCTCATCAACGCCTGCTCCGGGGTCATCCGCAGCCGCATCGACGAGCTCTTCGGAGACACGGTCTCCCTGGCGGAGCGGAACCAGCTGGCCACCCTCATTTATTATCCCAAGGAGAAAATCAAGCGGATTCTGCCCACCCTGGAAAATCCGGCGGAGTGGTACCGGATTACCCTCCACCGGCTGGTGGAGTTGGCCCGCTTTGCCTCCTCCCGCTATACCCGCTCCAAGGTTCGCAAATCCTTGAACCCGGACTATGCCTATATTATCGAAGAACTGCTTCACACCCATTCCCAGGAGGTGGATAAGCACGATTATTTCGAAAACATCATCGCCACGGTAATTGAGATCGACCAGGCGGACGGTCTGATTGGGGCCCTCTCCTCCCTGATCAAGCGGATGGTGGACCAGCTGCATCTGGTGGGGGATATTTTCGACAGGGGCCCCCGGGCAGATAAGATTCTGGACGATTTGATGGCCTATCACCGGGTGGATATCGAATGGGGCAACCATGACATTCTCTGGATGGGCGCCGCCTCCGGCAGCCGGACTCTGGTGGCCACGGTGCTTTCCAATTCCATTCATTACAACAATTTAATGGTGGTGGAACGGGGCTACGGCATTTCCCTGCGCCCCCTCTCGGTTTTCGCTAACGAAGTCTATAAAGACTGCGATGTCAGCTGCTTTAAGGTAAAGCTCAGCGGCGAAGACAAGGAGCAATTCACGGAAAAGGATAAGCTCCTCTCCGCCCGCATGCACAAAGCCATCACCGTGATCCTCTTTAAGCTGGAGGGGCAAAAGATTCTGCGGCACCCGGAATACGGCATGGAGGACCGGCTGCTGCTGGATAAGATCGATTACGAAAACAAGTGCATTACCATAGACGGCACCACCTGGCCCTTAAAGGATACGGACTTCCCCACGGTGGATCCGGCGGATCCCTACGCCCTGACCCCGGAGGAAGACTCGGTGATCCGGCAGCTTACCGCCTCCTTCCTCCACAGCGAGAAGCTCCAGGCCCATGTGCGCTTCCTCTACTCCAAAGGCTGCTTCTACAAGATCTACAACGGCAACCTGATTTTCCACGGCTGCGTGCCCATGACGCCGGAAGGGGAGCTGATGCGCTTTACCCTGGGGGGCAAAGAACGCAGCGGCCGGGCCCTCTTCGATTATGCGGACAAAGCCGCCCGCCAGGCTTATTATTTCAAGCCCGGCTCTCCGGACAAGGAACGGGGCATGGATTTCCTCTGGTTCCTCTGGGCGGGGCGGAACAGCCCTCTCTTCGGCAAGGACAGGATGACCACCTTCGAGCGGCGGCTGATTGAGGACGAAGCCGCCTGGGCGGAGCCCAAAAATGCCTATTATCAGCTATATGACAACAAAGAGGTCTGCGAATACATTCTGGCGGAATTCGGCCTTTCCGGGGAGCACTGCCATATCATCAACGGCCATGTGCCGGTGAAGACCGGCAAGGGAGAAAGCCCCATTAAAGGCGGCGGCAGGCTGATCGTGATAGACGGAGGCTTCTGCAAGGCCTATCAGCCCACCAGCGGCATTGCCGGCTATACCCTGGTATTCAATGCGGAGCACTACCGCATTGTCTCCCACCAGCCCTTTGCCGGCCGGGAAAAAGCCCTGGAGGAAAACTCGGATATCGACTGCACGCCGGTAATCTTTGAACAAATGGGACAGAAACTGAAAATCAGGGACACGGATATCGGCCGGGAGCTGGAAAGCCAGATAAAAGACTTAAAGGCCCTATTACAGGCCTTTAAGGATGGGGCGGTCAAAGAAAACCACGGAAAAAAACAGAATTAATCTTTTAACAGATGATAGGTCTTTTGATAATTCTCATCCCGGCCGATGAGCAGGGTTTTCTGAATCCTGCATAAGACCTTCTCCTCATTGAAGAGATCCACCACATAGGGGGCGTAGCGTGTGCCGCTCCCTTCTTTGATTTCCTGGAGGAATTCCTCCAGGCTCTTGCCTTCTTTGTAGCTGCGGCCCACGGAATCCGTAGCGGCGTCCAGGCAATCGGCGCAGGCCAGAATCTCAATGAAGACCCGCTCCGGCAGATGGGAAATGTCCTCTAAAGGGTATCCCTGGCTGCCGTCGTAATAAAGGTGATGATATTTGGCCGTATTGACATAGTCCCTGGTTCCTTCGTGCTTGGACAGCACATAGGCCCCGATGACGGGATGGGAACGGATCATCTGGAACTCTTCGTCAAAGAGCTTCCGGTCGTAGGTGGTAATGATTTCCGTCACAAACAGCTTGCCGATATCGTGGGTGAGGGCGGCATGATAAGCGAAGTCCAGGATCTGATCCCGGGCCCCCAGCACCTCTTCCCGGCTCTTTAAGCCCTTAAAGCCAATGAAGCGCTCCGGCTCCTTTTCCAGAAGGCTTTCTGCCAGAATCCGGGAGAACTCCGCCACGCTCAGGGAATGGATATAGGTCAGGGGATGGAGCGCCGCCATCAATTTCAGGCAGATCTCTTCAAACTCGCCTTCCCCCCGCACCTCTTTGTACAGCTTCAAAATATCGGAAAGGAAGGAAAGGGCGAAGGAAATGCTGCCCTTCCGGGGCATGCGGTGCAGATAACCCACCATCCGGTCATAAAAATGCTGCAGCTGGGCCTTTTCTTCCCCGGTAAAACTGCCTTCCTTCAGGCTCATCAAGTATTCGCACATCACGAACACATTGATGAGGTTGTCATGGAAATCATACTTGATATCTTCCCGGCTTTCCACGATCCGGTATAACGTCGCCCGGTAATCCTCGCCGCTTATGCGTCCCGTCAAAAAGTCGATGCGGCTGATGTACAGATCCATCACCTGCCGGGGGGCATGGCGGGAATAATACACCTCGCTGCTGTGCCAGAGCTCATCCATCCGCCGGGCGTAGCCGTAAAGCTTCTCCAGGCTCTCCCCGTCCATGCCCCGTACATTGCTGAACTGGGCCAGGTCCGTAATATACTGAAGGGCCCGGAATTCGTGGTAGCGCCAATTATAATGAGGGGCTTCCCGCAAATAGAAGGGATCCTCCGCCAGAGCCAGAGACCGCTCCAGCACGCTTAAGTCATGGCGGTTGGTCTTTTTGCTGTAATGGTCGCTGCGGTCAAAGAGGGCGCTGATATAGCGGGAATTGACCAAAACCACCTGCTTGGAGGTTTCGTCCGGCAATTTGCGGAATTTGGATTTGGGCAGGTACTCCAGCAGCCGGTTGGCGGCCTTTAAGCCTTCGTCCCGGAAATAATAGCAAATCTTATCCACGGGCGTCAGGCGCTGGATCATATGCATATAGGCAAAGGAAATCTCCACCTTGGCATCCAGGGCGGCGATAATATCCCTTTCGTTTTCTTTTTTATCCGCATCCAAAAGGATCCGGTCCGCGATCCGGTAGGTGAGAGGCAGGTCCAGATTTTCCATTTGATAGGCGTTAAAAATCCGGGAATAAAAATATTTCAGATCATCGATTTCCCCTTTGGTCAGCTTGCGCCGGGAGTTCAGCAGGGGATTGATATGATTCTCCAGAATCTCTTTTTTTTCCACCGCAAAGGTCCGGATGCTTTTAAAGTTCTCCAGCAGGGTATCCCGGTATCCCTTATCCCCTTCCGTCTCATTCGTCAACGGAGAAGACAGACTCCGCACCTTCAGAGTCAGATCGATATATTTGTCAAATTGCTCTCTTCTGCTCATAAATACCTCAAGATAAGGGGTACAAATCTCAACTAATTCTATCCCATATCCCGGAGACTGTCAAGGTGAAAAGGGCGGCGGCACCGTCTCCAAAAGCCTGCAGGAAGGCGATTCCCCGGGCTTTTGGATTCTTCTCATTTTTCCTTCTTTCTGTCGGGGTACCAGTCATCCAAACCGCATCCGGGGATTATAAAAGGCCTCGTCCTCCCGGGAAGTCCCCAGGCGGCGGCAAAGCGCATCCTCCCGAAGATCCCGGCCGATAAACACACACTGGATTTCTCCCTCCGGCGCCCCGGTGATGGCATATTGCCTGTCTGCCAGATCGAAACGGAACCACTCGTCTCCCACCGGCAGCACCCCCTTGGCCCGGGGGATATGCCCCATTTCTCCCCGAAGGCAATCCTCTAAAAGCAGGATCAGCTGGGCGGGCGTTTCCAGATGGGCGCCGTGGAGGCTCAATTGGTCAAAGCGCTCTGCCGCGCCTTCCTCCGTGACGGCCAGCTCCTCCGCCGGCAGATCCATAAGGCTCCGCCACCAGGCATCCGGCCGCCGGCTGTAATGCTCCTGCACAATTTCCGCCCGGGGATTGATTTCCCGGATCTGTCCCGCCACTTCCGCCAGCAGAGCCGGATCCTCCTGCTCTCCCTTGGAAAAGACAACGACAGCCGCGTTGGCCACCTGATCCCGGTAGAGACCGGGCCATTCCGCCATATTGGCGGCGTAGGTCCGGGGAGACAAGACTACCACCGGCTTTAGGATTTCTATATTGTCATGGAGTATGGGCTTCAGATTCTCCAGAATGCTGGAGAGGCGCCCCACTCCCGTGGGTTCGATCACCAGATATTCCGGCGCCAGACCGGAGAAAATGGTCAGCACCGAATTCACAAAGCTGTCCTTCATGGTACAGCAAACACAGCCCTCCATAAATTCCAGGATTTTCATCTCCTGCCCTCTCCCGGACGCGGGGGAGGGTGCCCCGTCAGGGGCGGGGGAGGGCGACTCGATTACGCGCTCCAGTTCCTGCGCGTCCAGATTGTTTTCCCCGTACTCATTTTCCATGATGACGGGGCGGGTGCCGCTGCGGCGAATCAGTTCTTTAATAAAGGTGGTTTTGCCGGCTCCCAAAAAGCCGGAGACAATTAATATTTTCATAACTGTATAGGTGTCATCCTGAGCGAGCGAAGCGAGTCGAAGGATCTTATACGGAGACGGAAGATGAAAGATTCTTCGACTCCTGGCCTGACGGCCCTCCGCTCAGAATGACACTGCTCCCTCAAAAAAGGGCGGCCACTGGCCGCCCCCGTATGTATGCGGGCCGATGAGGGCATCGGCCCCTACGAACTACGCAGTAAGCTTCTCCGTAGGGGCTCATCCCCTGATGAGCCCGCTGTTTTTATCAGGGCTGATTGTCCAGGATTACCACGGGCTTGATCAGATCAGCGGGCTTATCCTTCATCAGCTGCAGAGCTTCCGGAATGTGCTCCCAACCATGGAATACATGGGTGGACAGCTTGCTGACATCCAGCTTGCCGGAGGAAACCAGAGCGCCCAGCTTCTCCATGCGCAGACGTCCGCCGGGCATCAGGCCGCCCTGAAGCTGCTTGTGGCCCATGCCTACGCCCCATTCCACACGAGGGATGGTCACATAGTCGCCGCTGCCCAGGTAGTTTACGTTGCCGATCTTGCCGCCGGCCTTCAGAGCCTTGATAGCGGATTCGAAGGTCTCTACGCCGCCGCCGGCTACGATAACCTTGTCAACGCCCTTGCCATTGGTCATGGCCAGAACCTGATCTTCGATGGTGCCGTTCTTGTAGCTGATGAATTCGTCAGCGCCATAGAACTTGGCAGCCTCTACGCAGGTAGGACGGGTACCCACAGCGATGATGCGGGAAGCGCCGCGCAGACGGGCGCCGGCTACGCTCATCAGACCCACGGGGCCGATGCCGATTACCAGCACGGTGTCGCCGAACTGCACATCCGCCAGCTCTACGCCGTGGAAGCCGGTAGGAACCATATCAGACAGCATGCAGGCATCTTCCAGGCTCATGCCTTCGGGCATGTGGGCCAGGTTGCCGTCCGCATCGTTTACATGGAAATATTCGGAATCCAGACCATCTTTGAAGTTGGAGAACTTCCAGCCGGCCAGCATGCCGCCGGAATGCATGGAATAGCCAGCCTGGGCTTCCAGGGAGTTCCAGTCGGGGGTGATGGCGGGTACCAGCACCTTATCGCCAGGCTTGAAATCCTTAACCAGTTCGCCTACTTCCACCACTTCGGCGCAGCCTTCGTGGCCCAGAATCATGTTGTGACGATCGCCTACGGCGCCTTCCCATACGGTGTGTACGTCGGAGGTGCAGATAGCAATGGCAAGGGGCTTACAAATAGCATCCATAGGCCCGCAGACGGGACGTTCCTTCTCGATCCAGCCTACTTCGCCGATCTTGAGCATCGCAAAACCTTTCATTATGTTTTGCTCCTTTCTCTGTTTTGAGTTTTCGACCTTCTGTAAAAGTCTCTTTAGAGACTATCAATCTATCCTCTTTATGTCAAGTTTTCAACATTTTCTTTTTAAGTTTTTTTGAGGATTTCATGCTGTTTTAGAAGGATATTTGCTCTGTATACCTTATTATTCCAGACCCATCCTCCCCCCCGGCCGAAGATCCCTTTCCCTTTCTCCCGGAGAGACATCTTTAATAATCAGCAAAAAATTGCACATTTGTTCAGTTAGTGCTTGCTAACTTTATATTGGTAGTTTTTTCACCTTTATTTCTATCATATAAAAAGTCTCGTTTCTTGACCGCCGTCCCCTTAATTTGATAAAGTATAAACGAAGAATCTTGTGCGTTACGGCAGCAAAAATCAGGCGGTTTCCCGCCGCCCAATCATCTCAAGGAGACACTATGAGCAGACTCAGTATCAGAACGAAAAGCCAGGCTCAGGAATTAGTGGACAGCATGTATGCGGGAATGGAACGGCGCATTGCCGCAAGCCCTTCCGGGCTCTGCCCCATTGATGTGACCCTTAGTTTCCTGAATCTGTGCCATGCCCAATCCTGCGGCAAATGCACCCCCTGCCGCATCGGTCTCGGCAAACTCTCCGCCCTCCTGACTCAGGTGCTGGACGGGGAAGCGGCGCCGGATGCCTTAGAGCAGATCCGGGCCACCGCCCAAAACATTGCGGACAGCGCAGACTGCGCCATCGGCTTTAATGCCGCCCAGCTGGTTCTAAACGGCATGGCCGGCTTTGAAGACGATTTCAGGGCCCATATCCAGCATCATCAATGCCTGGCCTCCCACCGCAATTCCGTGCCTTGCATCACGCTTTGCCCGGCAGGAGTGGATGTACCCGGCTACATTTCCCTGATTGCCCACGGCCGTCCGGCGGATGCGGTGCGGCTGATCCGCAAGGACAATCCTTTCCCTACGGCCTGCGCCTATATTTGCGAGCATCCCTGCGAGAGCCGCTGCCGCCGAAGCATGGTGGACGATCCCATCAATATCCGGGGCTTAAAGAAATTTGCGGTGAATCAGGCCGGGGATGTGCCTCAGCCCCTTTGCGCCACCCATACGGGCAAGAAGGTGGCGGTGATCGGCGGCGGCCCCAGCGGCCTTTCCGCGGCGTATTATCTGCAGCTGATGGGCCACCAGGCCACCGTATTTGAAAAGAGAAAGCAGCTGGGGGGCATGCTGCGCTACGGCATTCCCAGCTACCGTTTCCCCCGGGAAGAGCTGGACCGGGAAATCAAGTCCATCCTCTCCACCGGCGTGGAAGCCAAGACCGAGGTGGATATCGGCAAGGATATCACCATGGAACAGCTGAAAGCGGATTATGACGCCATTTACATTGCCATCGGTGCCCATACGGACCGGAAGGCGGGCATCCCCGGGGAAGATGCGGGGCGGGTCACCAGCGCCGTGGAAATGCTGCGGGGCATCGGAGATTACGAAATGCCTGATTTCAGCGGCAAGAAGGTAGTGGTGATCGGCGGCGGCAATGTGGCCATGGATGTGAACCGTTCCGCCGTGCGTTTGGGGGCCGAAAAGGTGACCTGCGTGTACCGGCGCCGCCAGGCGGATATGACCGCCCTGCCGGAGGAAGTGGAAGGCGCTCTGGCGGAAGGCGTGGAGCTTTTGACCATGATGGCCCCCGTGCGCATCGAAGCGGACGAAGAAGGCAACGCCGTGGCCCTGTGGGTGAAGCCCCAGGTTTCCGGCGCCTACGATAAGGGCGGCCGTCCTTCTCCCGTAAATTCCGATGCGGGAGAAATCCGGGTACCGGCGGATCTGATTGTGATGGCCATCGGCCAGGGCATTGAATCCCGGCATTTCGAAGAATCCGGCATCACCGTCAAGCGGGGCAACCTGATGGCAGGAGACGACGCCCATGTAGGCGATGAGAAGATTTTCGCCGGCGGGGACTGCGTCACCGGGCCCGCCACCGCTATCCGGGCCATTGCCGCCGGCAAGGTGGCTGCCGCCAATATTGACGAGTTCCTGGGCTTCAACCACGAGATTTCCGCAGATGTGATTCTGCCGGATCCCAAGATCAACAGCGTGGTGCAGCGGGGCCGCATCAACTTGACGGAGCGGGAAGCTAATGAACGCAAGCACGACTTTGACGCCATCGAGCACGAAATGACCTGCATGCAGGCGAATCTGGAATCTTCCCGCTGCCTGCACTGCGATTACTTCGGCTTCGGCAACTTTAGAGGAGGGAGAGAGACGAAATGGTAAAGCTGACGATTGACGGACGGCAGGGTTCCGTCCCGGAAGGATATACGATTCTGCAGGCAGCAGCCTCTCTGGGCATCTTCGTTCCCACCCTCTGCTATTTGAAGGAGATCAATGAAATCTCCGCCTGCCGGATCTGCGTGGTGGAGGTGGAGGGCTTTGAGCGCCTGATTCCCGCCTGCACGGAGAAGGTCTTTGACGGCATGGTGGTTTATACCAATTCCCACCGGGCCAAAACCGCCCGGGAAACCAATCTGAAACTGATCCTGTCCCAGCATGACGGGGACTGTACCACCTGTGTGCGGAACCGGAACTGCCAGCTGCAGGATCTGGCTTCGGAATTCGGCGTGATCGACAACCCTTACCCCAAGGATGTGCGGAAAAACGAGTGGCCCGGGGACAATTATCTCATCCGAAAGGACTCCAAGTGCATCAAGTGTATGCGCTGCGTCCAGGTCTGCGATAAGATCCAGACCCTGCGGATCTGGGATGTAATGGGTTCCGGCTCCCGCACCAATGTGGGGGTACGCTTAAACCGGGATTTCAAGGAAGCGGACTGCGCTCTTTGCGGCCAGTGCATCACTCACTGTCCTGTTGGCGCTCTCTCCATCCGGGACGATACAGCCCAGGTAGTGGCGGCTCTGGAGGACCCGGCTATCACCACCGTGGTGCAGGTGGCCCCGGCCGTCCGGGCAGCCTGGGCCGAGCAGCTGGGCCTTAGCCGGGAGGAAGCCACCGTGGGCCGTATGGCCGCGGCCCTCAGAGCCCTGGGCTTTGATTATGTATTTGATACCAATTTCACGGCGGATCTGACCATTATGGAGGAAGGCAGCGAGTTCATTGAACGCTTCACCCATCGGGATGAATACAGCTGGCCCATGTTTACCTCCTGCTGCCCCGGCTGGGTACGATTTGTGAAGTCCCAGTTCCCGGAATACCAGAAGAATCTCTCCACCGCCAAATCGCCCCAGGCCATGTTCGGCGCCGTAGCCAAGAGCTTCTTTG
Source organism: uncultured Lachnospiraceae bacterium (assembly GCA_902793995.1). Taxonomy (GTDB): domain Bacteria; phylum Bacillota; class Clostridia; order Lachnospirales; family Lachnospiraceae; genus UBA6987. The sequence continues at coordinate 56,322 of CADBFP010000004.1, read as the reverse complement.
CGGAGAAAATCGGGGTGGATCCCCACAACATGCGGGTGATTTCCGTGATGCCCTGCACCGCCAAGAAGAGCGAGGCGGCCCTGCCCAATCTGAAGGATGCCTGCGGGGATCCGGATGTGGATGTGGTCATCACCACCCGGGAGCTGGCCCGTCTGCTGCGGAGTTATCATGTGAATGTAAAGCAGCTGAAGGAAGAAAGCTTTGATTCTCCTTTGGGCAGCGGCACCGGGGCGGCAGTGATTTTCGGCGCCACCGGCGGCGTGATGGATGCGGCTCTGCGCAGCGCTTATTATCTGGTGACGGGGAACAATCCCCCTGCGGATGCCTTTACGGCAGTCCGGGGCATGAAGGGCTGGAAGGAAGCCAGCTTCGAAGTGCCCGGCGCCGGCACCGTGCGGGTGGCGGTAGCCAGCGGGCTGGGGAATACCCGGGCCCTGATGGAGGCGGTGAAGGCCGGCGAGGTGGAATACGACTTCGTGGAAATCATGGCCTGTCCCGGCGGCTGCGCCGGAGGCGGCGGCCAGCCCATCCACGAGGGCCAGGAGCTGGCGGATACACGGGGCACCGTGCTCTGGAACCTGGACAAGGACAGCCAGATCCGCTATTCCCACGAAAACAGCGATGTGACGGCCCTTTACGAGCAGTTCCTGGAGAAGCCGCTGGGCCATAAGTCCCACCACCTGCTCCACACGGACATCACCGAATGGGAGATGCCCTTAAATCCGGAACTGAAATAAAAAATTATCCTGATAGGGCGGCCTACGGGCCGCCTTTTTTATCCCCTGCTTTATTCATTCGGCCACGGCGCAAAAAAACGAAGATATAATTGACAGAATTGGTATAATTGATTAAAATACTTTCCATAACACAGGATTGCCCCGCCTGAAGGGGCCCTGTAAAAGGAGGAAGAAAAATGAAGAAACTGATTGCCTTATTGCTGGCGGCAGTGATGGTTCTGGGTCTTACCGCCTGCGGCGGCGGCAGCACCCCCACCACAACGGCAGCACCGGCCACCACCGCTTCCGGCGGCACCGGCACCACGGCAGCCCCCAGCGGAAAAGGCCTTACGGCTGAACAGCGCGCCAAAGAACTGATTACCGTAGGCACCGGCCCCACCTCGGGAATTTATTTCCCCATCGGCGGCGCCTTTGCCACCGCTCTGCAGAACTACGGTTACAAGACCTCTGCGGAAGCCACCAATGCCACCGGTCAGAATATCCAGAATATTCTGAAGAAGGAATGCGAAATCGCCATTGCCATGCAGGACGCCGTCATGCAGGCTTACACCGCCACCGGCGCCTATGAAGGCAAGGAAGCCGCCACCGATCTGATGGCCTTAATGCGTCTGTGGCCCAACTATGTGCAGCTGGTCACCACGGAAAACACCGGCATCAAGTCCGTAGAGGATCTGCGGGGCAAGCGGGTAGGCGTAGGCGCCTCCAACTCCGGCGTGGAAATCAACGCCCGGATGATCCTGGCTGCTTACGGCATCACCTACAATGACATCACCCCCGACTACCTGGCCTACGGCGAAGCCATCGACAACATGAAGAACGGTCAGTGCGACGCCGTGTTCGTCACCTCCGGCCTGCCCAACGCCACGGTAATGGAACTGGGAACCCAGTACAACATGGTGGTGGTGCCCATTGACGGCGCCGGCCGTGACAAACTGGTTTCCGAGAATCCCTACTATGCCAAGTCTGTGATTCCCGCCAACACCTACAACAACAAAGAGGATGTGGAAGGCGTATTCGTGTACAATATCATGCTGGTCCGCAAGGATCTGAGCAACGAGATGGTATACGATATCCTGGAAGGCGTGTTCGCCAATATCTCCACCATCAAAGCCTCCCACAATGCCGCAGACAAGAACATTGACTTAAGCTTCGGCATCAGCGACATCCAGCTGCCTCTGCACCCCGGTGCGGAAGCCTTCTGGAAGGATCACGGCTTCAGCAAATAAGCTGAAGGCTTTATTCTGAAGGCGGGAGGATAATATCTCCTCCCGCTTTCCCGCATTATTGACTATCCTATGAACAAAAAGAAAACCCTCCCGCTCCTGTTTTGTCTGGGCGCCGCGCTGGCTTTGCTGCTTTATCTGGGCTTTTTCGTGCCCCGGGGCAGGCGCTTTCAGCTTTACGACCGGGTGCGGGAGCAGGTAGTGTTCTCCACGGCCATTCAAACCGGCGACAAGCTCCGGCTGGAAATCGAGCATTCCTTTGAGCATATTCCCTGGTTTGAGTATTATACCGTGACCGAGGAGGGCGGTTTTAATCTGGATTCCATAGCGGTGGCAGGCTATGGCGCCGGCATTCCGGCGGAAATGGATGTGCCCACCCGGGTGGAAGACGGCCTGGTATGGATGGAGGAAATCAACAGCTATTTCCCCGTCTTCAGCTGGATCACATCCGCCACTTATATGAAAGGCCTCTGCCTGAACGGAACCGAGGTGTTTGACTTCCGAAGCCTGCCGGACGCCAGCAGGATACGGGGAGAAATAATTACAGTTAGGGGGTATCTCACAGGTGTCCGATAAAACAAAAGAAATCAACCAGACAGCGGAAGAAGCTGCGAATATCGGGGCAGAGAAAAGCGCTGAAGTCATGGAAAAATTCGAAAAGGAGTCCCGCACCCGGGTCTTCGAACAGCCCTGGCTTCGGATCAGCGTCTATGTGCTTTGTCTCCTCTTTACGCTCTACCATCTGGCCTATGCCTCCGGCATCCGCCTTTTGCAGATGGTAAATATCAAGCATCATGCCATCCATGTAGGCATGATTCTCATGCTGGGCTTTGCCTTGTATCCGGCCTTTAAGAAATCCAGCCGGAAAAAGATTGCCTGGTATGACTGGATTATGATTGTGATCTCCATCGCCATGCCGATTTATGTGTTTGTCCGCTATCCGGTATTTATTTCCACCGGATTTGAAGGAGAAACCATTGATATCATTTACGGCACGGTTTTGATTATTCTGGTACTGATCGCCTCCTGGCGGCTCAGCGGCTGGGCCCTGCCCATTCTGTCCGTGATTTTCCTGCTGTATGCCATCTTCGGGCGGCAGTTCCCCGGCATTTTCATGCACCGGGGCTACACCTGGCAGCGGGTAGTGACCTATCTGACCACGGATATTTACGGCATATACGGCACCTCCATCAAGGTGGCCGCCACCTATATCGTTTTGTTCATCATTTTCGGCGAAGTGATGAATAAATGCGGGATGGGCCAGTTCTTTAACGATATCGCCAACGCCCTGGCCGGCCATACCAAGGGCGGCCCCGCCAAGGTGGCGGTGCTGGCCTCCGGCTTTTTAGGCTCCATCAACGGCTCCGCCGTGGCCAATGTAGTGACCACCGGCGCCTTTACCATTCCCCTGATGAAGAAAACCGGCTATTCCAAGGAATTCGCCGGTGCCGTGGAAGCGACAGCCTCCGTGGGAGGACAGCTCCTGCCGCCCATTATGGGGGCCGCTGCCTTCGTGATGGCGGAAACCCTGGGAGTGAAGTATCCGGTGATTATTAAAGCGGCGGTGATTCCTGCCCTCATTTATTACCTGGGCATCATCATCCAGGTGCAGATGCGGGCCACCAAGGACCACCTGCTGGGCATCCCCAAGGACCGCCTGCCCCGGGTCAAGGAAGTGTTTAAGGAACGGGGCCATTTGCTGATTCCCATCGTTTTCCTGCTGTACATGCTGATTTTCAGCGGCAACACGGTAATAATGAGCGCCTTCTGGACCATCGTGGTGACCATTGTGGTAGCGCAGCTCAGACCCATCAGCCGTATGAGCCTTAAAGATATCGGCGATGCCTTTGTGGCCGGCGCCAAATCCACGGTTTCCGTGGCCATGGCCTGCGCCTGCGTGGGCATTATCGTAGGGGTTTGCGGCCTTACCGGCTTTGCCCTGAATGTGGCCCGCTCCATCATCAGCATCGGCCAGCAGAGCCTGTTCCTGACCCTGCTCTTCACCATGGTGACCTGCATGATTCTGGGCATGGGCCTGCCTTCCATTCCCTCCTACCTCATTACCGCCACCATTGCCGCGCCGGCTCTGGTGGAGCTGGGACAGCCGGATATTGCGGCCCATATGTTCTGCTTCTACTTTGCCATGTTCGCCAACCTGACGCCGCCGGTGGCCCTGGCTTCTTTTGCGGCCGCAGGCCTTTCGGGAGGCAGTCCCATGAAAACCGGCTGGCAATCCGTGAAGCTGGCCCTGGCAGGCTTTATCGTCCCCTTCATGTTTGTGTATAACAAACAGCTGCTGCTGGAAGGCGTGACTCTCCTCTCCGGCATCCAGGTGGTGGTGACGGCCTGCGCCGGGGTGCTGCTGATTTCCGCCGCGGTGGAAGGATACCTCTTCGGGAAGATGAATATCATCCTGCGGGTCATCGCCGGGGCGGGAGCCTTCCTGCTGATCGACAGCGGCTGGGTCACAGACCTGATCGGCCTGGGCTGCCTGGCCTTAATCATCCTGGCCCAGAAGTTTGTTTTCAACAAAGGGGGCGGGGAAAGCCCCGGCCCGGCGGCAGCCGCGTAAGAAATATAGGCACCAGGGGACCTGTCCCTTGATGCCTTTTAGAAGAAGTGCACCAGGGAACCTGTCCCGTGGTGCACTTTTTTTATTTCAACCCACGATCTTCCGGTAGTTTTCCGGGTCCGTGGCCCCTTCCGTATTGATGAGCAGAATCACAGCCTCCGGCCCCAGCTTAAAGGCTTTCCGGGCCTCATCCAGCGCCTCTTCCTGCATCAGGGCCAGGAGGGCTCCCAGGGGGGCGGCGCCGGATTCTCCGGAAATGATTTTCGGGTCTCCTTCAAGCCCCGCTGCATAAGCCCGCATACCGGCTACCGCCACGGGATCATCGCAGGAAAGATACCCCTCCGCATAATCCCGGATGACAGGCCAGGTGAGGCTGCAGGGGGTGCCACAATTCAGCCCCGCCATGATGGTGACGGGAGCGCCTTCCACGCTGCGGGCCTGCCCGTCCCCCGCCTGAGCGGAGCGGAAGTGGCAGTCCGCCACCACCGGCTCCACTATGAGAGTCACCGGCTTGTTTTCGCCGTAATAATCCACCATATAGGACAGCACCGAGCCCGCCATGGCCCCTACCCCCGCCTGCAAAAACAGATGGGTAGGCCGGAGGGATAAGGCCTCCAAATCCTCCACCGCTTCCGCCGCCAGGGTCAGATAGCCTTCCACAATCCAGCCGGGAATCTCTTCATACCCCTCCCAGGCCGTATCCTGAATCAGTATCCAGCCCTCTTTAGCCGCCCGCTTACTGGCATAGGCCACGGTATCGTCGTAGCTTAAATCCGTAATGCTGACCTCTGCCGGCCCCGCCCGGCGGATGTTCTCCGCCCGCACCGCCTGGGTGCCGTAGGGCATATACACATGGGCCCGGCAGCCGAAAAGCCCCGCCGCCCAGGCAATCCCCCGGCCATGATTGCCGTCGGTACAGGTGACAAAATGAATGCGGGATAAGGCCTCCTGCCGCTCCGGCTGCCGAAAATCCTCCAGGGAAGCCGTCTCCGGATCCAGGCCGAATCTATCGCACAGGATGCGGAACATGGCATAGCTGCCCCCCAGGCCCTTAAAGGCCTGCAGGCCGAAGCGGCCGGATTCATCTTTCACATAAATCCCCTGAACTCCCAGCTGCTTAGCCAGCCCGGGCAGACTGACCAGGGGGCTTTTCCTATAGCCCGGAACGCTTTCATGAAAGCACCTCACAGCCCTGGCCCGGGATACCCGGCCGGCAGGCCCTGCGCCCTTTCCCCTCAGGGACGAAATCCAATAGCGTACAGTCATTTTTATCTCCTCTTAATCCAAACCGATCCGCTCGTGCGCATAAGGCGTCATTTCCTCCGGATAATGGGTGGCGCAGATAACGCACTTCCCCGCCATTTCCCGGAAAATCAAAGCCGCCGCCCGTCTCCGCCAGGCCTCATCCAGGCCGTTAAAGGGCTCATCCAAAAGCAGCACATCCGGCGACGCGCACAGAGCCCTGGCCAGGGCCACCCGGCGCTTCATGCCCCCGGAGAGGCTTTCCGGCAAGGCGCCGGCCTCCGGCCCCAAACCCAATTCTTCCAGCAGGGCCTGGGCCTTTTCCGCCCCGCCCTTTTCTAAAATCACATTATTCCTGACATTTAGCCCCGGCAGCAGCCGGTCCTCCTGAAATACCAGGCGGATCCGCAGACCCTCCGGGCGGATGATGCGGCCACTCTCCGGCTCTTCCAGCCCCGCCAAAAGCCGCAGCAGGGTGGTTTTCCCTGCCCCGGAGGCACCGGTCAGAAGATAAGACTGATTCAGGGAAAATGCGGCATTCAGGTCCTGAAACACCCTTTTGGACTCATAAGATTTAGAAACATGTTCCAGCCGAATCATTTTGCGCCTCCTGACGAAAGGCTTGTCTCCTGCCCCCCGCTCCCCTGAAGCAGTTTCTTTAACAAAAGCTCCAGCCCCATGCTGATGAGAATCACGCAGAGAGTCAGAGCCAGCATCCGGGGATTTTCCAAATAAATCTTGGCCCGGTACAGCATGCCTCCCAGGGAATGTTCCGGGGCCGCCAGCACCTCTGCCGCAATCCCCGCTTTCCAGGACAGACCCAGGGCCGTTAAGGCGGCGGGCCGGAAAAAGGCTTTTACCGAAGGACCGTAAATATGCCGCAGCTGCCAGCCCCAGCCCAGTTCAAAAACCCGGCCCATTTCCAACAGGCCCCGGTCCGTTTCTTCAATGCCCTTCATCACCCCGGCCCAGATGATGGGCATCACCATCAAGGCGGCGATGAGCACCGGGATCCATTGATTGCCCATGAAAAACAAGAGCAGAATGATAAAGGAAGCCACGGGGGTGGCCTTCACCACACTCATAAAAGGGCTAAACAGCACCCGCAGCGGCCGGCAAAAAGCAGTGAGCAGCCCCAGAGCCGCCCCCAGAAGTACCCCCAAAGCAAAGCCTGCCAGAATCCGCAGCAGGGAGGCCCCCAGGGCCAGCCAAAAGCTCCCCTCCTGCACCATTTCCCCCAGGGTTTTGAACACCGTCAGGGGCGGGGAAAGCACCACCTCCCGGCCCACCAGCAGGGCCAGCAGCTGCCAAATCAATAACCAAAAGACGGCCACCCCCAGGGCGGCCGCGATTTTTCTGCCTTTTCCGGCCTTATTTGCCATAATAGAAGGCGTCCTCCGGCAGGGCGCCGCCTACGGAAGCCGGGTTATAGTCAAAGAGAATTTGATAAAAAGGAGCGATCTGGGCCTTCATCTCAGCCCCGGCCACAAAACAGAGATTGCTCCCCGGCAAAGCCTTTTTTGCCACCGGCGCCTTGGGAATGATGCCGAAGCGCTCGCACAGACCGGCGGCGGCATCCAGATTGGCGGGATCCTTCATATATTCGATAGAAGCCTGATACTCCTTCAGGAAGGCCTCCACCGCCTCGGGATGAGCCTGGGCCGTCTCTTTCCGCACCACCACGCAGCCCATGGACAGCACGGCCTTTTCACCGCCCCGCTTTTCCACCGCCTTGTTCCATTCCTCCGTCAAATCCAGGGCCTTGGCCAGCCCGGAAACCTGGCTCAAAGCCGCCGTCACCTTGGGTTCCGGCAGGACCGCCCATTTGGCCTTTCCCGCAGCCAGGGCCGCAATCACCGCATCATGCTCCGCTTCATAAACTACCGTCACCTGGTCCTTTAAGCCGTAGCTGTCCAAAATATAATCCAGCACATATTCCGGCACCGCTGCCTGGCCGGAGGAGTAAATGGTCTTCCCCTTCAGATCCTCCAGGGAAGTGATACTTTCTCCCTCGGCTCTTACCAGATGCAGCACCCCTAAGGTATTCAGGGCCAGAAGCTGAATCCCGCCCTGGGTCTTTTTATACAGCACCGCCGCCAGATTGGTGGGCACCGCCGCTATATCCAGTTCCCCGCTGATGAGCTTCGCCGTCACCTCGTCCGGCGCATTGAAAATCGTATGCTGATACGCATTCACCGTTTTTCCCTCTGCCGCTTCCTGCAGCAGCCTGGCGCCTCCCATGCCGGTGGGACCGGCCAGAAGCCCCAGCCGCAGAGCGGTTTTTTCCGCCGGCCGGGCCGTGGCCTCCGTGGTGGTCCGGCCATCTGCGCCGCCTCCGCAGGCAGTCAGCAGCACCGTCAACAGGACGAAACACAATAGCCATCCCAGAACCTTCTTCATCTTATCTTCCTTCTTTCCGTTTGAAATATACCCCTCACGATTGTATCAGGGCTTTGTAGCGTTCTTCTATATGCCCTCCGATCAGCTCCCAGGTAATGGGAATGGTCTGGCGGGCCCTCTGCCCCACCGCCTCCGCTGTGGGCAGGGCTTCCTTGATTTTCCGGGCGATATCCTGGGGCGTGCCGTCGCAAAGATAGCCGTTCACCCCGTCTTCCATGCCCTCTGCGGCACAGCTGCCCTCCACCACCAGGGAAGGGGTGCCGGCCAGGGCCGCCTCCCGCACCACCAGGCCGGAGGTATCATACAGCGACGGGAAAAGGAAAAGCCGGGCGGCCCGGTAAATAGACATCAGGCGGCCCCGGTCCGATATCCGGCCGGTAAAAATCACCTGCTCGCCGATGCCCAGGGCCCCTGCCTGCTTCGCCAGAGCAATCTGATCCTGGCCTTCTCCCACCATCACCAGCTGGAAAGGCATACCTTCCCGGTGCAGAATGCCGCAGGCTTCCAAAAGTTGCCGGGTGCCTTTCTTGAAATCCTGCTGCCCCACAAACAAAAGCTTCGGCACATCCTCTTCTAATCCCAAATCCCGGATATCCCCCTCCATCTCGCCTTCCGAGAGGTCCACTCCGTTTTGCATCACCACAATGGGACCCTTGTAGCCATACTCCTTCAGCACCAGGGCCGTGCGCTCATTCACGGTCCAAACCTCGTCGCAGGATTCGTAAAACTTCACGATCTCATCCACCACCCAGCGGGAAAGGCCCTTCGAATGGGTGGCCCGGTAGATATCGTCGTAGTATTTGCTGTGAAACGTCGCTACCAGGGGGATCCCCTGTTTACGGGCAATCTCCCGGGCAAAGCGTCCCGCCAGAAAAGGGGTATGGACATGAAGAATCTCAAAGGAGCGGGCCATGGCTGCCTTTCTGAAGGCCGGCATCACCTGGGGAAACCCATAGCGGTAAGGCATTTTGGGAGAGAGCTTCACGCTCCTGTACAGCATAAGTTCGTACTCCGGCGTGGCCTCGGCCGCCTTGTTTTCCGGCGCCACATGGACGCATTCATGCCCTCGTCGGCTAAGCTCCTTGCAATAATTGTGAACCACCCCTCCTACCCCGTCTATGGTGGGGGGATAGGATTCCGAAAACTGACCGATAATCATTCTCGTCTCCTTTTTAAGGCCGGAAAAAGGCCTCCACGCGCTGTCTTACATTGTCCTGGAGATTCCGGTAAAAAAACTGATAATCGTACTCATGGAGGTTCCCCGGCGGCAGCACATCCTCATCCACGGGAAAATGTTCCGGATTGATGCCCGGCACCACCAGGGCGCCCCGCTCCGGCTCAATATAACAGCCGCAAAACTGTGGTACTTCCGTATCAATCCCGGGGAAATAAGCCCCCAGATTCAGGCTTTTGTCCGCATAGTCCCCGTCCCGGCTCCAGCTTAAGGGATTGATGCTGAGGGAGCGGCTCCCCGCCGGCAGCAGCACCGTCCCCGTCACCCCCGGCGCCTCGCAATCGAAGCTGATGATGACCCCCGTGTCCCAGGCGCTGTCCGCAGGCCTAAGCCAGGGGTAGGCCGCCACCGTACTTTCCGGCAAAGCGGCGCCGATGGCATACACCGCCACCAGGCGGTCCAAAAGGGCCAGGCCCTCTTCTGTGTCCGGGTCGAAAAACTCTATCATCAGCCGGATAATCAGCTCACCGCCCTGGGAAAAGCCCGCCAGAATAAAGGGGCGGCCTGCGTTATACAAATCCAGGTAGGCCCGAAAAGCGGCGGCTACATCCTGGAAAGCCTGGTCCCGCCAGGGTTTCTGTTCTTCCGGGGCCCAGGTATAGACTTCCGCAGCCATTTGCCGGTAGTAAGGCGCATAAAAGGCTCCCTGCTCTGCGTAAATGCCCCGGTGGTTGTTCAGGGACAGCATCATTTTCTTCCGCTGAATCCCCTCCTCCGTCCGCAGATAAACGCCGTCATCAATCACCGTCGGCGCCACGAAGAACACATCCACCGGCTTGTCCTCTTCCGTCCCCAGATATGCCCAGTTTTCCTCCCGGGTATAATCCGGACCCTCCGGCGGAGCCTCTGTGACAGGAATCTCCTCCGTGTTGCAGTCCGTGGACGGAGGGACTTGAGTGCCCCGGGTAGCGGCCGGAACGCGGCTGCTTTTTTCCGTTTGAAGGATCGAACTTGTTTCCTCTGTTTCCGGCAGAGTCTCCGCCACTGTCTCCGTTTCGGCCGCCGCCGGCGTTTCGGCACTTGCCACGGTTTCCGCCGCCGGGGTTTGGGGTGGCGCCGTTTGGGGCGGCGCCGTTTCCGACTGGGAAGGCAGGGCATCCCCCGTAACGCTTGTCAGCAGCGGCAGGGTGCCGCTTTCTCCCTGCCGGCAGGCGGTAAGGCCCGCCAGCAGCCATATCAAAGCTATTAAAAAGCCTGTCCCTTTTCGCTTCATTCCTTTTACTCCGTCCGCAGGGCCACCACCGGATCCCGGCCCGCCGCCTTCTTCGAAGGAATCAGCCCGCCGATCAAAGTCAGCAGGGTGCTGAGACCGATCAGAATCAGGGCGTGGTGAGGCCGGACAAAGGCCCGGACATTTTCGTCCTTGGTCAAATGATAAATAATGCTGTTTCCGGGAATCAGGATCAGCTGGGCGATCAAAATCCCCATCACCCCGCTGATAAAGCCGATAATCAGGGTCTCCGCATTAAAGACCTCCGCAATATTCCGTTTGGAGGCCCCTAAAGAGCGGAGCACGCCGATTTCCTTGGTCCGCTCCAGCACGGAGATATAGGTGATAATCCCGATCATAATAGAGCTCACCACCAGGCTCACGGCCACGAAGGCAATGAGCACCACGGAAATCACATCAATGATCTGGGTGATGGAGCTCATCAAAAGCCCCACATAATCCGTATAGGTAATTCTGTCCTCTTCCTTGACGCTTTCATTGTAGCGGGCAATATCATCCGCCACCTGCTCCTTGGCTTCAAAGGAGTCGCAGTACAGATTGATGCGGCTGGGAGCGTCCAGGCTGATGAGGCCGAAGGCCTTCAGATTGTCCTCCAGACTGCCGGCGGGAATTAAGGTATCGTACAGCATCACCAGGGTTTCCTGGGGGATGCTGGTCTCTAAGGCCTGCTCCAGGGCGGCGGCCATCCCCGCCTCTCCCAGGGTCTGCAGCTGAGCCAGGGTCGCCTCGTCCGCTCCGCTGCTCCGCAGCAGGTTCATATAAAAGAGGGCTTTTTCCGAAAGGCTTAAGGCTTTAAGGTAGGCCTTGACATCCTCCGCTTTGGCGGCGTCATCCGACGGAGCAAAGGAAAGGCCGCTCAGCACATTGATACCGGGAGAGGCCTGCTGGGCCTTGATAATGGGAGCCTCCTCCGCCCGCTTCACCAAATGATCCGTCAGCAGCTTGGTATAGCCGATGGTATTTTGCAAAAGAGCCGCCATGCCGTCGTCATTGCCCCGGATAATACCGGTGATTTTCAGGGAAATCCCCCGGCTTAGGGCCCCCTCCACCGCCAGCTGGTCCCGGCCGATGAAATGCCAGATGCCGTCTGCCTGCTCCTCGTACAGATCCGCTGCCGGCACCAGGGTCAGAGGCTGCTTCATCATATCCTCATAACTGAGGCGGGTCTGAGGCGCCTCCACCTTTTCTCCCTTGTCCAGCTTTTCCATGATGCTGCGGTACTCCTCCGCCGGCAGATAGCCCAGGGCATAAAGGGTCCGGAGGGAAATTTCGTTGTCCTTATTGATGATCAGCACCACTTCGTCGTAAGCCGCTGGCCAATTTCCCAGCAGCAGCTCGTAATTCTTCTTCACGGTTTCATTCACCAGCCCGGTGGCCGCATCCGGCAGCATCTCGCCGAAAAAGCTGTGGGAGGTATCCCCGGTGAGGTCGGAGCCCCGGCCCATGCTCATGCCGCTGAAGAAGGGATTGGTGCGCCGCATGGATAAATCGTCAGTGTTGATCACTTCCCCGGCAGGGTCTTTGACATACACATTAAAGGCCGTGTTGTAGCTGTACACCACGCCGTTGCTGCCCAGATGGGCATGGATGGGCGAGGCGGGGTCATTCAGGTATTCCTTAAAGCGGGTCAGGTTGTTTTCCGTGATGCTGCCCTGCATATTGGCGCGCATATCCAGCCAGGTGTTGTCGGAATAAATCCCGTCCAGGGGATGCTCCGGCCCGTTCAGCCGGCGGTTCTGCTGATTCTGGGCAATATCCACCCAGGAAGAAAGGTCCAGGGTCTGCTCTTCTATCATGATGGGATAGGAGGTCATGGTATTCCGCTGGATGTCCTGGATATACTGGTCCGCCCCGGTGGAGAGGGACAAAATCAAAGCGATTCCGATAATGCCGATGGAGCCGGCAAAGGCCGTCAGCAGGGTGCGGCCCAGTTTGGTTCTGAGGTTGCTGAAGGATAAGGACAGGGATGTGAGCCAGCTCATGGATGCCTTCTTCTGCCGGGGGGCCTTCTCCGGCAGAACCGGTGCTTCCTTCGCTTCATAGGGATGGGAGTCCCCCACCACCCGGCCGTCCTTCAGGTTCACAATCCGGGTGGCATAGCGCTCCGCCAGTTCCGGGTTATGGGTCACCATCACCACCAGCCGATCCTTGGCCACCTCCTTTAACAGCTCCATCACCTGGACGCTGGTAACGGAATCCAGAGCGCCGGTAGGTTCGTCCGCCAGCAGGATTTTCGGGTCTCCCACCAAGGCCCGGGCAATGGCTACCCGCTGCATCTGGCCCCCGGAAAGCTGGGAGGGTTTCTTTTTCAGCTGGTCTCCCAGCCCCACCGCCTCCAGGGCCGTCTGGGCCCGGCGGCGCCGCTCCCCTTTGGAAATGCCTCCGATGGTCAGAGCCAGTTCCACATTGGCCAGCACGCTCTGGTGGGGGATCAGGTTGTAGCTTTGGAACACAAAGCCGATGGTATGGTTCCGGTAGGTATCCCAGTCCCGGTCCTTATAATGCTTGGTGGAGACGCCGCCTATAATCATATCCCCGTCATCATAACGATCCAGCCCCCCGATGATATTCAGCAGGGTGGTTTTTCCGGAGCCGGAAGGACCCAGGACCGCCACGAATTCGTTATCCCGCAGATTCAGATTGACCCCGTCCAGGGCCCGGGTCAAAACATCCCCGCTGCGGTATTGCTTCAGTATATTCTGTATTTGTAACATTAGAGACCTCGTTTTCCGGATGTTGCCTGCACCGAACCGCACTGCGGACCGGACTTAACAATGTATTGTATCATAATTTAATCCTTTTGCCTACCCAAATCCGCCGGCTTGTGCTATAATAAACGGGCTAAAAACTTAAAGGAGCACCATTTTATCCTGATGCACAGCTTATACCAGCTGGCTCTGGCTCTGATCCGGAGCTGGGATTCCATTATACTGCAGCGCCACGCCATGCCGGACGGAGACGCCATCGGCGCCCAGACGGGGCTGAAGGAACTGCTGCGGGACAACTTCCCGGAAAAGCGGTTTTTCACCGTGGGGGACAGCGCCGCCCGCTTCGATTTCCTGCCGGATTCTCAGCCGGAAGACGTGCCGGACAGCCTGTTTCCTCAATCTCTTTGCATTATTTTAGATTGCGGCGGCCCCGCCCTTATAGCGGATGAACGCTGGCGGACGGCGGGGGCTACCCTGCGCTTTGACCACCATCTCTTCCAGGAGACCATCGCCCAGGTGGATATTTCCGACAGCAGCTTCGAAAGCACCTGCGGCCTGCTGACGGATTTTGCCTTAAGCTGCGGCCTGGCCCTATCCCCCCGCTCCGCCCTGCCTCTTTATATGGGGATGGTGACGGATTCCGGCCGTTTCCGCTATGATGCCACCACCCCCCGGACCCTCCGGCTGGCGGCAGCGCTGCTGGAGCAGGGTATCGATACCAACAGCCTTTACCGGAATCTTTATGCCAACAGCCTGGAGCAGGTAAAGCAGCGGGCTTATTTCACCGGAAAGATTCAGTTTACCCCCGGGGGCGTGGCCTATTTGAAAAACAGCGCCGAGGAAATCCGGCAGCTGGAAATGGATCTCTTTGAGGTTTCCCGGGGCATGGTAGGGGTCATGGCGGATCTGAAAGGGGTGGATATCTGGGCCAATTTCACGGAGGCGCCGGCAGGCATTTATGCGGAGCTGCGCTCTTCGGATCTTACGGTCCAGCCCATTGCGGTGAAATACGGCGGCGGCGGCCATGCCAAGGCCTGCGGCGCCACCCTGAAGAGCTGGGAAGAAGCGGACGCCATGTTAAAAGATTTGGACGCCTTAAAGGAGCAGCATCATGAATGAAGCCATCAAAAAGAATATTTTAAACACCATCAAAAGCTACGATAAAATCATCATCACCCGCCATCAGCGCCCCGACGGGGATGCCCTGGGTTCCACCCGGGGCCTGGCGGGCATTCTCCGGGCCAGCTTTCCGGAAAAGGATATCCGCCTCCTCAGCGAAGACCGCTCGGAGGAACTGGCCTTTCTGGGACCGGAGGATGAGACCCCGCCGGACAGCTTTTATGAAGGGGCTCTGGTGATCGTGCTGGATACCGGTACAAAAGACCGGATTGCCAACGGGAAAATCCATCTGGCGGCGGAGGTGATTAAAATCGATCATCACCCGGCCAACGATCTCCCCTACGGAGACATCTGCTGGATCGAAGAGGGACGCTCTTCAATCTGCGAAATGATTGTGGATTTTTATGTGAGCTTTAAGGACGAATTGATTCTCACCCCCGAGGCCGCCACCGCCCTTTACACCGGCATGGTGACGGATTCCGGCCGTTTCCGCTTCCCCTCTGTCACGGGGGATACCCTGCGGCTGGCGGCGGTGCTGCTGGATCAGGGCATTGATACGGAAAGCCTATTTGCCCGGCTGTATATGGAGGATTACGAATTCTTCAAATACGAGGCCTATGTTTACGAACATATGGAGCGCACGGAAAACGGGGTGGCCTATTTGTTTGTCACCCGGGAGATGCAGGAACGTTTCGGCTTAAGCCGGGAGGCCGCTTCCAATACCATCGGCCTGATGGATTCCATCAAGGGCTGCCTCATCTGGCTGGCCTTTATCGACAATGGAGACGGCTCCATCCGGGTGCGGCTCCGCTCCCGTTTTACCGAGGTGCAGCCTCTGGCAGCCCGTTACGGAGGCGGCGGCCACGACCGGGCCAGCGGCGCTACGGTCCACAGCTGGGAGGAAGCCCTGAAAATGGTGGCGGAGGCGGACGCTCAGCTGGGAGAATACAAAGCCACACATGAGGGATGGCTATGAAAATCTTAGTGGTAAACGACGACGGCATCGAAGCGGAAGGCATTAAGGTGCTGGCCCGCTGGGCCAAAAAACTGGGGGATGTCACCGTTGTGGCCCCCAAAACCCAGCAAAGCGCCAAAAGCCACAGTATCAATATTCATGCCGCCTTCAGCGTGGTGCCCCAAGGCTTTCTGCCGGGGGTTAAAGCCCTCAGCGTGGATTCCACCCCGGCGGACTGCGTGCGGGTAGCTCAAAAGGTGCTGAAGGAAGATTATGATCTGGTGCTTTCCGGCATCAACCGGGGTTTCAATATGGGGGCGGATATCGCCTATTCCGGCACCTGCGCCGCCATTTTTGAAGCAGCCTACTGCGGCTGGCCCGCCATTGCTTTTTCCACCTGGCCGGACGGATTTGAAGCGGCCGGGCGCAATCTGGACCGGGTCTGGGATTATATCCGGACACACCGGCTTTTGGATATCTGCCCGCTCCTCAATGTCAATATTCCCCCGGAGGAGGGAGATATTTATATCACCCGCCAGGGAGGGCCCTATTTTAAAGACGATTACGATGATCAGGGAAACAATCTGGTGAAAGCCAGGGGCTTTTCCGTCCATGACGGCAGTTTTGACCCGGAGAAAGATCTGGATGTGGTTTTATACGGCCATATCTCCATCACGCCTCTGTCCGTGGTCCGGACAGATGAGGCGGCCTATCAGAAGATGGTACAGCGGGTACGGAAATAATTATTCCTGTACCCGCAGCAGTTTTGTAGGGGTTGCCAGAGCAGGCCGCAGAACGGCCAGAAAACAGCCGATGAGGTGACAGGCAAAATACAGAAGCGCCGTCAGGGGCTGCCGCGTCAGAATCCCCACGGCCAAAGCACTCAAAGCCGGCAGCAACACCTGCTCTCCCAGCACCATGCCGATCAAATGAGGCCCCCTGACCCCCAGGGTCCGCATCAGGGCGTAGGTCCGGGTCTCTCCTCTTACCGACAGAAAACCGATCATAAAACCCGCCGCCAGACTTAAAAGCACACTGATGGGGACGAGGTAATTGCTTCTCCCGATATTTTGCTGCAGCTCCGCCACTGTAGCCTTGTACTGCCTGTCCTGTACCGTCAGGGCCGGCCGGCTGGAATAGGAATTCAGATCCACTACCGTAAAGACCTCCATGGCCTTTTCCATCATTTCTTCAGCTTTCGTATTATCCGCCAGCACAAATGTGAGCGAATCCGTCCGGGCGTCGCCCCCGGACCCCCGCAGAGGGGCCGTAGCCCCCATGGGCACGATGATATCCGCCTCGCTGCCCTTGTAGCGGCCCACCACCTTGTAACTGCGGTCCACGAATTCCTCCTGGCCCGTAACGGTCGGCACACTTACCCTGGCCCCAATTTCCATATCCTTCAGTGCCTCATATAATTCCTCCGGCACCAGGCAGATATCCTCCGAACTGCCGAAGAAATCCTCGACGGTATAATCGCAGCTGCCCCCCAAAGCCGGGTTGGTCTTGCGGCAAGCTTTCTGGGAGGACGCAGCAATCAGCATGCCGATGCCCAGATCGCTTTCCAGGGGCATTTCCATCACCATGCGGACTTCCTTCACATATTTCCCCAGGCCTTTTTCTTCATCCCGTACAAATTTCTCAAAGCGGGGAGCCAGATTCAGCTTCTCCGACTGAACCCCCCGGCTGTCTGTCACCACGCACAGGATTTCGTATTGATCCTTCACCTCCGCCAAATGCTCCTCCAGCTCCCGGCGGTATCCCGCCAGATAGCAAAGCACAAAGCAGAAAATCCCTGCCACCACCAGGCCCGCCAGAGAGTTCCAGGGCCGGCGCATGATTCGTTTCAGCACATAAGCAGCCATCCCTTATCCCTCCATCAACCGCCGGGGGTTCCGGCGGGCCATTTGCCAGGCATGGAAGGCCAGCAAAAGGGCAATCAGTACCAGCTCCGCCGCCCCCAGAAGCATCAGGGTTTTGGGCTCTATCCCTGTCTCCCGGACCATACGGGCCAGGGCCTCCTCTCCCAGCACCAGGCTGTGCCCCCTGGCAGTTGTGTCAATGCCCGCCAGCGCATCCGCCAGGATTTTTTCCTGTACCCGGCGCATAATCAGACCGCCTGCCAGAGTAGCGATTAAAACGCCCCCGGCAGCAATGATAAAGCCGCCGCCAAAAAGGTATGCCCCGGTCCGGGCGGGGGAATTCCCCAGGGAACGCAGGGTTCCCAGGGTCTTTTTCTCCGCCCCCTGAAACATCAGAAGATAAAGCAGCAGGAATATAACAAAAGCGGCGACGGACAAAAGAAACAGCCGCTGCATGGACTCCGCCATGCTGTTGATGCCCTTCTGCACCTCCTCATAGCCCTGATCAAAGGCATAAAACTGCCCTGCGTAGGGACTCCTATCCATTTTCAGCATGAAATCGTTCACCAGCCCGTTTTTCAGCTCGACGGAGATTTCTATGCCGTAAATATCTTCCTTAGCCTCTTCTTCCGGAGGAATCTCGCCTATCGCTCCGGCTATCTGGGCCTTCCGGGGCATAAAAACCGTGTTGGGGGTGAAATCATAGGTACCGAAGCCCCATTCCCCGCTTAGGGAGTAAATGCCGACCAGGGTGAATTCCTCCTCCTGCTCATAGCTTTGATTAAGCCGCAGCAGGTCCACCGCCGGATTGTTTTTAGGATGTCCGGGAGAGAATCTGACCGAAAAACCAATGCCGCCGGGATCCCCGTAAAGGGGATGATACTGCTGCAGCGTCAGCTTATCTCCCACTTTGAGATTCTGCCTGGCAGCCATCTTTTCCGAAAGAATCAGCACCCGGGCGCCGGAGGCATATTCCTCTTCCGTGAAGCTGCGCCCCTCTATGATGGAGGCCCGGTTGGTCAAAAAGGAATATACCGTTTCCAGGCGCTCCGTGCCCACCACCGGCAGACTATGCTGCTGCTTTTCCCAGGCAGCCAGGTAATCCTTCCAGATTTCCCCTGCCAAGGCTTCTCTCCCCAGCTGCCCCAGTTCTTCCTTGCTTTGATATTTCTCCCATAACTCCCAGCCGCCTAAACGCTGGGCCAAAGGAAAGGCGTAGGCTTCGGCAAAGACCGCTTCCTCCGGCTGGTTCTCAAAATGCGGCGGATATCCTTTCAATATCTCCCCTTCCTGCAAGGCAAAGCCTCCGAAAAGCACATGATGCCCCCAGGTTTGGTTGTGATTCACCATATGCCAGCTATACTGGATCCCCGGATCCAGATAGCCATTGACGATGCACACATCCCCGGTCTGAAAATAGTCTTTGGCGTCCTCTCCGCCCCCCAGATGGATGGCCAGGGTGAAATATCCTTGATAATTCAGCGCCTTTTCCACCTCGCCCCGGACATATTCTTCCCCCATCAGCAAAGAAAAACCGTCAAAATAGACATAGAGCATGTCCTGGGAAATATACCGGTCCTGGACCTGGCCCATAAGGGTCCCGTGGCAATAGGGCAGGGGAGTTCCCTTGGACCTGAAACTCTGGAAGCGGTCAATCTCCACCAGGGGTGAAAAGGAGGGGGATGCGGCAGCGCTGATGGTATGGCTGCGCACCGCTTTCACTTCCTCCATGGACTCCAGATAGGCCTTATCCGCCTGGGTAAAACGGCGCACCTCTCCCGTCATGGGCTCATCCGTCCGCACGGCAATGGCAGTGTGGGATGCATCCAGCTTCTTTGCCAGCCGAGAGGTGGAAATCCAAAGGCACAGCCCCGCCAATAAAAAAGCGCTGACCGTTGCGCAAAGAAAAAACCACATCGTGGTGGTAATGGGTTTCCGGAACAATCGGGTGGTCGCATTCATGTGCTAAGGCAATTCCTTCCTGTAAAGGAACAGGGGGACGGTTCTTTCCGTCCCCCTGTCCCTTTTCGTACGCTCTTACTCTTCTACTTTCACATAGGTGCAGCCGGCATCGAATTCAAAGGTGTCATTGTAGCGCTTAAGGTTACCGGTTACGGTAATCACATCGCCCACCTTCAGATCCTCGCCGCCGGTCAGCCGGTAGCACTGCACAATATGCTCCTCATCCGTAATCAGCAGGTTCACGGAGATATTGCCATAGTCCGCACTGTAAGCGGATACGATTTCCGTAATCTCGCCGGTCATGGTGTAAAGGCCCTTTAAGGACTCGCCGGGATTCAGGGCGTAGAGCTGGGCAATCACGAAGCCTGCCTTCACCTGCTCCAGGGTGATTTCCTTGGAATAA
Organism: uncultured Lachnospiraceae bacterium; assembly: GCA_902793995.1. Taxonomy (GTDB): domain Bacteria; phylum Bacillota; class Clostridia; order Lachnospirales; family Lachnospiraceae; genus UBA6987. The sequence goes on along the minus strand of CADBFP010000004.1, from coordinate 36,674 downwards.
ATGCAGCCGGCATCAAACTCAAAGGTATCGTTGTAGCGCTTCAGGGCGCCTACCACGGTAATCACATCCCCTACCGCCAGGTCCTTCCCGTCGGTTAAGCGGTAGCACTGCACCAGGCGCTCTTCGTCGTCCATCACCTTGATATTCACGGTGATATTGCCGTAGTCCGCGCTGTAAGGAGACACGATTTCCGTGATTTCTCCCCGCAGCACATAGGTGCCCTTTAAGGAATCCCCGGGCTCTAAGGCATACAGCTTATCCAGCACCAGCAGCTGCTTCATCTCTTCCACGCTGGCTTCCTTGCTGTACACGGCGCCGGCATCGAATTCGAAGGTATCGTTGTAGCGCTTTAAGGCGCCCATCACGGTGATTTCATCTCCCACTGCCAGGTCCTTGCCGCCTTTTAAGCGGTAGCACTGGACGATATGATCTTCGTCGGTCACCAGCAGATTCACGGTGATGTTGTCATAATCGGCACTGTATTCCGTGGGGATTTCCGTAATGGTGCCCCGCATCACATGGGTGCCGGGCAGGGTCTGACCGGGCTCCAGGGCATACAGACGGGCCACGGTTTCCGCTACGGACAGGTCGCTGGAGGCAGCGGGAATCACATGTTCAAAGGACACGGAATCCTCTACGCCGTCGTAAGACACATTGGCTTTTAAAGTGTAATGCACTTCCTCAGGGGTTTCTTCATCCACGTTTACCCGGATTACATTGTCTTCCTGAGCCAGAACGATGGCTTCCGCGCTTTCGGAATCATGCTCCACTTCCCAGGCAATGTCAATCTTGTTGCCGTCAATGGTCAGGCTGGCGGGCATCACATAATCTTCCGGGGTGGGGGCCGCCATCTTGCCGTAGAGGGTAAAGAGATACTCCGTTACCCGCTTGGCTAAGGGCTGGGGCTCCGCGGTGGTGGGAGCCGGGGTGGTGGCCGCCGGGGTGGTGGGGGCCGGAGTCGTAGCCGCCGGAGTAGTGGCCGGGGCCGGCGTAGTGGCAGGCGCCTGAGTGGTGGCCGGGGCCTGGGTAGTGGTGGGCGTGGTAGTGCCGCCGCAGCCTGCCAAAAGGCCCAGGCACAGTACCAGCGCTAAAAAGAATGCAAGAGTTTTTTTCATTATAATCTCCTTTTCTATCTCCGCCCTTACGGGTCGACAATCTCTATGTCGTTTAAGGAGAGTATCTTGATGGGATGATAGATATCCCGGGGAGGGGCAACCAGTCCTTTGATATTCAGGCATTTCCCTTTGAATGCCTCTCCCTGGGCTGTGAGCGATCCGGATTCCAGCGCCTTCCGGGAAAGCATCAGCAGCAGCGAGGCCCCCTCCTTTTCACAGCTGAGAATCAGGCCGTCAAAGCCGGAAAAAAGATCCTTGGACATGGTAAACGCCACATCCTTCACCAGAAGGCCTTCCATGGACAGAGTAGAATCCACCGTCAGAAACCCATAGTCATAGGCCTGCTTTTCCTCCGGCACTTCCACCTTGCGGGATACAAAGCTTTGGGGATCCGTCCGCACATAGGCCGGTGCGTAGCCTTCTCCCAGTTTTTGGATATTCCCCGGATCCTGGGGCCGCATGGCCCGGTAGGACAGGCCGGAAACCTGCCAGCTTTCTCCGGCTTCATAATACTGGAGCGTCCCGACGATCCGCACCCGGTTGCCTACGCTCATAATGGCCAGGCCCTCCCCGGATAAATCGTGGCCCAGATAAACCGCCATGCCGAAGTACAGATCCAGCTCCGGGTCATACTCCTCCACATAGACCGTTCCGTCTATCTGACGGGTGATGACTGCCTCGAAAGCCACCTTCTGGCTTTCATACTTCTCCGGGTGGAGGCGGATTTCCCTGAGGGTCAGCTCGTGAGCCTCGCCGTAGTGGAAATTGGGATCCTTTTCCCCGGAATACAGGCCCAGCTTCAGGCTTCTGGCCTGCTCCAGGGCCTGCATGCAGGCCTCTCCGTAGCGGTTTTGGGCGGAGGAATTGGCCAGGGCCAGGCCGTTTTGCAGAATCTCCAGATTCAGATTCCGAAAGGCGCTGTCCGCGGCGGGTTTATACCAAACCCAGACCAGCATCCGCTCTCCGTTGGAATCCGGATTCCATTTGCCGTCGTCCGATTCAATCAGGATGGCTGCGGCATTTTCCAGCTTCTCCCGGGTAAAGAGGGCGGCAGTTTTGCCATAGGCCTCTATTTTCCCCGTGCTCTCCGGGGTGTTGATGGCCAGATACCGGGCCTTGAGAACGCCGTTTTCCGAAACGCTCTCCGGCACCAGAAAGTGGGTAGTATCCCCGTCCACATAGGTTTTGACCGTCACCTCCTGCTTTAAGGTCTCGGAATTCATGTCCAGGACCAGGCCGGCAGCATAGTCGGTAAAAGGCGCCGATTCGGGAAGATCGGTCCCTGAGACGGTCCCTGAGACGGTCCCTGAGCCTGTCGAAGGGCCTGTCGAAGGGCGCAGCGAAGAATCTACTGCGGTAACCGGTACAGTCGTCTCCGCAGGCGTACTTCCTCCGCAGGCACAAAGGGCCGTCATCAGGAAAAGGCATATGGTTATCAGATGGATCCTGCGCACAGGGCTCTGGGTCTCCTTACTAAGTGATGGGATTCTTCGGCCTGCGGCCTCAGAATGACACAATGCATTAGCGGTTAGCGGAAATGCATTCCGCAATGGCATCTTCAAAGGCCTGTTTGATAAAGGCTTCGATATCGGCAGACTCGTCCGCCAGACACTTGGTCATCAAAGCGCCTACCTGGTCACGGGCCTTGGAGGAACCGTTGAAGGCGGGGGAGGTATAGTAAGCATTTTCCTGTTCCAGACAAACCTTGGCAGACAGGGCAGATACAAAGTCGCCGCCGTCAGCCTTGCCGATGAACTCCGCATAGGTGGGGTTGGTAGCCACGGACTTCAGCACCGGCACATAACCGGAAGCCATGGAGAACTCCGCCTGGAAATCCACGCTGGTGGTGAGATACTTCACAAAGAGCCAGGCAGCCAGGGTTTCCTGCTCGTTAGCCTTCTTGAAAATGCATACGCTGGGGCCCTGGGAAATCACCTTGGGGTTGGCCGGATCCACCTGAGGGATGGAAGCAATGCCCACCTCAAAAGGATACTTGTCGTCTACCTTGGCAGGCCGCTGATACACAGCGCCGGCGGAGGAGCCGATGGACATATAGCTCTTAATGGTGTCCGTGGAGGTGAACAGACCGGAGGTGAAGGCGCCGTACAGGGTCTGGGTGGTCAGGTAGCCTTCATGATACCAGTCGTGGAACATCTTCACAAAGTTCCGGTTGGTTTCGTGGTTAAAGAGATAGTGATCCCCGGTGGCGCTGGTGTAAGGAGAGCCGTACTGTTCCGTCATGGTGATGAACCAGTTGGCCTCGGAATCATAGCCCAGGGGAACGGCGTTTTCGTCGATCTCAATAATCTTGGCGCAGACTTCCTTCAGCTCGTCCCAGGTCTTGGGCACGGAGATGCCGTTGGCTTCGAAGAAGGTCTTGTTGTAGTACAGCACTTCCGTGGATTTGGAGAAGGGCATGGTGTACATTAAGCCATCGCCGAACTGGCGGCCTTCATTGTAGTAGCCTTCAATGAAGTCGGCCTTCTGCTCTTCGGTAAGGCCCAGCACTTCCTTGCTGCCGTCCGCCCGGGTCACTTCCGAGCTGCTGTTGATGAAGGCATCCAGGGTCTGCACCGCGCCGGCCAGGTTGTACATAGCCACATGGTCCGGGTAGCAGTAAGCGATATTGGGCTGGTTGCCCACGGGAATCTCGGTGCCGATCTGGTCCCGCACATCGTCATAGCTGCCGATGGCCGTGGTTTCCACGTGGATGTTGGGGTAGATCTTGTTGAACTCCTGGATGTAGAGGTCCAGCACTTCTACCAGCTTGGTGCCCATGGTGTGATAGAAACGGATGGTCACTTCGCTGCCGTCATAGGTGGCGGTGGTGCCGGGCACGCCGGGGTCAGCCGGGGCCGCAGTCGTTTCCGCCGGAGCAGCCGTGGTGCCCGGCTGGGCCGCCGTGGTGGTCTCCGGCGCTTTCGTAGTGGCCGGCGCCTGGGTGGTGGCCGGCGCCTGGGTGGTGGTGGGGGTGTTGCCTCCGCCGCAGGCAGCCAGGGACAGTACCATAGCGGCGGCGAGAAGCAGTGCAGTGAGTTTCTTCATTGTTGTTCTCCCTTTTTGTTTTTTTATTGCCGCAGAAGAGTTCTTCTGTGTTGACTGTGATTGGGAGGCGGACTCTCAGTGCTCGCCCCTACAATGTGGAAAGTGTTTCGGGTCGATCTGGGGATCGACCCCTACGGACTGCGTTGCAATCTGCCTCGTAGGGGCGCATGCCCTCATGCGCCCGCATGCCCTCATGCGCCCGCATGATTCTTACCCCTTGATCCCGCTGCGGGATACGCCCTTCATGATATACTTCCGCAGGAAGATATACACCAGGAACAGGGGGGCGGACACCAGGGCCACCGCCGCCATCTGCACCGGGTAATTGGTCTGTTCTCCGGCCGCGTCCTTGAAGGCGTTCCGCAGACCGTTTGTAATCATCTGGTGGGCCGCATCATTGGCCACCAGCCGGGGCCAGATGTAGGAGTTCCAGGCCCCCATCATCTTCAAAATGGTGATGGAGATGAGGGTGGGCAGGGACAGGGGAATCATCACCGTCCAAAGGTACTTTAAGTCGGAGGTGCCGTCCACCTTGGCCGCCAGATACAGCTCGTTGGGAATCTGCAGGAAATTCTGGCGCAGCAGGTAGATGTAAAACACGCTGACCAGGAAGGGCACTATCAGCACCGTGTAGGTATTCAGCCAGCCGAAGGTATTCACCGTGGCATAGTTGGTAATGGTGAACAGTTCCCCGGGAATCATCATGGTAGCCAGCAGGGCGGCGAAGAGGATGTTTTTTCCCTTAAACTCCAGCCGGGCAAAGGCGAAGGCTGAGAGCACCGTAATCACCAGGGACAGCAGGGTGGACACCACGCCCACGATCAGGGTATTGGTGAACAGCCGGCCCAGCCTGGCGGTGGTAAAGGCCTCCCCGTAGTTGCTGAACATCACCGTCCGGGGGAAGAAGGTGGGCTTGCTTAAGCGGTATTCCGTCAAAGTCTTCAGAGAGGAAATAATCATCCAGTAAAAAGGAAAAAGGACGATTACCGCCATCACCAGCAAAAAGAGGTAGGTCAGAAACTTGGCGCCGCCGTTTCCCAGACGGCTTTTTGCCGTGACGCTTTGCAGATTTCTTTCTTTCATCATCCGTTCTGCCATGGCCGCCTCCTTAATAATGGACCTGCTTCTTGCTGACATACAGATTGATCAGGGTGACAATCAGTATGATGCCGAAGAGGATCAGAGCCGCAGCGCTGGCCCGGCCGTAGTCGTTGCTGGGCAGGGCATCGTAAATATAACCCACCATGGTATTCAGGCGGCCCGCATCGCTGGCGGGGCCCATCTTCTCCCCGAAAATACCCACGATGCTGGTATATTCCTTAAAGCCGGCAATAAAGCCGGTAATCACCACATAGGCAATCATGGGGGAAAGCAGAGGCACGGTAATGCGCCAGAGAATGCGGCTGCGGGAGGAGCCGTCCACCTTGGCGGCGTCGTAATACTGTTTGTTGATGCTCTGCATGCCGCCCAGCAGAATCAGAATCTTAAAGGGCAGGGCGTTCCAGACAATGTAAATAATCAATACCGTCATATTGGCCCAGTAAGTGGAGCCGGCGTTAATCCAGTTGACGGCGGTGCCGCCGAAGAATTCGATCACATTGTTCACAATGCCGGCGGTCTGCACCACCCGCACCGTGCGCACCATGTTGAACATGGCGGCAAAGACCATGCCAATGGCGATGGCATTGGTCACATAGGGCAGGAAAAAGATGGTCTGCAGCGGCTTCTGCAGGAACTTGATGGAGTTCAGCGCCGCAGAAACCAAAAGGGCCAGCAAGGTGGAAATCGGCACCGTAATCACGCACAGCAGAATGGTATTCCGCAGGCAGGTGAAGAAGCCTTTATACTCCACCACCGCCCGGAAGTTGTCCACCCCGAAGGCGAAGGTCTTGCCGCCGATGGCTGCCATGCCGTTATAGCCGTCCAAAAGCGCCATCCGGATAGTGTTGATAATCGGCCAAACCGTGAAAACCAGCAGCAGCACAATTGCCGGTGCCAGATAAATCCAGGCCTTCCATTGTTTTTTGCTGTCTACCATGGCTTAGTCCTCGTAACGGATCCGCTCTTCCGTTTCCGGATGGAAGAGGAAAAGCTTGCGGGGCTTCAAGGAATAGCGGATGGTTTCCGCCTGTTCGTCAATCTTGCTTTCCGCGCTGATAATCGCCCGGACCACCGGGTTGGCGGAGGCCTCGTGGGTGGCCAGAACGCTCACATCCCGGCCCATGACTTCCACCCCGCTTAAGCGGCAGCAGAAGGGGCCGTTTTCGTCCAGCACAAAGCCTTCCGGCCGGATGCCCACCGTCACCTTGCCCTCCGGGGCCTTGGGCACGGGCATCACCGCATCCTCTCCTATATAAAGCATGCCGCCCTTCACCTCGCCGTTTAACACATTGATGGGGGGCGTCCCCAGGAACTTGGCCACGAAGAGATTGGCGGGATCATCATATACCTTCTGGGGCTGATCCACCTGCTGCACCACCCCCTTCTTCATCACCACAATCACGTCGGAGATGCTCATGGCCTCGTCCTGGTCGTGGGTGACGAAAATGGTGGTAATGCCGGTTTCCTGCTGGATCCGGCGGATTTCCTCTCTTGTCTGGAGGCGCAGTCTGGCATCCAGATTGGACAGAGGCTCGTCCAAAAGCAGTACCCGGGGCATTTTCACCAGGGCCCGGGCAATGGCCACCCGCTGCTGCTGGCCGCCGGAAAGCTCCGAGGGTTTCCGGTCCAGGAGCGAATCGATCTGCACCAGCCTGGCGGCGTCCACGGCCCGCTTTAGCATCTCCTCTTTGCTGAGCTTATCTGCTCCCTTCAGGTTCTGCAGGGGATACAGGATATTCTGCTTTACCGTCATATGGGGATAAAGGGCGTAATTCTGGAAAACCAGGCCCACCCCCCGGTGTTCCGGAGAAAGGTCCGTCACATCTTCGTCCCCGAAGAAGATTTTGCCCCCGGAGGGCTTCTGCAGTCCGCAAATCATATACAGGGTGGTGCTTTTTCCGCAGCCGGAAGGCCCCAGCAGCCCCACCAGTTTGCCATCCGGGATTTCAAAGGTGAAATCGTTGACAGCCACTACATCCTCGCCGCCCTTCACCCGGTTGGGGAAGATTTTGGTCAGTTTGTCCAGTACCACTTTCATATTACCACTCCTCCTGCTTGGCTTTCTCCGCTGCCGCCCGCTTCTTTGCCGCCAGCATCTCCTCCCGTGTTTCGTAAATCATCTGGGAAGCATAATCCACCACCACGGTGGAGGCGATTTTATCATGCAGCAGCGCGCGGGTTCTGCTGGTAAAATATATCACAATCTGCATCACCAAAAGACCCAGCAGCAGCAAGGTCCCCATCAATCCGGCCATGCCGAAGAATATCATAGTGATGACATAGGCCGGCACCATGGTCTCCACGGCGAATTTTCCCAGCACCGTCCGGGCAAACAGGGCAGCGGGCCGGATCCGAACGCTTTCCACATCCATCACCGCCAGGCCGAAAATCTTCTTCCCCAGGGTTCGGCCATGGCCCAGTTTTAAAGGCAGGGCAAATTCCAGAATCAAATAGGCCCCCAGCAGGGAAAATGTCACCATCAGCAAAATCAGATTCATCATCTTCCGGTAATGCTCCATGGCGGATTCATCCCTTGTGAAGGCCTCATACGCATTGTCGTATTGGGCTTTCTGCTCCGCCGTCATGGCCTGGTAGGTCTCCTCCGTGATGCGGAACTGAACCCCGTATTCCTGTTCATAACGAATCATGGCTTCGTCAAAGCCCCGGGAGTGGTTCTGGTATCCGCTTACCAGGGAAAAAAGGTAGCCGATTCCCACGGCCAGAATGCTCAGCAGGATGACATCAAAAAGGAATGCGGCTATGCGCTTCGAACCGTTAGCTTTCTGAAGACCTGAATCCATGGTCTCTCCCTTCCCTTTTGATATCCTTTTACAATATAGCACCAAGCCCACCCTCTGACAAGGAAAAACTGAATTTTCGGTGAAAAATCCGGCCAAATCGAAAAAATCGTTGACAAGCCTGATCATCTGTCCTATAATGCCAAGGCACGGCTCAAAAGGAGCTCTGTTTCCCTGCCCCGGCAACAGTGCCAAAAAAGCCGAAAATACGTTGAAAATGCTGGATTATAAGGAGGCAAACCCATGAATACATTCATGGCCAACCCGGACACCACCCCTCGTAAGTGGTACCTGGTTGATGCAAGCGGCAAGACTCTGGGCCGGCTGGCTTCGGAGGTTGCATCGGTGCTGCGGGGAAAAAACAAGCCCCAGTTCACCCCTCATGTGGATACAGGCGATTATGTGATCGTCATTAATGCAGAAAAGATTACAGTGACCGGCAACAAGCTGACGGACAAGCTGTACCGTCATCACAGCGGTTATGTGGGCGGCATGAAGACCACCACCCTGAAGGAAATGCTGGCCAAGAAGCCCACCCAGGTGATTGAACACGCGGTGCGGGGCATGCTCCCCAAGGGCGCCCTGGGCAACCAGATGTACAAGAAGCTGCATGTGTATGCGGGAGCAGAACATCCCCATGCCGCGCAGCAGCCGGAAATACTGGAAATCAAGGGTTAAGGAGGATTAGATGATGGCGACTCAGTATTATGGCACCGGCCGGCGCAAGAAAAGCATTGCCCGGGTATATCTGATCCCCGGCACCGGCAAGATTACGGTCAACAAGAGAGATATTGATGAGTATTTCGGTCTGGAAACCCTGAAGGTGGTGGTGCGTCAGCCCCTTACCGCCACGGAGACCACCGATAAGTACGATGTGCGGGTTACCGTAAAGGGCGGCGGCTTCACCGGCCAGGCGGGCGCTATCCGCCACGGCATCGCCCGGGCCCTGCTGAAGGTAGACGGGGAGTTCCGTCCCACCTTAAAGAAGGCCGGCTACCTGACCCGCGACCCGAGAATGAAAGAGCGGAAGAAGTACGGCCTCAAAGCGGCGAGACGCGCTCCGCAGTTCTCGAAGCGTTAATCGGGACCAAGCAACTACTCAAAAACCTCGGAAATACGCCATTTCCGAGGTTTTTTCATGCCAAAATCTTTTTGATTTGTTTTGACGAAATTTGACCGAATCTGACAATTCTTATGCAGAGTTGCTTGAAGGAGCGGTAGATCCTGATCCTGCTGCAGACGAAATCTGAGGATAAAAAGCAATGTTTCACATCTTATTGACTTGTTTCAAATCAAATGATACAATGCGTGCAGAGGTGAAACAAGATGCTTGAGATCATTCGAAACATATTCGGAGATGCAGTTCAGGAAGCTCCCTATTCCTTCCCCGCTGGAACCCCCTTTTATATTCGTCATGGATACAGGGTCAGCCGGCTGAGTTTTAGAGGCAAGTCCTGTCTTCTGGCAGAGCCGGAAAGAGTTGGCGGCAATCTTGCCTCCATGAAAAAACATGTGGCAAGCATTCAGCAGCTGTGCCAGGAACCGGTGGTGCTGTACCTGAGGAAAATGACATCCCTGCAGCGTGCCAATCTGATCGAATCGGAGGTGGCTTTCATTGGCGGCCAGAATCAGCTGTTCATCCCTTTTTGGGGCAGCTTTTTTGAAGAAAAAATCAAAACGCCGGTGGAACCATCTTCCCGGATGAGTGCCAACGCCCAGCTGGTATTTTTATATCTGTTCTATCATGCTGATGCTTGCCAGATGCTGAACCAGACGCAGATTGGAAGAAATCTGGGCCTTACCAAGCCGTCCTGCTCAAGGGCCGTTCAATTGCTTAACGCTTCCGGGCTCATATCACTCAAAGAGGAAGGTACTTCCCACCTGTTGTCCCTGGCAGGTGAAAAAAGCGAATCCTTGAGAGATGCTATGTCCGTCATGGGTTCTCCCGTTCTAAAACGGGTGTATGTCAAATCGCTTCCGACAGACATCCCCTATAAACTGAGCGGCATTAAAGCTCTTGCGGATGGTTCCATGCTGGCCACTCTTCCCACAGACGCCGGATATGCGGTCAGTAAAGAGAACGCAAAACTGCTGCAAAGTGATATCATCATCGATGAGCAAACATTCCGGGACTTCGGAGGCGAGATTATAGAGGTTTGGAAGTATGATCCTTTCCTGTTGTCCGAAACATCCCGTGTGGATGATGCCTCACTTCTGCTGTGTCTGGATGACGAGGCAGATGAGCGGGTGCAGAAGGAACTGGACGAACTGCGGGAAAAGCTTGGAATCAATGAAGGAGGAGATTACTGATGGTACAGGGAATCAATGTGTTTAGAGAAAGATTTCGTGCCTGGCAGGATCAGTACATACTCATTGGAGGAATGGCCTGCGACCTGCTTTTTGATGAAGCAGGCGAAAGCTTCCGTCCTACCAGGGACATAGATATGGTTCTCATTGTTGAGGCTCTCACCACGGAATTTGCCAAAGCCTTCTGGAGTTTTATTGAAGAGGGCGGTTATGAGGCCCGGAAAAGGAGCAGTGGAAAGCCTGAGTTCTATCGATTTGTTAATCCAAAAGCCCCTGGCTTCCCGGAAATGATCGAGTTGTTTGCCAGACCGGAAAGCAAGGTGCGCTTTTCCTACTCCGGGCATCTGGTGCCTCTGCATATCGACGATGAGGTTTCAAGCCTTTCTGCGATTTTGCTGAACAAGTCCTACTATGAGTTTCTTTTGGCAGGACAAAAGGTGGCTGATGAGATATCTGTAGCCGATGCACAGCATCTTGTGCCTATGAAGATGAAAGCCTGGCTGGATCTGACAGAGAAAAAGTCCCAGGGAATCCATGTAAATGAACGTGATCTGCGGAAGCACAGGCTGGATGTGTTTCGTCTGTTTAGCCTTTTCGGCGATGATGAAATAGTTGCTGTGCCTAAGGAAGTGTATGACGATATACAAGTATTCATCAGGGAAATGCAACACAGTTCCTTTACAACGAAGACCATCGGGCTTCCGGTGACAAAAGAAGAGATCCTGGATGCTTACAGGCAAATCTATCATGTCACGGAGCAACAGGCTCTGACTTAAGAACAAGGAAGCATTCTGCAAAAACTGATGCTTTACAACTGAATTATACCAAAACAGGAAAAGCCGTCAGAGTGATCTGGCGGTTTTTTGTTACCAAAAACGAGAGGAGGTAAACGATGCATAACGAAAAAGAAACCATCCGGGTGGTCTACTGCGCGCCCGGCAGGACCTCCCGGATCACGGAGATTGGGAGCGGGCTGGAGGATCTGCAGCGGGCGGTGGGAGGCGGACTGATCGAGCCCTTCTACCCCTTCGAAGAGGAGGTTTGTCTGGTGGTCAACGAGGAAGGAAAGTCTAACGGTATGCGGCCCAACCGGGCTGTGTACGACGAGGACGGGAAGCTGATAGGCATCATTTTCGGTCCCTTTTTCATCTGCGACTGCAGCGGGGAAAACTTCGGATCCCTAAGCGATGAGCAAGCGGAAAAGTACCGGAAACAATTCGAGCTTCCCGAGAACTTTGTCCGTACAGAGCAGGGAATCAATTTGTCTATCAGTGCCTGTTCCAGATCCGACTCCCGTAAAACAGGATAGTTTTTCAGATCCAGAGAATCCAGGACATATGGATCTTTTATAGATCTCTCTGCCGCAAAAGGCTCCAATAGCGCCTCTGCCTCTGCAAGTACGGGAGCTTTGTTGCGGCTGGCAAGCAGTCTGTCGTAATACAGGGTGGAAATCTGCCCTTCTAACTGTCGGCTCGACCATCCGGATTTTATGCACTCCTCAATATACCAGTTTCTTGTCTCTTCGTTTTCCACTCGAAGCAATGTGCGATAATGAGTCCATGTCAATTGCGAACGCAGTGCGTTCGTATTCATTTATTTTTGCTCCCCGTAAACCGTATAATCCCGTTGGAACAATTCCTCTGAAATCAAACGGTCCAGTCTTTCCTCGTCTATCTTGTCCTTCATTTTTCCGGCCACATATCTTTTGCTTTTCCCCACATATTTGGGCAGCTTTTCCGAAGCCAGGATATGGGACAATTCCGATCTCCACAAGAAACTAAGCTTTCTCAGCATATCTCGGCCGGCATTCCTTTCCGGCCGGCGCAAAATATAAAAATCCAGCCGGTCAGGGTCTTCTTCGTCCTGCTCCACCGTGATGATTCCCCAGAAGGCAGGCACATGCTCACCGATGTGGTGGGCATGGGTAGTGCCGACCACCACATAATTATAATCAAAATACAGATTGTAATCCCTTGCCTGTCGGGAAAGGCGGGCATAACTGTCTGCATCGCTCTTGATTTCTATGCCAAAGAGGGCATCTTCCGTCACCATCAGCATATCTGCCCGGGATCGTCCGATGGGCTTTTCCTCCAGAATCCGGATTTTTCCGTATTCCCGCTCCAGAAAATCAAAGAGAGGCTCACGGATATCTTTATCGCGAATCGTCATGGGAGTGGATAAAGGAGGATTTGGTTCCGGCATAAAAATCCTTTCCTTAATAACCTGGTCATTTTCTCTAAAATATACACCTGCCACAAGCACTTTTCAACTGTTTTAACTATTTTCAAGAACCTCCAGAACGCCTCCAGAACGGGCTAATCAAAACCCTGTGTCCAGTTTTGATTAGCAGCGACGGGGATATAATGTGTGAGTAACGCAAAAATGCTGAACTAGTCAGCACCCCTTTGCATTCTGAGAAAGATACTATCTCCAATCAATTAAACCTATGGTATTAGCACTAAAAGAAAAATCCGTATGAACCTTAACAGGCTCACCGCCATCTATAGATATCAAAAACATACTTATGGATTGGTCGGTTCCTGTTGTTAGTTTAGAAAGAAACGCAACTTGATCGCATTCCGGTGAAACCACTGCGTTCCAATTAATACGGTCCTTAATTGACGGGATCAAGGTTGTTTTATCCCTGTACCATTCGAGAAGATCAATCTTTCCTGAAAGATGATATTTATACAAAGTATATGGATCACTACGACCGTTTCCATTTCCGATACATGTATCAGCAGATATCCAATCATAAGTATTATGAACTCTTGCAGGATACTGCATAGAAGAATCATAATAGTCAAATGGAGAATACTCATCTAATACTGTACCATCAGGGAGAGGGTATATGCTAGTGTTACTCCACTTAGTGTCATCGAATAAAACCTCAACAGCATCCGCAGTCAGGGTGTTCAACGGAACTCTCTTAATTGACGCAGATGTGTTTGTAAAATCCCTAAAGTATATATAATCTCCAAAAAAGCGCGGTATCTGATGGTTTGTCAGCGCACCAAAATCGCTCTTTGTCGTAATTCTTGCAGATACATCAGTAAACTGTCCGTTCTCGTCAATCCATCCAATGTGGTTTGCCCCACTCTCAAGCGTGACGCAAGCAGTCATCAAAGTCATATCAGAGTTAAAATTTCTCAAAGCAGCCTTCGTATATCCTCCGATATCAGTCAAGTATGCCGAACAGCTATGAGTATCTTCGCTCGAAAAAGTTCGAATATGCGTCACATTGCCAGTTTCAGGATCAATTTTATATAAATGTGCCGTAAAAGTTGTGAACTTATATGTGCCTGTACTTTTATAGTAATAATTTCTACCAACAGAAGCACTAACTACAATAATCCCATCGTTTAAATCGATAGCTGGATCATTTTTGGAGATGTCGGCTGTGACAGCGATTTCCCCTGAACCTTTTAAATGCTCTGAGAGCACGTCAATGAACGTGTAAAGATCGTGCCTGGTCATGTCTACTTCAAAACCTAGAAATCTAATTGGATCTTTGACTCTCGGATTTGTGCAATCATAATACAATAGCTTTCCTATATGCAGCAAGCCGTAATCGTTTTTTATCCAATCATCACTTATATCATCACCATTTACGATGTGGTTTACTGTTGTGTCCTTCATTTTGGTTTCAAGACCATGAATATTACTGAGTTTTGAGTCTGAAAAGTCTAATGCTTCTTTTACGCCGAGACCATTGAAGGTACAAACTCGCCTCAACTTATCTCCATGCCCAGTATCAACGATTGTCTCAGCCCCCAAATAAGCTAATCTGCCCCCCATAGAATATCCGGCAACATAAATATTGCAATCCACATATTTATTAGCATTGTCTTCTGCAAAGCGTTTTGCTTGGCCGTCCTGTGAAGAGAAATCAAAAGTAGCAACGCCAATATCTGACACAATATCAGCAAAGTCCTCTGTTCCACAATATACCACAACTATACTATTATTTTTTTTGAAGGCGGCTGCTCTAAATCCCGTGATGTCACCATGGTCAAAATCCACAACGGTAAACCCTGACAATTCAGCAGGAAGGTTCCGATTGCTCATATCTTCCAAATAATCATCTCTAATCAGACTATGGGCATCATCGGTAGGCAGTGCCTCTCCATTCGCCAAATATGTATCAAGTTCATCCCTGTAAACAACATCACACAGCAACGCCATTTGCAAATCCGAGATCTCTATAACGTCTGACCGGCTGTTATTACTCCTATTTTCATCGCACGCAGCCAAAGACATTGTTACTATAAGTAGCAACAAGATATAGATGTATCGTTTAAGAATTCTATACATTCGAGCTATCTTACTCATATGTCCCTCCATTTCGACACGCAGACAGCAAATATGAAATCAAAGTTTGCAGCTGTTAATCTATCCATCCGGACTATGCCACTAAATCTCCGGCATCTCACCCTTGACCCAATCCCTTTTGTGGATCAGTATCATTCTGGCAAGAGGCTCGTTGGAAAAAGCATCATAGCAATCGGAAATACTGCAATTGCAATCTCCGTCAAACAGCGATTCACTGTCGGCCCCCACTACCACCGGAAGATCCGGATATTCACGTATCAGTTTGCGGAGCTTCTCGGTGAATGCCATCCACTTCTTTTTGTTGCTTTCCATTTTCGGTTTCAGATTCTGTTCCTTTACGCAAACCGTGTTTTCCATTAAGTTTTCGTATGCCTGACTCATTTTCGCTTCCTCCTTAATTCTATCGACTTCCAAAGATACTTATTACGTGATGGACTCCCGTCATCAAGAGACTCATCTGTACCAACAACACTGGGCTTCCAGGCTCTTTGAGAGAGATAATATACATGCACAGGAAGAACACAGCCACAAGCCCTATCAGTTGGAAACTCCAGATTGCCCATTTATTGCCAAGCTTGCCTGCGAGCCTTTCTGTCAGCAAGTCCACCAGATTCGCCAACAGAAAGGCCATTTGAAGCATAATAACCACAAGTGCCTTTGCGTTAACCATATTTGCCAAAGGGAGATCCTGGCATAATACGTAAATCAAGCTCAGCACATACATCTCTTCCCACAACAAGGTCACTATTTGAGGCTTATACTTTCTCCATACCGTCATCGTCATATCCTCCGTTTCTCATGCTTCATACCAGGATAAGTTTCACAAGGCAAAACAGTTCATAGGCCATCATCAGGGGCAGGACGATCTGGAACCCCAACAGGGCATAGGATGCTGTGACGGCTACAGTCCGCCCAGGATTCCTGCGGTAATGCTTTCGTCGCTTTATCAGTGTCTTGGCATGTTCCAGTATGTCTTCCTTCCCCAAAATGACTGAAAGGATCCTGATGCCGTCAAACAGATCAAGAGGTAACAGGTTTAGGAGGGCCAGGACCAGATTTTCCACAGCCGCCAGATACATGACAAAGGGACTGATAAAACCAGTAGGAATCAGGCACATAAAAACACCGTACAGCAGCAGATTCATCTCTATCCCGGCAGCATTGATCTGGATCCTGCGGAGCTTGCTTTTTATACGAGAATCGTCCAGCAGGACATATCCCAGGGGCATCAGGAATCGTATCCCGACTCCAATTTCAAACAAATGCCCTCCGTACGCCAAGGTGGCACAGGTGTGGGAAAGCTCATGCAGCAGCATACCCACCCCGACACCGATTAGCATGCCTGCGTATATCTCGCCTTTACTCTGCACATGCAACAGATGCATCATCCCATTGCGGATGAATATCCCCTGCATCAGCAGCGGAACAAACATGAGCATCAGGATACAGTTCCAGATTTTCGCAAGCCGCCTTTGCGCCTTTCCGGGATAGCAGTAGATGAGCGGAAATAACCAACATCCTTTTCCGATACTCATGGGCTCCTTTTTGGCCGGGGCAAGCAGATTGCATTTTTCCAGATCTTTGATAAGCTGCCGCACATAACCCTCGCTGCATTCCGGGAGCAAATCATAGGGATTCCGCTTTCCGTTTAATTGCCGCAGGAATGTGGCGGTCATATGATCCGTGCGGTAAGTCTCCGAATGTAGGTAGTTCTTCACTCTGTATTCATCCCTGGCAACCCTACTAAAGACCAGATATGGACTTCTGCGTGGATATTTCACTTTCTCCCCCTTTCAGCTACATAGGCAGGCATTAGCGTAAGGCATATCAAAACCCGTCCCCGTAAATCTCATTAAGGGTTGCCACTTCTTTTTTGATCGCATCAAGCCAATTCGAAACCGCTTCTCCAATCACATTATCATCCCCGTTTTCAATAACCTGACAGAAGTTTTCTTGAACCTGATTAAAACAATGCCCAAGCCTGGCCAGATGTGTACGAACATCCTGAACCTGGCAGTAATCGAAAAATTCATCAGGTGTTTTGGTTTCTTCAACACATTTGTACATATTAGTCATGCTATTCACCTTCTTTCTGTCAAACATATTCACCAATCAGCCTGTTACGGATAACACCAAGTCGCTCCGCTGCCCTCGCACGAATGTGAGAACATGCGTTGGAGGGCTGCCCCCTCCTTTCCAGATCCTCCAGAAAAGCCACATATGCTTCATATGTCTTTGCAAACAGCTTTCTGGCATTGCCGAAAGGGATGGATTCTCTGTAGAGCCAGTTTAAGGGTTCCCACACATCTGTACCGATGTAATGGAATTCTGCCCAGTCATCCACAGAGGAGTATTCCTCTTCTTTCTCGAATGAGAGCATATGACGAACATTGTTCTCGGTGTTTACGAGAAGCTGATCCAGCCTTTCCTGGAGCTTTTCCCATTCCTCCGTATACATGTACAGCACGCTGAAGTAGACATTCAGTTTTTGGGCATATTCAACAATACTGATACTATGACGGCTGTTATACGAGGTTCTGTAGCCTTCCTTATAGTCTACCGGTGCGACTCGCTGTAACAGTTCCTCAAATCGTTCCAGCACCATGCGAATAACCTTTTTGTGTTTGATCCAGTCGTCCTCATGCCATTCCAGCGGAAACAGGCACATCTCCACCGCTATATCAATCCAGCGAATGACATCATAGGGCGTTGCCCCAAAGATAAAGGAATCACAATCGTACATATGGTCAGACAGAAACCTGAGTATCGGTTCCGTGCAGTAATGTCCGGTTCCGCGAACCTCCGCCAGACACATGAAGCGGAGCTCGTCCGGCACACCTTTCCAGAAGCTGTTCTTATGGGTTCTTTTGTATTTGCTCATTGGCCGTCCTCCTGATCATTTATTCTTAATCTGCTAGGGGCCTGATTTCACTCATGCCCCTGTCTCTCTCCCTTCTTTGGGGATTCCAGAGCTAGTTTGCATAGCCCATGAAATCTACATGCCAATCGCTACTAGATCAGCTTGTTAATCGACTTACTGTTTACAGGAAGCCAGCTCTGTGCCTAGCTTGTTTCACCACAGCCGGGACACTCGCCGCTGTCCGGCCAGCCCCCTCCGGAGTATCCGCAGTAAGGACAGCGCTTGCTGTAACGGTAAAAGGCTCTCGGAATGCGTTTGCGTAATACGAGTTTTTTCATCTTGAACTCCTTTCTCATTCAATTAATGTCGTGCGCCACAATGGGGGCAGACGACGGTCTTACCATGGCAATCCCTGCTGAAGTAGAAGAGCCTTCTGCATTTCTTGCAGCTCTGAGAATAATCTGTTGCGTTCTGCTTGTGTTTTGTCCCACGAATTTCCATGCTTTTTCTCCTTTTTCGAGTTGGACTGTGTGCTATCTGTTCCTCATGCATTTACCGTGTCATCTTATTCCAGGTATCACTTCCTTTCCGTTGTTTGCAGTTACCCTTGATCTAAACCGATTATACAACCCTGCAATATCGGTTCCGAAGAAAATAAACTGCGATGTTTTGCCTTTACCATCTTTTTTACAGCCCATTGCTGTAGCCCCGCCTTCATCATCCCGCAAAGGCCTTTACAATCTTATCTATGCCAATTTCGGATATTATAAGCACCCCTGTGGTAATCACTGTCCCACGGAGACACCATGTGGATACCTTCTGGGCAACCGCTCCCGAATTCCCGCCAATCAGCATGCTGTATATAGAAGCGAACATTGATACAAATATGGCTCCACCACAAAGAGCAGATATCGACTTACCAAGTCCGGTTCTGCACATAGTGGAAATCAGTATTGAAACAGCGATATAATATCCCATATGCTTTAACATGATTCTTAATGAATTCATTTTTCCCTCCCCTCGCTATATCACCTTGTCAAGAATGCCTTCGGCCACATAAAACACCTTCTGGGCTATGCTTGTGATTGGAGAGGTTCCAACAAGGTTGAACACCAGAAACAACCCTAGCAATGCATACACCGCATTCCTCTTTAGTCCCATAAGCCGGGAATAGAAGCGATCAGGAACTATTGCTATCAGAATGCTAAACCCGTCTAGCGGTGGTATCGGAAGCATATTAAAAACCGCCAAACACACATTGACATAGGATGCATCTCTCAGGCATGCAAGAATAAAGCTCAGTATCTCCGTATCGGCTGCGCCTGTACCAGCGATACCCTCGATGGCCTTCGCCACCAAAAGCAGCAGCAAAGCGAGGATCAGGTTTGATAAAGGACCTGCCAGTGAAATAATCGCGAAATCCCTTTTGGGTCTTCGGAGATTGCTTTGGTTTACAGGTACAGGCTTTGCATATCCCACACCCATCACGAACAGCATTAATGCTCCCCATAGTTCAATATGCACCTTGGGGTTAAGGGTTATCCTTCCGCTATTTTTCCCCGTATAATCGCCCAGCTTGTATGCCACCCAGGCATGGGCGCATTCATGCACGGGAAAGCTAAGAAGAATTACCAGGAGCGAAGTAACAATCTGAACGATTTCCGCCTTATTAACGATACTCAACATAATGGTGTTCATGCCGTCTCCTCCTCGGTTTTAGCCAAACCTTTTTCCTGTGGCAATGTACTCCTGTATTGAATCAGCCCAAATACGCGATATGGTTTGCATATCCTTCAATGTGTTCACGGGCCTGTCCCAGCAGACATAATGCCCTTGCGTATCATGTAACCGATGGGTTATTGCCAGGCCCGAATCACGCCCGCGCCAGCCCGGAGTCCGAATAATATATGCTCTCCAGCTGTCTCCGACCTTTTTGTAATTAAACCTATACTCCTTATCCGAGCTGCCATGCCGATTGTTTGCGAAGTAGATCATGGGGCCCATTTCAGTGATATTCTCCCTGGATGCGGGAACCAATGGCCTACCCGGGCGATTGGTAGCAGAAGCAGGCGGAACATATCGGGCCGGCTCCCGATTTAAAGCCCCCGCCTGATACGGCGTCGGGGATGATTGCTGTTGTCTTGTGTTTGATACCCTGTTCTCCATTTTTCTCCTTATGGCCCTCCCAATGCCCATGTTTGAATCACCGTCTCCATTCAGCAGTCCCCGATACTTCTGGTAGAAGAAGTAGCCAAGTCCCACTGCCAGAAGCAAAATAATCGTAATCCCGTTCATCTCTGACCTCCTAGTACAGACAGTTCAGGCTGCGCAAAAACTCCTTCATGTCGGTGTAGTCCAAGAACCTTAACGTCCCTTCTGCTATCCAGTCCCTAAACAGGGACGATGCCCTCCTGTTGGAGCACGTAATGCCCTTATCAATAAACAGGGCATACGTATCTCCCTCCTTTTCGAACCCAATGCGCCCGCTCGTTCTACTGCAACCGGGCGGAAGCATGCAGTTCTTGAACACATGGCACAGGTTATCCTCCAGCATTGCCTTCAGATCCTCATACTGCTGATCTGTCCCTCTTACAAAATCAATCATGATGCACCTCCTCTTTCGGCATTTTATCCGCCTCACCTTCATTGGATTCCGACTCATCAAACCTGATGGTTCTGGTGTCGGTGTGCTCCCACTTATTCGACAAGTCCCTCAAATCACCAGATCCGCCACACAACCTGCATGCCTTTTCTCCGTACTTCGGACTATCCGGGTGCTGCGGAATCCATATGGTTTCATCCATAAACGTATAACGGGATGCGCTTTCAAAGACCCGATCGAACAAGCCAATCCCAAGCTTGGTATCTTTCAAATACGGATGGAGCCGAATTTCAACGAAGTTCCTGTTCTTCACCTCATCCAACATGCTGCTGAAAATGCTTCCCGGGGCTTCCTGATACATAAGCAGCATCAGTGCGATATAACCTTTGAGAGCATTCATGCGTTCCGTAGCAAAGATCGTGCAGGAGGAGGAATCCACATCATTAACGAAGCCATTCTCGTACTTCTCGAACCTATCCCTCAGAAGACACCGGGGACAGCTCTCGGTTACTCCCGGATAGATGAAGATCAGCTCCGCTGCCGCACCGGCCTCATACATCATAGCCGCCAGGTAGGGCATCCCGTATTTCAAGGCTAAAAGGGAACTCCTCTTTTGAGCCTCAAAGTTATCTGTGCAGCCAAGAATCAAGTAGTCCTTCGGCTTTTTTGGGCCAAATCCGTTCAGGAAGGAGAGGAACTCTTCATCGCTCATCTCGTCATCCAGGAAACGGTCAACACAGACGACTTCTGCATCGGGGTTGATGTCAAGAATGCGGTCACGCAATACCGCCACCTTCTTCTTGCCCATCTCGCTGATATAAACCCCCTGCGTGGCAATATTAGAGGGACTGACAACATCTGCATCAATGAGAACAAAGTTTTTGAAACCGCTCCTGGCCATGTTCTCAAGAAAGCTTCTGGCCCCGCCCGTCCCCACACAGACGATTACCTTCTCAAGAACATGCTCCGGATAAAGCCCCCGGACCTTCTCAAAATAATCCTTCTTTATCGGCATCTTGCTTACCTCCGTATCCTTGCTCACATCCGTATCCTTACATTCCTCCATGTCCTTGCGATCATCCATGTCCTTGTGCTCCTGTGCGCCTTCTTGTTCTTCATGCCGATCAATATGTTCACGGTACTCCCGCAGTTCCTTGATCGAATAAGACAAGCTCCACTCCGGATAAGGCACATATTCATACCCCTCCTGAAGGGCCTTAAGGACATATTCAAGGGTCACTTCCAGTTCGTCTCCCTTCAGGCGGACCACATAGAAGAAGAGCTTATACTCGCCATTCCACCGAGGCTGTATAATCGGCAGATAAAAGTAGTCGATCCCGAAGAACTCGATGTGGAGCAAGGCAGTGGAGACATCATGGTATGAAGGCCTTATTGCCCCCATAGGATGCGAATGGAATATGCCATTGGTGATGTATCCCTTGGCCTTCCAGTCTCTGTAAACCTTCGACATGGATTCTACATCATAGTAAAAGGATCCGCCGGTATTGTTGGAGTTCTTGTCAAAGTACTCCTTGTCTATCACCTTCTTGTCTTTTGTGGAGCCCAGCAGCCCCCCTGTTTCGGGGCGAAGCTTACCCACGTGATTCCGGAACGCATCCAGCACATCCGACGAAAAGCTAATGCTGTGGTTCTTAGGACAAGCCTCTTCGGTTGACTTCTTAGGCAATTTGGGACGAATGCCCTTTGTCGACTTGGCAAACTGCTTCTTAACCAGTGTTTTCATCCTGTTCAACCTTTTTTTGTGCTTACGACGGCTCCCCTTCATTCCGCGTCCTCCATCTCTTCTTCAAACTCGATATGTCCGATGTTCCCCTTCAGGCTAATCCTCTTTCCCTTGAGCTTGCCCAGTCGCCTTGCCCTTAATAGCGGCCGGCCAACAGAGGCATTGACCAGCTCCCGGATCCCTCTTGCTCCATACTGGGTACGGTACTTCAGCAGGTCTGCCATAAGATACTCGTCCACGTGCGCCAAGGGCAAATCGTAGCTCTTCAGTTCTTCCCGTATGAACTTGATGACTACATCCACCATGGCCTTTTCACTGAGCGGACTAAATGCCAGAAAGTTGCCAATCTTACCGGTGATTTCTGGCTTTCCACAGTGCTTAGTGAAGGCTTCCCTGCACATCTCCAAACGCTCAAACTCCGTTGCCGCATCGTACTTTTCCATATCAATCGGCAGATTAGAGGTAAAAAGCAGAATACACCTGTTCAGGTTGATGCTTTTGGAATTATCCGCCATACCCAGAAGTCCGGTATCAACTGCTTCCATCAATCCAACCAGTATTTTCTCATCTGCCTTCTCAATCTCATTGATAACTATCACATGATACGGATTCTTCCGGACCGGTTCCAGCAGAGTCGGATGGCCATGACCAATGTACCCGGGAGGGGCACCAAAGAAACGATGCACCGTATGCTCGCCGATAAACTCACTGCCGGCAATTTCGATATATCCGTATTTCCTTCCATACGCCTTGGACATAACATCTGCAAGAGATTTGGCCGTTTCCGATTTTCCTGTGGCAGTAGGACCCAGAAGCGTCATCACCAGCAGCTTCTTTTCAGACCTCATCTGATTGATCACAACCTTGTCTGCCAATGCGTCGATTACAGCGTCCTGGCCGTAGATGCGCTCTTTCAGCGGACCCGCTAAATCCTCCGGCCATACCTCTTTGGGCTTTTCCTGTTCAGTGCGGATTACGCTCAACTTTTCCCTGTCAATGACAGAATCATTCGCAGGCCGGGCCTCTGTGGGCGTCACCTCCGGAATACCAGGCAAAACAGGCTCATACAGGTCCTGCAATGAATGAAAGAACCCTTGAACCTCGTCCATGCTCGCGAATGACAGTTCGCCCTGTTCAAATAAGCCTTTTAACCTGTCATTCTCCAAGCTGCAACTGATTCCACTGTCAATATACAGGTGATAAACGCCATCCACTTTCCCAAACCACAAACAGGCCGTGCTTGGAGTGCTTCCTGCCGGCAACAACCTGTTAGCAAATTTGTAGTTTCTGCCTGCGGACAATTCGTTATCAAGTGCAATAAACTGCTCTGCGGTCCCGTACACAAACTCTTTCATTCTGATTTCTCCTTATTCATTATGCTTATCTACATGTCGTCGACTAAATCCGAATGCCTGTTTTACCGGGCGGAAGGCGCTGCTGCCTTCCGCCCACTCCAATCAGGCCTCTCTTCATCAATGGAAGCCGCCACCAGGCAGCGTTTCCGTCTGCTCGCCTCCGTGGAAGCCACCGCCGGGCAGCGTTTCCGTCTGCTCGCCTCCATGGAAGCCACCACCGGGCAAGGTCTCGGTCTGCTCACCACCGTGGAAACCACCACCGGGCAGCGTTTCCGTTTGCTCGCCACCGTGGAAGCCACCACCGGGCAAGGCCTCGGTCTGCTCACCACCGTGGAAGCCACCACCGGGCAGAGTTTCCGTCTGCTCGCCTCCATAAAAACCACCACCGGGAAGAATATCTAACTTCTCTCCACCGAACAGAATCACTTCTACGGGCATCATTTTTGCATTCATGGTCTTGTTGTTCATACTTACAAACTCCTTTGTTTTTTTTCCATATTCAGTTGTATCGAAGGGCCTACAATTTGCTTTCCGTCGTCCTACATATTTACCCCTCCTCTCCTTACGTAGTGACCCATTCCAGGTCTTCTTGCCCGCACTATATAATATTAATCAGCACCTCAAAATGAAAAAAAGCTGCGATCTTACGCTCGCAGCCTTTTATTTTCCTTTTTGATATGAGTTATTATGGGAAACCCGGCAGTCGAGACTGTATACTTCCCGCTCCGAACCCCCTTGCTGCCACTTATTTGGCAGCGTTGTGTATGTATCTATCTATATCAATATATAATGCGGGCATTACTAACGCCACCATGTTGATTGGTGAGATAAAGTAACTATCCTTTGCTTCATCCATCTTAAATCCATAGGCCAACCCATTATCTTTGTCCAATGGATTCCGTACCCAGAAAAACAAATGCTTTCGCTTTCCTTCACTAAAGAAAGTTTCTTTAACTGAAATGGGAGCTGATGGTTCGCTTTCCAATTTTGTTACTTGAGAATAATCCAAAATAAAGATATGGTCAACAGTAGTATCTGCATCTCCATCGGAATATCCCAGAGTGTTACCTTCCTTTATGCTCAACCGCTTCGTCGGAATACTCATGGCACTGATTGCATATCTTTCCGCTGACGAGAAAGTGGAAAAATAGAAATCATTATTCAGCCAAGCTCGAACATCACTGTCTCTCCAGGAATTACTGTTTCCGCTAGTGTTGTATGCTATAGCTTTAACACAGATATTACTGACAATAAGTGCTTTCCCATCAGTTATTTCACGAACAGTCCAATTAAGAGATTCCTTTCCATTGTTTTGATTATCATCTTGATCAAAACTACCTAAAACAATTGTGGAACCGACCTTCAGACCACCACTTGCAGAAACGCTGAAGTAATTACGATATGTTCCTAATCCTATGATAAGAATTGGAACTGCAATCAAGAGAGTCCTTATAGCCGTCTGTTTCTTGATTCCTAATTGAATACCATTCGAGTCAAAATAGTTTTTTTGCAATCGTATTATTGTACTGATAAGATATACACATACTGCAACACATGTAACTGCAAAGTAAATCGCATTTCCTATACGAGATAATCCAGATACGGCGCCGACGAACTCACCATTTGAACCAAAGAAAGGGAATATGCAAACACCTATTGCTACACCCGTAGATAATCCCATAACAGGATAATGCCAAAAATTATCAGGCGCTTCGAATGCTTCCCGGATGTCTTTCGGTGCCCAATTTATTAAAATGAACCACCAAATTAACGGAAGGATACTTGAAAAAACTATTGGTAATATGTTGCCGGGCTTTGTTTGGATAACATTTGGAGTGAATACCAAACCAAGTAACCATAGCAGACAGAAAGAGTAAACTCCAATTGTCGCCAATGTCCAGTGGTTACTCTTCTTTTTTTTACGTTCCTGGTTTATCTCCTCTATAATGTGCCTCGTTTCCTGTTTAATATGTTCTGCTTCCTCTATCCTTAATCTGGTATTTAGACTCACCAATGATTTTTTCACTCTATCAATTGATTCAGCAGATAATTGAATTCTATAATCAACTAACTCAGGATACTTTCCCTTTTCCTCCGTTGTAAGCAAGTGATCAATTTTACCATCTTTATACCAAACCGGAATGGTCTCAACATCGCTACCAGCCTTAATTGCAGCCTCCATAGTAGTTTTTAGGCCTCGCATTTTAATGTCCTTTAATAAATAGGTAAATGCATACCCTGGCCCATCCTTCGCACGCAACCTAGCGATAAAACCATCCAGAGCCTTTATTCTCATGTCAATAGAATCACCGTACGAGGCTATATTATGACTACTACGAGGAGAAGGCTGATAGGGAAGGATTGTATCCACATACTCTGACAATGTCCTTGGGGGCGTGTTATTTTTGCCTCCTGGTTCCTCGTTACTTACAGTGTTGTCTCTTGATAAGAAAGGTGTATTGGATACACTAGCCGGGTTACACCAAGGACAACTACGTAAATGCGACAAATAAATATGTGATTCGTTATGAGGACACTTCACAAAGACGTCTCTTTTTGCATTCGCACTATATTTTGATAACACCTCTACCCATTCCTGTGCAGTGGGGCGGTTTTTTGCTCGCAATACAGCATTATCCCTATTATAATTAAACGCTCGACTGAACAGGGCAAGAATATCATCGGGAAAAAGTCCAGGTTTTTCATACCCGTCAGGCAGACAGTAATCTTTATATCTTCTTACATACAAGCATACTCCATCCTTAACATTTTCTTTCCACACTGGTTCATCAGGATCTTCAGTATCCTTTTTTCTTTCTGGAAATGTTATAAATGGATTTTTCCCCCCCGTAATTATTGCAAATATACAATCCGCCAGATGAAAGAGGTCTGTTTCAAAAGTACTGTTATTCTGCTTCTCAAGCAGTATCTCGGGTGGTCTAATTCTCGGACTAAAGTGATCACGGATTTTAGTATGTTCATTCCCGAACTTAAAACCACCGCAATCAATCAAATGCAATTTATATCCTTTTCCATCGTCGTTAGAGAGTTGAAAATTACTAAGATTAAAGTCTCCAACAACCAATCCTTTCGTGTGTATATAGTTAATAAAAACCGCAAAAATATAAGCAAAACAAAACCTTTCTCGTATACTAGTTTTTTTAATTATCCCTTTCCTGATCTCTCGTTCCAGACTCATCCCGGGAACACTTGTCATTGAATACCCAATAAACTCACCTTTTTCGTTAGTTATAATTTCTTTCGGCCACGCAATTTTATACCCGCTCAAATCATCTGGCAACTTATAATCTATAAGTCTCTTGATATGCTCGTGTAAGGCATTCAATTGATCTCGATTGTCAGTCTTGTATATCTTAGCCAGCAGTGTATTATTGCCTCCTGTACTGTAATCAAGACTATAGATTTTGCTCTCTGTTCCTTCCGCAATCGGTGTATCACTACACCATATTTTGATCCTTTTGCTCCCGCCAGTGAAAACATACATACTACACTACTCCTAAAATTGGATATTAGTTGTTATTTACGGAGATGGATGGTAGGTTCTTTAATAATATCTCCTCATTGCGCTCAATCTCCCTTAATGCTGTTTTGTCATGTGCATAATATTCGTTTTGTACTTTCCATTCATGGTAATCAAACGACGGGGGTATTCGTTGACTTTCCTTACCCGTGGAAGAAATCACCGCAAATGTTATATCATCACTGACAACCGTCCTATAATCATCATTAATAAAATAGGCGTAATACTCTTCAGCTAATGCCTTCACTTCATGAATTGAATCATTATTGCTGCAAACCGCCTTTTCAATAATTGGAAAAAAAACCCGGTTGTTTTCATCCGGAGAAGTAACTATGGTGTCAAGGACTCCGTCAGTAGCAAGAACTAAAGCAACTACTTCACCAGCGTAAATATACTCCCACATATCTTTACATTGTATCGGATAAACGCTACTTTTAGATTTGCCTTTATGACGAGTAGACAGTAACCCATACTGCCCCTTTTGATTTAAAAGTATTAGTCCATCATCGCCGACATGTCCCGCAAATAATTCATTACCATTAAATGCGATTATAGTCAGTGTTGCGCTATACTCATTTATGTCAACTTCATTTTGAGTGGAAGCTTTTTCAATTGCAACCAACGCAATCTCCAACGCGCCTTTGATGATGCCTTTGGCAGTTTCTTTTGTAAACTCTCCCTTGTTTACTTTGTTTAGTACAAAAGAAACCGCCTCCCGAACTACAATTTCCGCTCCCATCTCAGCACAAGAGCAACTTCCTACCCCATCTGATATTGCAGCAACAACAAATTCTCCACTATCCGAAAAGGAAATAGCAACTTTATCCTGACAGTTTTCACGGTAATACTGATGCGAGCGTCCAACCTGTGAAAAACCAAAAAACATTTTGTTTCTACCGTAACCCAACTGAATTTTCTCTTCTGTCGTTTCTGTCCATATCGGAATAGTGACATAGTTATTTTTGAGAGTTTTTTTGTTTTTCTTCTTTCGTTGTCTTTTGTTCATTAAAAGCCTTCCTTCTTAACATTAACTAACTCTGACGGAGGCGGGGAAATAATTGTTTTATTTGAGGAATCTTCCAATGTCATGACGATACTGTTGCTCCACCAAACAAACAGCTTTTTAAACTCGATCTCTGTCAATTCATTTGCATAATATACTTCGCCATCGCCGTTAGGATAATAGCTTTTTAACTTCTTTGTGTTCGTTCCCAATAAAAACGGATAATAAATGACGCCTTTATGTGCAATCATATTTTGTAGTCTTGTTCTTACTTCATCCTCAATATCCAAATCCTCTTCGGAAGGTTCACCATCACTCAGTAAAAAGAGCCATGGACGTGCATAATCTACTGAATTTGATTTATAATAGGTTTTTTGTTTTTCTATCAAATCAATTGCTCGTTCTATTCCGTGGTTCAAATGAGTTCTCCCTGATGCTTTTAGTTCTATTCTTCCCCACTTCGAGACACTATCAAATGGTTGCACAACTTCAATATTGTTATCAAATGAAATCACACACACCTCTACAAGATCCTCCACATCAGCTGCTTTAAGAGCTTTCTTAAACTCACCTAATGCTTGATTCAGACTATTAATTGGAATCGTTCCATCTTTATTGTTTTTCCACCCCATTGACTCTGAAGTATCAAGAAGAAGAACACAGGGAACATGCCTTCCCTCTTTTGTTTCGATTGGTTTCCCCGGAACACTACCGGCAATCGGTTTGATAGAATCTGTCGTATATGCAGATATCATCCTTGCTTTTTTCTCACCAGAAACAATCTTAAGTTTTTCTGCAATAGACGCCACAATTTCGAACGCTGTTCTGATACAGAAAAAAGCATCCTCCTTGTTGACCATGCGTTTTGTCCCATCTGCGAGTGCGCTCGTCCCATGTTGGACTACAAATGCCCCTTGACCATTGCGAGATAGTCTCAGTTTATTACTCGCTTCTATTATTTTTCTGTCGTTAATCCAACGAGCGAAAAATGAATCTCCCCATATATAATCAGCATCCACTGCTTTTATTGTGTTCTTATTATTTGTTTTATGGTTCTCTGGGATTGCATTATTCTTTTTGTATACATACTTCACCAACGTCATCACAGTATTGAATGATGATGTTACACAACCACTATAATTACCGAGGGCGAAACCCTGTTCTGCAAAATTGGCTTCTTGAACTGCAAGCTCCAGCATTACGTTGTTCACATCCCTTGATTGAATCGCTTTCACTAACTCTACGAATTTCATTTTTTATCCTCCTCTTACATGATTATATTATATACCTGATATCATTCTTTACCGAGAAAAAAGACTGCGACTTTTCTAGAATAATAGCGTGTCATTTTGGGCCGTCTCTGACACTAAGTTGCATTTTCAATCTATTTCTTACCAAATCAACGAAACAACCTGGTTCAACCACTCTAACATAAGGTCCGAATGACAAGACTCTAATCAACAAATCTATTGCATCCGCCTCGTCGTAGGTAATCGTTACCAGATACTTCTTCTTTTTTTCAAGATAATCCGCTCTCTTTTCATAATGAGAGAAGTTAAGGAGGAATCTTTCCAATGCATTTTTATCGTTGGTCAGTTCACAAACCACCTCCCTCATATAAGACTCTTTTGGCCTAGGCTCCTCATATCTTTCCTTTTGTGGAGATTGTTTCTCAACTTCCCTACAACTCTCAATGGCTTCTATATTCACACTATTCCGTCCAAATCTTGGGTTGTTTCCAATTAAACGGAATCTGTTGTCCCTTTCTGAATACTCCAAATAATCCGGATCTATATAATGTGTCCCAATTCCAGGGCTGGCAGCCCGTTCATATGAACCATCTTCGTAAAAACGGATATTGTTATTTGGCTTTCTGAATTTTATTTCCAGTCTTTTTTTCTTTTGAACAGCATTTAATACAGTTCTAAATATCTCAATGTAGTGATCCTCCTGAAAAGGATCTCCATTGTTATATTGGTCAAACAATACATAATCATCCCAGTTGAATAACGGTTCCACATTCTTCAACTCATCCGGCTCACATCCTTGGGGAAGGAAGAGTTTTATACGAGGGTCAGAATAAATACTCTTAAGCCACATCTTTTCAAGATCAGACAATGGAAGCCCTTTCATTCTGTCCAATTCGCTGCGATAGGATGCTCCACCATTTACCTCTTTAAAGAAAGGCCACGTATACTCTTTTTCCACATACAAAGCTTTTTCAAGCACTATGCGCGTTGTGCCGAGAAATCGAAAACCATATATGTCAGCGTTTCGATTGACAATTTCTTCAAACTGTTTCTTTGTCAGGCGACGTTTTCCGGCTTCTTTTAAAATGTGAAAGACCGCAGTGAAATAACATCCGTATATTTCGTCAAATATCTCTATCTTCATTGAAAATCCCCCGATAAATACATATTATACATATCCTCCAGAGAATCCCAAAACACCTTTTCCACATCCGAATCAGAAACACTCAAACTTACAATCCTTGAAATAAAGGTTCTTATCCAGGGGATCATCTCGTTTGCATCATACACGTCAGCCTCGAATTTGAAAATCCCCGGATGGTTTTCAAGATGTGAAACCCTACCGCAATGTTTCTCTCTCAACAGACGATTGACAACATAGTATTCATCTTCCGAAACCTTTATGAGAAACTCTACATGAGTCAATTCGCCGTTTCCAAAAGAGATTCCCCAAACATGACTTTTGACATCCTCATATTTCTGCTTAATCGATGCTGCTTCACACACGGGCTCGTCGGAAACACTTATTGACCTCATTTTGTCAATTCGATAGTTTGAAAAGAACTGCTTGTACTCATTCCAAACCACAACATATTGACGTCCATTTTGTGCACTGGAATATACTTTGACCGGGAGAAATGACCTATATGATAACTTCTTATCCTTTGACGGATATTGGAACGTAATTGTCCGATGGTTTTTTATTGCATATAAGATGTTAATGATTATTCCGTGATCAAAAGCCTGTCCCGGAAAACGCTGCTTAAATCTGAATGGACTATCACCCTGAATAAGTTTGTCAATGATAAAGGAGCCCACCACACCTCCCGGAGCAATTTCGGAATAAAACAGAAGCATATCATTGCATTTGCTCAGGTCTACCGAATCTGCCAGTTTGTATTTTCTCCCTACTTTGACTATTATCCCAGATTTACAGCCTTTATTCTGCATCCATTTTTGGGCACCATGTTTGGTAAAGCCGTCAGTCCCGTGAACATTATCATAATATGTATATACTTCTTCTATACTTGCCGGTTCAGAATATTTTGAAAAGAAGTTCAATAATGAGAAGAAAAAAACAATCTCATTTGTAGTGAAAGAACAGGTTTTCCATATTTTATATATCGGGTTTGCGGAATAGTCTCTACAGTCAAGTGACAGGTACCTGACTTTTTTTCTGACAGCGACCCTTCTGGTTTGTAAACACGAATCAAACCAGTGGTCCATATTGCTCGCAAAAGAATCGTAAGAACGGGGACTCATATCTTTTGTGTAATCGGATTTTGTTTTCAACCCATACACAAGAGAATCTCTGGCATAACCTCGAGCTTTTTCTATGCTGCCGATGCAACCTATATCTTCCGCATATTGTTTAGTCTTTTTTCCCATGTGATTAAATCCTCAACAATAGCCCGCCAAACTATTCTAGAATAAGATTATAGCCCAAAAGTGTCGCAGTGACAACATTTTTTTGCCATATCCGACTCCGTTTCACTTATACAAATCCAATGCTGGAAGGGCGTTTATTGACATCTTCGAGCCTCTCTATGTCCTCTGGTGTAATGCAGTTTGGATCCCGCCCCTCCTGATCATAGTAATTGACTGCATGCCTCCTGAATGCCTGCTCGTATATGTTTCGAACCAATCGACCATTCCCAAAGCCATCTTTTCGTTTTTCTTCCCTGATTATTTCCAAAAACCGTTCCTTCACTCCGGGGTGAATCTCCATTCCTCCGGCTGCGCAGTTTTGTTCAAATATCTGATAAAGTTCATCCTCTGTAAAGTCATCGAAATGAACCGTAATAGGAAAACGGGATTTCAAGCCCTGATTCTCGTTCAAAAATGATTCCATCTGCTGTTCATATCCCGCAAGTATGATTGTTAGATCCTCTTTTTTGTTTTCGAGCATATCCAACAATACAGATATGACTTCTGTACACAGATAGAGTCGGGGCTGCAGGAGATAGATTTCATCAATGAACAATATTCCACCCATAGCCTCTTTGCATATTTCCCCCAGTTTGGTGGTCACATCTTGTACAAACAGCTCATTGGCAGCAATGAATTTGACCCTGGGCGATTTTACAACCCCAATACTAAACAGCATCTCTGCAAACAGTTTTGCGGTAGTGGTCTTGCCTGTCCCTGCATTGCCAACAAAAATCATATTATTTGACGAAGGTAGCATTCTATTAAACTCGACACAAAACCTGTTGCTTTGAACCTGCTCACTAATTACCCGCTTTGCATTACTGATTCCCACCTTGCTTTCCAATTCCTCAAGCAATTTCTCTAAGGAACGTGCGTCTCTGGAGATTCTGACATGCTTTTCTGTGATGGTTCTACTATTGGGATTTTCCCTAAGGCACTCAACGACCGCCTGGCTAAAAATGTTTTCGACAGTCCTTGCATTACCAAAGTTTTCCTCATATCATCCTCACTGGCCAAATATCCATCAAAGAAACAGGACGGAAACTTGAACTGCTTAACCACCGTTCCAAACGATACTTCAGCAAAATCTCCATCGATCTTGTTGATCATTCCACTGCCATATTTTTTGTGCGTCACCCTGTAACCAAGCTCTTCCATCAAAAGAACCTCCTGAGTCGACATTCGTTCATTTCCACGTTGGTATGATTGTAGCATGAACCAAACAGAATAGAATCATCAAATAATTATCGATTTATTACCTCGCAGTTTTTTTTCAACGAAATGTGTCTCCACATACTATACAATCACCCCTGTAAACAATAATTGGAGGTAATACCATGAAAAAGGAGAACAACATTCGCATTCTGGCAGAAAACAACAAGAACCTGGACGGCTTCAACATTTTTGTGGTTTTCTCTGGGCAACGGGAGTACTTGATGTTCCATCGTCACAACGGGCTCCTTTACAATCATCTGAAAAACGGTGTGATTCTTCGGGATTTGAGAAGATGGCGGCCCTCACGGCCATCGGACAAGAAATTGTTCGGAATGATCAGGCATCTGCTCCGTGTGGTGGATGAACACATTACCGAACGGGAAGCCTGGCAAGAGATTGCTTGATTATGCACCTCAGATGCTGTTCGTATAGATGAAGGGAGGCCAGTTATGGGTATTTTAGACAATTTATTCAAGAAATCTGCGGGCTTAATCAATGTGTCAGATGTTTCAAGTCGGATAAAGCCTGTTTTTGAGGGGGCCTACTCCGTCTGTAGAGAATTCGGACACCGAGAAGGGAATACCGCGAATATCTATTACAGTAACAAAATCATCAATATCCGGCACAATTATCTGGGTGGAAGCATGGATGCATTCAGTCCCGGAAAAAGCGTCGAGATCAGTTTTAAGGGCAATCCGGTTTTTGCTTGCACTTTCCGGAAGGACGGGAATATTTTCCTTGAAAGGGAGGAGAAGGGTGATTGGAAAGAGTATTTCCGGGTTCTGCAAAGCAGAGTAAAGAAAACTATCCAGGCACGCTACATCTGCCTGGACGTATACCAACTCGTAGAGGCCCTGCATTCTAAGGGATATGCTTCCAGCGAGTATAGCGTATACAGAACTCCACCGGATTATTCCCTCGAAAGGCGTCGATATCATTATACCTTCTCGGACCGAGACATTGTTATTCACCTGTTTCGCGATGACACGAAAGTAGCCTCCAGCGCCAAAATAGTGTACAAAGGGAAGGAAGTATTTAATGCAACCCACTATTATCCAGACCCTCTACGAATGTTCTCCTCTAACACAAGATGCGACTTGTATATCAGAGGGGCATGGGAAAACAGTTTTAGTAGCATCAAAAACAGATACCATTTAGTTTACTGATGTGCTAAACTGAACCCGTCCGGAACAATCACGAACCGTCTCGAAGGGAGGCAATCAACTTGAAAATCCTAATCATCGAAGACAGCAACGAGAAGTACATGGCCTTAAGCCGTGTCCTAAAGCGCATCGGCGTGAAGGATCCCCTCTGGGTCACCAATCTGCAGGATGGATTGAACCTGATTGTAGAGGAAGAAGACAAATCCGAGCCTTTCGACTTCGTCATTACGGATATGAATTACCCCCCTGCTGCAGGAGCGCCAAGCGATTACCGCAGTGGAAAGAAACTGGCCGAAGCTATTTTGGAGCAGGGCCTAAGCCCCAAGGTTGTTCTATGCTCCTCCCAAAGATATGATATACCCGGCGTACATTCCTGTGTCTGGTATTCGAAATTCGGAGACTGGGAAGGGGATTTGCGGAGAATCATTACAGCCAGGTAAATCCTCTGAATAATCCGATAGCGCGCAATTTATAGAAATGATGGTAATTAAAATGGAAATGGTAAAATGGGTAAATACACCGTCTTATAGGGGCAAATTCTTTCATTTCGTAGAATGCCCTTCCAAGCGGAGAATAGAAACCCCGATTGGTCAGGAAACCAGTATTGTCGTAAAAGACGACAACGGCGAGTTGGTGACATTTCACTATCGTGTGACATGTGATATGTCCATTACCAAAAGAGTCCAGTGGATTTATGGCCAAGTTCTGAACATCGAAGGTGATGCGTCGTATTATCAAATTGAGATAAAAACAGACCTTGACGATCCAAACTATGACAATGTTGCAGTTTTTCCGAAGGCCCCTCCAATAAAGTTTAAGAACCCTGCTAAGAGTTGATGAGATCCCTTTTTCGCTTATCCGGAAAAGAGCATAGACTTCAACAGCTGAAAAAGGAGCAAAAAATGCCAGACTTCAATTTCGCGCTTGACAAGAAGCTGATGTTTTGCTACTATGCCCCCATGACAACATAACTCATTAAGAGCTGAATCTGAAGGTTAAAACAGGACGCAGTTTTTGCGTGCCTGAAAAACAACCGGATGATACGGCTCTTTTTTAGTGCCGTGACGCACCTTGAATCTTGAATAACCCTTCAGGAAACGAGCGCCCGGGGAAGCACTGACCAAGACCCGCCTTCAGCAAGCGGCGAGCGTGCCAAGGGATCCTTGAAGGGTAACCAACTTAGCAACTCGTTTCTATCGCAATTATTTAGGAGGTGTTTCATATGAAACAGGGAAACAACATTTTTATCACGGCACAGAACAATGGCAACAATCCCGGTTTTTGTATCTATCTGGTCTTTTCCGGAAGGCAGGAATTTCTTACGCACCACCGGCACAACGGTCTGCTGTACAACCTCCTGAAGGACGGTATGACCTTGAACGAATTACGCAGATGGCGCTTTAGGTACCAGTCGAAAGATAAGCTCAACGGTATGGTCAGACATCTGCTTCGCGTGATCGATGACTATATGTTGGAGAAGGAAGCCTGCTAACTGATAATCGCCAACTCCCCCAACCGCATACATATAACAAGAAAGGAAAAGACGCCTATTATGAAGAATGTATTCGAAACTGCTCCCGTTAACTGGACCACCTCCGCAGATCTTTCTATCAGAAAGGTGTGGAATCATGAGGCGATCACAGACATAGCAAACGACATTTGTCACCGCTTTTTCCAGACTTCTTCGTTACTGCTTTCGAAGTGCAAGTTAGGCCTCTTGCTTAATCCTATCCCCTCGGAGGATTGGCAGCCACGCCTGCTATATGATTCTAATGCGGGTCTCGAAAGGGAAGATATTCGCTGGATCTTTAATGGGGTACTTGAAACGGATCCCGTGGAGACGGATGCCAGGTTTCCTGGTTCCGAAGAATCCGATCGCCTGTATGCGCTGGTTCCGGGGAGCATCATAGCTCCCCAGAATGATCAGATACGTGCCTGTTACGAGGAAGATAGGGATACGAGGCGCTGCTGCCATGATCTCATGGAGTTGCTGCAGCCTTTAGGCGCCTCCCTGCTTATCTGCGCCGGAGAGGGTTCAGATGGATCCCCTTCAGGCAATATGCTGTTGGTCAAGTATCGGGGTGATATGCCACTGCGGATCAGAGCCATGTTCGCTCTTGCTTTCCCGGCCTGTCACCTGATACCCATCCTGGAATCCGATATGTCCTCGGCATTAGGAGAAATCTCTCTCCCCGACAACCTGATCCAAACCGTCTTCGCCGATCTTCTTGACGCTGTTATCTTCAACAAGTGGTTTCTTGAATCAAGGCAGGCAGCTGCCGATGAAGATGACGAGGAGGATTACGAGGACGATTACTCCGATGATGATGAAAGCGGGGAGGAGACGCAGGACGCAGCTTCTGTATCCGACACGCCGGATTTTGATGACGCTCCTCTGTTAGCGCTTGATCTGAGCATTACCACCTATAACCTGCTCCGCCGTGCCGGCATAAACAGCATTAAGGAGTTGCACCGGACACCGGATGACCGGCTGAAGGGGATCCGAAACCTTCATCGAAGGAGGTTCGATGAGATCAAAGAGCAGCTCAGAACCTGGATTGCCCTTCATCCCGCTTCTTCTGCCCTCCCCCGGCAGAAAGATTTCAGAGGGCAGCTTGAGGATCTGGTGGGGTTGAAAACGGTAAAGGCACAAGCCGGGAGGCTGGCAGCTTTTGCGAGGCTGAAGCAGGATCAGTTGGAACGGGGCGCTGCTTCCGGGCTGTCCCTGAACATGTCCTTCTCCGGCAATCCCGGAACGGCGAAAACCACCGTGGCCAGAATCATGGCGGGGCTGTTTTACGAAATCGGCCTGC
>CADBFP010000003.1 GCA_902793995.1 uncultured Lachnospiraceae bacterium | reverse complement strand
ATCCGGAGCTTTTTGTAAAAAAAGAGGAGCCGGCGAAGAAGGAACGGGTTTACGGTCCGGCAGATCCGGTGGAGCCTTTTAAGGAGCGGGTGGCTAAAACGGAATTCGATAAACTGGATCTGCGGGTGGCCCGCATTGTGAAATGCAGCGAGATACGAAAGGCCCGGAACAATCTGAAGCTGACGGTATTTGACGGCATCAGGGAACGGACCATTGTATCCAGCATCAAAGATGAATATGAGCCGGAAGAGCTGATTGGAAAGAAGATTATCATTCTGGCCAATCTGGAACCCGCCCGCCTGACGGGGGTGGAGAGCGAGGGCATGCTGCTGGCGGCCACCAATACGGCCTGCGGATGCCAGGTGATTTTTGTGGATGATTCAGTTCCGGAAGGGACTGCGGTAGTATAAGCAAAATAGGGATACAAAAGGAGTAATAGACAATGGCAACAACACCCAGCGGCCGCAGGAAGAAGATTCAGGGCCAGGCACAAGATGTTAACAAGCGGGAAGACGGACTGGGCACCGGCCCGGTAGGCAGTTCGGAAGGCTATTCCGGCCGTCCTTCCGGCCCGGAAGGAAAGGACGAGGATAAGGGCCTGTTGACGGACCTCTTTTTGGGCGCCGTCAACACGAATACCTCTCAAAGCTCTCAGCAGTCAAACAACAACGCCGGCAATCTCTTCGGCTCTCTTTTAGGCGGTTCCGGCGGCGGTAACTCCGGCGGCGGCTACTCCGGATCATCTCATCAATCCGGCAGCTCCTCCGGCGGCGGTCTGTTTAAAGGGAAGGGCCTGATCCTGGTGATTCTGGCAGCGGTGCTGATTTTCGGAGGCGGCGGCTTAAGCGGCATTTTCGGAAATCTGTTCGGCGGCGGCGGAAATACGGGCAACAATCAGATTAACAACAACAATAATAACAATAACTTTATTGTGACATCTACCACCGCCCGGCCCACGGTGCCGGCCACCCAGGGAAACCAGAACCAAAACAGCGGTTCCCTCTTCAGCAGCCTGGGGCTGTCCAGCCTTTTCGGCGGCGGCAGCGGCGGCGGTTACAGCTTTGACGGAGCAGCTACCTCAGCCGGCTGGGGCTTAACCCCCAATACCTCTCAGCTGAACACCTCCGTGGCAGCCGGATCCCGGGCCAAGCGCACCACTATTATGGGAAATAACCGGGATGTGGTTACACTGATGGTTTATATGTGCGGCACGGACTTAGAGTCCCAGCACGGCATGGCCACCTCCGACTTAAAGGAGATGATCAGCGCTCCCATCAGCGACAATATCAATCTGATTGTGATGACCGGCGGCTGCAAGCAGTGGCGGGTAAACGGCATCAGCAATAAGGTGAACCAGATTTGGCAGGTCAAGAACGGCCAGCTCCACCAGCTGGTGGACAATGCGGGCACCGGCGCCATGACGGACCCCAAAACCTTAAGTTCCTATATCCAGTTCTGCAAGCAGAACTTCCCTGCCAACCGGAACATGATTATCTTCTGGGATCACGGCGGCGGCACCATCAGCGGCTACGGTTACGACGAGCGCAGCGGCGGCAACAGTTCCATGAATCTGGCCGGTATCCAGAAGGCATTAAGGGATGGGGGCGTGATCTTTGATATGATCGGCTTTGACACCTGCCTGATGGCTACGGCGGAAAATGCCCTGATGCTCAGCGAGTTCGGGGATTATATGGTGGCCTCCGAAGAAACGGAACCGGGCATCGGCTGGTATTACACCAACTGGCTTACCAAGCTGTCTCAGAATACCTCCATGTCCACCCTGGAAATCGGCAAACAGATTTCCGATGATTTCGTGGAGACCTGCGCCCGGCAGTGCGCCGGCCAGCTGGCCACCCTTTCCGTGGTGGACCTGGCGGAACTGGAAAAGACCCTGCCTTCCGAACTGAAGGGATTCGCTTCTGCCACCAGCGCTCAGATTAACAGCGACTATAAGGTGGTTTCCAAAGCCCGCAGCGCTACCCGTGAATTCGCCACCTCCACCCGTATCGATCAGGTGGACCTGGTGGATATGGCCCGCCGCATCGGAGGCAAGGAATCGGATGAACTGGTCAGCGTGTTGCTCAGCGCCGTGAAGTACAACCGGACCTCCACCAATATGAGCAATGCCTACGGCCTGTCCATGTATTTCCCTTATCAGCAGATCCGGAAGGTGAACAGCGCCATTCAGGCCTACCAGGCGATTGGGATGGACGAGGACTACCTGCGCTGCATCCGGGACTTCGCCAGCGTGGAAACCGGCGGCCAGGCGGCCAGCGGCGGCGCTTCCTCCGGCCTTAGCTCCCTGCTTTCCGGCTATACCTCCGGCGGCCAGTCCGCTACCAGCCAGGACATGGTCAGCTCCATTTTGGGCGGCCTGCTGGGGGGACAGTTCAACGGCGTTTCCGGCCTTTCCGGAGACCTGGGCAGCTTCCTAGGGGGCAGCTTCGGCAAGTCCTTAAATATGGATGACACCGCCCGGTATATCTGGGAAAACCGTCTGGATCCGGAGAATCTGAAATGGATGCTCTTTGAAAACGGCAAGTACGGCATTCACTTAAAGGACGAGCAGTGGTCCCTGGTGCAGAATCTGGAACTGAATGTGTTCCTGGATGACGGCAAAGGCTATATCGATCTGGGCCTGGACAACAGTTTTGAAATCAATGAGTACGGCGTGCTGATTGGCGAATATGACAACAGCTGGATTGCCATCAACGGCCAGATCGTGCCCTACTACTATATGAGCACCCTGGAGGATGGGGACAATTATACCATTACCGGCCGGGTGCCCGTGCTGCTGAATGATCAGCGGGCGGAGCTGATTCTGGTGTTTGACAACGCACACGAGGATGGCTATGTGGCCGGATACCGCTATGTTTATATGAACGGCGAGACGGAAACCGTGGCCAAGGCGGCGGCAGCCCAGAGCGAAAGCGAAAGCACCAGCATTATGGTAGACGGTGTGGAAGAGACAGTGGAAGTAGGCTTCGAAGGCATTTCCGAAGGGGATGTGATCGATTTTGTCTGTGATTACTACGACTACAACACGGTTTATCAGGATTCTTACAAGCTGGGGAATCAAATCACCGTGGGGGCAGAAGGGCTGAAGGTCAGCACTATGCTTTTAAGCGACAGGGATCAGCAGAATGCTCAGCCGGTATATCGTTTTACCGACATTTACAACCAGCATTACTGGACACCGATTATCCCCGAATAAGAGTTTTTTCACAAAGCGGACGGGCGGGCCATGTCCCGCCCGTTTTTAATTCTTCAATTTTCTCACGGTGCGTTTCAGGAAAAAATAACTTAAAACAAATGACACAATCTCCGCCAAAGGAAAGGCCAGCCATACATTGTCCAGCTTCCGGCTTAAAGAAAAGAGATAGGCCGCCGGTAGCAGCACCACTACCTGGCGGCAAATGGAAATCAAAAGGCTATGCAGCGGATTCCCAATGGCCTGGCAGACAGAGCCGGCGATGATGCAGAACCCCGCAAAGGGAAAGGTCAGGGAAATCACCCGCAAAGCCCGCACCCCGATCTCCCTCATTTCCGGAGTCGGGGAGAAGATGGACAGCAAAAGGGAAGGAATGAGCCAGAAAACCAGGGTTCCCAGGCCCATAAAGCAAACGGCGGAAGAGATGGACAGCCGGTAGGTTTTTCGGACTCTGTCATATAAAGCGGCGCCGTAATTGTAGGAAATGATAGGCACCATGGCATTGTTTAGGCCGAAAATGGGCATGAAGATAAAGCTTTGCAATTTGAAATACGCTCCGTAAACCGCGGTGGCGGCCTCCGTAAAGCCAATCAGGATCTGGTTCATGGAAAAATTTACCACGGAACCGATGGACTGCATCAAAATAGAAGGCATGCCGATGCGATAGATGGCCAGAGAAATCTGCGGGCGGAAACGGATCATTTTAAAGGAGGCCCTTAACTCTGTATTATATTTCAGGTTCAGCAGGATGCCTACCAGGGTGGCAATTCCCTGACCAATGAGGGTGGCCACAGCAGCGCCTTTTACTTCCAGGCGGGGAAAGCCTGCATAGCCGAAAATAAAGAGGGGATCCAGAACAATATTGATACCGGCGCCGGTCAACTGACAAAGCATGGATTTATCCGTGCGGCCCGTGGCCTGCAGCAGCCTCTCCAGACTCACCTGGGCGAAGAGGAAAAAGCAGATACCCATAATCAGAATCAGATAATCGCCGCCATAGCGAATGATGGTTTCGTTTTTAGTTTGCCAGCCGAAATAGGAGCGGGCAAAAAGCAGGCCGAGGAGGGAAAATACGGCTGCCATGGCCAGTTCCAAAAAGAGGCCGGTGCCGGCTATTTCCCGGGCTTTGTCCGGCCGTTGCTCTCCTAAAGTCCGGGAAATCAGGGCGCTCATGCCCACGCCGGTGCCCACGGAAAAGGCAATCAGAAGGCTCTGCACCGGAAAGGCCAGGGAAACCGCATTCATGGCATCCTGGGAAAGCTTAGCTACAAAATAACTGTCCACCACATTGTAGAGGGCCTGGAACAGCATGGAGATGGTCATGGGGAGGGCCATAGTCAGAAGAAGCCTGCCTATGGGCTGGGTCCCCATTTTGTTTTGATTTGGCGCCGGATTCTGGGACATCTTAAACCTCTTATATCTCTTCATTGGTGAAAACACGAGGCATATCATAGCATTGATTTCCTGCCGGTGCAAGGCTTGAATCTTTCCCGGGACTGTGTCATAATGATGCCGATGAAGGAAGAAAGCGGAAAAGCAGATGGATTTGCAATCTAAAAAACTGTTTTTACTGGATATGGATGGCACCATTTACCTGGATGACCAGCTCTTTCCGGGGGTATTGGAGTTTCTGGCTCTGGTGAAAGAGCGGGGAGGCCGGGCTGTATTTATGACCAATAATTCTTCCCGGGGCATAGAGGATTATCTGCTGAAATTGAAGAGACTGGGGATTGAGGCTGCGGCTTCGGATTTCGTCACCTCCACAGATGCTACCATAGAGGTTCTGCAGCGGGAATACCCCGGCGCACGGCTATATGTATTGGGAACCCAGTCTTTCCAGGAGCAGCTTTTGCAGGCGGGAATCCGGCTGACGGATCAGGCGAATGATTCCGCTGACATCCTCCTGGCAGCCTTTGACCGGGAGCTGAATTACCGGAAGCTGGAGGATGCCTGCCGCCTTTTGACCCGGGATATCCCCTTCCTGGCTACCAACCCGGATTGGGTTTGTCCCGTATCCTTCGGTTTCGTGCCGG
The DNA here is from genome assembly GCA_902793995.1 of uncultured Lachnospiraceae bacterium. Taxonomy (GTDB): domain Bacteria; phylum Bacillota; class Clostridia; order Lachnospirales; family Lachnospiraceae; genus UBA6987. The sequence goes on along the minus strand of CADBFP010000003.1, from coordinate 110,056 downwards.
ATTGCGGCAGCATTTGCGAAATGCTGTGGCGGGCTACGGGAAAGCGGCCCCGCATCATAGGAAAACCCCAGCCGGAGATGGTGGAACTGGCCCTGAAGAGAAGCGGCTTTCGGAAAGAAGAAACCCTGGTAATCGGAGACAGGCTCTACACGGATATTGCCTGCGGTCTGAATGCCGGGGTGGATACGGCCTTTGTGCTTTCCGGAGAGGGGAAGGAAGAGGATATTGCGGCAATGGGAATCCGCCCCGGCGCTGTATATCCGGATATTGCGGCCATTCTGGCCGGGCTGAAAGGAGAGTGACGAAATGAAAAACCTTCGGAGGCTTTTGCTGTTTTTGTTTTTCCCCCTGGGCATGCTGTATCTTTGGTTGCTCCGCTGTCAAAGGCGTCCCTGGCCGGAAGGACTGAAGGAACACCATTGGTTTGCCCACCGGGGCCTGCATCATCAGCCGGATGCCCCGGAAAACTCTCTGGCGGCCTTTCGGGCGGCGCTTGAAAACGGGTTCGGCGCCGAATTGGATGTGCATTTAATGAAAGACGGGCATCTGGCGGTGATTCATGACAGCTCCCTCCTAAGGACGGCGGGGGTGGATGTGCGGATAGAAGATTTGTGTGCGGAGGATCTGAAAGATTACCGGCTGGAAGGCAGCGAAGAAAGAATCCCGCTGCTGGAGGAAGTGCTGGATTTGTTTGAAGGAAAGACACCGCTGGTAATTGAATTGAAGGCAGTGGATAAAAACCATAAAGAACTGACAGCGGCGGTTTGCCGGCTCTTAGACCGCTATTCGGTCAGTTATTGTATAGAAAGCTTTGATCCCCGGGTTCTGTATTGGCTGAAAAAGAACAGGCCGGAAATCATCCGGGGCCAGTTATCCTGCGATATGCGGGAGGAAGGGAATTATCATCCCCTGGTTCTGTGGGCTTTGACCCATTTGCTCAGCAGCGGCTTCACCCGCCCGGATTTTATTGCTTATGATTATAAAACCAGGAAGAAGTTTCAGGAATTGACTATCTGTCGCCGGTTATACGGCGTGCAGGAGGCATCCTGGACACTGCGGGATGCGGACACAGCAGGAAAACTAAGAAGAAAAGGGAACCTGATTATTTTCGAGGGTTTTATGCCGGAAACGGAAGAAAGGTAAGCCCAAAATGACGCAAAAACACACAAAAAAGTTTTTGAAAAAAGAGTTGACAAACGGAAAAGGATAGTGTAATATAACCCTTGCGCCGTTAAGGTGCATGCGCGAGTGGCTCAGCGGTGGAGCACCACCTTGCCAAGGTGGGGGTCGCGGGTTCGATCCCCGTCTCGCGCTCTTTTATAGGCAGTTGTGGCGGAATTGGCATACGCGCATGATTCAGGTTCATGTCCATGTACTTGGGTGGGGGTTCAAGTCCCCCCAACTGCACACAAAAAACCACGCAGATGCGTGGTTTTTTGATGTTTAGACTAAACCTTGACGAAACTATTGTCAGGGCAAATAGGCCACCGCCGCCCTTCCCCTGCCGCTTATGGCGCCGGTAGGGTGCTGCTGGGCAGGGTTTCTACTACGGGGGTTGTTTCATTGGCAGCAGATTCCTCCCTTTCGGAATCTGACTCCTCTGTTTCCTCCGTTCCGGGCAGGAAAGGCAGGGTTTCAATGCTTTCGCTTTCCTCCGTTTCCTTCGTAGGATCGGCAGGCGTGGTGGGAGGCGCCGGCGTGGTGGGCGGCAGGGTAGGAGGCGGTGCAGGCGCTTCATGCATACTGCAGCGGGCCGGGCTTACTCCGGGACGGTAAATATATTCCGAATCCAGGGTAATCACCTCCGGCATCGGCATCAGATAATACATCTTATCGTAAGTGCGGGGGCAGTGATCGTTGGCTTCATTGTGGGTGGCGCTGCACATGTGTATAATAGCATGGATGTTGCAGTATTCCGCCGGCATGGTGCCGGGGGCAAAAAACTCATCGTAGGTACGACAGTTAGGATCCAACTCGCAAACACCGGGGACCGCCAGCCTTCCGCTTAAGGAGCAGATATGCGCTGTGCGCAAATCCGCCGGCTGCTCAAATTCTATCCGGGTTTTGTCCGCATGAATCCGGTCCATCACCGCTTTCCAGACGGTTTTGTGATAATTATTCATTTCCACATTGTCCTGCAGAGGAATGGTGCCGTCATCAAAACCGCTCCACACCCCCATGGAATAATAGGGCGTATATCCCACGAACCAATAATCCCGGTCTTTTCCTGCGTTGTCTGTGGCGGTGCCGGATTTCCCCGCAGCGGGCATATTTTTCAGGGCTGCCGAAACGGAACTGGGCTTAAAATAGGTTTGCTTAAAGCTGCCGTCCTTCATGGAATCCGCCATGGCGCTGGTCAGCAAATAGGCGGTGCTTTCCTGAATAACGGGATGAATATCCTGGTTCTTTTCCAGAAGAACATTTCCGGCATGATCCAGAATCCGGGTATAAAAGACCGGCTCCACATAAGTGCCGTTGTTTGCGATAGCGGCAAAAGCGCCGGTGAGATCCAGCAGATTGGCCCCGTTGGTAAGGCCGCCCAAACACAGGGAAGGCCCCAGATCCGAATAAATCCGTCCTCCGATTTCCTTTTCCCGCACCAGGGAGGAAATACCGAATCGCTCCGCATATTCGAAGCCGGTTTCAATCCCTACCGTATTCACCAGGAAATTGGCGCTCACCACATTCATGGAGTACACAATGGCCTGCCTGGCGCTGCAATTCCCCAGCCACATATTGGAAGGCCACCAGTTCCGCATCGCATAGCCCTGATAGGTGAAGGGCACATCCGGCTGGATGCTGGCCAGGGTCTGGCCCTTTATATCCAGCGCAGGGGCGAAGGTGGTCAGAATTTTAAAGGTGGAGCCGGGAGAGCGATAGGTCTGGGTGGCCCGGTTCATGGAGCGGCTGAAGTTTTTATCTCCCCGGCCGCCGGAAATAGCCAGCACCTGACCGCTTCGCTGATCCATAATAATGGCCGCCAATTGGGGCTGCAGCGTATAGCTGATCCGCTCATCCGCAATTTTATCCAGCGGACCGAAAACCGTTTCTTTGAAGTTCCGGATTACCTGCTGGATTTCCTCCTGGCTGTCATAAACCAGATCCGCCAGGTTAAGGGTGCGTTTTAGCTGGTTTTCCGTATAGGTCACATCCTTGCCGTCCGCCAGGGTGGCGCTGACGGTATAGGAGAAGGACCATTGAAAGGCGCTTTCGGGATAATTGGCGGGGTTATTCACTTCTTCATCCAGAACCTTTTGCAGAAGAGGCTGCTGGGTGGTTTGAATCTGCAAACCGCCGCTGTAAAGCATGGTATAAGCGTCCGCTTCGCTGTAGCCCAGATCCGTCTGCAAATCCTCCAAAACGGCGGAAATCACCGCATCCGTGAAATAGGAATAAGGGGTCTTTTGCTCCTGGATAATCAGGTTGTTTTCCCGGATCCGTTCATATAAGGCCTGGGTATCTGCCAGGGCCTCCTGCTTCTGGGCGGCGCTGATATAGCCCTGGTCTTCCATATGATTCAGCACGGAAAGCCGGCGAATGGCATTGTTGTCCGGGAAGGTGATGGGATTGTATCGATAGGGATTTTGGGTAATGCCCGCCAGGGCTGCGCATTCGGAGAGGTTCAGTTCGCTGACATTTTTACGGAAATAACGCTGGGAGGCCACCTGTACCCCCAGACTGTTCTGCCCTAAATTGATGGTATTGAGATAATTGATGAGGATATCTTCCTTGGAAACTTCCCGGTCCAGCCGCAGGGCCAGATATTGCTCCTGAAACTTCCGGATAAAGCGGGCGCCCCAGCCCTTTTCCATGCCGCCGTCAAAGATATTGTTTTTAATCAGCTGCTGGGTAATGGTGCTGGCGCCGCTTTGGATTCGGCCGCTGAGCAGGAGAGAAGCCACAGAGCGCAGCACCCCTCGGATGTCCACGCCCTCATGGGTCCAGAAGCGCTCGTCTTCAATGGCAACGAAGGCATTGATAAGATCCTGGGGGATCTCGCTGTAGGCCACGGGATCTCGGTTGGAGCCGGACTGAATCAGGGATTCCATCAGATTGCCGCCGGCATCGTACAGACCGGAAGCAATGCCCAGGGGGGTCACCGTCAGGGCCTCCGGCTCAGGGGAGGTGTCAATAATGCCCCGGATGGTGCCCATAGCAAAGCTGCCGCCCACTGTCAAGGCCAGCACCATCAGTAAAAAGCATATTTTTAAGGCATGAAGTACAAGGCGGTTGCTGAATTTTTTACCCGCATGATTGCGGCTTTGCAAAAACCGGCGAACCTCTTCCTTTCCATAATTCATGACAAAATCCCCCTGTCGCCCTTTGATTATAACAAAGCAAGGGGGAAGAATAAAGCACTAATTTAAAGCCCCTACTCCCTACTCCCCCTTGCCTTCTCCCTCTCCCTTTGATAAACTGGGAGGCAAGGAGAAGGAGAATGGAAGGAATTAAACTGCTGACCCGATCCGGGGAAGGCTATTACGAAGAAAAACGTTCCCGCTTTCTGGGGCTGCTTACGCCCGTAAGCAGCGAGGAAGAGGCGCAAAGACTGCTGACAGCCCGGCGGAAGGAGCATCCGGAGGCCAGGCATCATTGCTATGCCTATGTAATCGGAGCCCGGCATGAGCTGACCCGTTTCAGCGACGACGGAGAACCCTCCGGCACCGGCGGCCGGCCTATTTTGGATGTGCTGCAGGGCAGCGAACTCCACAATGCCCTGGTGATGGTCACCCGCTATTTTGGGGGGACGCTCCTGGGCACCGGTGGCTTGTCCCGGGCCTACAGCGCCGCGGCGGCGGATGCCCTGGCTCACTGCGGCGCCGGCATCCTGCAGCAGGGGGCAGTTTGGGATTTGAATCTGCATTACAGCGACTATGCCCGGGCAGAGAGAAGCCTCCTGCAGCAGGACATTCCCCGGATTGGTGAAAGCTTTACGGATACGGTTAACCTATCTGTATTTCTGCTGCCGAATCAGGAGGAGGGCTTTGTCTCTCTGATGGCGGATCTAAGCGCCGGCCGGGCCGGTGTTACAAAAAGGGAGGAGGCCTATGCCTTGCGGGAGCCGGATCAGCCATCGGTTCAATTGATTAAAAATCCTTTCGAAAAAAAGAATTAAAGCTGCAACATGGATGCCTTCTCATTTGTATTGTTATCAAAAAGGAGCTGAAGCCTTGTCATCTGCAGAAGAATTGGTGAAACGCTATGAAAATATGCTGTTTCGGGTCGCCTTGTCCCATACCGGCATCCGGGAGGATGCGGAGGATATGGTGCAGGAGACTTTTTTGAAGTGGTTCAGAAGCAAGCCCTCTTTTGCCTCAGAAGAACATGAGAAGGCCTGGCTTCTGCGGGTTTGCATCAATCTTTGCCGTAATCTGGTAAAGAAAAAGGGAAATCGCGGACAGGTGGAGCTTCTGGATATTTATCCCGCCCAGGATACGGAGGAGCTGTACCTGATAGAAGAGGTGATGCGCTTGCCGTCCCTGCATCGGGATGCCATATATTTGTTTTATTACGAAGGATATACTACGGCCCAGATTGCCGGGATACTGGAGACAAAGGAAAGCACGGTCCGTTCTTATCTGCACAGAGGCAGACAGAAGCTGAAAAGGTGGTTGGAAAATGAAGAAGTATAAAGAATATATTGACCGCATCAGCTTAAGCGAAGAGAAACATCAGCAGATTCTGGAGGCTCTGGCCCGGGAGGAGGTTCCGGCGGGACAAACAGATTCCCTGCTGCCTGTAAAAGATCTTCCCTGGTATAAAAAGCCCGCCGTGTTAAGATGGGGCGGCATGGCGGCGGTCTGTTGCATCCTGCTCCTGGTGGGGATATCTGCTGTTATAAGGCACAATAGAATCAATCTGACCGCTACCACGGCGGGGGCCCATGCTGTGCCGCAAACCACTTTGGCAGCCATGACTACGATGACACCTACCCTGGCAATTCCTGCTACGATGACGCCTACATTGGCAACGGAAGCTACGAAGGCGCCCACCCTGGCCCCGGAGGCTACCATGGCTCCTACTCTGGCGGCCGAAACGGGAACGGGGGCTTTCCCGGCAGAAACCGGCGCACTCCAGCCTACCGGCGTCCTCCCGCCATCCAATGCTCCGAAGGATGGCTGGGGGATTCACCTGTATCTTCGCGATTCCACAGGAGAAGAAATACCGCTTCTGACGGAAGATAGCCTGATGGCGGGAAATCTTTTATATAAAGCGCGTTTTATTGCTGCATCGGGAGGCTATGCCGAGACCACTACCGGCATGAATGTGGATGAATACTTAAACAGCCTCACGGTAGAAGATTTTTTCGAAGAAGCAATACCTGGCCAAATCGGTCCTCAGGACGATATTTTGCTGAAAATTCGCACGCGTTATTATCGTTTTGTGCCTGAAAAAGCGGATGCCGCTGTCATTTCCCAGTGGGAAAGCCTGCTGGCGAAGTATGGATTGACTTTAGGCAGGGATCGATAGTACAATTCACCTATGTCCAAGTCTCTTTTTATTGCTGAAAAACCTTCCGTAGCCCAGGAATTTGCCAAGGCCCTCCATGATGATTTTGCCCGCCGGGACGGGTATTTGGAGAGCGGCAGAGCCCTGGTCAGTTGGTGTGTGGGCCATCTGGTTTCCATGAGCTATCCCGAAGCCTATGACCCGGAACTGAAAAAGTGGCGGATGGAAACTCTGCCCTTTATTCCGGAGACCTTCCGCTACGAAATCATAGCCGCTGTTCAGAAACAGTTCAGCATCGTCAAAACCCTGCTCAACCGCAGTGATGTGGAACGGATTTATGTCTGCACCGACTCCGGCCGGGAAGGGGAATACATCTACCGTCTGGTGGAGCAGATGGCAGGCACCCATGTAAAAGACCGCCGCCGGGTGTGGATCGATTCCCAGACGGAGGCGGAAATCCAGCGGGGCATTAAAGAAGCCAAACCCTTAAGCGAATATGACAATCTTTCCGCCTCCGCCTACCTCCGGGCCAAGGAAGATTACCTGATGGGCATTAATTTCTCCCGGGCCCTGGCCTTAAAATACGGGTATCAGATTTCCGATTTTCTGGGAAAGAAAACCAAACTGGCGGTAGGCCGGGTGATGACCTGCGTGCTGGGGATGGTGGTGCGGCGGGAGCGGGAAATCCGGGATTTCGTTAAAACCCCCTTTTACCGCATCCTGGCGGATTTCACCATGGAGGAGGGACAGGTTTTGACGGCGGAATGGCGGGCGGTGGAAGGAAGCCGCTATTTCGGAACGCCGGCCCTTTATAAGGAAAACGGCTTCAAGGAAGAATCCATAGCCAAAGGCTTAATGGATGCCCTGGAGGGCCACTCCGGCAGTGTTCACAGCATCAGCCGCAAAAAAGAAAAGAACAACCCGCCCCTTTTATTCAATCTGGCGGAGCTGCAGAACAGCTGCGCCAGGGAATTAAAAATCAGTCCGGATGAGACCTTGAACATCGCCCAGACTTTGTACGAGAAGAAACTTATTACCTATCCCCGGACGGACGCCCGGGTGCTTTCTACGGCAGTGGCCAAAGAAATCAAAAACAATATTGCCGGTCTGGGGAAGATCGGGGATGTGGCCCCCTTCGTGAAGGAGATATTGGAGAAGGGCTGGGAAAAGGGCATAGCCAAAAGCAAATATACCAATGACAAGATGATAACGGATCACTACGCCATCATTCCTACCGGCCAGGGATTGGCGGCTCTGGCGGGGCTGAAAGCGGAAGCCCGGGCGGTGTATGAGATGATCGTCCGCCGCTTTCTGGCCATCTTTTACCCGCCGGCGGTTTTTGAGAAGACATCCCTGGACATTCAGATTGAAACCGAGCATTTCTTTGCCAGCTATAAAACCCTCCTGGAAGAGGGCTATCTCCAGGTAAGCGGGAAGAAAAAGGAAGAGAAAGCGGAGAAGGCAAGGGACGAGGAAAAGGAAGACAAGAATGGGGAAGAGGGCGGTGAAGACCAGGACGGAGAAGCCCTGGGGGCTGTATTGGCAGCTCTGAAAAAGGGGCAGGTGCTGCCGGCCCCCGGCCTGCGCCTGAAGGCAGGGGAAACCTCGCCTCCTAAGCGCTACAGTTCCGGCACCATGATTTTGGCCATGGAAAATGCGGGGCAGCTGATAGAGGATGAAAATCTGCGGGCCCAGATTAAAGGTTCCGGCATCGGCACCTCCGCCACCCGGGCGGAGATTCTGAAAAAACTGGTGAGCAACGAATACTTAAAACTGAATAAAAAGACCCAGCAAATCACTCCTACCCAATTGGGGGAGATGATTTACGACACGGTGGACGCCTCCATCCGTTCCTTGCTCAGTCCGGAGCTGACGGCCAGCTGGGAGCTGGGGCTTTCCCGGGTGGCGGATGGCAATGTTACGGAAGAGGAGTATATGGCCAAGCTGCGGGATTTTGTGATCCGACGGGTGGAAAAGGTAAAGGAAAGCAATGCCCGGTCCTATTTGAATGATTGCTATAAACGGACTGCGGCAATATATAAGAAGTAGTTTACGGCAGGAAAGGAGTCTCTTATGATTATCAAAAAACTGGATCAGCCCGTGGATATGATGCCCCATGTGCAAGGGGGAGAAGGCATTATTTGCCGCCGGCAGTTTCTGCTTCCGGAGGATGCCTACGGCAGCGGCCGCCTCTTTGCGGTCTTTACCCTGGAACCCGGCGATTCCATCGGTTATCATCAGCACCAGGGGGAGTTTGAACTGTATTATATCCTGAAAGGCAAGGCCAGGGTAAAGGACAACGACGAAGAAATCTTTCTGGAAGAAGGAGATATGATGCAATGCAAGGACGGAGACTCCCACTGCATTGAAGCAGTGGGAGAGGAAAGCCTGGAGTTTATGGCCTTAATACTGTTCCCGAATCAGAAATGATTCAGGGGGTGGCCAGCTGCTCGGCAATGCTTAAGAATTCCCGGACGGCCCGGGTTACATACTTGGCTTTTTTGCGGAAAAAGCACAGATCCCGCACGGAGCAGGAGGCGTCCAGCTTGTAGAAACAGATGTGCTTATCCGCCGGCACATTGCGCACCAGAGTGTCGGACACAAAGCTGATGCCCAGCCCCTGACAGCTCATATTGTATGCTGTCATTTGCTGATCCAGCTCCAGGATGATCCGGGGCTGGATTTTATGTTCCGCAAAGGTGGTCATGGCTCTGTCCCGGGTATCATTGCCGGCTTTCAGCAAGACAAAGGGCAGACCCTTGAAATTCTCAAAGGGGGCGGGTTTTAGTTCAGGATCCTTAAACTTGTTGTTGATAATATCTTCCCGGCTGATCTGGTAAGCCTTTAAGGCACGGTTGACGGGGAAGGCGCTGGGGACGGCCAGCAAGAGTTCCTCCCGCCGGTACAAACGGGAATCGTGGGTTTTCTTGTCAAAAATATAGTTGTCCAGAATCAGATCCAGCCGGCCTTCCATCAGCAGATGGTCCAGGTGGGGGGTGTTGGCTTCCACCACATTGATTTCCACCGCCGGATAGCGGGTTTTATACTCCGCTATGATGGGAGGCAGCAGGCAGGAGGTAAACAGGTTGCTCCCTCCCACATTGACCACGCCGGCGCTTAAGTCTTCCAGATCGTTCAGATAATTCACAAAACCGCTTTGCAGATCCATCATCTGCTTCACCACTTCAATATACTTCTGGCCGCATTCCGTCAGGCCGATGGGATTGGTGCTGCGGTCGAAAATAGGCGCGCCGATGCGGCTTTCGATCCGCTTGATGGTGACGCTGAGAGCAGGCTGGGAAATATACAGATTGTGCGCTGCCCGGGAAAAACTCCGTTCTTTGTAAACCTCGTAAACATATTCGGCATTGCTGAACATAAACAAACCTCTTTATTGATTTTCATATATAGCCGGATAACTGTTCATTTATAGTAGCACATTGTTAATGGGAATACAAGGATTTTTTTAGGGGTTAGGCATTAGGAAACAGAGAATAGAAGAGTGGTGCTTATTGGAAAATGGCCTCGATATCGGCGGGGGTAAGGCGCTTGTAGGCGCCGGGGGAAAGAATTTCATCCAATGCCAGGCCGCCGATGGCCGTGCGCTTTAAGCTCAGCACCGGTTTGCCCAGGGAGGCCATCATACGCTTGACCTGGTGAAACTTTCCTTCGCAGATCTTCAGAGAAGCCAGTGATATATCCCCGGATTCCAGAATCTCCAGCATACCCGGGAGAAAGCGTTCCTCGCTTTCCAGCACCAGGCCTTGACTGATTTTTTCGGCGTCTTCCGCTCCTAACTTGCCCTGCACCTCCACCAGGTAGGTTTTATATAATTCCTTTTTCGGAGAGATGATGCGGTGGCAAAGTTCTCCGTCACTGGTAAGCAGCAGGAGGCCGGTGGCATCCTTGTCCAGGCGGCCGGCGGGAAAGGGCAGGGGATATAAATCCGACGGATCAATCAGATCCAGCACCGTTTTTTCCCGGGGATCCTCCGTGGCGCTTACAAAGCCCGCCGGCTTATACAGCATTAAATGGTTTTGCAGACGGATGGGAACGATCTCCCCCTTGATCTGCAGCACAAGGCCGGCTGGATCGAACCTGGCGGCGGGATCCCGGCAAATCAAAGCATTGGCCTGCACCAGGCCCCTTTTAATCAAATCCGCGGCTTCCCGGCGGGAGCAGGCAGTATAAGTGGTAAGGATTTTGTCCAGACGCTGCATAGCAATCTCCTCATTCGGATTCCCATATCATTATGCACATAAGAGATGACTTTGTCAAAGGCTTGAAATGCTGCAGGATATCCGCTATAATATGGAAAAACAAAAAGGAATGACTGATTTGCAATTACGCTTATCGCAGATGGAGGAAAAAGCGGAAAAGCTTCGCAAAATGGGGCTTTTGTTTTTTTGTCTGCTCTTGTTTGATATAGCCTCCATGGGAGCGGGGAAATACCTGCCTCTGGGATGGTTCAGCTTCCGCATCCTCCTTACCATACTGGTTCTTTGCTGCGGAATTCCTTTGGTTTTCATCCGTTTCCGCAGCCTTATTCGGAAGCCGCCTTCCCTTTTATTTCTGGCGCTGCTTGTCTATTTAGGCATGGAGGCTCTACGGGGCCTGCTTCTGGATAACAGCCGCGCGGTATTGCTTTCCGATGTGAAGGGCTTTGCCTGGCTGGGACTGATTCCCTTGCTGCAGGTCCTGATTAAGGACCGATCGGATTTGCGCCGTGCGGTGAATTTCGGATTGGCAGGGGCAAGTTTCCAGGCCGCCGTATGTGTTCTCTTCAACATCCTCTTTGCGGGCCTGATTCCCCGCTCCCTGCCATCCTTTGTGGAATGGATTTGGAAAATCCAGTGGGGGACCATTCTTCAGGTAGAATATAATGCTGTTCGGATTTTCTGCCGCAGTTCCATGTATCTGGTGGTGGCCTGCGTGATTCTTTGGGGCCGTTTGATGCGGAGCGAGAAGCTCTCGTTAAAGTATGCCCTGCTCTTTTTGCTGAATTTCTTTGCCCTCTTTTATACCTACACCCGCAGCATGTATTTGACTTTGCTGGCGGGACTGCTTTTGGCCTTTGTATATACCTGCCTGAAATATCCTCTCAAACGGGTTTTGCTGCGAAGCCTGATTCTGGCCGGCGTGTTTTTGATCTTGTCAGTATTTTCAGACATCGTGCTGCGGCAGGGAAGCTTTCAGTATGCGGTGGCCCGCTGTTTTCACCGGGATCTGCAGCAGATGCTGCACCTGCCCGCCACCTGGGATGTGCAGGCGCCCGTGGATATGGAGGAAATCACGGAGAATACCAACAATACCCGGGCTCTGACCCTGGAGGCTTTTCGGCAGGGCATTGGCGCATCGCCCCTGATCGGCCATGGCCTGGGGGCTGTCAACGCGTACCGTCAGGACATAGACGAGTATTTTTATCATGATATGCTGCTGCGCTGCGGCGGAATCGGATTGCTTTTGTATCTGGCCCCGGCAGGGTGGGTGTTTTTGCTTATATGGAAAAGGCGTGACACCCTAAAAGGGGACAGAGAAATAGTGTTTTACGGCATAGCTTTAATTTGCTTTTTGATAGCAACCTACTACAATCCCTGGATGAATGCGGCCATCGGCATCAGCTGGTATGCGGTCTGCATACGGGGAGCATCACTATTACAGGAGACTGAAAATGAGTAAGATTCTTTTGACAGGCGGGACAGGCTTTATCGGTTCCCACACAGCAGTGGAACTGCTGGACAAAGGCTATGAAGTGGTGATTGCGGACAATTTGTTCAACAGCAGCGCGGATGTGATTAACCGGATTGAGCACATCAGCGGAAAAAGACCACTTTTTTATCAGCTGGATGTGGCAGACGGGGCGGCTTTAAGGCAGCTGTTCAAGGAACAGACCATTGATGCGGTCATTCATTTTGCGGGGTATAAGGCGGTGGGAGAATCCGTGGCTAAACCCCTGATGTATTACAGAAATAATCTGGACAACACCTTGACTTTGCTGGAAGTGATGGCGGAGTATGGATGCAGCCGGATTATCTTCAGCTCCTCCGCTACGGTTTACGGCGCATCCCAGCCCCCTTTCAGGGAGGATATGCCGGCCGGCGGCTGCAGCAATCCTTATGGATGGACGAAGTATATGATTGAAGTGATTTTGCAGGATGCGGCCCGGGCCAAGGAGCAGCTTTCCGTGGTGCTGCTGCGGTACTTTAATCCTGTAGGCGCCCATGCAAGCGGGCTGATCGGCGAAAAACCCAGCGGGATTCCCAACAATCTGATGCCTTACATTACCCAGGTGGCCGCCGGCAAGCGGGATCACTTGAATGTCTTTGGAAATGATTACGAAACCCCGGACGGCACCGGCGTGCGGGATTATATCCATGTGGTGGACCTGGCAAAAGGCCATGTGGCGGCCCTGGCTTACGCCCTGGAACACACGGGGACGGAAATCTTTAATCTGGGCACCGGGAAGGGCAGCAGCGTATTGGAAATGATACAGGCTTTTGAAGAAGCCAATCATCTTACAATTCCTTATGAAATAGCCCCCCGCCGGCCCGGTGATCTGGCATTTTCCTATGCGGAAACGGACAAGGCTGAGCGCCTGCTGGGCTGGAAGGCGGAAAAGAATTTGGAAGATATGTGCCGGGATGCCTGGCACTTTGAAAAGAATCTTTTGGAATCGATATAAAAACGGCTGAATTTCCGTCTTTTTTTCACAATAAAACCCCCGATTTTTATTGCAAAAGCGGGGGTTTTATGCTATATACTATATTCGTATATCTGTGCGCAGATATCTTTTTCGAGTGGAAGAAGAAAGGATATTAGAGGAATCGATGATTCGTTGGGCCGGAAAACAGGAAGGCTTGAATTATAGCTACTGGAAGCGTATGTGGGAACTGGTATATCCCTGGCTGATTTACGAGGGGGTTATGATACTGGTTAGCTTTGTATTCGGCCTCTTTCTCATGGTTTTCAGACCCGGCCTCTTTGCCGATGCGGAAGGGGTCTATAAAACCTCTGTCATTCTGAACCAGCAGATGACATCCCATTATGCACTGCTGGCTCTCATCATTTGCCTGCTGACCATCCCTTTGCTGCTGTTTTTCTGGAAAAGGGACAGAAAGACAGAGGTACAGGAGTCCTTTCAGATGGAAGAGTGGCAAAAAACGGGGGCGCTTTCCTTTCTGCTGTGTTTTTGCCTTGGGGTTTCCGCCTGCATCATTTTAAACCATGTACTCATTTACAGCGGTTTATATGAGCTGTTATCCCGGGGATTTGAGGAGACGGCCCAGACCCTGTACCAAGGCAAGTTGCTGCCGGAACTGCTTTCCATAGGCATTTTGACACCGATGGTGGAGGAACTGATTTTCCGGGGCCTGGTTTACAGGCGTATTCGCTGGTACCTGAATGCAGTGCCTGCCATGGTTTTTTCCGCACTGCTGTTTGCGGTCTTTCACGGGAACCTGCTGCAGGGGATTTATGCCTTTGCCCTGGGCCTGCTCCTGGCCTTTGTATATGAACGGACACACAGCGTTCTGGCCCCGGTTTGCATTCATGTGGGCGCCAACCTGATTTCTGTCCTCATGACGGACATTCCGTCCTTCGGCCGGATTTACGAGGCCAAGAACGAAGGCGCATTCCTGCTGTTTACAGCCGTGATGATGCTTGTTTTCACCGCCGCTTTTTATTTCTTTTATACCCGGGTGCAGCCTGCTCGCTTAGACCGGGAAGTATAAGCGGCCCCGCCTGCAACGATATAAGGAGGATGACAATGGAACACGAACAATTTAATGCCATGATGGAAAAACTGACGGAATTGGCCAAATCCAAGAACAATACTCTGGAAGTGGCGGATATCCAGTTGATGGCAGGGGACGCGGATCTGACGCCCTCCGAACTGGATGAGATTTACAATCAGCTGGATAATCGTAAGATTGAAGTGCTTCGCACCATCAGCGACGATTTGTCCTTTGACAGTCTTTCCGCGCTGGATATAGACGAGGATTTTGTTCCGACGGAAGAGGACGAAAACGAAGCCATTGAGATTGATGTTGACAATTCCGATTACCTGGCCAGCGCCGGCACGGAAGACCATGTCCGCATGTACTTAAAGGAAATCGGCATGGTGCCGTTGCTGACGGCAGAGGAAGAACAGGAACTGGCCAAAAAGAAAGCCCAGGGGGATGAAAATGCCAAGAACCGCTTGATTGAGGCCAATCTGCGCCTGGTGGTCAGCATTGCCAAGCGTTATACCGGCCGGGGGCTCAGCTTTCTGGATCTGGTGCAGGAAGGCAATCTGGGCCTGATGAAAGGGGTGGAAAAGTTTGATTATACCAAGGGTTACAAACTTTCTACCTATGCCACCTGGTGGATCAGACAGTCTGTGACCCGTGCCCTGGCGGATCAGGCCCGTACCATCCGGGTGCCGGTGCATATGGTGGAAACCATCAATAAGCTGACCAAAACCCAGCGGAAACTGACTCTGGAACTGGGATATGAACCTTCCATTGCGGAGCTGGCGGAAGCCATGGAAATGAGCCAGGAGCGGGTGATGGAGATTATGCAGATTGCCCGGGAACCCGCCAGTCTGGAAACCCCTATCGGAGAGGAAGATGACTCCAATCTGGGGGATTTTGTGGCAGATACCATCGGCGTAACCCCGGAAGAGAATATCGAGGCAGTTATGCTGCGGGAGCAGATTTATGCCATCCTGGATGATTTAAAGGACCGGGAACGGGAGGTCATCAAGCGCCGCTTCGGTCTGGAGGACAATCATCCCCGTACCCTGGAAGAGGTGGGCCGGGAGTTCGATGTGACCCGGGAACGGATTCGTCAGATAGAGGCCAAGGCTATTCGGAAACTGAGAAATCCGATTCGCAGCCGTAAGATAAAGGACTTTTTGGAGTAATATATTGATGCTGAAACTGAAACGCTTATTGATTTTTGTACTGGCTGCCGCCTGTTTGCTCAGCGCCTGCTCGTCTCAGAAACCGGAGGGCGGCGCTTCGTCGGAAGCCGCCTCCTCGGTACCCGCTGCCACGACCCAGGCCCTGAAGTTTACCCAAACGGGGGACCTGGATGAAATTGCCTTAAAGACGGAAAACTTTAGCTATACAAAAGGGGAGTTCGTCTATATGATGGCGGTGTTTTCCTCTAATCTGGCTTATTTCGGAGTGGATCCCGCCAAGTCCCTAAAGGAGCAGCCTTATCCCGATGCGGAGAATACCAGCTGGTTCGATGTGCTGCTGGAAGAAACCCAGAATTATGCAACGGAACAATTGCTGCTCTGCGAGGCGGCTAAGGCCAAGGGTTACGCTCTGACCCAGGAAGATTTGGATACCATCGGAGAGCTGAAAAAGACGGCCGAGCAAAACGCTGAGGGCATGGGCTGGGATCCGGACACCTATTTTCAGCAGATCTACGGCACCAATATCGGATGGAAGCATATGGAAGGCGTGCTTTCCAAGGGCCGCCTGATCCAGCATCTCCAGGATGAAATCAAAGGAATCAGCTTTTCGGAAGAGGATCTGGAGGAAGAGTTCCGGCGGGATCTGAAGCAATATGGGGTCATTGACTACTACACGGTGAACCTGGCGGACGGCGAGGCCGTATCCGATGAATTGCTGAACAGTACCAAGGAAGGCATTTTAAAAGCCGACAGCTTGGAAGCCTTTACAGCGGCAGTGCAGGCCTTTCTGGCGGCAGGCAAAGACGCTTCGGACATCCAGAAAGCCGGGGGCCCGGAGGCTTATACCGCCCAATATCTGGCCCGCGCTCTTCGGGAAGGCGTTGCCTACCAGGAAACCGAGTTTTTTGACTGGGCTTTCGGTGAAGAATCCCAGGAGGGAGATACCTATATCCTGGATAATCTGGCCACCGGTTCCCCTTATGCCTACTATCTGGTGAAAAAGCCCTACCGGGACACTTCGGTGACGGTAGATGTCCGGCACATCCTGTTTAAGGTCGGAGAGGGAGACTATGCGTCTGCCCAGGAGGCAAGGGCAAAAGCGGATGAGATTTATCAGGCATGGGTTAATGAGGGGGCTTCGGAAGAGAAATTTGTCAAGCTCTGCGCCGAATACTCCGCAGACGGCAACGCCCAAAGCGGCGGCCTCTATACCAATGTCTATGTGGGACAGATGGTGCCGTCTTTCAATGATTGGTGTTTTGATAAAAGCCGTCAAAAAGGGGATCACGGCATTGTGGATACCGACTTCGGCTCCCACATGATGTACTTCGTGGATTCCCATGTTGTGGCGGAAGAGGCTATCAAGAGCAGTCTGCAATATGATGTTCTGGAAGAACTGATGGAAAAGCAGAAGACCCTGACGCCGGTGGAAAGCTTCCGGGAGGTCATGGCCGGCGTTATATGGTAAGGCAGGGGCAAGTTGGACAGTAAATACAAGAACAAACTGGTGATAGGCCTGACCGGGGGCGTAGGCGCCGGGAAGAGCACGGTGTCCGGCCTCCTTAAGAAACATTACGGCGCTTTGGTTTTGGAAGCGGACCGGATCTGCGCGGATTTAATCACCCCCCAGGGAAGCTCCTTTGAGGCGGTGGTGGATCTGCTGGGGAACGCCGTTCTGGATGAACAGGGCGCTATAGACCGGAAAAAGATGGCCGGCATGATTTTTACGGATGCCTCCCTGCGGCTGTCCGTCAACCGAATTCTGCATCCGGCTACTTTTGAGGCGGTGCGCCGGCGGATTATGAAAAGCCGTAAAAAACTGATTGTGTATGAGTCCGCCATCCCATATGAAGCCCGTTTCGGGGAGCTCTGTGATAAAGTGCTGTATGTGTATGCATCCCGGCGGGTCAGGGGCGAGCGACTTGCCTCTTCCCGGGGGTACAGTCTGGAGAAGATTCGTTCCATCATGGCTTCCCAGCCGGAGGAAGCGCTGTATTACCGGCTGGCGGACGGGGTGGTAAACAATGAAGGAGACAGGGAGGACTGCCTCATCAGGCTGGAAGCTGTTTTATCCGACTGGGGACTGGAGCGGCTGAAATGAGTATACAGATACGCACTTTAGCCAGCGGCAGCGAAGGCAACGCTTTGGTGGCGGATTTTGACGGGTTTTGTCTGATGATTGATGCGGGGATCCGCAGCAAGGCCTTCAATGAACTCACGGACCCGGGGGTTTTGCCCTCCGAGGGGCCCAAAGCCCTCCTGCTGACCCACGAGCACAGCGATCATTGCCTGGGGCTGGCGGCCTTTATGAAACAGTGGGACATGCCGGTATATGCCAGCCGGGGCACCTTTGAGGGATTAGCCAAACACAGCTTTTTCAGCAAGCTGCCCAAGGACCGCTTTCATCTTTTTAAGGCCGGCGAGGGATTTACCCTGGGACCTTTGAAGGTACAGAGCGTGCCCACCAGCCACGATGCGGCGGAGCCGGTGGCTTACCGGCTGGAAGCGGCGGATTATGCCTTTGGCTGTCTGACGGATCTGGGCTGTTTTACGGAGGATACGGTGGCGGCCTTTCAGGGAGTGAACGCCTTGCTGCTGGAGGCCAATCACAACCGGCGGATCCTGGAGGCAGGCCCCTACCCGTATTGGCTTAAGCAACGGGTGGACAGCGACCGCGGCCATTTATGCAATGAAATGGCCGGGGAGTTTATCAAGCGGATCTACCATCCCGGGCTTCGGGAAGTGATGCTGGGACACCTAAGCCGCACCAATAATTTTGAACCCCTGGCCCGGGAAACGGTGCTGGCTTCCTTAAGGGAGATTCCCGGCGCAGCGGAAAGAGTCAAACTGTTTGTAGCCCCGGCTAAAGGGCTTTCGGAACGGATGGGCAGGCCGGATGCCTCCCGCCCGCCCCAATAAGTATTTGCAAGAAGGGATCAGAAGGAGATGGCAAATATCCTGGAACTGAAAAAGGTATCGAAGTCTTTCGATAACGAACTGGTATTGGACGAACTGGATCTGGAGATCCGGGAAAATACATTTTTGACCCTGCTGGGCCCCTCCGGCTGCGGCAAAACCACGACCCTCCGCATTATCGGCGGTTTTATAAAACCGGATACAGGGGTGGTTCTCTTTGAAGGAAACGATATCACGGATCTGCCTCCCAATAAGCGGCAGCTGAACACCGTGTTCCAGAAGTATGCCTTGTTCCCCCATATGAATGTGAGCGAAAATATTGCTTACGGTTTGAAAATCAGCGGGAAAAGCAAGCAGTATATCCAGGATAAAATCAACTATGCCCTGAAACTGGTGAACATGGACGATTACGGCAAGCGGGATGTAGCCCAGCTTTCCGGCGGCCAGCAGCAGCGGATTGCCATTGCCCGGGCCATTGTGAATGAACCGAAGGTTTTGCTGCTGGACGAGCCCCTGGGAGCTCTGGATTTAAAGCTGCGCCAGGATATGCAATATGAACTGATCCGTCTGAAAAACGAGCTGGGCATCACATTCATTTATGTGACCCATGACCAGGAAGAAGCCCTTACCATGTCCGATACCATCGTGGTGATGAACCAGGGCTATATTCAGCAGATGGGCACCCCGGAGAATATTTACAACGAGCCGGAAAATGCTTTTGTGGCCACCTTTATCGGGGACAGCAATATCATCGACGGTGTCATGGTGCGGGACCGCTTAGTGAAGATCTGCGATGTGAACTTCCCCTGCATTGATGAGGGATTTGGCCAGAACAAACCGGTGGATGTGGTAATCCGGCCGGAAGATGTGGTGCTGGACGAGCCGGGCCGGGGCCAGATGGACGGGGTAGTGACCCACCTGATTTTCCAGGGCGTTCACTACGAAATGGAAGTCATGGCCGGCGGTTTCGAGTGGCTGGTACAGGATACGGTGATGCAGCCGGTGGGGAAAGAAGTCAGTCTCAGGGTGGATCCGGAGAATATCCAGATTATGAACAAGCCCGCATCCGAAGACGAGGAGGCCATAGTTGTCGATGTTTAAAAAGAAAAGCCTGGCCGGCCCTTATATGGCCTTTATCCTCTGCGGCACCATTATCCCCCTTTTGGCGGTGCTGTACTTTGCCCTGGTGGATAAAAACGGATCCTTAACCTTTGCCAACCTGGCCTCCATTGCGGATCCCATTCACTTAAAAGCCCTGGGGCTTTCCCTCCTGCTGGCTTTTATCTGCACAGTGATCTGCCTGCTTTTGGCCTTTCCTTTAGGGCTGATGCTGCGGAAAAGCGGCGGAAACAAGGGCTTTGTGATTTTCCTTTTGATTCTGCCTATGTGGATGAACTTCCTCCTCAGGACCATTGCCTGGAAGATTCTCCTGCAGAAAAACGGCTTTATCAACATGATCTTGACATCCCTGGGGCTGGGGGAGCTGGACATCCTGAATACCCCTACGGCAGTGGTGCTGGGCCTGGTTTATGACTTTTTGCCCTTTATGATTCTGCCCATTTACAATGTGATGATCAAGATCGACAACTCCCTGGTGGAAGCGGCCTATGATCTGGGGGCCACCCCTTTCAAGGTGGTGAAGGATGTGATTCTGCCCATGAGCATGCCCGGGATTATCAGCGGCATTACCATGACCTTTGTGCCCGCCATGACAACCTTTGCCATCTCGGAAATCTTAGGCGGCAACCGGATTCTGCTCATCGGCAATATCATAGAGCTGGAATTCCTCCACGGAGGCAGCCGGAATGTGGGCTCGGGGCTTTCCATGGTGATGATGGTCTTTATCCTCATCAGCATGGCGTTGCTTAACAAATTTGACAAAAACGGGGAGGGGACGGTGGTATGAAAAAAGTCGGCAAGTTTATATACATCGGTCTCATTTTCCTCTTTTTGTACCTGCCCATATTCACTCTGGTGATTCTTTCTTTTAACGACAGCAAGAATCCAAGCAGCATCTGGAAGGGGTTTACCCTGCGCTGGTTTGAAGAGATTTTCAGCCGCTCCGAGTGGATGGAAGCATTGATCAACACCTTCGTCATCGGGATTCTGGCCGCCGGCATTGCCACGGTGGTGGGGGTGGCTGCCTGCGTAGGCATCATGGCCTTAAGCCGCCGGCAGCGGATCTGGATGCTGCAGCTTACCAATATTCCCATGGTGAATGCGGAAATCGTTACGGCTATCAGTTTGATGCTGGCCTTCGCCATGTTCGGCATCTCATTGAGCCGGGGCACCATCCTTTTTGCCCATATCTGCTTCTGTCTGCCTTACGTGATTTTAAACGTGCTGCCGAAGCTGCGGCAGACGGGAACCCTGGCTTATGATGCGGCCCGGGACCTGGGGGCAGGGCCCTTAAAGGCCTTTTTCTCCGTGGTGCTGCCGGATATCATGCCCGGGGTGGCCACCGGCTTTCTCATGAGCTTTACCATGTCCGTGGACGATTTTGTGATTACCCACTTTACCCGTCCCTCCGGCATCAACACCCTCTCCACCCTGATTTACTCACAGCAGAAGGTGGGGATCCGTACCAGCCTGTGCGCCTTGAGCACTTTGATTTTCCTGATCGTCCTGCTGGTTCTGCTCGTCCGTATGTTTGTGATGAACCGGGCCGCTGCCGATAAAACACTTAAAGGGGGAACCTGAAATTGAAACTGAGTCGTATCATTCTTGCTGCTGCCTTCTTAGGCATTGTTATGGCACTTTCTGCCTGCGGCGGCGGAAACAACAAGACCTTAAACCTGTTTAACTACGGG
Source organism: uncultured Lachnospiraceae bacterium (assembly GCA_902793995.1). Taxonomy (GTDB): domain Bacteria; phylum Bacillota; class Clostridia; order Lachnospirales; family Lachnospiraceae; genus UBA6987. The sequence goes on along the minus strand of CADBFP010000003.1, from coordinate 88,978 downwards.
GATTACCTGGATGATAAACTGGTGGAAGCGTTTGAGAAAGAGACGGGCATCAAGGTCAAGCAGGATACCTTCGATACCAATGAGGATATGTATGAAAAGGTGGCGGGCGGCGCCGTTTATGATCTGATCATTGCCGGGGACTATACCATCGAAAAAATGATCAAAAACGACTTGCTGCAGCCCATCAGCTATAACAATATTCCCAATAACAAGAACCTGGACAAGGAGTATATGGCCAAGCTGGCCGGGGCGGATCCGGGCAACAAATATGCCATTCCTTATACCTGGGGTACCGTGGGCATTTTGTATAACACGAAGGTGATTGAAGAGGGGAGTATCACCTCCTGGAAGGATCTGTGGAATCCGGATTATCAAAAAGACGGGATTCTCATGATGAACTCCGTCCGGGATACCTTCATGGTAGCGGAGATGCTGCTGGACATCGATATGAATACCACGAAAGAAGAGGACCTGAAAAAGGTGGTGGAATTGTTGATGGAGCAGAAGCCCCTTGTTCAAGCCTGGAAAAATGACGAGGCCCGGGATGATTTGATCGAGGAAAATGCCGCCATCGGCATGATCTACTCCGGAGAGTATCTTTACTGCACCGGGGAAAACGAAGACCTGGCCTTCTGCATTCCGGAGGAAGGCACCAATGTATGGTTTGACTGCTTTGTGATTCCCAAGAATTCCAAAAATGTCAGCGCCGCCGAACAGTTTATTGATTTTATGCTGCGGCCGGAAAGCGGCGTGGCAACATTTGACCACCTGGGATATCCTATCCCCAACACGGCGGCCATTGCTCTTTTGGACAAAGAGTACTTGGAAGACGAAAATGTATTCCCGCCCCAGGAGGTGCTGGATAAGTGCGATGTTTTCCACTACCTGGGGGCGGAAGCGGATGAGCTCCTCAACAATTATTGGAAGCAATACAGAGGAAACTGATCCTACATCGAAAGAAGGAGGAAACGCATGTCTGAATTGAAAAACACCCGGCATTTCGGGGAATTGCCGGAAAATGCGGATGCCAAGGAAGTATTGAAAATCGTATATAAAGCCCTTCAGACGAAGGGCTACGATCCCGTAAGCCAGATCGTCGGCTATATTTTATCCGGCGATCCCACTTACATTACCAGCTATGCGGATGCCCGCTACCAGATTTCCCGGGTGGAGCGGGACGAGATTCTGGAAGTGCTGCTGAAGAATTATATTGCCACGGAATTAGAGAAATAATGCGCATACTGGGCTTGGACTATGGAGACAAAACCATAGGGGTGGCCGTCAGCGATTCGGCAGGCCGGATGGCCCTGCCCGTGGAAACGATCTATCGGAAGGAGGCGGGAAAGCTGCGCCGATCTCTGGCACGGCTGGAAGAGCTTTGCCGGCAGTACGAGGTGGAGCAGATTGTAGTGGGGCTTCCCCTCAACATGGACGATTCCGAAGGAGAGCGGGCCGTCCTCTGCCGTTCCTTTGGGGAGAAGCTGGCCAGACGCTGCGCTTTGCCCGTGGTTTATGAGGATGAGCGGCTCAGCTCCTGGGAAGCGGAGGAAGTGCTTTCGGCCGGGGGCGTGGCCCCAAAAGACAGAAAGAAAACGGAGGATCAGATAGCCGCCGCGCTGATTTTGCGCAGCTATCTGGAGAGGAGGCAAAACCATGAACAAGCTTAGTTTTATCGGTGACGGGGAAACGGTAGAGTTTTATATATTGGACAAAACCACTTTGGCGGGCCGCAGCTTTTTGCTGGTTTCCACCGTGGAAAGCGGGGACGGCGATTGTTATATCATGGAAGACCATTCTACTCCCGAGGATCCCGAAAGCCGTTACGAAATGGTGGAAGATGAGGAACTCCTGGATCATCTGGCCAGCATTTTCGGGGAACAGATTGATGAGTTTGACATAGAATATTAAGAGGAGAGTACAATGAGTAAATTACGGATCATTCCCTTGGGGGGACTTGATCAGATCGGCATGAATATCACGGCCTACGAATATGAAGAGGATATTATTATAGTGGACTGCGGCCTGGCTTTTCCCAGCGATGATATGCTGGGAATCGATCTGGTGATTCCGGATGTCCGTTATCTGGAGGATAAAATCGATAAGATCCGTGGCTTTTTCATTACCCACGGGCATGAAGACCATATCGGCGCTTTGCCTTATGTGCTGCGGAAAATCAATGTGCCCATTTACGGCACCAAGCTGACCATGGCTTTGATTGACGGAAAACTGGAAGAGCTGGGCATGGAAAATATGGCCAAGCGGAAAATTGTCCGCTACGGCCAGACCGTAACCGCTGGGCATTTTAAGGTGGAGTATATCCGGGTCAATCACAGCATAGCGGATTCCGCCGCCTTTGCCATTACCACTCCGGCGGGCACGGTGGTGCACACCGGCGATTTCAAGGTGGATTATACCCCGGTCTTCGGGGATCCCATCCATCTGGCCCGGCTGGCGGAGCTGGGCAGCCAGGGGGTCCTGGCCTTGCTTTGCGATTCCACTAATGCCCTGAAAGAGGGCTTTACCATGTCCGAAAGCAGCGTGGGCCGCACCATTCAGAGCATATTTGACGAAAACCGTAACAGCCGCATTATCGTGGCGACCTTCGCTTCCAATATCGACCGGGTGCAGCAGATTATCAATGCAGCGGTACTCCAGGGCCGGAAAGTGGCAGTGGACGGCCGCAGCATGATCCGGGTGCTGGGCACCGCCTCGGAGGTGGGATATATCGATATTCCGGAAGGAACCCTTATCAGTCTGGAAGAGTTGGGGGATTATCCCCGGGAAAAAGTGGTTTTGATTACCACCGGCTCCCAGGGAGAAACCATGGCATCTCTGCCCCGGATGGCTGCCAGCATTCATCGGAAGATTACCATCGACCCTACGGATGTGATTATCCTGAGTTCTACGCCTATTCCCGGCAATGAGAAAGCGGTTTATAAAGTAATCAATGATCTGGAAGCCCAGGGGGCCAAGGTGATTTTCCAGGATGTGCATGTATCCGGCCACGCCTGCCGGGAAGAGATTAAGCTGATTTATTCCTTGACAAGGCCCCGTTTTGCCATCCCCCTGCATGGGGAGTTCAGGCACCGTACGGCCCAGGCAGGCATTGCGGCTTCCATGAATATTCCCCGGGAAAATATTTTCCTGCTGGAAGCAGGAGATGTGCTGGAACTGGACGAGGAAGGCGCCTGCGTGGTGGACAAGGTGCCCAGCGGACGGGTACTGGTGGACGGCCTGGGCGTGGGCGATGTGGGGAACATCGTGCTGCGGGATCGGCAGTACCTGGCCCAGCACGGCATTATTATCCTGGTTTCCGTATTTGAACACGGCAGCGGGCAGCTGATTGCCGGGCCGGATATTATTACCCGGGGCTTTGTATATGTGCGGGAATCCGAGGAATTGATGGACGAAGCCCATGAGGTGGCTTACGGCTCGGTGATTCGCTGCCAGAGCCAGGGTATTACGGACTGGACCCGTATTAAGTCGGAAATGAAAGAGGACTTAAGCGATTTCCTCTGGAAACGGATGCGCCGCAGTCCCATGATTATCCCCATCATTATGGAGGTATGAATTGAGCAAGGATCTCCGCCGGGAAAAAGAGCAGGAGGAACCCCATGTTCTGGGGATGGTCAACCATGTCAGCCATCTCCTGTTTAAGCTGGCGGTGATAGCGGTCTTTGGCTTTGCCTTGTTTTACGGAATCCGGGCCGCTTATGATTTCGGCTATTCCGTTTTTACCACCGGGCCGGCGGAGGAAGCGCCTGGCCGGGAGGTGGAGGTGACGGTCTTAACGGGTATGTCCACCCGCTCCGTGGGCAGTTTGCTGACCAATGCGGGGGTTATCCGCAATGCCACGGTTTTTTATGTGCAGGCGATGATTTACGGTTATGACATTAAGCCGGGGACTTACCGCTTCAATACTTCGCAAAGTATGGATAGCATCTTAATCAAACTGGCCCAAGGGCCGGATTCATAAAGGAGAGTCTGGGATGAAACCGGAACTTTTAATACCCGTGGGCTCTCCGGAAGCCCTGCCTATAGCCCTGACTTTCGGGGCGGATGCGGTTTATCTGGGCAGCGATGCCTTGAGCCTCAGGGCCAAAGCCGAAAACTTCAGCGACCGCCGGCTCCGGGAGGCGCTTCGCTATACCCATGAGCGGGGGAAGAAACTGTATCTGGCCGTCAATATTTTTGCCCGGGAAGCGGATCTGGCCCAGGCGGAGCAGCTCTTTGAGACCCTGGCGGCCTGGGAAGAAAAACCGGATGCTTTCATCGTATCAGATTTCGGGATTATCCGTTTAGCCAAACGGATGCTTCCGGATGTTCCTCTTCATATCAGCACCCAGACCAACAGCACCAATTCGGAAACCATCCGTTTCTGGCAGGAGCAAGGCGCCTGCCGGGTGGTCTGCGCCCGGGAGCTTTCCCTGGCGGAAATATCTGCCATACGGGAAAAGCTGCCGCCGGAAACGGAGCTGGAAGCCTTCGTGCACGGCTCTTTATGCATGGCCTATTCCGGCCGTTGCCTCATCAGCAGTTTTTTGACCGGCCGGGAAGCCAACCGGGGGCTCTGCACCCAGCCCTGCCGCTGGCAATATGCGGTAAGCGAGGAAAAACGGCCCGGCCTATACATGCCCCTGGAAGAAACGGAGCGGGGCACTTACCTCTTTAATGCCAAGGATTTGTGCATGATCGAGCATCTGCCCCGGCTGATTCAGGCCGGCATCTGCTCTCTGAAAGTGGAAGGGCGGATGAAGAACGAATTATATATCGCCACCATTGCCCGGGCCTACCGCCTGGCACTGGATGCCCTGGCGGAAAGCCCGGCAGCTTACGAGGCCCTTTTGCCCTGGCTGAAGGAAGAAGTGCTGAAATGCACTACCCGGGACTACTGCACCGGCTTTTATTTCGGTCCGCCTGCGCCGGAGGATTATAACTACCAAAGCAGCGCCTACCGCCAGGACTTTCGTTATTTGGGGCTGGTGGAGGAAGATGCCGGAGGCCTTTACATCCGGCAGAAAAATAAGTTTTCCGCCGGAGAACCCATCGAAGCCATCCGGCCGGGAGGCGAGAATATTCCGCTGACCGTGGATTATTTTGAAAGCGAGGAAGGGGAGCGGCGGGAGAGCTGTCCCCATCCTGAAGAAAAATTATATATTCATACGGGAGTCAGGCTGCAAGCTTTTGACATCCTGCGAAAGGAGAATTTATGAAAGACTTTACCATTCCTGCCGCCTACCGGCTGATTCAGCAGTCCGAACTGAAAGAAGTGGGCCTCAAGGGAACTGTGCTGGAACATACAGGTTCCGGAGCCCAGGTGATCTGTCTGCCGGCGGAGGACGATAACAAGGTATTTTTCATCGGCTTCCGGACGCCTCCCATCGACGATTCCGGCCTGCCCCATATTTTGGAGCACAGCGTGCTTTGCGGCTCGGATAAGTATCCCATCAAGGATCCTTTCATGGAACTGGCCAAAAGCTCTTTGAATACCTTTCTGAATGCCATGACCTACCCGGATAAAACCATTTATCCCGTGGCCAGCTGCAACGACAAGGACTTTGCCAATTTAATGGATGTGTATCTGGATGCAGTGCTGCATCCCCTGATTCATCACAATAAAAACATTTTCCTCCAGGAAGGCTGGCGCTATGAACTGGAGTCCCCGGAGGCAGAACTGGGGCTAAACGGGGTGGTGTATAGCGAGATGAAAGGGGCTTTCTCCAGCTCCGAAGAATGCCTGGCCCGTTATTCCATGAACAGTCTCTTCCCGGATACGGCCTACGGCTTTGAATCCGGCGGCGACCCGGAATATATTCCCGGCCTGAGCTATGAGTCTTTCTGCGATTTCCATAAAAAGCTGTATCATCCTTCCAACAGCTATATTTTCCTGTATGGGGATATGGATATGGAGGAACGCCTGAACTATCTGGATCAGGCTTATCTGAAGGATTATGAGAAGATTGAGATTGACTCCTCCCTGGGCATGCAGAAGGCTTTTGAAAAGCGGCGGGATATGCATTTTACTTACCCTCTGGCGGAGGAAGAGGATGCTTCGGAAAAGAGTTTTTATACCATGCAGTGGGTGGTGGGAGATAACGAAAACTCCCTGCTGGCCAACGCCTTTGATGTGCTGGAAACCGTGCTGTTAAATGCGCCCGGCGCCCCCTTGAAGCAGGCCCTCCTGGATGCGGGCCTGGCCAGGGATGCCGGAGGCGGCTTTATGGATTATATCCGGCAGCCTATTTTCCAGGTGATGGCGAAGGAAGGCAAAGCCGGCGAAGAAGATCGTTTTCTGCAGGTGGTAACGGATTGCCTGAAGGATTTGGTGAAGAAGGGCCTGAATCCTGCCTCTCTGGGGGCTGCCATCAGCGCCCGGGAATTCCAGCGCCGGGAAGCGGATTTCGGCGGCATGTCCAAAGGTTTGATTTACGGCATCAACATTCTGCAGACCTGGCTCCATCAGGGAAAGGATCCCTTCCAGTATCTGCGTTTTGAAAAGGACTTCCAGTATCTCCGGGACCATATTCAGGAAGGGTATTTTGAAGCTTTGATTCAAAAGTGCCTGCTGGACAATCCCCACTGCTCCCTGGTGGTGATGGATCCGGAAAAAGGCAAGGCCGAAAAGGATGCGGCCGCCTTAAAGGAAAAACTGCAAGCCTATAAGGCATCTTTGAGCCCCGAAGAAGTGGACGCCCTGGTAAAACAGTTTAAGGAACTGAAAGCCTACCAGGAAGAAGAGGACAGCCTGGAGGCCAAGCAAAGCGTGCCCAAGCTGACCAAAGCGGATCTGAAGACCCAGGCCCGTATTGCGGATAACCGGGAGGGCCAGGCCGGTCCTGCCAGGTTGATTTACCGCTTCAACAAGACCGCGGGGATCGCTTATACGAATCTGTATTTTGACCTGGCCAATGTGCCCCGGGAACATCTGCCCTGGCTGGGGCTACTCAAAGCCTGTTTTGCAGTGGTTTCCACGGAGAAGCATGATTACCGGACCTTGTTTGATCTGGTTTCCGAAACCACCGGTGGTCTGTCCTTTGGCGCGGAAACGCTGCAGCGTCTGGATGGCAGCTGGAAGCCCTATGCTGTCTTGTCCGTCAAGGCCCTGCTTGACAAGTGGGAGGAGACGGCGGATCTGATTCGGGAAATCTGTCAGGGTTCTTTATTCGATGATGAAAAGCGTTTGGCGGAGATTCTGGCAGAGAGCAGTATCGGATTAAAGCAGATGATCATGATGGCGGGGCACCGGGCTGCTGCCGGCCGGGCAACGGCTTATTTCAGTGAGGCGGCTCTCTTTGCCGAAATCACCGGCGGCATAGAATTCCTTCGCTTCCTGGAGGATCTGACGGCTCATTTTGAGGAGAAAAAGGGGGAGATTTCTTCCACTCTGGCGGCCGTAGCCAAGGAAGTCTTTACCCGGGACGGCCTTACCGTCAATCTGACCTGCGAGGAAGAAGCCTTCCCGGATATGCAGAATACCCTGGCCAAATTAGCGGAGACCTTCCCCTCTGATCCGGCAGTGCGCTTCAGTCTGGAGAAGCCACAGCGGAAAAACGAAGGCTTCAAGACCACCGGCGGGGTAGGCTATGTGGCGCATTGCGGCAGCTTTAAAGAAGCAGGCCCGTATACCGGAAGTCTAAAGGTGCTGCAAAGCATTCTGTCCACGGATTATCTCTGGCAGAATCTTAGGGTATTAGGAGGCGCTTACGGGGCTATGTGCCGTTTCGCCGTCCAGGGGCCTTCCTACTTTGTCTCTTACCGGGATCCCAATATCCGCAGCACGGAGGAAGCGTATCAAAAGATTCCGGCTTATCTGGAGAACCTGCAGCTGCCGGAGGAAGCGCTGGACAATTTCATTATCTCCACCATCGGCAGCATGGACTTCCCCTTCACGCCTTCCGTATTGGGAACCATGGATTTTGGGGCATATATGGGCGGCATCACTCCGGAATTCCAGCAGGCGGAACGGGACGCGGTAATCAACTGCAGCCTGGCGGATATCAAGGCCTTAGCGCCTTATGTCAGGGCCATTCTGAAAGACAACAACTTCTGCACCGTGGGCAGCGGCGTAAAGATAGAAGAAGAAAAGGATTTGTTTGACCATATTGAAAACCTGTGAAAATAAAATGAAATCCGGTTTTGTGACCCTGATCGGTCGGCCCAATGTGGGCAAATCCACCCTCATGAACCGGCTGATCGGGCAGAAGATTGCCATTACCAGCAACAAGGCTCAAACTACCCGTACCCGTATCGAGACGGTTTATACGGATGACCGGGGGCAGATTATATTTCTGGACACCCCCGGCATCCACCGGGCCAAGAATAAGCTGGGGGATTTTATGGTGGACGCTGCCCGCAGCACCCTTTCGGAGGTGGACCTCATTCTTTGGCTGGTGGAGCCCGAAGACAGGATCGAAGAGAAGGAAGAGCAGATCTTGTCCTATCTGGAGGAAGGCCGCTTGCCGGTGATTTTGGTGGTTAATAAGGCAGATACCGCCGGGGCAGGCAGCGTGGCGGCCTGCCAGACCCGTTTCGCTGCCCGGCACGAATTTGCGGAATGCTGCGCGATATCCGCTTTAAAGGGCGAAGGGGTGGAAGCGCTGCGGCAGTTGATTTTTGACAGACTGCCGGAAGGCCCCCTATACTATGATGAGGACAGCCTGACAGACCAGTCCCTGCGGGAACTGGCGGCGGAAATGATACGGGAGAAGGCACTGCGGCATCTTTCCAAGGAAGTTCCCCACGGCATTGCGGTGGAAATCGAGAGCTTCCGGGAGGAGGAGGGCCGGCCGGCGGTCATTGAGGCTTCCCTTATTTGTGAAAAGGAATCCCATAAGGGGATTGTCATCGGCAAGGGCGGATCCATGCTGAAAACCATTGGCAGCGAAGCGCGCCGGGATATAGAGGAACTGCTGGAAGGGCCGGTGAACCTCCGCCTCTTTGTGAAAGTGCGCAAGGATTGGCGGAATGATAAGGCCCAGCTGAAGAGTCTGGGATACCGTAAGCCATGAACGATTTGCTTAAGGTGACAGCCCTGGTGATTTCCGCCATGCCCATGGGAGAACACGACAGGCGGGTTCTCTTACTGACGGCGGAGATGGGGAAAATCAGCGCTTTTATCCGGGGGGGCCGGAAAGTGGGCAACCCTTTAATGGCCGCCGGCCGGGTTTTCGCCTTCGGCCGCTATGAACTCTACCCCGGACGCAGCGCTTATACCGTGAAATCCGCCGATATCCAGAATTACTTTGATACTCTTGCCACGGATGCGGAGGCCTTCTGCTATGCCTCCTATTTTGCGGAGCTGGCGGCCTGGTACAGCCGGGAAAATATGGAAGACTATCCCTTGCTGCGCCTTTTACTGCGGGCCATTTACAGTCTTCAGAATGAGAAATTAAACCGCTCCCTGGTGCGTTATACTTATGAACTCAAATTGATGCAGACAGAAGGAGAAGCCATGCCGGAGCCGCCCTTTGAAGTGACGGCGTCGGCCGGAAAGGCCTGGCAGTTTGTATTGGAAAGCGACGCGGATAAATGCTTTAATTTTCTGCTGGAGCCGGAAGCCTTCCGCAGTTTTTCCCAGGCGGTGGCCGGGATGCGGGATCAGTTGATAGACGGCCGTTTTAAATCCTTAAAAGTTCTGGAAGAGCTTTTGGCATTATAAAAAAGGGCGGCCTCAGCCCCCCCTTTTTTATGGCTGTCCCTTTATCTGTAATTGCGGATCAGGGCCACCGGCTTTCCTAAAATCCGGCATTCCTCTACGATGATGGGATCCATGGCATCATTTTCCGGCTGCAGGCGATAGCGGCCTTTTTCTTTATAAAAGCGCTTTAATGTGGCGGAATCCTCCACCAGCACCACTGCCAGCTCGCCGTTGCGGATGGTGTGGGCTTCCCGGCAAATGATGCGGTCTCCATCCAGGATGCCGATATTGATCATGCTGTCGCCGTGGATCTCCAGCATAAAGAGGGCATCGCTGCCGGCGGAAAGTTCCTCGGCCGGATAAGGGAAGTATCCCTCGATATTCTGCTCCGCCAGAATGGGCTCCCCGGCTGCCACCCGGCCCACAAAGGGAATGGAGACCATTTCCTTCCGCATGGAATTGAATTCGTCATTACAGATTTCAATGGTCCGGGGCTTGCTGGGATCCCGGCGGATATAGCCCATGGCTTCCAGCTTTGCCAAATTAGCGTGAACGGAAGAAGTGGAGCTGAGATTCACCCGGCGCCCGATCTCCCGCACGGTGGGCGGATAGCCCTTGGCCTGAATCTCAGACATAATATAATCCAGGATTTCCTGCTGCTTAGTACTTAAATTATTATCTTTCATCCCTCAGTTCCTCCTGCGTTTACATCAGTATAGCATATATTTTGGGATTTGCAAACATTTGTTTGCAAAAATTTGTTCGATTTTTGCGAAAAAACTATTGACAAACACCCGTTCCCTTGTTATGATAAGCACACCGAACAGATGTTCCGAATGAAAAGAGGTGAGATTTATGAGGAAAGATGTTAAGAGAACGAAGAGAAACAGTAGGAGCATTAGGAAACCGTATTTTGTTTTATCCTTGGCAGTATTGCTTTTTTCCCTGTCCTTCCTGGCTTTTGGCGGCACCAAAGCCAAGGCGGAGACGGAAGCTGTCCGGAAGTATTATACCAGCATCTCGGTAAAGCAGGGAGACAGCCTTTGGAGTATTGCCAAAAGCTTTGCCCCGGCCTATGCAGACATCCAGGCTTATGTGGATGAACTGGCCTCCATTAATGGAATTCCGCAAAGCAGCCGTTTATATCCCGGCCGGTCCCTGGTGGTGTTTTATTACCGCTGAATCCTTTCTTTTGATTTTCCTTTAGAGAACGGTCCCCCCTCCGTTCTCTTTTTTTGTGTTTTTTTAACATTCTTTATTCTTGAAAAATCTTCTCGCAAGCGTTAAAATACATGCGTATATTTTCATATGGGAAAGGATTTTAAGAATGATGCAGGCGTATAACCCGAAAACCATAGAGAAAAAATGGCAGGATATCTGGGAGAAAGAAAAAGCATTTGCGACTTCTCAGGATTTCACCAAACCCAAATACTATGCTCTGATTGAATTTCCCTACCCCTCCGGCCAGGGGCTGCATGTGGGGCACCCCCGGCCTTACACCGCCTTGGATATTGTGGCAAGAAAGCGCCGCATGGAAGGTTACAATGTGCTGTATCCCATGGGCTGGGACGCCTTTGGTCTGCCTACGGAGAATTATGCCATTAAAAACCATATCCATCCCCGGATTGTCACGGAAAACAATGTGAAGCATTTTACGGAACAGCTGAAAATGCTTGGTTATTCCTTTGACTGGGAGCGGGAAGTCAATACCACGGATCCGGCTTACTATCACTGGACCCAGTGGATTTTCCTGCGGATGTTCAAGGCGGGGCTGGCTTATAAATCCCAAATGCCTATTAACTGGTGCCCCTCCTGCAAGGTGGGACTGGCCAATGAAGAGGTGGTGGACGGCTGCTGCGAGCGCTGCGGTACCCCCATTTATCGGAAGCAGCAAACCCAGTGGATGCTGAAAATCACGGAATACGCAGACAAGCTGCTGGAGGGGCTGGATCAGGTGGATTATCCGGAGCGGGTGAAGGCCTCCCAACGGAACTGGATAGGCCGCTCCACCGGGGCGGAGGTGGATTTTGCTCTGAAGGATACGGAGGATAAGCTGCGTGTCTTCACCACCAGACCGGACACCCTCTTCGGGGCCACCTACATGGTGATGTCCCCGGAGCATCCTTATATAGCCAAGTATGCGGAACGGATTCAGAATCTTGAGGCCGTCAAAGCTTATCAGGAAGAAGCCGCCAAGAAATCGGATTTTGAACGGGCGGAGCTGGCCAAGGATAAGACCGGGGTTGAATTGAAAGGCCTTACGGCCTTGAATCCGGCTACCGGCAAGGAAATTCCTATCTGGATTTCCGATTATGTGCTCATGAGCTACGGCACCGGCGCCATTATGGCGGTGCCGGCCCATGACAGCCGGGACTGGGAGTTTGCCAAAGTCTTCGGCCTGCCCATTGTGGAAGTGGTGGCCGGCGGAAATGTGGAGGAGGAAGCCTTCACGGATGTGCAAAGCGGCACCATGGTGAATTCCGGTTTCTTAAACGGACTGGAGGTGGAAGAGGCCAAAAAGGCCATCACCGCCTGGCTTCAGGAGAAGGGCCTGGGTACGCCTAAGGTGAACTTTAAGCTTAGGGACTGGGTTTTTTCCCGCCAGCGTTATTGGGGCGAGCCCATTCCCATTGTATTCTGCGAAAAATGCGGCACGGTGCCGCTGCCGGAGGAGCAGCTGCCGTTGCTGCTGCCGGAGGTGGACAGCTATGAGCCTACGGATGACGGCTCCTCCCCCCTGGCTAAGATGACGGATTGGGTGAATACCACTTGTCCCTGCTGCGGCGGACCTGCCAGGCGGGAAACGGATACCATGCCCCAGTGGGCCGGCTCCTCCTGGTACTATCTGCGCTATACGGATCCTAAAAACGAGAGCTGCCTGGCCTCTCCGGAAGCCCTGAAATACTGGCTGCCGGTGGACTGGTACAACGGCGGGATGGAGCACACCACCCTGCATCTTTTGTACAGCCGTTTCTGGCATCACTTCCTCTATGACCAGGGCTCTGTTCCTACGGAAGAACCTTACCGGAAGCGTACCTCTCATGGGCTGATTCTGGGGGAGGACGGGGAGAAGATGTCCAAGTCCCGGGGAAATGTGGTGAATCCCGACGAGCTGGTGGATGCCTACGGGGCCGATTCGCTGCGGACTTATGAAATGTTCATCGGTGCCTTTGAACAGCATGCTGCCTGGTCCACGGAAGGGCTTAAGGGCTGCCGCCGCTTTTTAGAGCGGGTCTGGAAACTGGGGGATATGCTTCAGGACGGGGAGGGATACAGCCCCGAACTGGAAACCAAGATGCACCAGACCATTAAGAAAGTGAGCAATGATTTTGAAACCTTAAAATACAATACGGGCATTGCCGCATTAATGGCGCTGGTGAATGAGTTTTACCGGGTGAAACACATTACCAAAGGTGAGTTTAGGACCTTCCTGCTGCTGCTGAATCCCGTGGCCCCCCATATCACCGAGGAGCTTTGGGAAAATGCGGGCTTTGCCGGGCATTGCTATCATCAGTCCTGGCCGGTATATGATGAGGCCAAGACGGTGGAGGATGTAATCGAACTGGCTATCCAGGTAAACGGCAAAATGCGGGGGACCGTGAAGGTGCCCCGGGAGGCGGAAAAGGAGGCGGTGCTGGCCGCCGCCAAGGAGGCACTGGGAGATAAACTCAGTGGTACGCTGCTGAAAGAGGTTTATGTGCCGGGCCGCATTGTGAACTTTGTGGTAAAGCCGTAAGGAGGAAGATATCATGACTAAAGTAACTATCGTTTCCGGCTTTTTAGGCGCCGGAAAGACAACATTTATCCGGAAGCTGATTGAGGAAGTCTTTGCCGGAGAAAAAATGGTGCTCATTGAAAACGAGTACGGCGAAATCGGGATTGACGGCGGCTTTTTAAAGGATGCCGGGGTGATTATCGACGAAATGAATTCCGGCTGCATTTGCTGCACCCTGGTGGGGGATTTCACTGTGGCCCTGCAGCAGGTGATCCGGGATTATGCCCCGGACCGCATCATCATTGAACCCAGTGGTGTGGGCAAGCTTTCGGATATTATCGCTGCCGTGGAAAAGGTAAAAGAATATACGGAGCTTTCCATTACGGAGCGGCTGGCGGTGGTGGATGCCAAAAAGGCGAAGATCTATATGAAAAACTTCGGTGAATTCTTTGCCAATCAGATTCAGTATGCTTCCACGGTGATTTTAAGCCGCACCCAGCTGGTGGATGAGGCAAAGCTGGCAGAGACCGTGGCGCTGATTAAGGAGCAGAACGGGGAGGCGCCTTTGATTACGACTCCATGGGAGAATCTCTCCGCCGAAGCCATCCGGCATGCCTTTGAACGCAGCGATGTGGAAAACCTGCTTTATCCCATTGAGGTGGAAGAGCATGAGCACCACCATCATCACCATGAAGAGGAATGCGATGATCCGGAGTGCGATTGTCACCATCATCACCACCATCATGATGAAGATGAGCATGAACACCACCACCATCATCATGAAGAGGAATGCGATGATCCGGAGTGCGAGTGCCACCATCATCACCACCACCATCATGAAGAGGAGTGTGATGATCCGGAGTGCGAATGCCATCATCATCACCATCATCATGAGGATGAGTGCGATGATCCGGAGTGTGAATGCCATCACCACCACGGAGAGCATCATCATCATCATCACCACCATGGCCACGATGCGGACGAAGTCTTTACCAGCTGGGGCCGGGAAACCGCCAGGAAATATGAACTGGCCGAGCTGGAAAGTATCTTGAAAGCGCTTCAGGCAGAAGACGGAAGCCTGGGACAGGTCATTCTGCGGGCGAAGGGCATCCTTCCCTTAAATGATGGCAGCTGGAAGCAGTTTGATCTGGTGCCGGAGGAAAGCGAAATCCGGGACAGCGAGCCGGATTATACCGGCCGGATTTGCGTCATCGGCTGTAAACTCAAAGAAGATAAACTGGCGGCGCTTTTTGGATTATGATAGGATGCGAGTCGCCCTCGCCCGTCACGGCCTAACGGCCGCGCCACCCTCTCCCGCCTTCGGGAGAGGGCGATAAGGTATTATTATGATTCCTGTGTATATTGTGGCCGGTCTTTTGGACAGCGGCAAAACCAGCTTTATTAAATCCACCCTTCTGGTGCAGGATTGGCTCAGCCCCGGGAAGACCCTGGTGCTCCAATGCGAGGAAGGGGAAGAAGAGTTCAGCCCCGAGGAGATCCGAGAACATCAGCTGATTCCGGTTTCCGTGGATTCTCCGGAGGATTTCAGCCTTAACTTCTGTGAATCCGTCACCGCTGCGCATCAACCGGCTCAGATAATTATAGAGTTCAACGGAATGTGGAATCTGCAGGAGTTTTTGCAGAAGGATTTCCCGTCCAACTGGGGGCTGGCGGGGATATATTCCACCGTCAACGGCGCGGAGCTGGAATTGGTGATGACCAATATGCGGAATCTGTTTATGAACCAGCATACGGATTCGGATTTGATTGTAGTGAACCGCTGCCGCCCGAACACGGACCGGGTCACCTTCCGCAAAGCTATCAAGCTTCAAAACGCTCCTGCCCAGCTGATTTTTGAGGCCGAAAACGGAGATATCATTGAATTTGGGGAAGAGGATCTGCCTTATGATGTGAAGGCGGACGCGTTTGAAGTGGAGGAAGTGGATTACGGTACCTGGTTTGCGGATGCCTCGGAGCATCCGGAGCGGTATTTGCGGAAGAGAATCAGCTTCCTGGCTCAGTTTTTCAGGCCCTTCGGCATGGCCAAGACCCTCTTCGTGCCCGGCCGCCGGGTGATGGCCTGCTGTGCCGAGGATGTTCAGTTTTACGGTTTTCCCTGCAAAACGGAAAAGCCCTTTTCCTTCCCCAACAGGAGCTGGCACTGGATTACCGTAGAGTTTGATATGGAAAAAAAGAAAGACCCCCGTAGCGGAGGCTTTGTGCAGGTGCCGGTGCTCCATTATGTGGATTCTAAGGAAACGGCGGCTCCTAAAGAGGAAGTGGTTTCATTATAAAAAAAGAAACCCGGACTGCCGTTCCCTGCTTCTTGACGCCTAGCCTTCGCTAAGCGGGTTACCGCATTCAGGCTTTTGCCTTCCACTCAGGGGAGGCCTGACAGCCACCTGAAGATATAGGAGTCCCAATCGTCATCATGTAGGTTCAAAACTGCAAGGCTTTCGAACAATCCAGGCAAGGACAGTATAGCACGGGGCGCCGTGTTTGGCAAGACTGTAAATTGCTTTTTGGCTTAAAACCGGGATAAGGGAGAAAGCAAAGCACTTTACAGGCAGAAAGGATACAATACGATGGACAGCATTATTACCATTGGCCGGGAATTCGGCAGCGGAGGACACGAGATAGGCCTGCGTTTGGCGGAGGCCCTGGGGATTCCCTTTTATGACAAGCTTTTAGTGTCCATGGTGGCAGAGGAAGGGGAGTTTGCCCAGAAATACCTGGAAGAGATGGATGAAAAGGTGGATATGCATATTGCGCCTTTTTTGGCCACTCGCTCCAATTATGCCATTTACCAGCAGCCTATGAGCGATAAGGTGTTTTTCCGCCAGGCAGAGATTATCCGGAAACTGGCCGCGGAAGGATCCTGTGTTATCGTAGGACGCTGCGCCGATTATATTCTGGAGAAGAATCTGCATCTGATCCGGGTTTTCCTCTATGGGGATCTAAAAGACCGGGTGGCCCGGAAAGAGGGCATGAATTTGGAAATCAGCGAGTCGGATATGACCAAGCATGTGTTGGCCACGGACCGGAAGCGCTCCCGGTATTACCGGCATTATACCGGCCAGGTATGGGGCAAGAAGGAGTATTATGATATTTGCCTAAATACCAGTGTCACCGGTTTGGAGGGAGCTGTGGAGATTCTGAAAACCATGGTGCAAAAAAGAGCGGAAATAAAGGAAGCGTAAAGAAAAAACCGCTGTTAAACAGCGGTTTTTTCTTGGCTGTCATAGGACGGCATTTGTGGGCCATCAGGGGCTCGCGACGCTGTGCCTTTAGGCACAGCCAGTCCCGTTAGGGAAACCCTTAGGGTGAGAGCCCACAAAAAAAGCCGTCATAAGACGGCAATCGTGGGCCATCAGGGGCTCGAACCCTGGACACCCTGATTAAGAGTCAGGTGCTCTACCAACTGAGCTAATGGCCCGAACGGCAAGAACCAATATACGGCATTTGGATAAGAAAAGCAAGCATTTTTTGCTTAAGATATTAAAGAAATTTTGGTGTTTAACAAATCTTATAAAAGCCAATTGAGGCAAGCCATTGGCTTCGGAACTTTTGGTAATGATGTCACATAAGCAACTTGTCCGAAGCCTTCGTCTGTACTATAATGATCACAGATAAGCAGTTTAGGAGGAAGTCCATGTTAGAAATAAAGCACTTAAGTTATAAAGTAGAAGACGGCAGCGAGATTCTGCAGGATATCAATTTGACGATCCAGGAGCGATTTGTAGCTATCACCGGCCCTAATGGCGGCGGCAAATCCACTTTGGCCAAACTGATTGCCGGCTTGTATGAACCTACGGAAGGGCAGATTCTGTTTGACGGAAACGATATTACCCACATGAGCATCACGGAGCGGGCCCGGCTGGGCATCAGCTATGCTTTCCAGCAGCCGGTGCGATTAAAGGGGCTTAAAGTTTCGGATATGCTGCGGCTGGCTGCCGGGAAAGAAAAAAAGAATGTGGATTACTGCGGCTACTTAAGCGAAGTGGGACTTTGCGCCAAGGATTATATCAATCGGGAAATCAACGCCTCCCTTTCCGGCGGCGAGCTGAAGCGGATCGAGATCGCCATGGCCCTGGCCCGCAGCACCCAACTCACCATCTTTGACGAACCGGAGGCGGGCATTGATTTATGGAGCTTTCAGAATCTTATTCATGTGTTTGAAAAGATGTATGAGGAGACCAGGGGCAGCATTATGATTATCAGCCATCAGGAGCGGATTTTAAATATTGCGGACCGAATCATTGTGTTAAAAGACGGGCATCTGGCTCAAAGCGGCAGCCGGGACGAAGTGCTGCCGGAGCTGCTGGGAACCACGAAGGAAGCCTGCGACATTCTTTTGGGAAAGATGGGAGGAACCAAATAATGGATGCCATTACCATGAATTTATTGAAGGAAGTGGCGGATCTGGACGCTCTGCCTACGGGAGCCTATAATCTACGGGCCAATGGCAAGGGGGCCGGCCGGAACACCACGGCCAATATCGATATCGTCACCAAAGAGGACAAACCGGGAATCGATATCATTATCAAACCCGGCACCAAAAAGGAAAGCGTGCATATCCCGGTGATTATCAGCGAAACCGGACTGAAGGATCTGGTTTATAATGACTTTTATATAGGCGAGGACGCGGATGTGGTGATTATAGCCGGCTGCGGCATTCATAATTGCGGCGGTTCCTTAAGCCAGCACGACGGCATTCACACCTTCCATGTAGGTAAAAATGCGAAGCTCCGCTATGTGGAAAAGCATTACGGGGAAGGAGACGGCCTGGGCAAGCAGGTGATGAACCCTACTACCGTAGTTTATCTGGAAGAAGGGGCCGTGATGGAGATGGAAACCACCCAGATTGCCGGGATAGACGATACCATCCGCACCACCAAGGGAGAAATAAAGGCCGGCGGTAGCCTGGTGGTAAAGGAAAAGATCATGACCACCGGGGATCAGAAAGCCATTACCAATTTTGAGGTGGATTTAAACGGAGAAGGCAGCGCCGCCAATCTCATCAGCCGCAGCGTGGCCAAGGATCACAGCCGACAGGAATTCAACAGTGATATCCGGGGGAATGCGCCTTGCGCCGGTCATTCGGAATGCGATGCCATTATTATGGATCAGGGCTGGGTAGGGGCCTCCCCCAAGCTCACCGCCGCTCATATTGATGCGGCGCTGATTCATGAGGCGGCCATCGGAAAGATTGCCGGGGAGCAGCTGGACAAGCTTATGACCCTGGGCCTTTCCCGGGAGGAGGCGGAAGAGCAGATCATCAACGGATTTTTATCATAGGGGGAGGCATGGTCCGCCCGCAAATAAAAAAAGGATGTCATATATGAAATTATACAAAGGCAGACCGGAGAATGCCGCGGGGCGGCTCCCCCGGGAAATGCGGACCTATGATTTACTGGATGAACTGGGCATTGATTACTATCGGACGGATCACGAGGCCGCCGGCAATATGGAGGCCTGCCTGAAAATCGATGCGGTGCTGGGGGTGCTGATTTGCAAAAACCTGTTCTTATGCAACCGTCAGAAAACCCATTTCTACCTGCTGATGATGCCGGGGGATAAGAAATTCAAGACCAAGGAGCTTTCCGCCCAAATCAATTCTGCCCGTCTTTCCTTTGCGGAGGCGGAGGATATGTTGAAATATCTGGATATTGAACCCGGCGCCGTCAGCATCATGGGCCTGATGAATGACAAAGGCCATCAGGTGCAGCTTTTGATCGACGAGGATGTGCTGGCAGAAGAAGAACTGGGCTGCCATCCCTGCGTCTGTACTTCCAGTTTGAAGATGAAAACAGCGGATGTGATACAAAGGTTTTTGCCTGCCACCGGCCATGATTATAAAACCGTACATTTAGTGGGAGAGGATTGAACCCTCTCTTTTTTTTATTGCATCACCCGGATGGTGGCTTCATCCGTGCGGAATTCGATATCCGTGGTGGCTTCCCCGATTTCCCCGTCTGTGTGGTAATGCAGGGGCTGATTGAGGCTTAAACTGGCGCTGCGGCATTGGATATAGCGCACGCCTTTCCGTTTAATGTGGGCCCCCTTGAAAAGGGAGCAGAAGAGATAAAGGATAAACATGGCATGATTCCGGGGCATCACGATGCAGAGATCAATGAGGCCGTCATGGGCCAAAGCCCTGGGAGCAAAGTGAAAGCCGCCCCCCTCATAAGGCAGATTTTGAGCGGACATAAAGGCCAGATTCTTTATGGGAATGGTTTCTTCCCCGTCATTGATGATTAAGGTCCCTTCTGCCAGGGGACAGGTGAGCAGATTTTTAATCCCCACCACCAGATAGCACAGTCTGCCTAAATGAATCCGGTTCAGTATCCGCTTAACCTTTCCCTTCTCCAAATCCCAGCAAACGGCGGCATCATAGCCGATGCCCCCGGAAACGATAAAGCGCCTCACATCCTGCCCCTTGGCTTGACAACAGCCGATATCCACGGGCCGGGGCGTAAGCGAAGACATATCCGCCGCCAGCTGGGGGGCATTGTCACTGTTGATTTTCAGACCGATTCCCCGGGCAAAATCATTGCCGGAACCGAAGGGAACATAAAAAATCGGCGGATATAAAGCCGTATTGCCGTCCACCAGCTCATCCAGGGTTCCGTCTCCGCCTATGACACCCAGAATATCCGTATCCGGCTTGAGGGAGAGTTGCTCCGCCAGCCTGCCGGTTTCCTTGGGATGGGAGGTTTCCACTGCTTCAAAAGGAACAGAAGCCGCCTCTAAGGCGGCCGCTATTTTCTCCATACAGCTCCGGCCCCGCCAGGACTTGGCTGCCGGATTCACAATAAAGCGAAGCATAGGGCACCTCTTGGATAAAACAAAACCCGCCGAAGCGGGATCTGGATAGCGGAGGAGGGATTTGAACCCCCGACACCACGGGTATGAACCGTGTGCTCTTGCCAACTGAGCTACTCCGCCGCAAACGCAAGGTTTAATTTACAACGCTTTGAGAGAATTGTCAAGCATATTTTTTACTTTAGTCGGCAGACAGTTAATTTAGCTGGCAGCCCTTGGATATAAGGGCCGGATTTCCTTCAAGGAAGTATAACGAAAGCTGAGTTTATCGATCCTCCTCAATTACCTGGAACTCCAGGAAATCAAAGGGGATTTCTTCAATGAAACTGTCCTGGCGGAAGCGGCATTTGGCCACCCGCTGAAAGTCCTTCACATTATTCTTCAGCCAGATAGGAAGCGGCAGGTTCAGCTCCGCGCAGCTTTCCTCCAGGGCGCTGAAAACCTTGGCGGTGCGGGATTCCTCCCCATAGCGCTCCGCCACATAGTCCTTAATCAAATGATTGTCGTTGATGATTTTAGCCCAAAAACGCATA
Organism: uncultured Lachnospiraceae bacterium; assembly: GCA_902793995.1. GTDB lineage: Bacteria > Bacillota > Clostridia > Lachnospirales > Lachnospiraceae > UBA6987. Next base: position 68,268 of record CADBFP010000003.1, on the reverse strand, counting down.
ATCCCTAACCCCTGCTCCCTAATCCCTACTGCCTAATCCCTAATCCCCAAAAACCCCTTGACAAAGCCGAAAACATGTTATAAGATGAGGAGCGTCTTAAAGACAAGCTTCCTTGGCTCAGCTGGTAGAGCGACGCATTCGTAATGCGTAGGTCGCCGGTTCGAATCCGGCAGGGAGCTTTTTTTATTGATTCAGCATATCCCCATAGGAACTGCTGCCTGTCTGATCTTTCTTTGTATCCGCATCATCCAGATGATTGACAATTCCTACGGCCCCCAGATACAAAAGAGCCGTGCCCATGACCCGCAAAATGGCTTCCTCATCGAATTTCCGGATAAACATAATAATTCCCATGGCAATGGTGGTGAGGGAGACGGCCAGAAGGAGCTTCCAGTCCTTCTTGGCGTTTTTGCTTCGGAGGGACTGCACAATCCCGGCTATGCCGCCGGCAGCCACCACGATTCCCGCCACCGTAGGGAAAATATCCACCACGGATTTGCGGAAAATAATATCAAACACACCTAAAAGCACCATCACCGTCCCGGCTATTAAGCTTACCAGATCTTTCTGCACCTTGTCTTTTTTCACCAGATAGGAAATGGCCAGCACCAGACCCAGAATAATCAGCGCCACCCCCAGCAGCAGTACCACCACTTCCAGGGACTTGCTGGGATACAGCAGAAAGAACAGGCCGGCCGCTGCCAGAATTACCATAGCTAAAATATTCAGAACTTTGGTTTTCACGGAAAACACCTCCTCTTAGCCTGCGAAGGCTTTGTTTTATCAGTATAAAAGTCATGGCGCAAGATTGCAAGAGATTTGTCGAAAAGTCCTTGCCACTTTCTCCTTTTCTGTGGTAAATTAAGCCTGTTATCCTTTCGGTTTATAGGCCAGTCATGGAAGGGTAGGAGTGGAAAGATGATGCAGAAATATGGTGTAAATGAACTGCGGAAAATGTTTTTGGATTATTTTGCCGCCCAGGGGCATCTGGCCCGGGGCAGCTATTCTTTGGTGCCTCATAATGATAAAAGCGTGCTGCTGATTCCGGCGGGCATGGCTCCTCTGAAGCCTTATTTCACCGGGCAGGAGGTGCCGCCTAACCGCCGTATGGCCACCTGCCAGAAATGCGTGCGTACCGGAGATATCGATAATGTGGGCCATACTGCCCGGCATTTGACTTTTTTTGAAATGCTGGGGAATTTCAGCTTCGGGGATTATTTCAAAAAAGAGGCGATTCACTGGTCCTGGGATTTCTTAACGAACACCGTGGGACTGGATCCGAAACGGCTTTATCCCTCCATTTACCTGGATGATGAGGAAGCCTTTGAGATTTGGAACAAGCAGGAAGGCATTCCCGCGGAGCGGATTTTCCGCTTCGGCAAGGAGGATAACTTCTGGGAGCACGGCGCCGGCCCCTGCGGCCCCTGCTCGGAGATTTATTATGACCGGGGGGAAAAGTACGGTTGCGGCAAGCCGGACTGCACCGTGGGCTGCGACTGCGACCGCTATATGGAAGTCTGGAACAATGTGTTCACCCAGTTCAACGGGGATGGCAAAGGAAATTATGTAGAGCTGGACAGCAAAAACATCGATACCGGCATGGGCCTGGAGCGCCTGGCGGTAGCGGTGCAGGATGTGGACAGCGTTTTTGATATCGACACTATGAAGGCCTTAAATGAGGCGGTTTGCGGTCTGGCAGGGATCCGTTATAACGATGACCCGAAGAAGGATGTTTCCATACGGGTAATCGTGGACCATATCCGTTCCGTCACCTTTATGGTTTCCGATGGCATTATGCCCTCCAACGAAGGCCGGGGCTATGTCCTCAGGCGCCTCCTGCGCCGGGCTGCCCGCCACGGCAGGCTCCTAGGCATTCAAGGCAGCTTCCTGACCAAGATGGCTCAAGTGGTGATTGAAACCTCCCGGGACGGGTATCCGGAACTGGAGGAAAAGAAGGTAAAAATTCATGCGGTGATCTCCGAAGAGGAGGATAAGTTCAACCGCACCATTGATCAGGGACTGCAGATCTTAAACGGTCTGGAAGAGGAAATGAAGTCTGCCGGAAAGAAGGAACTGGAGGGGACCCAGGCCTTCCGCCTGTATGATACCTACGGTTTCCCCCTGGATTTGACGAAGGAGATTCTGGAAGAGAAGGGGTTTAGCGTGGACGAGGCAGGCTTTGCCGCCGCCATGCAGGTGCAGAAGGAAACTGCCCGGGGAGCCCGGAAGGGCACCAATTATATGGGGGCGGATGTGACGGTTTACGAGGATTTGGACGCCTCCTTAAGCTGCGAATTTGACGGCTATACCCGGCTGGAAGAGGACTCCCCTATTATTGCGCTTACGTCAGATGAAATCGTCAGCGAGCTTTCTGAAGGCATGAGCGGAACCATTTTGACGGAGAAAACGCCTTTCTATGCCACCATGGGCGGCCAGCTTTGCGATACGGGTCTGATTACAGGGCCGGAGGGCAGTTTGTTTGAGGTGCAGGACACCATAAAGCTGCCGGGGGAAAAGATCGGTCATGTGGGCCTGGTGAAAAAAGGCCGCTTCAGCGTGGGAGACCGGGTGCATCTGGCAGTGGATGAGGAACGCCGCAGCGCAACGGCCCGGAATCACAGCGCCACCCACCTGCTGCAGCGGGCTCTCAGGGATGTGCTGGGGGATCATGTGGAACAAGCCGGTTCCTATGTGGACCGGGAGCGGCTCCGCTTTGACTTTTCCCACTTTGCGCCTATGACCCAGGAGGAAATCCGCCAGGTGGAAGAAAGAGTCAATCAGGCCATCTTATCCGCCACGCCGGTAACGACGCTGCTGACGGATATCGAGGAAGCCCGGAAGGAAGGGGCTATGGCCCTCTTTGGGGAGAAATACGGCGATGTGGTCCGGGTGGTAAAAATGGGGGCCTATTCCACCGAGCTTTGCGGCGGCACCCATGTGGCCAATACGGCTCAGATCGGCTGCTTTAAGATTCTCTCCGAGGCAGGCATTGCCGCCGGAGTGCGCCGGATTGAGGCATTAACTGCTGCCAATTTGCTTCAGTATTACCGGGAGATGGAAACCCGGCTGGCGGCCGCAGCCGCCGCTGCCAAAACCATTCCGGATGAATTGGAAAAGAAAATCGGCCAGTTCCAGAGCGAGATCAAGGCTTTGCATCAGGAAAACGAGCAGCTAAAGGCGAAAATCGCCGGGGCTTCCCTGGGCAATGTGACGGATCAGGTGAAAGAGGTGGCCGGCGTGAAGCTTTTGGCCATGCAGGCGGAAGGGCTGGATATGAACGGCCTGCGGAATATGGGGGACCAGCTGAGAGATAAACTGGGAGAAGGTGTCGTGGTACTGGCCAGCGCCGAAGGCGAAAAGGTGAACCTGATTGTGACGGCCACGGAGGGCGCCATCGCCAAGGGAGCCCACGCCGGCAACCTGATTAAGCAGCTGGCACCTCTGGTAGGCGGGGGCGGCGGCGGCCGGCCCAATATGGCCCAGGCCGGCGGCAAAAACCCGGCGGGGATTCAAGAAATGCTGGTCAAAGCGGAAGAAGCCTTGCAGGGGATGCTGTCATAATTGCCGTTAATTGTGAAGCGACCCGGTAAAAAAACACTTGACGGAGTGAAAATATGTGCTATACTATCACTTGCGCCGCCTGAAAACGGCAGATTTTAAGACGAAAGGGGTGAAATAAATGGCAACCGTTATTGTTAAAGAAGGCGAGTCCCTCGATAATGCTTTAAGGCGTTTTAAGCGTCAGTGCGGAAAAGACGGCATCCAGCAGGAAATCCGCAAGCGTGAGCATTACGAAAAGCCCAGCGTTCGTCGCAAGAAAAAATCCGAAGCGGCCCGGAAGCGCAAGTTCCGCTAAGGATGGTATTGGATGGGTTTTTTGAAGGGGGCATGCGCCTCCTTTTTTTGTGAATCATGTTGAAAAACCAAGGGAAAGTTATTATACTACCAAGAGAGAATTAAAAACGAAGGACAATCTATGCAGCAAGAGTTTCAATTCAAAAACATAGAAGATCAGCGCAGCGTGTTCGGTACCCAGGATATCTGGGCCAAAAAGCTGGAAAATGAGCTGGGGGTCAGCCTGACTCTCAGGGGAGATTCCGTGGAGATAGGCGGGGATGAAAGCAGCAAGGCCATGGCCCGGGCGGTGCTGAAAGCCATGGTGCAGCTGTCCCATCAGGGAGAAGGAATCCGGGAAGATATGGTGGAGCGCTTCATCGAAGAAGCCCGGGAAGGCTCCCTGGATTCTCTGTTCAAAGCCATGGAAAATGCCGTGACCCTGAACTACCGGGGCCTGCCCATTAAATGCAAAACCTTCGGCCAGCAGAATTATGTGGAAATGCTGCGGCAGAAAGCCGTTACCATCTGCATCGGCCCCGCCGGCACCGGCAAAACCTATCTGGCGGTGGCTCAGGCAGCTCAGGAACTGAAAGAAGGCAGCATCGAGCGGATCATTATGTCCCGGCCTGCCATTGAAGCGGGAGAGGAGCGGCTGGGCTTTCTGCCCGGGGATCTGGCCCAGAAGGTGGATCCTTATCTGCGCCCGCTTTATGATGCCCTGCGGGATGTTTTCGGGCAGGAGCGGGCGGACAAGCTCCGGGAAAACGGGGTGGTGGAAGTGGCCCCTCTGGCTTACATGCGCGGCCGTACCTTAAACCGGGCCCGGATTATCATAGATGAGGGGCAGAATGCATCCTTGTCCACCTTGAAAATGGCCCTGACCCGGCTGGGAGAGGATTCCCGTATGGTTTTAACCGGGGATGTGACTCAGATCGACCTGCCTAAAATCAGCGACTCCGGCCTTTCCCGCTGTGCGGAGATTCTACGGGGGGTGGAAGGCATCGGAGTGATTCATTTGAATAACCGGGATGTGGTGCGGAACAAAATCGTGAAGGATATTGTCAAAGCCTTTGAAAAGGAAGAGGCCATGAAGGGGCAGAAGCCCTCCCGTCCCCGTCATTTTAAGCCGGATCCTAAAAGCGGCGGCCCCATTTACTTGGTGAAAGAAGGAGAAGGCCATGACCCTCGCCCTCAGCTTTGAAACGGAAAACCCTTTTGATTTTGATGCGGAGGCTTTGATCCGGCAGGTGGCGGAGGCTGTTTTGGAATCCGAAGACTGCCCTTATGCCTGCCAGCTGGATGTTCTCCTGACGGATGACGAAGCTATGCGGGAAATCAACTGTTTGGAACGGGGGCTGGATGCCTCCACGGATGTGCTGAGTTTCCCCTTTATTCCCTTTCCGGAACCGGCGGATTTTACGGAGCTGGAAGAGGATCCCATGAACTTTGACCCGGACAGCGGGGAACTGCTTCTGGGGGACATGGTTATTTCCCTGGACAAGGTTCGATCCCAGGCAGAGGCATACGGCCACAGCCCCCGGCGGGAGCTGGCCTTTCTGACGGCCCACAGCCTCTTTCATCTTTTGGGCTACGATCACGAAGACGAGGCGGAGCGGATTCAGATGGAAGAAAAGCAGGAAGGAATCCTGCGGCACTTAGGCATTACAAGGGAGTGTTAGGGCGGAGGGAAGCCTCCCCCGTTTTCATATGGCAAAAAAAGATAATAAATCCAGTAATTTCATTGCCCAGGGCGGCATATTGGCCATCGCCGGCATCATCAGCCGGATTATCGGCATGCTTTACCGCATTCCGCTGATGAATATCATCGGCGAAGCCGGCAGTGGCATCTACAGTACGGCTTATGATATTTACAATATCATGCTGCTGATCTCCTCCTACAGCCTTCCCATGGCGGTTTCCAAGCTGGTGTCTGCCAAGCTCAGCCAGAAACAGTACCGCAATGTGAAACAGGTTCTGGTGGTGGCCCTGGCCTTTGGGGCCTCTTTAGGGCTGGCTGCCGCCCTTTTAATGTATTTCGGCGCCGGTTTTCTGGCGGGCAATCTTCTCAGCACCCCCCGGGCGGTGCTGGCGGTGAAGCTGCTGGCTCCCACCGTATTTATTATGGGGATGCTGGGGGTGCTGCGGGGCTTTTTCCAGGGCCACGGCACCATGATTCCAACGGCGGTATCCCAGGTGCTGGAGCAGATTATCCATGTGGCTGTCAGTATCGTAATGGCCCGAATTCTGTTTGATAAAGCATATGACCCTGCCAGTTCCGTTAATATGTCTCCTAATGCCTACGGGGCGGCGGGGGCGACCATCGGCACCGGCATCGGGGCACTGGCGGCCCTGCTGTTTGTGGGCTTTTGCTTTTTCGTCTATAAACACAGGTTGGAGCGCCGCTGCCGCCTGGATAAAAGCGGCGCGCTGGATGCTCCCGTCTTTACGCTGAAGACGGTAGTCATCACGGCGGTTCCCATCCTCATCAGCGCCACCATGGCCAACATCGTCACCCTTTTGGACCATGGGATTTTCGGCGCTTACATGGGGGCGGAGCAGATGAATTTATACGAAAGACTGTGGGGGGATTACAGCGGCAAGTTCATTGTTCTGACCAATGTGCCTATTGCCATCGCCACCGCTTTGTCTGCCTCCACGCTGCCGGCGGTTTCTTCCCATATTGCCGTGGGAGACCGGCGCGGCGCCATGGCCAAAGCCTCCTCCGCCATTCAATTTATTGCGCTGGTCGCCATGCCGGCCTCCCTGGCCCTGGCCGTGTTAGGAAAGCCCTGCCTGGATCTGCTTTTTAGGAACCGGGACAACGGGCTGGCGGGACAGATGCTGCTGGTGGGGTTTGCCACGGTCATCGGTTATTCCCTTTCCGCTGTCAGCGTGGGAATCCTGCAAGGCAGCGGCCTGTTCTGGGAACCCATTAAGAACTACATCGCGGCCCTTATCATTCACCTGCCCTTGCTGTTTATCATGCTGTATATCCTGAAATGGGGCATCCTGGGAGTGGTGGTGGCCAATGCCTTGTTCGGCCTTTGCTCCGGACTGCTCAATTTGTTGACTATGCGGCGGAAGCTGGGCTACCGGCAGGAATGGCGGCGAAGCTTTTGCCTGATTCCTCTGGCTGCTTTGTTTACCGCTGCCTTCGCCTTTTGCATTTACAAAGGGCTTTTTGCCCTGGGCCTGGGCAATACCATCAGTTTATTGATCAGCATAGCAGCTGCCCTTCCGGCTTACCTGGCAGCCATTTTGCTTTTAGGAGCCGTGACGGAGGAGGAGCTTTCTTCCATGCCCAAAGGCCATGTTCTGATAAAGCTGGCCGGCAAGCTTTGCTTATTGAAATCCTAAGGAGGAGGCATCGATGCATGTAGGAATAATCGGGGGCGGCGCATCCGGGATGATGGCAGCGATCACGGCTGCCGGCGCCGGCGCATCCGTTACGATTCTGGAAAGCGGTTCCGTTTTGGGGAAAAAGATTCTTTCCACGGGAAACGGCCGCTGTAATCTGACGAATCTATCCCTGGATCCTTCCTTGTACCAGGGTTCTTTTCGTCGGCATGCTGCCGTTTTGCTGCGAGAATTTGGCGTAGCGGATACCCTGGCCTTCTTTGAGAGTATCGGCATTCCGACGGTGGAAGCCGCTTCTGCCCGGGGAAATGACGCCTGGGTATATCCTGCCTGCAAGGAAGCCGCCGCCCTGCGGATGGCCCTGGCTCTGGAATGCGAGCGCCTGGGAGTGGTAATTCTCTATGACACAAAGGTTTCCGGTCTCAGCAAGCAAGAGGGGAGCTTTCGGATTCTTTGCGAAAACGGTTCGAACATTAGGGCGGACCGGGTGATATTAAGCACCGGCGGCAAGGCTTTTCCCAAGTCCGGCTCCGACGGCAGCGGCTATGCCTTAGCCCAGGGCTTCGGACACGGCCTGGTAACACCGCTGCCGGCCCTGGGGGCTTTGATCAGCTCCCACCCCGGCTGTAAGAATCTATCCGGTATCCGGGTGGACGGGGAGCTGAGCTTACTGGTGGAAGAAGAGATAACCGCCCGGGAAAGAGGCGAGATCCAGTTTACGGATTACGGCCTTTCCGGTATTCCCGTATTTCAGTTGAGCGGACGGGCGGTGCGGGAACTGGTGGCGGAACACCGGGTTATGCTGTCTCTGGATTTAAAACCCGAACAAAGCCGGGAAGAGCTGTTTCTGGATTTGGTGGAACGGAAAATCCGCCGGGAGGGGAAGGAGAGCGGCACCCTGCTTTTAGGCCTGGTTCCTTCCAAAATGGTGCCGGTGCTGTTTAAGCTTTGCGGGATTCCCCTGCATGTCCCCTGTGAAGAAATAAACAAGGATAGCCTCTTGAAACTGGCGGAGCAGCTGAAGAAACTGGGCTTTGAAATCGTGGATGCCCGGGATTTTGATGCCTGCCAGGTCACCTCCGGCGGGATTCCCGCCACGGAAGTGAGCCTTGCCCTGGAGTCCATCAAAGTGAAGGGCCTGTATTTTGCAGGGGAGATTCTGGATTTGGACGGTCCCTGCGGCGGCTACAACCTGCAATGGGCCTGGAGCAGCGGACATGCCGCCGGCCTGGCGGCTGCCAAAGAGGAGTAAGGGATGGATACGGCGGGAAAAAGTCCGAAAGCGCTGACGCTCGTAGCCGCTATTCTGCTGCTGTGCTTCCTGATCAGCACAGCGGTGGTACTGGCTCTCAATCTGCGCTTTGTTTATTATCATGATATTAAGGCTCTGGGTATAGCCGAATCCAGCGGCATGAGCCCAGAGACTATCCGCCGGAATTATGATGTCTTAATCGATTACAATCTGCTTTGGCACAAGGAAGCCTTAAGGATGCCGGATTTTCCTATGTCTGCCGAAGGAGAGATTCATTTCCGCGAAGTCAAGGGAATTTTTGATGCCTTTCAAATCCTGTTTTTGCTTTCGATAGCGGGCCTGGCGCTGATTTGGTTATGGTGCCGGGAGAAGATCGGCCGTAGCTTTGCCCGCCTGGCAGGCTGGATTTGTTTCGGCCTCACGGCATTGCTGGGCCTGTTTGCTCTCATTGGATGGGATAAATTGTTTGTGGGCTTTCATAAACTGTTTTTCAACAATGATTTCTGGATATTCGACGCAGCCACGGATCCGGTGATTACCATCCTGCCGGACACCTTTTTCCTACATGAGGCGCTGCTGATTTTAGGAGTGGTGCTTTTAGGGGGCGGCATAGCCTTTATTTGGGGAAGAAAAAGAAACGGGTAGGGGCCCGCAAACGCTTTAATCATCAGAAAAACATATCACAGTTTCAGCAAAATTCCGGCTACCGCTCCCAACAGGAGAAACACGGCGGGATGCGCTTTCTTCCACAGCTTTGTTCCGAGAAAAGCCAGTGCCCCCAGGGCCAGGGGCTGCCATTTCAATACTTTCAAACTCTCTAAACCGAATCCCTTCCAGGCATCCATCAAAATAAAGTTGGACAGAAATAGGGAGAGCAGCACCGCGGCAATCAAGGCGGTGGAAGCAGGCCTTAAGCCGGAAAAAGCAGCAGCCACATAAGGAGAATCCTTAAAACGCTTAAGGAACCCTGCCACAATCAGGATAATGATAAAGGAGGGCAGAACCAGCCCCAAAGTGGCGCACAAGGCCCCGGGAATACCGGCGGCGGTAAATCCTGCATAGGTGGCCATATTGACGCCGATAGGCCCCGGCGTGGATTCCGAAACCGCAATCATATCCTGCAATTCGCTTAAACTGAACCAGCCGGTTTTGACAGATATTTCCTGCAGGAAGGGCAGGGTGGCCAGCCCACCTCCTATGGCAAAAAGGCCGGTTTTAAAAAACTCAAAAAAAAGTTGGAGGTAAATCATGCTTTACCTCCTGTTCCGGGGGCATCCGTCCCCTTTTTTGAAGGCAAAAACAGGCCGAAAAACAGTCCCCAAACCAGGGCCCCCACTACCAGGATGATGGAGGAAATCTTAAAGAAAAAGGAAGCAATCAAAACCAAAGCGAAGAGGATCAAAGTCGGAAGGCCTTTCCCCTTTATATTGCTTTTCATCAGCTTCAATACGGTGTTCAGCACCAAAACCGTTACCACCACCCGCAGGCCGGCGAAAGCGTGAATCACATATTCGTTATCCGCAAAGTTCCGCAGGAAAGCGGCTATGACCGTAATAATGATTAAAGAGGGGAATACTACCCCTAAAGTGGCCATAGCGGAGCCCCAGAAGCCAGCCACCTTGCCTCCTACAAAGGTGGCGGTATTGACGGCAATCACCCCGGGGGTGCACTGGCCGATGGCGTAATAATCCGTCAGTTCCTCCTCCGTAATCCAGCCTTTTTTCTCCACCACCTCCCGCTGGAGTATGGGCAGCATGGCATAGCCGCCGCCGAAAGTGAGGCCGCCCACCCGGGCAAAGCTGAGAAACAAATCCAGATGTATATTCATATCCTAACCTCGTTCTCTTCAGGGAAATGATTGTTCTATAGAACAGAGACCGCTTCTTCTATATTGCTGACACCGATCAGTTTCATACCCCGGGCATTGAGATCCGCACTGAGGCTGCTTTTGGGCAGCAGGCAAGTGGTAAAGCCTAAACGGGCGGCCTCCTGCACCCGCTCCTTGGCTAAAGAAACGGAGCGCACTTCTCCGGCCAGTCCCACTTCCCCGAAAACCATCAGGTTTTCCGGAACGGATATGTTTTGATGGCTGGAATACAGGGCCAGCACCATGGCCAGATCCAGCGCCGGATCGTTCACTTTCAAACCGCCGGTCACATTCACGAAGGCATCACAGTCGGACAAACTTAAATGCATGCGCTTTTCCAGTACCGCCAAAAGAAGCGCCACCCGGTTATAATCCGCCCCGGTAGCCGTGCGGCGGCCCTGGCCGTAATTGCTGTGGCTGATTAAGGCCTGGATTTCCAAAAGCAGGGGCCGGGTGCCCTCCATCACGCAGCTGATGACAGAGCCGGAAGCGTTTTCCGGCCGGCCGGAAAGCATATAGGCAGAAGGATTTGGAATCTCCTTTAATCCTTCACTGCGCATTTCAAATACCGCAATCTCCCCGGAGGCGCCGAAACGGTTTTTTACCCCCCTGAGAATCCGGTAAGAGGCATGACGGTCCCCTTCAAAATACAGCACCGTATCCACCATATGCTCCAGGAGCTTGGGACCAGCCACGGCGCCGTCCTTGGTTACATGCCCCACGATAAAGACGCTGATGCCCAGGCTCTTGGCATGGTTCAGGATCATGTTGGTGCATTCCCTAACCTGGGTCACGCTGCCCGGGGCGGAAGCCGCCTGGGGGGCATACATGGTCTGGATGGAATCAATCACCACCACTCCGGGTTTTTCCGTTTCCATCAGGGCTAAAACCTGCTCCAGATCCGTTTCACAAAGGAAGGAGATATCCCCGTCAAAACGGCCCAGCCGCTCTGCCCGCAGCTTTAATTGCTTTAAGGATTCCTCCCCGGAAACATACAGCACCTTCTGCCCACCGTGCGCCAGACTGCGGCAGACCTGAAGCAGCAGCGTGGACTTGCCGATGCCCGGATCTCCTCCCGTAAGAATCAAAGAACCCGGGAGCAAGCCGCCTCCCAGCACCCGGTCCAGCTCTTCGGAACCGGTATGAAGGCGCAGGGCATGGTCCAGGCTGATTTCCTCCAGCCGCACCGGCTGGGGCCGCCCGCCGCCAAGGAAACTTCCGCGGCCGGGACTGCGCCCTCCGGGAGCAGAAGAGAGCTTGGGGGCTTCCACCAGGCTGTTCGGGGTTTTGCAGGCAGGGCAAAAGCCGCTCCATTTGCTGCTTTCAAAGCCGCATTCCTTGCAGAAAAAAACAGTTGTACTTTTGTCTTTTTTCATAATTGTCCGTCTTTTTTTTCAGGATCAGAGCAGCACGACCTTGTCGTCCCTGATATCCACTTTTACCTTGCTGCCGTTCTTTAGGGCGCCGCTGATAATGGCGTCTGCCAGTTTATCCTCCAATTCGTTCTGCAGCAGCCGCTTTAAGGGCCGGGCGCCGAATTTCGGCTCATACCCCTTGGCCAAAAACCAGTCAGCGGCCTTTTTGCTGAGGCTTAAGTTCAGCTGGTGGCTTTCCGCCAGCCTGGCTTCGATTTCCTTCAGCTGCAGCTTTAAAATGGCCCGGATATCCTCGTTGTTCAGCATGCGGAATACAATGATTTCGTCAATCCGGTTAATAAATTCCGGACGGAAGATACGGTTTACTTCTTCCATTACCTGGGATTTCATCCGCTCATGATCCGCCTGGGGCGAGCCCCCGGCGGAAAAGCCCAAAGCCTTGGGTTCCACAATCCGCTGGGCTCCGGCATTGGAAGTCATAATAATTACGGTATTGCGGAAATCTACGGTGGTGCCCTGGGAATCCGTCAGGCGTCCCTCATCCAGGATCTGCAGCAGGATATGAAACACATCCGGATGGGCCTTTTCGATTTCGTCAAACAAAATGACGCTGTAAGGCTTCCGACGGATCCGCTCGGAGAGCTGGCCGCCTTCGTCATAGCCTACATAACCGGGAGGCGAACCGATAATCTTGGAAACACTGTGTTTTTCCATATATTCGGACATATCGATGCGGATCAGATCCTTTTCTTCTCCGAAAAGAGCCACGGCCAGGGCTTTGGAAAGCTCCGTCTTTCCCACGCCGGTGGGTCCCAGGAACAAAAAGCTGCCGATGGGCCGCCGGGGATCCTTTAAGCCTACCCGGCTGCGGCGAATGGCTTTGGCCAGGGCGGATACCGCCTCTTCCTGGCCTATTACCCGCCGGTGAATCTGTTTTTCCAGTTCCGCCAGGCGGCTGTTTTCTTTTTTGCTTAGTTGCTCCAGAGGAATCTTGGTCCATAAGGAGACAGTTTTGGCAATATCCCGGGCTGTTAAGACCAGATCCTTTTCGGGATTATTCAAACGGGCGCCGGAACAGGCTTCATCCAACAGGTCCAGGGCCTTATCCGGCCAGAGCCGATCCGTGAGATAGCGGCGGGAGAGCTTGACCGCGGCTTCCAGGGCCTCTTCCTGAATGCTGATATGGTGATGCTTTTCATACAAAGCCTTCCGGCCCCGGAGAATCTCCAGGGTTTCGCCTTCATCCGGCTCCTCCACCAATACGCTTTGGAAACGGCGCTTTAAGGCGGCATCCTTTTCGATATGCTTCCGGTATTCGTTCAGAGTAGTGGCGCCGATTACCTGGATTTCTCCCCGGGAAAGGGCCGGTTTCAGAATATTAGCCGCATCCAGGCTGCCTTCCGCCCCCCCTGCTCCGATGAGGGTATGGAGCTCATCGATAAACAGAATAATCTCCGGATGAGCCACGAACTCATCCAGAATGTTTTTCATTCGTTCTTCGAATTCTCCCCGGTATTTGGTGCCGGCCACCACGGAGGAGATATTGAGAGACAAAATCCTTTTATTTTTCAAGAAATCCGGCACCTGGCCGGAGGCAATCCTAAGGGCAAGGGCTTCCGTGACGGCGGTTTTACCCACTCCGGGTTCCCCGATGAGGCAGGGATTGTTTTTGGTCTTCCGGCTTAAAATCTGCAGCAGACGCTGCAGTTCCGGCTCCCGGCCGAAGACGGGCTCCAGTCTGCCTTTGGCTGCCAGGGCCGTCAAATCCCGGGTGAACTGGCTTAAAGTACTGCCGGAAGAGGCATTTCCGCCTCCCGCTTCCACCAGCACATCCTCCAGGCCGTGGCGGTTTTCCCCCATGGCATGGAGGATATGATCCAGCAGTTCCGTGATGTCCACCCCCAAAATGCGGAACACATAAGAGGCTACCCCTTCCGTATCCTGCACCAGCGCGGTAAATATTTCCACGGTGCTGACCTGGCCGGCCCCTTCTTCCCGGGTTATTTCCTCGCTTTCCTGCAGCAAGAGTTCCATCAAAGGACTGTAAGGCAGAGACCCCTGGGCCGGATGCTCCGTAATTTTAAAATGCTCCCCCAGCAGGTTCTCCAGGGTTTCCGTCACCTTTTCCCGGGTGATGCCCTGATTCTTCATCACGGCTCCCGGCAGACAGGGAATATCAAAAAAAGCAAGCAGCAGATGCTCCGTGGAAACCGCCCCGCTGCCGTAAAGCTGGGCAATGCGGGCGGCTTTCTTCAAAAGCTTCCGGGCTGATTCGGTATAGGGAAATTGAGATTCCTTCATGTAAAAAACCTTCCTTTCATTCCTCCGTATTTTACAACAAAGGGGCTGTCTGCGCAAGGGGGAGGGGGAACCTTTCCCCGGACGGCGTTTTTCGAATATTTCTCAAGAAGCCGCAAAAAATTGACTGGATCGGGAAATTATGCTATATTGACCTTTAGCTTTTTGGCTAATACTATCCGAATGGAGTTTTTATATGAAAAACAAACTGAATAAAACCCTGGGAATTATAGCCGGTTCTTTAGGGGGATTGTTGCTGGTTTTTATTGCGGTGCTGCTGTTGACGGGCAGCAGTATTTCCGATATATTCAACTTTTCCAAGCTGTTCAATAAGACGGAGGCACAGACCACGGCATCCCTTACGGCGGAGCTTACGGCTCCTGCCCCCGGAACGGAAACTGTTACCCCTGCCGTTTCCGAATCTCAACCGGAATCTGCCACGCCGGCCCCTTCTACTTCCGGCCCTACGGATCCTTCGGCGGAACCCGTGCTCTCCACGGTGCTTCGGGTAGGCGTCTCGGAGCTTAAAGGCAATTTCAACCCCTTTATGGATTTATCCGAGGGGGACGCCAATGTGATGAAGCTGGTGGGACTGAATCTTCTGACCAGAGACCGTACCGGCCGGGTCATTATGATGGCCACAGAAGGAGAATACAGCTATTTCAATAACGAACGATATCTCTACACCGGCCCGGCGGATATCAGCCGGGAGTACGACGAAGAGGCGGACGAATCCTCCTTTACTTTGAAACTGAAGGACGGGATTTATTTCAGCGACGGGGAAAAGCTGACGGTAGATGATCTGATTTTCAACCTTTATGTGCGGCTTCAGCCCAATTTCACCGGCGACGGCACTCTGCGCAGCATGGATATCGTCGGCCTGAAAAATTATTATTACAATAATTCCATGGCGGAGAGCACCACGGTGAGCGATGAAGAGGTGGAAGCGGAGCTGGCGAATCCCGGCAAGGAAACCCAGGATTTTATCAAGATCCTGATTCGGGACACATTGCAAAAAGGGATGGAAGAAGCCAAACGGGACTGGACATCTTATCAGGCCCTGGGCTACGGCAATTCGGCGGAAGAATTCTTTTTCAAAATCTACGGCATCGACCTAAAATACAGCCCGGTGGGAAAGAGTCCGGAGGATGTCTGCGAAGATGTGATCCTCAGTTATGGCCTGGATTACCGGAAGCTGGCGGAGAATTATGCTGTAAACGAGCATTATTTTGATGAGCGGGTGAATACCTATACCAGAGAATTGATACTTTATCGAAAAATGAACGAAGCCGGAGGCGAACCCGTCGATCATATCAGCGGCATAGTCCGCCTGGGGGATTATACGGTGAAGCTTCGGGTCCACGGCAAGGCCAACCAGGCCGTGAACGATTTGTTTGACATGGTCATTGCCCCTTTGCATTATTACGGAGATAAAGAAGCCTATAATTACGAAGAGCATCAATTCGGCTTTCCCCGGGGAGACTATCAGATACCCGCTGATGCGCTGGAAAAACCCCTGGGGGCCGGTCCTTATGTATTTGTGGATTATGACGGCCAGGCGGTGCGTCTTCAGAAAAACGATGGCTATTACAAAAAGACCTCCGATATCGATTATATGCTGATCCGTCCTTACGGAAACAATGTTTTGGAAGAGATATCCAATAATGAGCTGGATATCGTGGTATTAAAAGGGAACCGTACCGTGTATAATACCTTAAGAGGCATCAACAGCAATCATAAGCTGGTTGGTGACAAGATTTATGCGGAAGAAATCTATGACCTGGGTTACAGTTATATGGGGATCAATGCGGAGAAGGTGAAGGTGGGAGAGGATCCCTATTCGGAGGAGTCCCGCTGCCTTCGCCGGGCGCTTCTGACTGCCATGGCTGTTTACCGGGATATGGCTTATGAAAACTATTTCGGCAGTTCCATGAAACTGATTCAGTATCCGGTTTCGCCCTTCTTCTCCCTGGAACCGGGCGAAGATGCTACGGATGCCTTCGTGTATGATCTGGAAGGAAACCGCATCTATGAAAACGGCGACGATGCCCTGACCCGCTATTACAATTGTCTGGATGTGGTAAAAGAGTATCTGATCCGGGCCGGTTTCACTTACAATGAAACCATCGAAAAATTTACCGCTGCGCCGGAGGGGGCTTCGCTGCGCTACGGAGTGGTGCTGCAAGGCAATCAGTATGTGGACCATCCTTCCTACGGCATGCTGGCCTATGCCAAGTCCGTCTTATATCAGCACGGCATAAACCTGGAACTGCGCTATATTAGTTCTCAGGAGAATATGCTGGCCACTCTGTATATGGGAGATGCGGATATCTGGAGCGCTTCCTGGAAATGCATCGGCGGGCCCAATTTTGATCTGCATTACAGCAGCACCAGCCCTAACAATCTTTTCCGCATCTATGATGAAAAACTGGATGAGATGCTGGCCGAATACGCAGAACTGGCGGATTCCGACGAATATGAAAAGGCCAAGAAAGAAGCCTGGGAGATTATGGACCGGGTACGGGAAGAAGCCGTGGAACTGCCTTGTTATACCTTGGTGGACTACCTGGTTTATAATGTAAAGACCATTGATGTTTCTACCCTGCCCACAGGCCACAGCCTTTATTGGAGCTGGATGGATGATGTGGCTTTCCTGGATGTGATTCCCACCCTTCAGGGAGGTAATTAAATGACCAGCAGCTTTTTCGCCATTGTCAGCCGCATGAAGTATATAGACCGCTGGGCTTTGATGCGCAATTCCCGCAAGGAGAACATCAGCGAACACTCCCATGAGGTGGCGGTGCTGGCTCATGCTTTGGCTGTCATCGGAAATAAACGCCTGGGGAAAAACCTGAATGCGGAGCGGGCAGCCTTACTGGGCTTATATCACGACACCACGGAGATTATTACCGGGGATTTGCCTACCCCCATTAAATACAAGGATGAATCCCTGCAAAAGGCTTACAAGCATATTGAAGATCAGGCGGCTCACTCCCTTCTGGAGAGGCTTCCCGAAGATCTGCGGGAGGAATACGAAAGCCTTTTTTTGCCCCGGACGGAGGATGCTTATCTGCTGCAGCTGGTAAAGGCTGCGGATAAATTGTCTGCCTTGATTAAATGCATCGAAGAGGGAAAAACCGGCAACAAGGAATTTCTGCAGGCTAAAGATGCGACTTATCGAAAGCTGCAGGATATGCATTTGCCGGAGCTGGATCTGTTTATGGAGGAATTCCTGGCTCCCTATCACTATTCCCTGGATGAGATGGGAGACCTTTCATGAAAAGAAAATGGGGGGAAAAGCTGCACCGTATCAGCTATATGCAGAGTTCCCTGGGGCTTTTTGGCTGCAGCCTTTTGATTCTGCTCGCCTTATTTGCCGCCTCCCTTTTGAGCGGAGGCGGGCTGAAGCTCTGGGCGGGGCTCATTGCCTTTATCGGTATGCTGATGTCTCTGGGCGGTTTTGCACTGCCCCTATACGGAAAGTTTGTGGTAGGCAGCCGGGATAAGCCGGATTACCGTTGGGGCATGATTCTGAACGGTCCGCTGTTTTTGCTCTATGTATTCTTTTATTTTCTGGGGATATGATGAGGAAAAAGCAAGCCGAAAGAGATGCCGGATAGGACACAAAATCATCACACTTTGTAAGGGCAGAGCTCTTGATTTCTCCGTCTGTATTATGTATAGTGAGACAGGCTAGAGCAAAGGAGAAGGATTATGGCAGAGTTAGTCAGAATTGCATTGGATGCCATGGGCGGAGACAATGCGCCGTCGGAACCCATATGGGCTGCGGTGGAGGCCCTGGCCAAGACCCCCCGGGCGCACATTACCCTCCTGGGGCAGGAGTCGGTGATTCGCGAGACCCTGAAGAATGCCGAGTATGATCGGAACCGGCTGGCCATTGTGCCGGCTACGGAAATGATCGAGATGGCGGAGCATCCGGTGAATGCTATCCGGAAGAAAAAAGATTCCTCCATCGTGCTGGCCCTTCGGATGCTGAAAAACGGGGAGGCGGATGCCTTTATCTCCGCCGGCAGCACCGGCGCCGTTCTGGCGGGAGGACAGCTCCTGGTGGGCCGCCTGCCCGGGGTGGAGCGGGCTCCTTTGGCGCCCCTGCTTCCTACGCTGAAAGGCGTCTCCCTGCTGATCGACTGCGGCGCCAATGTGGATGCCCGGCCCAATCATCTGCTGCAGTTTGCCAAGATGGGCTCCCTGTATATGCGGGATATGATGGGGATTCCCAATCCTACGGTGGGGCTGCTCAACATCGGAGTGGAAGAGGAAAAGGGCAATGCCCTGTCCAAGGAAACCTATCCTTTGTTGAAGGCATGCAAGGATATCAATTTTATCGGCAATGTGGAATCCCGGGAGATCCCCCACGGCGCGGCGGATGTAATCGTCACCGATGCCTTTGCCGGCAATGTGGCCTTAAAACTGTATGAAGGTACCGCTTCCGCCTTCCTTCAGATGGTAAAGAGCGGTATGACCAGCAATCTGAAGAGCAAAATCGGCGCCTTGCTGGTGAAGTCCTCCTTAAAGGAGACCCTGAAAACCATGGACGCCACCACCTACGGCGGCGCCCCCATGTTGGGCCTGAACGGCCTGGTGGTGAAATGCCACGGCAATGCCACCCGGAAGGAATTGAGCAATGCGGTTCTGCAATGCGTCAGTTTTACCGACGCAGGGCTGACCGACAAAATAAAAAACAGTATCTCGCCGAAAGAAAGCGGCGAAGAATAGGAGTGCATAATGGAACTGGAGAAAATCAGAGAGATTGTGGCCCGGGTTTTGAACCTGGATGTGGAGGATGTGACCCCGGAGAAGGCCTTCGGGGAGGATTTGGACGCGGACTCTTTGGACATTGCGGAAATCGTGATTGCCATAGAAGACGAATTCGGCATTACCGTACCGGACGATGCTTTGGAAAAAGTGGTTACGGTACAGGATGCCTGCGACCTGCTGAAGACGGTTCACTAAGTCCGTTCTTCAGCCCATTCTTTTGAAGAAGACCGGGCCCCGGGGAAGGCTATTTTCCGGGGCACGGGTTTTTCTGTTATAAGGGGAGACTTTTTGTGAGCGGATTGGAAACTGTTCTGGGCTATGTTTTTCAGGATCCCGGACTATTGGAAATGGCTCTTACCCACTCCTCCTATGCCAATGAGCATAGAGGCCTGTCCCATAACGAGCGGCTGGAGTTTTTGGGGGATGCGGTGCTGGAATTATCCGCCAGCGCCTACCTGTATCAGCAGTTCCCCGGTGAACCGGAGGGGAATCTCTCCCGGCGCCGGGCAGCTCTGGTCTGCGAGGCATCTTTGTCGGCCTGTGCCAGAAGACTGAACCTGGGACGGAGCCTCCGGCTGGGGAATGGTGAAGATAAAGGCGGCGGCCGGGAGAAGGATTCTTTACTGGCTGACGCCATGGAGGCTGTCATCGGCGCCGTCTATCTGGACGGAGGCTGGGAGAAAGCCTGTGCTTTCATTTGGCATCATCTGCTGGTAGGACGCTCGGAAGGAGGGGTTCCTTTGGATGCCAAAACCCGTCTGCAGGAATATCTGCAGCGGGAGGGAGGCATTGAAATCCGTTATCAGGATATTCCCCCGTCTGCAGAAGACGCAGAAGGGATTTTCATCTCGGAAGTGTCGGCGGAAGGCAAGGTACTGGGCCGGGGATCGGGCCACAGCAAGAAATCGGCAGAACAGGATGCAGCCCAGGCAGCCTTAAATGCCCTGCTTCCCGGCGAAAATCTACCCATGTGAGGGTTTAGTATGTTCTTAAAAAAGATTGAAACACAAGGATTCAAATCCTTTGCCAACCGGGCGGTGCTGGAGTTTTCTCCGGGGATTATGGGTATCGTCGGTCCCAACGGCAGCGGAAAAAGCAATGTAGCCGATGCGGTTCGCTGGGTCTTGGGTGAGCAAAGCGCAAGACAGCTCAGAGGTTCCAATATGCAGGATGTGATATTCGCCGGTACGGAAAACCGGCGGCCTATGAGCTATGCTTTCGTTTCCCTGACCATAGACAACAGCGACCATGCCCTGCCGGTGGAGACCGATGAGGTGACGGTGTCCCGTCAGGTTTTTCGCTCCGGAGAAAGCGAATACCGCTTAAACGGCAATCTTTGCCGCTTAAAGGATATTTATGAAACCTTCTATGATTCCGGCATCGGCAAAGAAGGCTATTCCATCATCGGGCAGGGACAGATTGAAGCGGTTTTGAGCAACAAGCCGGAGGAGCGCCGGCTGATGTTTGATGAAGCCGCCGGTATAGTGAAATTTAAAAAACGGCGGGATATTACCCTGAAAAAGCTGGAATCCGAGAAAGCTTCCCGGGAACGGGTAGAGGATATTTTAGGGGAACTGGAAAAGCAGGTTGGCCCCTTGGCCCGGCAGTCGGAAAAGGCCCGGACTTATTTGAAGCTGCGGGATGAATTAAAAGAGTACGAAGTGGGGGCTTTTGCCCTGGAATCCGATGAACTGGAGAACAAGCTGAATGAAGCCCGCACCAATCTGGAAACTGTAAACAATGACCTGGAGAAATCCCGGGCGGAAGGGGAAAGGCTGAAAGATCAGTACGAGGCCTTAAATACGGAAAACGAGGAGCGGGAGCAGCGCATATTGACCCGTCAGAACCAGATGGCGGATCTGCGGGTGGCCAATGAGAACCGGGAAGGCCGCATCGGCTTATTGACGGAGCAGATCAAATCCGCCCAGGCCAATCGGGATTTGATTGACGAACGGGCCCGGGATTACGATCTGGCAGTGGAACGGCTGGAAAAGGAGCGGGAGGAGTTTTATCAGCAAAAAGGGGAAGTGGACGAAGCCCTGGATGCCCTGGACGATCAAATCAGCCTGCTGGAAGAGGAAACGGAATCGCTGGAAGCAGAAGAAAAGGATTTGGAATTCCGCATTGAGAAGGGCAACAGCGCCATTCTGGACTCCATGGGCCGGAAAGCGGAGATTTCCGCCTCCCTGGCTACGCTGGATGCCCGGGAGGAGCAAATCGGGGAGCGACTGAAAACCCTGGAAGAGGAAGCCCGGATTCATGACGCCCAAATACGGGAATTGGAAGAGGATTATACCGCCCAGGAAGAGAGCCTGAAGCTCCTGGAACAGGAAATCGATACCCAAAGCAAGGCTCAGAAGAATGACCAGGAACGGGCGGCAAGCCTTCAGGCGGAAAAGTCCGCATCGGAAGAAGAAAAACAGGGACTGGACCGGGATTTGGGGATATTAAGGTCCCGCCGGGAACATTTGCAGAACCTGATCGAGCGCTATGACGGCTACGGCGGCAGCATTAAAGCCATCATGGAAAAGAAGGATCGTTTCCCGGGGATCTGCGGCGTGGTGGCGGATATTATTTCCACGGAGAAAAAATACGAAACCGCTATCGAGACCGTGCTGGGGGGCCGCATACAGAATGTGGTCACCAAAACGGAAGAGGAAGCCAAGGCCATTATTACATACCTGAAAAGCGCCAAGCTGGGGCGGGCCACCTTCCTGCCCTTGGATGCGGTGAAGGGGGATAGGAGTCTGGCCAGGCCGGAAGCGTTGAAAGAACCCGGAGCCATCGGAACGGCAGCTTCCCTGGTCAAGTCGGATCCTCTGTACAAGAATATCGTGGAGTTTTTACTGGGGCAGACTCTGGTGGCGGATCATTTGGACCACGCCCTGGCTATTGCCCGCAAATATCAGCACCGCCTGTCCATCGTGACTCTGGAGGGAGATTATCTGACTCCCGGCGGGGTTCTTTCCGGGGGCGCCTATAAAAACAATTCCAATCTGCTGGGCCGGCGCCGGGAATTGGATGCCTGTGAAGCGGATTTAAAGAAAAAGCAGGAACGCTACCGGCAGGTAACGGAAAAGCTGCAGCAACTGCAGAAGGAAGTGGAGGTGCTGAATCAGCGCCTGGGAGATGCGGATATCCGTCTGCGGCGGGCCACCCTTCAATCCGCGGCCCTGAAGGTTCAGTGGGAAAGTAAGAGGGAGGCGCTGGAAGAATTAAGACATCGTAGCGGCGGCTCCCGGGAAGAGGCAGACAAGCGTCGCCAGGAACTGAAAGATATTGAGGCCCAAAGGCTTTCCGTTAATCAGAATGTCAGCGAACTGGAAACGGACAGCGGCAGCATCCGGGAACAGCTGACCAGTCTGGGAGTACGGCTGGAGAAGGTTAAGGAGAATCTGAAGGAAAAGACGGCCGCCCTGGAAGATTTGCGGGTAGAGTTTTCCAATGTGTCCCAGAAGGGCGACTTTTTACTGGAGAATGTCCGGCGCTGCAATGGGGAAATTGCTCGGACCAAGCAGGAAAAAACGGAACTGATAGAGGGCAATATTTCCGTGGAAAGCGTGACCCGGGAGCGGCAGGAGGAAATCAGGCAGCTGCAGGAAGATATTGAGGCGGTCAAGGCAACGCTGGCAGAGATGGAAAAATGCCAGGCGGAAGACGAGTCCCTGCGGGAAGAAGGCCGGGAGGAACAGCAGAATTATTTTGAAGCCCGGGAGGCGCTGAATCAGCGGCTGGGCCTTTTAGATAAGGAGCAGTTCCGTTTGCAGAGCCTGGAGCAGCGTCTGGAAGAGCAAATGGAGAAACAGGCGGAGTATCTCTGGGCGGAGTATGAAATTACTCCTTCCCAGGCAAAGGCCGTGCGGAATCCGGAGATTAAGAATCCGGCGGAGGTTCGCCGTTTTATTTCCCAGCATAAAAAGGCCATTAAGGAGCTGGGACCCGTATATGTGGAGTCCATTGAGCAATACAAAGAGGTGTCGGAACGCTATGAATTCCTGAAGGTGCAGCAGGAGGATCTGGCCAAAGCGGAGACGGAGCTCATCAATATGATCCGGGATCTGGAGAAGGGCATGTGCGAGCAGTTTAAGGAGCAGTTCGCCCTGACCCAGCAGGAGTTCTCCCGGGTTTTCAGCGAGTTGTTTGCCGGGGGCAACGGGTCCCTGATATTGGAGGACCCGGAGGATGTGCTGTCTTCCGGGGTAATCATCAATGCCCAGCCACCGGGGAAGAAACTGCAGAATATGATGCAGCTTTCCGGCGGAGAAAAAGCCCTGACGGCCATAGCTTTGCTTTTTGCCATCCAGAATCTGAAACCTTCGCCTTTCTGTCTCCTGGACGAGATTGAGGCGGCTTTGGACGAGCCCAATGTGAAGCGTTTTGCGGATTATCTGTACCGGCTGCGGGGAACTACACAATTTTTGATTATTACGCACCGGCGTGGTACAATGGAGATGGCGGACAAGCTTTACGGCATTACCATGCAGGAAAAGGGGATTTCCGCCCTGGTGTCCGTGAATCTGACGGATCCCGCCAGTAAGGCAATATTGGATGAGGAATAATGTGGAATGCCTCGCTGGCACGACGAAAACTTTTCTCGGCCCCGGTGCTTCGCGAAGGACGCTCGAAAAGTATTGTCGGCCACGCTCGGCAATTACCTGCCCTCTCCCTGACGAGGGAGAGGGTGGCACGGCCGGTCCCTGAGCGGTCCCTGAGCCTGTCGAAGGGCGTCGAAGGAGTGGCCGTGACGGGTGAGGGCGACTTGCATCCTACTTAAATACAAGGAGAAATCATGGCAGGTTTTTTCAGTAAAATCAAGAATTTATTCACCGTCTCGGATGTATCTGAGGAGTTTTACGAGGAATTGGAGGAGCGCCTTATTTTAAGCGATGTAGGCGCCGTTACCTCGGAAATGATTGTGAACAATCTAAAGTCCGTGGCCTGGGATCGGCAGATTCTGCGCACCAATCAGCTCCGGGAGCTCTTAAAGGAGCAGATTCAGGAGCAGGTGAGCTGTGTTAAGCCCTCCTACCCCTGGGAGGAGGAAAAATGCCTGCTGTTCATCATCGGGGTAAACGGCGTAGGAAAGACGACTTCCATCGGCAAGCTGGCTTATGCGCTGCGGAATGCGGGCAAGCGGGTGCTGATGGTGGCGGCGGATACCTTCCGGGCGGGAGCCGCGGGACAGCTCACTATCTGGGCCCAGCGGGCAGGCACAGAGATTGTGGCACAGCATGAGGGGGCGGATCCCTCCTCTGTGCTGTACGACGGCATGGCGGCGGCCCGGGCCCGGAATATGGATGTGATTCTCTGCGATACCGCCGGCCGCCTTCATAACAAGAAAAACCTGATGCAGGAATTGGAAAAGATGCACCGGGTGGTGATGAAGGTGGGAGAGGAATATACGGTAAAAAGCCTGATCGTGCTGGATGCCACCACGGGGCAGAATGCCTTGAATCAGGCCCGGGCCTTTAAGGAGGTGACGGATGTGGACGGCATTATCCTTACCAAGCTGGACGGCACGGCCAAAGGGGGCGTGGTATTAAGCGTCCAGATGGAGCTGGGCCTGCCGGTGGTCTATGCCGGCACGGGAGAAAAGCTGCAGGATCTGGAGAAATTTGATGCCCACAGTTTTGTAGCCAAAATGTTTGAGGACGAGGAATAAGAGGATGTGTCATCCTGAGGCCACAGGCCGAAGGATCCCATCAAATGATTATGGGATTCTTCGCTTCGCTCAGAATGACACCATAAATTGAACAGGATTGCTTATGTCATTCACCCACTTACATTTACACACCGAATACAGCCTTTTGGACGGCTCCTGCAAAATAGGGGAGCTGGTTCAGCGTGTCAAGGAGCTGGGCATGGATTCCGTGGCCATCACCGACCATGGCGTGATGTATGGGGTGATTGACTTTTATAAAGCCTGCCAGGGGGCGGGAATCCACCCCGTTCTGGGCTGCGAGGCTTATGTCGCCCCGGGCTCCCGCCTGGACCGGGAAAGCGGCGCCGGAGAGGAGCGCTATCATCATTTAATCCTTTTGGCAGAAAATGATGAGGGCTACGCCAATTTAATGAAGATTTGCTCCATCGGCTTTATAGATGGCTTTTACTACCGCCCTCGGGTGGATAAGGAAGTGCTGCGGCAATATGCCGGGGGTATTATCGCCCTGAGCGCCTGCCTGGCGGGGGAAGTCCAGCGTTTTCTGAACCGGGGCCTGTATGAGGAAGCAAAGCAGGCGGCGCTGGAATACCGGGATATTTTCGGAGAAAACAATTATTTTTTGGAATTGCAGGATCATGGCCTGCCGGAGCAAAAAACGGTAAACAGCGGCCTGCTGCGGCTTTCTCAGGAAACAGGCATTCCTTTGGTAGCCACCAATGATGTGCACTACATCCAGGCGGAAGATGCGGAAGCCCATGACCTTCTGATCTGCATCCAGACCGGCAAGAAGGTTAGCGATGAAAACCGCATGCGCTATGAGGGCGGCCAGTTCTACTTAAAGAGCGAAGAAGAGATGCGCAGCCTTTTTCCCTATGCCCTGGATGCCTTGGAGCGGACCCACGAGATTGCCAGACGCTGTCAGGTGAATATAGAATTCGGCCACACACGCCTGCCTCATTTTGCGGTGCCGGAAGGGGAAAGCAACGCCTCCTATTTACGGAAGCTGTGTGAAAACGGCCTGAAGGAGCGCTATTCCGTAATTACGCCGGAAATTCAAAAACGCCTGGATTATGAGCTGGGCGTCATTGAGAATATGGGCTATGTGGATTATTTCCTCATTGTCTGGGATTTCATCCACTATGCGGTGACCCACGGCATTCCCGTGGGACCGGGCCGGGGGTCCGGGGCCGGCTCCCTGGTGGCTTATTCCCTGAAAATTACGGATATCGATCCCCTGTCCTATAAGCTTTTGTTTGAGCGTTTCCTGAATCCGGAGCGCATCAGCATGCCGGATATTGATGTGGATTTCTGTTATGAGCGCCGGGGGGAAGTCATCGATTATGTGACGGAAAAATACGGCGCAGACAGTGTGGTACAGATTGCCACCTTCGGGACCTTGCAGGCCCGGGGGGTGATTCGGGATGTGGGCCGGGTGCTGGATTATCCCTACGCCCTGTGCGACCAGATGGCAAAATTGGTGCCCCGGGGCCAAAACGGCAAGAATCCTACCCTGGATCAGGCTATGGAGGAAAGCCGGGAGCTGAAAGAGTTTTGCCAAAAGGATGAACGGGCGGCTAAAATCATGCAGTTTGCAAGACGGCTGGAGGGCTTGCCCCGGCACGCCTCCACCCATGCGGCGGGGGTGGTGATCTGCGGGGAGCCAGCTTACGATTTCGTCCCCATTTCCCGAAGCCCTGAAGGTCAGCTTACCACCCAGTTTCCCATGACTACCATTGAGGAACTGGGGCTGCTGAAAATGGATTTCCTGGGCCTTCGAACCCTGACGGTCATCCGTCAGGCCAAGGACTATATCCGGCAGCAGAAAGGGATCCAAATCGATTTCAGCCGCATGGAATACAATGATCCAAAGGTCTTTGAGATGATTTCTGCCGGGAAATGCGAAGGGGTATTCCAGCTGGAATCCTCCGGCATGAAAAGCTTTATGCGGGAGTTAAAGCCCGCTGGCATAGAGGATCTGATTGCCGGAATCTCCCTGTACCGGCCGGGGCCTATGCAGTTTATCCCGGATTATATCCGGGGAAAGAACAATCCCCAGGCGGTGCGTTATCTGACGCCCCAGCTGGAACCCATTCTCTCCGATACCTACGGCTGTATGGTGTATCAGGAGCAGGTAATGCAGATCGTCCGGGATCTGGGGGGCTATTCCATGGGCCGCAGCGATCTGGTGCGCCGGGCCATGAGCAAGAAAAAAGAATCGGTGATGCGCCAGGAGCGGCAGAACTTCGTTTACGGCAACGAAGCGGAGGGGGTGCCGGGCTGCCTGTCCCGGGGCATCCGGCCGGAGATTGCCGATAAAATCTTCGACCAGATGATGGATTTTGCCCAATACGCCTTTAACCGCTCCCATGCCGCCGGCTATGCGGTGGTGGGGTATCAGACGGCCTATTTAAAGTGTTATTATCCTGTGGAATATATGGCGGCCCTTCTGACCTCCGTGATGGATGTGACCAGTAAGGTGTCCGAATATATTGCCGTTTGTCGCCAGATGAATATCCCGGTGCTGCCGCCGGATATCAATGAAGGAAGTTATGGCTTTTCTCCCGCCGGGGAGGGCATCCGCTACGGCCTGACCGCCATTAAGGGCATCGGCCGGAATGTGGTGGATATCATCATCCGGGAACGGGAAGAATCCGGGCCCTTCACCGGACTGGAGAGCTTTCTGGAACGGATGAACGGTAAAGGCATCAATAAGCGGGCGGTGGAAAGCTTTATTTATGCCGGCGCCATGGATTCCCTTCCGGGAACCCGGAGCCAGAAAATCATGGTTTACGCCGAGTTGATGGATCAGATCCAGAAACGGAAGAAGGACAGCATTTCCGGCCAGATGAGTCTCTTTGATTTATCCGGAGACCAGGAAAGTCTGCGGCGGGAAATCATCTTTCCGGACATCCCGGAATACAGCCCCCGGGAACGCCTGGCTTACGAAAAGCAAGTGCTGGATTTATACATCAGCGGCCATCCCCTGGATGAGGATGCGGGGCTTTTGAAGCGGAACATTACCGCCCGGATGATTGATTTTACAGTGGACGAAGAAAGCGGCGCGGCCGGCGTCCGAGACGGCGCTACCGTCACCATAGGGGGCCTGGTGGAAAAGAAAACCCTGCGGACGACCCGCAGCGGCAGTTCCATGATGATCCTGGAAGTGATGGATCTGACAGGCAGTATAGAAGTGCTTTGTTTCCCCCGGGAGACGGAGAATTACCGGAACCGTTTGGAAGAAGGGAGCAAGGTCTTTATCCGGGGCCGGGTATCCCTGGGAGACGAAGCGAAGGGCAAGCTGATTTGCGCCCAGGTACTTTTCTTCGAAGACCTTCCCCAGGAGCCCTATGTGCTCTTTGAAAACCGGGAAGCTTATGAACAGGAAAGCCACCGGCTCCTGAAGTTGCTGGGAGGCTGCAGCTGTGTGGTCACCTTAAAGCAGGAACGGCAGTTAAAACGGCTGGAAGGCCTGCGCAGCGTCCTGTTCACCGAGGAAAACCTTCGGACTTTGCAGGAGGCCTACGGAGAAAAGCGCGTGGCCTTCCAGGAAAAGAATGTAAAGGATTTATGGAGCGCGGGCCTGCGCTCCCGCAGCGAGGAGGCAGCGCCCTTTCCCTATTACGAGAATGACTAAGGAGGTCTGATTATGTCCGTATCCACCTTAAAATCGGAAATTGCGGCCATCAATGATGACCATATTATCCGGGCTATTTCCGATGAAGATATCCTGCCCCCGGATGCAGGGGAAGCCCCGCCGGAAGAGCTGTATGAACAGCTGGTGGAGGCCATTAAAAAATACCATCCCTCTGATGATATGACCCCTATCCGGGAGGCCTATGAGCTTTCCGCGGATGCCCACAAAAACCAGCTGCGGCGTTCCGGCGCCCCCTATATTATTCACCCGCTGCATGTGGCGATTATTCTGGCGGAACTGGAAATGGACAAGGAGTCCATTATTGCGGGCCTCCTGCACGATGTGGTGGAAGATACGGATTATACTCTGGAGGATATCGAAAAGCGCTTCGGACCGGATGTGGCACTTTTGGTGGACGGGGTCACCAAACTGACCCGTCTGACCCTGGGCACCACGGATAAACTGGAGATGCAGGCGGAAAATCTGCGGAAGATGTTCCTTTCCATGTCCAAGGATATCCGGATCATCATCATCAAGCTGGCGGACCGGCTCCACAATATGCGGACCCTGCAGTTCCAGAAGCCGGAAAAGCAAAGGGAAAAAGCCAGGGAAACCCTGGATATTTATGCTCCTCTGGCCAGCCGACTGGGTATTTTCCGTCTGAAGATGGAGCTGGATAATCTGAGCCTGCAATATCTGGAACCGGAGAAATATGCCAAGCTGGTGCATGACATCGATGAGCGCTCCCATTCCCGGGAGGAATTTGTCCAGTCCATCGTAGGGGATGTGAGCAAGCATCTGACGGAGGCAGGCATCAATGCCAAGGTTTACGGCCGGGTAAAGCATTATTTCAGCATTTACAAAAAGATGGCCATCCAGCAAAAGAGCCTGGATGAAATTTATGATTTGTTTGCGGTGCGGATTTTGGTGGATACGGTGCAGGATTGCTATGCGGTGCTGGGCCTGATCCATGAAATGTATATGCCCCTGCCGGGCCGCTTTAAGGATTATATTGCCATCCCCAAAGCCAATATGTACCAGTCCCTGCACACCACGGTGATTGGCAAGAGCGGGGTGCCCTTCGAAATCCAGATCCGCACCTATGAAATGCACCGCACGGCTGAATACGGGGTGGCGGCACACTGGAAATACAAAGAAGGGGGCAATATCACCAAGGAAGAGGAAAAGCTGAACTGGCTCCGCCAAATCCTGGAATGGCAGCGGGATATGCCGGACAACAGCGAGTTTATGGAAAGTATCCGGAACGATCTGGATATCTTTGCGGATACGGTTTATTGCTTCACGCCTCAGGGAGATGTGAAGAATCTGCCGGCGGGCTCCACCCCCATTGATTTTGCTTACAGCATCCACAGCGCCGTGGGGAATAAAATGGTGGGTGCCCGGGTAAATGAAAAGCTGGTGCCCATCGATTACATCCTCCATAACGGGGACCGGGTGGAGATTATCACCTCCCAGAATTCCCGGGGCCCCAGCCGGGACTGGCTGAATATGGTGAAGTCCTCCCAGGCTCGGAACCGGATCAATCAATGGTTTAAAGAACAGAATAAAGACGAGAATATCATCAAGGGCAAGGATTTGCTGGAACGCAGCGCCAAGGCCAAAGGATATAATCTGCCGGATTTGACCAAGCCGGAGTTTATGGAAAAGGTGATGAAGAAATACGGCTTCCAGGAATGGAATGCGGTATTGGCTTCCATAGGCCATGGGGGCCTCAAGGAAGGCCAGGTGATCAACAAGCTGGCGGAGGAGCGCCGAAAAGAAGAGCAGCGACACATTACGGATGCCCAGGTGATTGAGCTGGTGCAGGAGTTCGGCAAGAAGACCGTGGCTCACAGCAAAGGGGGCATAGTGGTGGAAGGGCTGGAAGACCTGGCCGTGCACTTTTCCCGCTGCTGCAGCCCCATTCCCGGGGATGAAATCGTGGGCTTCGTGACCCGGGGCCGGGGAGTTTCCATCCACCGCACGGATTGCGTAAATGTGATGAATCTGCCGGCGGAGGAAAGGGACCGGCTGCTGGATGCGGAATGGCAGCTGCCGGAGAATGCCTCCCGGGAGCGCTATCTGGCAAGCCTGGTGATTCATGTGAATAACCGGGTGGGCATGCTGGCGGACATTTCCCGGGTGCTGACGGAGATGAATATTGATATTATCAGTTTGAATACGAAGGTGAACAAACAGGGAATTGCCACGGTAGAGATTCAGTTTCAGACTACCGGCACGGATGAAATCCGGGGGGTGACCACGAAACTGCAGCAAATTGTAGGGGTCTTCGATGTGACAAGGACATAATGAACTAAGGGCGGCCTTCGCAGGCCAGACAAAAACTTTTCTCACTGACGCTAATCGCTATTCGTTCGAAAAGTATTGTCTGGCCCCGCTTCGGCCTATCTGTAGCCCCAAAAAGATGTATTTGTAAGTGGATTTATTAACGGAGAAACGCATGAACAGATTAGGTATTAAGCAAAAAGAATTCGAAGGTTTTCAGCTGCAGCGGGCCATTATCGGGCCCATTGCCACCAATGTGCTCTTTCTGATCAATACGGAAACGAAGGAGATTCTGCTGGTGGATCCGGCGGAGGAAGCCTCCCGACTGATTCAGTATATCAAAGGCCAGGGCTTTAGCCTGAAAGGCATTTTGCTGACCCATGGCCATGAGGATCATATCCTGGCGGCCAAGGATCTGAAAGAAGCCTTTGATTGCCCTATTCTGGCTCATGAGGCGGAGGCAGCGCTGCTGGCGGATCCTAAAATGAATTGCTCCCTGATGGTGGGAGAACCCTTCAGCCTTATCCCGGACCGGCTGGTGAGGGAAGGGGAGGAAATCACCCTGGCCGGGTTGTCTTTTAAGGTTCTTCACACCCCGGGGCATACCGCCGGCAGCTGCTGTTATTATTTCCCGGCTTACGAGCTGCTGATCAGTGGGGACACCCTGTTCCACGGCTCCTACGGCCGTACGGATCTGCCCACGGGCAACGATGCCCAGATGCTTGCCTCCATACGCCGCCTGCTGACGGAACTGCCGGAGGAAACCCTGGTATGGCCGGGGCATATGGACCGGACTTATATTGCTTTTGAGAAACGGTATAATCCTCTGGCGGAGCTGATATGATTGGGTATTACTTCCGGGGCGAAGAACGCTTTGAATATGATGTGCAGGGGCTGATCGGCTCTTTCTTTCCCGGAGAGGGCTTTAAAAAGCTGCCGGGGCCGCTGACGAAAGAGCAGGCGGATAAGCAGGGCTTCAGCCTCATTTATCCGGTTCCCCTGCCCAATGACAGCCTGCCTTACGAGGAGGTGAAGAACGATTTTAAGCGCCGGATATATGATGAATTAAAATTGCTGACCGGCCGGGATCTGCCTTGGGGGGGCCTGACGGGCATCCGTCCCACCAAATTGATACTGGAGCTTTTGGAGGCGGGGCAAAGGCCGGTGGAAATCGCTGAGCATATGCGGCGGGTTTATTATCTGGACGGAGAAAAGCTGAGCCTGGCTATATCCATTGCCCAGCGGGAGAGGCAGATTCTGGCTTCCTTATCCGGCCCGGAAGGCTGGAGCCTTTATGCCGGCATTCCTTTCTGCCCCAGCCGCTGTTCCTACTGTTCCTTTACCTCTTATCCTATCGATAAGGCCGAAAGCAAGGTTGAGGCTTATCTGGCGGATCTCTTTTACGAGCTGGAGCAAAGCATTCCTCTGATGAAAGGCGTCGTGCCGGATACCATTTACATAGGCGGGGGCACTCCCACGGCCCTGACGGCGGGGCAATTGGACCGGCTGCTGGATCAGATTTGCCGCCTCCTGCCGGCGGATAAAGTGAAAGAGTTTACGGTGGAAGCGGGGCGGCCGGACAGTATTACGGAGGAAAAGCTGAAAGTCTTAAAGAGCTATCCCGTGAGCCGGATATCCATCAACCCCCAGACAATGCAGCAAAAGACCCTGGATGCCATCGGCCGTCGGCACAGTGTGGCGGATTTCTTAAAGGCCTGGGAACTGGCCCGAAAGGCGGGCTTTGACAATATCAATATGGATTTGATATTGGGCCTGCCGGGGGAGACGGCGGCGGATGTGGAAGATACCTTAGAGAAGCTAATGCCTCTGGCGCCGGAAAGCCTCACGGTTCACGCCCTGGCCATCAAACGGGCGGCCCGGATGGAACGGGAGGCATTACTGGCGATTGATGAGGCGGCGGCTATGACCAGGGCCGCAAGTACCGGTGCCCGGCAGCTGGGCCTTTTCCCCTACTACCTCTACCGCCAGAAGAACATGGCCGGCAACCTGGAAAATGTAGGCTACGCCAAGCCCGGCAAGGAAGGCCTCTATAACATCTTGATTATGGAGGAAAAACAGAGTATCCTGGCGGTAGGCGCCGGCAATATCAGCAAGGCGGTGTACCCTGACGGCCGCATCGAGCGGGCGGACAATGTGAAAGGCCTGGAGGAATATCACAGGCGCATGGAAGAAATGCTGGAAAGGAAGAGAAGATTATGGCTTTGAATAAAAACCCTGTCACAGGCATGCGGGATATCCTGCCCCGGGAAATGGAAATCCGGGATTACTGTATGGCTTTAATTAAAGACACTTACCGCAGCTTCGGCTATACGCCTATTGAAACCCCGGTGGTGGAGTCCCTCTCCAACCTCTTAAGTAAGCAGGGAGGCGATAACGAGAAGCTGATTTTTAAGATTCTGAAACGGGGCGAGAAGCTGAAAATCGCGGAGGCCCGAACCGAGGAGGATCTGTCCGACGGAGGCCTGCGCTATGATCTTACCGTGCCCCTGGTGCGCTACTTTGCGGCCCATAACAGTGAGCTGGCCAAGCCCTTTAAGGCGCTGCAGATTGGGCCGGTATTCCGGGCAGACCGTCCGCAGCGGGGCCGCTACCGGGAGTTTTATCAATGCGATATCGATATCATCGGTGAAGCTGGGATCCAGGCGGAGACCGATTTACTGCTGGCTACCTCCACCCTTTTGGGGAAGCTGGGCTTTTCAGGCTTTACCATCCATATCAACGACCGGCGGCTCTTAAAGGCTATGGCGGCTTACTGCGGCATCGCGGAAGAAAAGTACGATGCAGCCTTCATTCTTTGGGATAAGATGGATAAGATTGGCCTGGAGGGGGTTCTAAAGGAAATGCAGGAGGGGGGCTTTTCGACGGAAAGCGCCGAGGCCTGCCGCCGTATGTACACGGCCCTGGAAGGCTCTAAAATGCCTCTGAAAGCCCTTTTGGAGCTGCTGGCAGACATTCCCGGGGTGGATGAGCAAATCAGGGATCTGGAGACGATTATGGCTTCCGTTTCCGGCGCCGCCACTACGGATTTCAAGTTCTGTTTTGATCCCACCCTGGTGCGGGGCATGTCCTACTACACCGGCCCTATTTTCGAAGTAGAGCTGGAAGGCCTGGGGGTTTCCTCCGGCGGCGGGGGACGCTACGATGAGCTGGTAGGGAAATTCACCGGCCAGAATGTGCCGGCTTGCGGAATCTCTATTGGATTTGAACGGCTGGTTCTGATTTTAACGGAAGCCGGGTTCCAAATCCCCGGCAGTGGTGTCAAAAAGGCCTACTTGCTGGAGAAGAGTCTGCCTGCGGAAAAGGCCCTGGACATCCGCCGTCAGGCGGCCCGGCAGCGGGCCGAGGGCAGCACGGTGCTGGTGACGACTATGCAGAAGAATAAGAAGTTCCAGAAGGAGCAGCTGGCGGCGGAGGGATATACGGAGATTGAAGAAGTGTACGGGTGATTAAGGAACCCGAAGTATGGCGGGGTCTGCCCTCGCGCTTCCGCGAAAACTTTTCTCACTGACGCTATTCGCTATGCGTTCGAAAAGTATGGCGGGGTCTGCCCTCGCGGTTCCGCGAAAACTTTTCTCACTGACGCTAACGCTATGCGTTCGAAAAGTATTGCGGAACCGCTTCGGGCTTATCAAGGCCGAATGAATAATCATATGGATACAAAGGCAAAGGAAATTATTAAAGATACTCAGGAAGCTCCTGCATCCCCTAAAGGAAAGGATATCAAGAAGAAAGCTTTTGGGACTGCCGCTGCTATTACCACCGGCACCGCCGTTTTGGTGAACGGGGTATTCGGCAGTCCGGAGGAGATGCTGAATTTGCAGAATGAAGCCAATAAACCGGCCATCATCCACTATGTGGAAGAGGAGACGGAGCCGGAAGAGGAGGATTTCGAAGAGGAAGAGGAGGAAGAAGGCCCCCTTTCTCTTCGGGAACGATTCCGCCGCTGGGTATGGTCCTGGCCTTTTGCCCTTAGAGTTCTGATCGGCCTGCCCCTTTGGGCCGGTGGCTGGGGGATTGGCCAGCTGGCCCAGCTGCTTTGGGGCAGCCTTCTGGGACCCGTATTTAAGGTCTTTTGCAGCATCTTAACTCTGGGGGCGGTGCTGGCAGGGGTCATGGGCATGGTGGGACGGGCCCTGTTCCCGGAGCTGCCCCTTCGGGAGGTATTTAAAAAGAGCCGCCTGGTAGGGCTGGGCATCAGTGCGGCGGTCCTGGAGATTCTGCTGCATTTCCTTCCTTTGATATCCCCGGATCTGGCACCTTATGAGGGCCTCATCCGTTTTCTCGGGGGGGCCATCATCCTGGTGGGGCTGCTGCTTAGTATGTGGGTGACCAAAGAACGGCGCAGGCGTTATGTATTGTCAAAAGCAGTTTGATGGTATCTTAGTTCATAAGATTCAATACAAGAAAACCTCTGTCAAGAAATAATGCTTGACAGGGGTTTTTCTTTGTGCTATCTTACATCCCGGTGAGCTTATGGATAAGAATTTCGAACATGCCCTCTTATATGATTTCTACGGTCCGCTTCTGACGGAGAAGCAGCGGCGGATCTATGAAGAGGTGAAGTTCGGCGATTTAAGCTTATCCGAAGCCTCCGAGAGCTTCGGCATCAGCCGCCAGGGGGTACATGATACCCTGCGTCGGGTGGAAAAGAGCCTGGAGGGTTATGAGGAAAAACTGGGACTGGTCAGGCAGTTCCGGGAAATCAAAAACAAAGCAGAAGAGATACGGAAGATATGCGGTCATTTGCAGAGGGAAGGGCTTGCCCCTGCAGCGGTCCAAAAGATTCTGCAGTTGACTGAAGATATTGAAGAGTTGTAGTCATAGGGCGACTGATAGTCGCCCCTACAAGGATACCGGCAGGGTTTATACCCGCCAGAGGACAAGCGAAGTTTGCCGCCGTAGGGGCGGGCATTGCCCGCCCGAATACAGAGATCACAGATTGTTAAAGGATTATTATGGCATTTGAATCATTATCCGATAAAATACAAGCCGTTTTTTCCAAGCTGACCAGTAAAGGCTATCTGACGGAAGCGGATGTGCGGGCCTCTATGAAAGAGGTCAAGATGGCGCTGCTGGAGGCGGATGTCAATTACAAGGTGGTAAAAGACTTTGTAAAAGCCGTGGAAGAGCGGGCCGTAGGCTCCGAGGTGATGAAATCCCTGACCCCGGGCCAGGCAGTGGTGAAAATCGTCAATGAAGAGATGATCCGCATGATGGGCGGAGAAGGCATTGAACTGGCCCTCCTGCCCCGGAATGAGATTACCGTATATTTGATGGCAGGTCTCCAGGGCGCCGGTAAAACCACCACCGCCGCCAAACTGGCCGCCCTCCTGCGGCAGAAAAAGGACCGCAAGCCTCTGCTGGTGGCCTGCGATATTTACCGGCCCGCCGCCATTGAGCAATTAAAGGTAAACGGCGAGAAACTGGGGATTCCGGTATTTTCTCCCGGTTCGGACATCCGTCCTCCGAAGATTGCCCAGATGGCCCTGGAAGAAGCCCGGGCCAAGGGCTACAACCTGGTGATTCTGGATACGGCCGGCCGTTTGCATATCGACGAAGATATGATGCGGGAGCTGGAGGAAATCCGGGATACGGTGCCCATCACCCAGTCAATTCTGGTGCTGGACGCCATGACGGGTCAGGATGCGGTGAATGTGGCCCAGTCATTCGATGAACAAATCGGGGTGGACGGCGTTATCCTGACCAAACTGGATTCCGATACCCGGGGCGGCGCCGCTTTATCCGTGCAGGCCGTCACCGGCAAGCCCATTTTCTACGCCGGCATGGGAGAAAAGCTTTCGGATTTGGAGCAGTTTAATTCCCAGCGCATGGCCAACCGGATTTTGGGCATGGGGGATATCCTGAGCCTCATCGAGCGGGCGGAAGCTTTGGAAATGGACGATGCCAAGACCGAAGCCACCTTAAAGAAAATGCGCCGGAACGAGTTCGATCTGGAAGATTTTCTGGAACAGATGCAGCAAATCAAGAAGATGGGCAGCATCTCCGAGCTTTTAAGCTTCATCCCCGGCATCGGAAAACAGCTGCGGGGCGCCGAAATGCCGGATGATAAATCCCTGGGGAAAGTGGAAGCCATTATCCGCTCCATGACTCCCAAGGAAAGACGGAAACCGGATATCATTGGCGGATCCCGGAAAAAGCGCATTGCTGCCGGTTCCGGCACTTCGGTGATGGAAGTGAACCGCCTCCTCAAACAATTTGAGGAAAGCAAAAAAATGATGAAGCAAATGACAGGCAAAATGGGTAAGAAGGGCAGAATGCCTTTCAATCTGCCCTTTTGATACAAACGGCGGAAAGCGCTGAAACAATTCATAGAAAGAAGGAAACAAATCATGGCAGTAAAGATTCGTCTGACCAGACTGGGCAAGAAGAAAGCCCCCACCTACCGCGTAATCGTCGCGGATGAAAGAGCCCCCCGTGACGGCCGCTTCATTGAAGAGCTGGGTTATTATGATCCCACCAAGGATCCCAGTGTGGTGAAAATCGATACCGAAAGAGCCAAGGAGTGGATCAAGAACGGAGCCAAGCCCACGGATACGGTGGCGAAGCTTCTGAAGATTGCCGGCCTGGAATAATTGAGGTGCGGTTATGAAGGAGTTAGTGGAAGTAATCGCTAAGGCTTTGGTTACCAATCCCGATGCGGTGGTTGTCACGGAAAATGTGACGGAGCGGGAAACCGTTCTGAAACTGACAGTGGATCCGGCGGATATGGGCAAGGTCATCGGCAAGCAGGGCCGCATAGCCAAGGCCATCCGCACGGTTTTAAAGGCCAAGGCCATCCGGGACGATGTAAGAGTCACCCTGGATATCGAGTAATGGAACGAGGCGGCCGATGGCCGCCCGTTTTGTCAAGAGGGGTTTTATGGAAACACGCTTTCGCATCGGCATATTTACTTCGACCCACGGAATACGGGGGGAAATCAAGGTGTATCCCACCACGGACTCCCCCGATCGCTTTTTGTATCTGAAAGAGGCCATCCTGGAGACCCGGGAAGGAGATATGACCCTAAAGGTGGAAAAAGCCCGCCTGGCCAAGGGAATGGTCATCTTAAAGTTCAAAGACATCGATAACATCAATGATATCGAGCGTCATAAGGGGGCTTCTCTGTTTGTGCCCCGGGATCAGGCGGCCCCCCTGGAAGAGGGGAGCTATTATGTGGCGGATCTTCTGGGCTGCCGGGTAGAAACGGAGGAGGGCCGCTATCTGGGAACGTTGCAGGATGTGCTGCCTACCGGGGCCAATGATGTGTTTGTGGTTAAAGATCAGTCGCAAAAAGACAGCAAAGAGTACCTGCTGCCGCACATCAAAGACTGTGTGAAGCAGATTGATCCTGAGGCGGGGTGCATAGTTGTTCATATGATGGACGGATTGGAGGCTCTCTGATGCGCTTTACGGTACTTACCCTCTTTCCGGAAATGATAGAACAGGGATTCCAGACCAGCATTACAGGCCGTGCCATGGAAAAAGGACTGTTATCTTTGCGATGCATCAATTTCCGGGCTTATTCTGACGGCGGAAACGGTTATGTGGATGATTATCCTTACGGCGGCGGCGCCGGGATGGTGCTCCAGGCGCCCCCCATTTACCGGGCCTATCAGGCAGCGGTGGGGGATGGCCCCCGGCCTCGTCTGGTTTACATGACGCCTCAGGGACGGGTGTTTAACCAGGGGCTGGCCCAGGAACTGGCAAAGGAAGAAGAGCTGTATATTCTCTGCGGCCATTATGAAGGAGTGGATGAGCGGGTTTTGGAGGAAATTGCCACGGACCGGATTTCCATAGGAGATTATGTGCTGACCGGCGGGGAGCTGCCGGCTTTGGTTCTAATGGATGCGGTAGCCAGAATGGTTCCCGGGGTTTTAAGCAATCAGGAATCCGGGGGAGAAGAGTCCTTTATGAACGGGCTTTTGGAGTATCCCCAATATACCCGCCCGGAAGTCTTTATGGACCGTCCGGTGCCGGAAATCCTGAAAAGCGGCCACCATGCCAGGATTGCCCGCTGGCGGCGCAATGAGTCCCTGCGGAGGACTTGGGAGGTAAGGCCGGAATTGTTGGAAGAGGTGGAATTGGATAAAGCTGACAGGGAATACTTGGACAGTTTAAGGGAGTAAGTATTGGAGGTTTTGCGGGCGATTGATAATCGCCCCTACGAGCCTAATGCCAAAAAAACACTTGCAATTTCCGTAATTCATGCTAAAATATCACTCGTGTCGCATTAAAAGGAGCGGTCCGCTGTCGCCATGGGCGTTAAGAACGACCTGAGTTCTAGGAGGAAATATGAACGACATTATCAAGAAAATCGAAGACGCTCAGATGAAGGAAGGCGTCGGCCAGTTCAACGTAGGAGATACGGTACGGGTATATGCCAAGATTAAAGAAGGCAACCGGGAGCGTATCCAGATGTTCGAAGGCATTGTGTTAAAGCGTCAGAACGGCGGGATACGGGAAACCTTTACCGTTCGGAAGATTTCCGGCGGTATCGGCGTGGAAAAGACCTGGCCCCTGCATTCTCCCGTGATTGAGAGAGTGGAAGTGGTGCGTAAGGGTAAAGTACGCCGGGCCAAGCTGAACTACCTGCGTGACCGGGTAGGCAAGGCGGCCAAGGTGAAGGAAGCCACGCGCCGGTAAAAGATTTTCCTGTATGGGGGCTGATGGGGACATCGGCCCCTCTTTATTATTCAAGACTTATTATAGGTAAGAGCTCCATGGCCGCAGAAATGCCGCGGAAATGCCGCGAAGCTGGAAGAATCAGGCGGGCTTGCTTGACTTTACAAAAATAGTTCAATATAATAAGCAGGACTATTGTTTTAGGAGGAGTCATTTTTTATGGAGGCAACATTTTGGGCGCTTGTTCCCCCTCTGCTGGCCATTATCATCAGTTTGATTACCAAAGAAGTTAATCTTTCTCTCTTTACCGGTATTCTGGTAGGGGCTCTCTTATTGGCAGGCGGGAATCCCTTTAAGACGGTGGAAACCGTTTTTTCCATTATGGCGGACAAAGTCCAGGGAAATATGGGGGTTTTGATATTCATTATCCTTCTTGGGATGATTGTTTATTTGATGAACCGGTCCGGTGCTACCGGCCGTTATGCCCAGTGGGCTTCCCGGCGTATTAAGGGCCGGAGAGCCACCCTGCTTTCCACGATGCTGCTGGGCATTGTGGCTTTTGTTGACGACTACTTCAACTGTCTGACCGTGGGGACCGTGATGCGCCCCATCGCAGACCGCAATAGAATTTCCCGTGAAAAACTGGCTTATGTGATCGACTCTACGGCGGCTCCTATCTGTATCATTGCACCGATTTCTTCCTGGGCTGCGGCGGTCAGTTCTTATATCCCGGAAGGATCCGGTATTGACGGTTTCAGCTTATTCCTGAAAACCATCGTTTTCAATTACTACACCTGGTTCTCCCTGGCCCTGATTTTTATCACCTCGCTGCTGACTGCGGATTTCGGCAAAATGCGTGTTTATGAGCGGGCTGCCGCTGCCGGAGACAAAAAAGCCGAAACAGCGGAAGAGGAGACTCAGACGGAAGGCAAAGGCCGGGTAATCGATTTGATTCTTCCGGTGGCAGCTTTGATTGTGTTTTCCATTATCTGCATGCTATATACCGGCGGTCTTTTCTCCGGCGATGCCTCCGGAATCGGGGATGCTTTTGCCAATTGTGACGCTATCAGCGCCTTAGCCATGGGGGCCCTTTTCACGGTTCTCTTCCTGGCCATTCTCTATCTTCCCCGAAAGATCGTGACCCCGAAGGTGTTTTTAGACGGTTTGGTGGAAGGCTTTAAGCATATGGTGCCTGCCACCCTGATACTGGTGCTGGCCTGGACCCTGGGCGGTATCTGCGGCGCCGGTTATCTGGACGCCGGCGGCTTTGTGAGCCAATTTGTTTCTCAAAACAATATCTCTCTGAACTTTGTGCCTGTCTTGTTTTTCCTGATTGCCTTAGTGCTGGCTTTTTCCACCGGAACCTCCTGGGGAACCTTTGCTATCCTGATTCCCATTGCGGTTGCGGTATTCCAGGATGAGATGACGCCTTTGATGATTATGACCACGGCGGCGGTACTGGGCGGCGGTGTTTGCGGAGACCACCTGAGCCCTATTTCCGATACTACCATTTTAAGCTCCACCGGGGCCGGCTGTGACCATATTAAGCATGTGGAGACGCAGCTGCCCTATGGTTTGCTGGTTGCTTTCATGACTGCTCTTTGCTATCTTTTGAGCGGTGTTCTGCATGTCAATGTCTGGCTGACACTGCTGATAGGCGTCGGCGGTCTGCTGGCTTTTGTGGTTCTCACCCGCATTTATTATGCGAAAAAGGCATAAGTGGCCTTTTCGGAAAGGAAAAAGATGAAGCTATCCCAGTTATTTCCTGATACGGCTCCTATAGAGATTACGGGGCTGGCCCTGGATTCCCGAAAAGTAAAACCGGGAGATATTTTCTTCTGCCTGGAGGGCTTGGAAAGCGATGGACACCGCTATGCCGATAAGGCGGCGGCGGCCGGTGCCTGCGCCATTGTTCACAGTAAACCACTGGACAGACTTCCGGATGTGGTTTATATCCATGTGCCGGATGTGACCGCTGAACTGAACCGGGTCAGCGACCTGTTTTACGACTGCCCCAGCCGGAAAATGACAATCTTTGGTATTACCGGCACCAATGGCAAAACGACTATTTCCATGATTCTGCGCAATCTGTATTCTCACTGTAAGCCTACCGGGTATATCGGTACGGTGGGGGTAGAATATTGGCAGGTACATCGGGATGCTTCTCTTACTACGCCGGACCAGATTGAATTGCAGGGCGATCTGGCGGAGATGTATGCCGCCGGGATCCGGGCCGCCGCTATTGAAATTTCCTCTCATGGCCTGGTGCAGCGGCGCACGGAAAACATTGATGTGGATTGTGCCGTATTTACCAACCTGACCCGGGATCACATGGATTATCATCACACGATGGAGGCCTATTTCGAGGCCAAGAAGATGCTGTTTTCCGGCATGAAAAAAGACGGAATAGCGGTGCTGAATGCGGATGATCCTACGCTGAACGATCTGGCTTCCTGCTGTGCCTGCCCTTATGTCACTTACAGTATTGAAAGCGGAAAAGGGGCTGATTACCAGGCGGAATCCCTGGTTCTGGGGCCTCGTTTCACGGAATTTACGCTGGTTCATCGGGGGAAGCGCTATCCCGTCCGCTGCAATCTGATCGCAGCCTACAATATCAGCAATCTGTTGGCTGTTATCGCTGCCCTGCATTCCCAGGGAATGGAACTGGAAAGCATAATTCCTCTGCTGGACCATATTCCTCAGGTCCCCGGCCGTATGGAAGTGGTGGATGAAGGACAGAGTTATCATGTAATTGTGGACTTTGCCCACACACCGGACGCCTTTGACAAGGTTTTTGACTTTGCCCAGCGGGTGCGGCATCCCGAGGGAAAGGTCTATGCGGTATTCGGCAGTTCCGGAAGGCGGGATGTGGGCAAGCGTCCCATTATGGGCGAAATCGCCGGCCGCTTCTGCGATGAAATTGTGACTACCCAGGACGATCCCCGGGACGAGGATCCGGCAGCCATAGGTGCGGTCATCCTTGAAGGGGCCGCCCGGAGCGGGTGCCCCGGAATCTTTATTGAAAGGCGGGCCGAGGCCATTGAATATGTGCTGGAAAAAGCCAGACCTCATGATTTGGTTCTGCTTTTGGGCCAGGGCCGGCAGCCTTATGTGATAAAGGCGGATGGCTATCGGGAACCTTATGACGGCGATCCGGAAGCAGCCCGGAAACTCATTCATCAGTATTTCTTATAAACTTGTGCGGACCGATCGAACTAGATGATTCATCGGTCCGTTTTTTGCGGATATTCGCGAATTGTATTGCCTAATTCTCCCCTCCATGTTATACTTTACGGGTTAAAATAACAGATTACGACTACATATTTGTAAGACTATACCGTGTGTGGAAATATGAAACAAGACTCGGCGCTGAATAAAAACAATATCATGGAATTCCTCCGCTATGCGCTCATCGGCGGGGTTTCCGCATTGGTGGATATGGGGGTCAATTACCTCTGTCTCTATTACGTTTTTCATGCTACCAAGGACGATAAAGGACCTGTGGCTCTTTCCGTTACCATCGGCTTTATCGCGGGGCTGATCGTCAATTATGTCCTGTCCAATATTTTCGTATTCCGCAGTCAAGAGCAAAAGGAAAAAGGCAAGACTCTTTCGGCTTTCCTGATTTATGCCGGCGTGGGCGTCGTGGGATATTTTATGACGGTGGGCCTGACCTTGCTGGGCACCCGCTTCATCGGCAAAGAGGGAATCTGGTATTTGCTGATGACGGCGGTGGTGAAAGGGATTGTTTTGATTTGGAATTATCTGGGAAGAAAAATCTTTGTATATAAGGGGAAATGATTATGTCGGAGAAGAAGGTTATTATCATCGGCGCCGGGCCTGCAGGGCTGACCGCCGCCTATAAGCTCTTAAAGGAAACGGATTATAAACCGATTATTTTGGAAGAAGAGAACTTTGTGGGCGGCATTTCCCGCACGGCAGAATATAAGGGAAACCGCATGGATATCGGCGGCCACCGTTTCTTTACCAAAAACGAAGAGGTAAACGCCCTTTGGCGGGAGCTGATGCCCACCCAGGGCCTGCCTGCCCGGGATGATAAAATCATCGGCTTTGAGGAAAAGGCTTTGATTAAGGGAGGCCCGGATCCGGAGACGGAAGACCGGGTCATGCTGATCCGCCGCCGGGTGTCCCGGATTTATTTCCTCAAAAAGTTTTTTGATTATCCGATTTCCTTAAAGGCCTCAACCTTTAAGAATATGGGGCTGAAGCGCACCATGCAGGCGGGTTTCGGCTATATCGGTTCTGCCATTCATAAGAAAGAAGAGGACTCTCTGCGGAATTTCTATATTAACCGCTTCGGAAAACCCTTATACGAGATGTTCTTTGAGGATTACACCACCAAGGTCTGGGGCCGGGATCCCAAAGATATTTCCGCCGATTGGGGCGCTCAGCGGGTGAAAGGCCTGTCCTTGACGAAGGCGGTCTGGAATGTGCTGAAAAAGCCCTTCCAGGGCAAGAATGCCAGCACGGAAACCTCTCTTATCGAGCAGTATTTCTATCCTAAAAAAGGCCCCGGCCAGCTGTATGAAGTGATGGCAGAAGAAATCCGGAAGATGGGAGGCGAAATCGTTTTCGGCGCTAAGGTGACCGGTATTCAGGTAGAAAGCAGCCGGGTTAAGGCGGTGACGGCTCAGATAAACGGGCAGGAGACCTCCTTCAGCGGAGACGAATACTTTTCCACCATGCCGGTAAAAGACCTGGTGGCAGGCATGGGAGAGGCTGCGCCGGAGAAGGTGCGCCGGATTGCAGCGGATCTGCCCTACCGGGATTTCATTACCGTGGGGCTTTTGGTGGACCGGCTGCAAATCAAAAACGAAACGAAGCTGAAGACCGTTGGCGATATCGTTCCGGATTGCTGGATCTATATTCAGGATCGGGAAGTGAAGCTGGGCCGTCTTCAGATTTTCAACAACTGGTCCCCTTACCTGGTATCGGATCCG
Organism: uncultured Lachnospiraceae bacterium; assembly: GCA_902793995.1. Taxonomy (GTDB): domain Bacteria; phylum Bacillota; class Clostridia; order Lachnospirales; family Lachnospiraceae; genus UBA6987. The sequence goes on along the minus strand of CADBFP010000003.1, from coordinate 24,315 downwards.
GAAAAGGTCTGGATCGGTCTGGAATACTTCTGCAATGAAGGAGATTCCATGTGGACAATGCCGGAAGAGGAGTTTATCCGTTTTGCCCAAAAGGAACTGGCTTCCATCGGCGTGATTCGGGAGAGCGATGTGCGGGATGCGGTGGAAATCAAAGTGAAAAAGGCTTATCCTGCTTATTTTGACAGCTTTACCGAATTCGATACCGTGAAGGCTTTCTTAAGCGGGATTGACAATCTCTGGTGCCTGGGCCGGAACGGGCAGCACAAGTACAATAACATGGATCACTCCATGCTCACGGCCATTGAAGCAGTGCGCACTCTCGGCAGCGGCCGGCGGGATAAGGCGGCGGTCTGGGAGGTCAACACGGAGCAGGAATACCATGAGGAGAAGCAGGGCGGCAATGGCTGATCGAATCTCTATCCCGAAGGCAATTAAACCCTTTTTGCCCTTTCTGCTTCTGCTGCCGGGGCTTTTTCTGATTCTGTATTATCTGATCGGCCCCGCTGCCGGTTATATGACCGCAGACTGCACGGATTCCATCCGCTGGGCCCAGGCTACTTATGAGTCCGGCCATTTGATTTCCAAGGATTTCAGTTATGCGGCGGTTCAGCCCTTCGGAGGCAATTTGATTTTCCTTCCATTTCTGGCCATCTTCGGTTATTCCATGAAGGCGCAGATTGCAGGCCTGGTTTTGTTTGCCCTGCTGCTGACCGCCTCCGTGTATTACCTGGCCCGAGGCCTGAATCTGAAGCGCTGGGAGAGCAGCGCTTTTGTGACGCTTTTTGCCCTGCTTCTTTCCTCCAGCCCCAAATTGCGGGAGATTCTTTGGGAACATATTTTTTACTACAATCTGGGCATTCTCTTTTTCTGCCTGGGCTTCGGCCTGGCTCTGAGACTGACCCGGGAGGAAGGCTTGCTGAAAAGTTTTTCCGCTTACGGAACCCGGGACTGGATCCGCCTGGGGGCGCTGGTTCTCTTTTCCTTCCTGGCTGCCACAGACGGCCTCCAGACCCTGGTCTGCTTTACCTTGCCGATTCTGGGCGCCTTTGTCCTGGAGTTCTTTCTCTTTGACCGGCCGGCCCTGCCCCTTCGGCACAAAATGGCTTTAGGCTATTTAATGTGTCTTATCCTCTTTTGGTCTGCTCTGGGCTTCGCCATGATTCCCCTCTTTACCCGGGGGGTGGAAGCCGGCTATGCCAACGCTTATTCCACTTACAGTCCCATGAACGAGTGGATGGATAACTTTTTGGGCATCTTCCATAACTGGCTTACCCTTTTCGGGGTCTCCGTGAAAAAAGGGGATCCCCTGGTAAGCCTTGACTCCGTTATCAATATGATGCGGATCGCCGGGGCTTTTCTGCTGCTGTTTTTCCCCTTTGTTTTGCTCTTTAAGTACCGGAAACAAGCGGATCGGCCTTTGCGGCTCCTGATAGGCGGTCACTTGTTTGTTTCTGCCTTTATCGTATTTGCCTCTACCTTCGGCTCCCTGGGCAAAGCCAACTGGCGGCTGACCCCTATGCTGGGCACGGCCGTATTGGTTTTACTCGCCTGGAGCTTTAAAGCCTTAAGAAGCCTTAAGAGCTGGAAATTCGGCCTCCTGTCCGCCTGTTTTCTGATCCTTTTGGCTTCCGTCTCTGCCGGCACCATTTTAGGCATGCCTGCCAACTACGGCGAGAAGGACTCCTGGCATGAGTCCTCCCGCCAGCTTCAGGCCCGGGGGCTGAAATACGGATATGCCAATTTCTGGTGGGCCGAGCGGATCACCCTGGTATCCGGTAACCAGGTGCAGGTAGCCAATGTCAACGAATCAAACGGCAAGCCGGTGGCCAATGATTATCAGCTCCCGGCAGGCAGCTTCGAAGATAAGGACACGGACCGATATTTTCTGCTGCTGACGGAATCGGATAATAAAAAGATGAAGGACTGGCTGGATACGGAAGCGTTGGAAGGCCGGCTGATTGATTCCTTTATCATTCAGTCTGATCCTTATTCTTCCGGCGGTTTTGTGGGGAATAAGGTTTATGTGTATGTGTTCGGAGATAATCTGTTTTAGGAGAAGAAAACGCGGATGAGCAAGCGCCGTCGGTATGATGTAGTGACCCTGGGAGACCTGATAAAACAGGTGACTCTTTGGGTGGTGGATATCATTCTGGTGGTGGTCCTGGCTTTATCTCTCAGCCACCTCTTTGCGACTCGGGTCCGGATGGAGGGCAGTTCCATGAGCGCCACCTTATCCAATGGGGACAAATTGATGCTGAACCGCTTAAAAGGCCCCATTCTTCCCATTCAGCGCTATGATATTGTAGCTTATGAGTTGGAGGGCCGGGAAGGCGTGTTTCTGAAACGGGTGCTGGCTCTGCCCGGGGAGAGTCTGCAGATCCGGGAAGGAAAGGTGTACATTAACGGGGAAGCCCTGACGGAAAACGATTATACCAAATCCCTATCCTATGCCGGAGAAGCTCAAAAGGGCATCACCCTGGGAGAAGATGAGTATTTTGTAGTGGGAGAAAATGCGGATGCTTCGCTGGACAGCCGTTTCAGTGATGTGGGTAATATCCCGGGCCGGAATATTTTGGGAACCGTTTGGTTCCGCTATGCGCCTTTCAGGCATTTGCGCGTTTTCCCTTAGAGGTGGTTTATGCTGACGAATCTGGGCTGGTATCCCGGCCATATGACGAAAGCCCGCCGGGCCATGGAAGAGAGTCTGAAATTAGTGGATGTGATTGTGGAGCTGCGGGATGCCCGCATCCCCTTATCCAGCGCCAATCCGGATCTGTCCAAACTGGGCCAGGGCAAAAAACGCCTGGTGCTGCTGGGCAAACAGGATCTGGCAGATCCCGAGATAACCCGCAGCTGGATGGATTATTTTTCCGCCCAGGGCTTTTTGCCTCTGGCTCTGGATGCCCGGGAGAAAAAAGGATGCAGCGAAATCCTGAAACAGCTGGGGGCGCTGGCTGCGGAGAAAAAGGCAAGAGATCAAAAACGGGGCATTCAAAACCGCCCTACTCGGATTATGGTGGCGGGAATCCCCAATGTGGGAAAGTCTACCCTTATCAATTCCCTGGCAGGACGGGCCAGTACCAAAACCGGGGATAAGCCCGGGGTAACCCGGGGACTGCAATGGATCCGCTTAAACGCTTCCCTGGAACTGTTGGATACTCCCGGCCTGCTTTGGCCTAAGTTTGATGATGAAACAGTGGGGATTCACCTGGCCTTAATGGGCGCCATTCGGGAGGAAGTCCTGCCCTTGGAGGAATTGGCCTTAAAAGGCATGGAATTGCTGGACGAGCTTTATCCCCGGGCCTTAAAGGAAAAATACGGCCTGGAAGGAAGGGAAGCCTCCTCCCGGCTGGAGGAAATGGCGTTAAAACAGAGGCTTTTGCAAAAGGGGGCTCAGGCCGATATCAGCCGGGCTGCCGTCCGCTTTATGGATGATTTGAGAAAGGGAAGACTGGGACGCATATCGCTGGAGGCGCCGTCTGTATAAAAATATGGCTTTATTCAAAAAGAAAAATAAAGAATTGGATCCGGTGGAGCTGCCCAGGCAGCCCGGCATGATGAAGGATCTTCTGACTACCTTGCTGCACCTGGCTTTGATGGTGGGCTTCGTTATCTTTTTCCTGACCTGCATCGGCCAGCGGGTGGAAGTGGAAGGATCTTCCATGGAGGACAAGCTTCATGATAAGGACCAGTTGATTGTGGACTGCTTTACCTATCGCTTCATCCATGCCCCCAAACGGCAGGATGTGGTGGTTTTCCGCCTGAAGGATCAGCCGGATACCTTTTATGTAAAGCGGGTCATCGGACTGCCTGGGGAGACGGTGCAGATCATTGATTCCGTCATTTACATCAACGGCGAGGCCATCCCGGATCCTTACGCCACCCAAGACAGCTTCCCCGCCGGCTCCGCAGAACAAGTTATCACTTTAGGGGAAGATGAATTTTTCGTCATGGGAGACAATCGGAACAACAGCACCGATTCCCGTTACGCAGTCGGCCCCATCGACCGCAAACAACTGGTGGGCCGGGCCTGGCTTAGAATCTGGCCCTTTGATACCCGCACCAACTTAGTGCCGGAGGGCAATTAAGATGCCCCGGCTGAGTCTGGAAGCAGAGCGGAAGCGGCTTTATGACCTGAGCGCCTATGAACGGAAGTATGCCGCCCTGGCGCCCTTGGCAGGCATTGACGAAGCCGGCCGGGGGCCCCTCGCCGGGCCTGTGGTGGCGGCGGCGGTGATTTTGGATCCCCACAGCGAAATCCTGTACATCAATGATTCCAAAAAGCTTTCCGAGTCCAGGCGGGAAGCTCTGTATGCGGAGATTCAGGAAAAGGCCCTGGCCATTGGTGTAGGGATGGTTTCTCCGGACCGCATTGATGAAATCAATATTCTCCAGGCCACTTACGAAGCCATGCGGCAGGCGGTAGCGCAGCTGGGGCTAAAGCCGGAATGTCTTTTGGTGGATGCCGTCACCATTCCGGCGCTGAATATCCGGCAGGTTCCCATCATTAAAGGGGATGCCAAAAGCATCTCCATCGGCGCCGCCAGCATCATTGCCAAAGTGACCCGGGACCGGATCATGCTGCAGGCGGATGAGAATTATCCCGCCTATGGCTTTGCCAAACATAAGGGCTACGGCACCGCCGCTCATATAGCGGCACTGAAAGAGCTGGGCCCCTGCCCTTTGCATCGCAGCACATTTATTAAAAATCTGATTTAAGGAAGCCAAAAATGAATAAACGGAAGGTGGGCGCAGGCTATGAAAGCCTGGCGGCTCTTTATTTGCAGGAGCAGGGCTTTGTGATCCTGTTTCAGAATTATCGTTGTCATATAGGGGAAATCGATTTGATTGCCCGGGACGGGGATACGCTGGTATTCATAGAAGTGAAATACCGCCGGACAGACGAGTACGGGGCAGGAGAGTTCCATGTGGATAAACGGAAGCAGCGGACCATTTACAAGGTGGCGCAGCAATTTTTGATCTGGAACTTTCCGGAGGGCAATCTGCCGCCCTGCCGTTTTGATGTGATTGCCATAGACGGGGAGGACCGCATCACCCATTACTCCGACGCTTTTATCAAATAGGGCGCCTATCAGGCGCCCCGGCTGTCTTATGCATTCTCATGATCATTCAAGATGGTCTGCAGCATACGGGTGGGATTCACCACACTGGAAACTGCGATATTATGATTCATGGTATTGATGATCTTTCCGATATAGCTGGATAAATCCGCCTCAAGATACCAGGGCTGCTCCAGCACCACAGGCGGGCGGTAATTCAGATTGGTGGTGACCATATAATCGAAGAGCCCTTCATCATGGGCCTGGATAAACTTTTCAAAGCCATCCACAAATAAACCGAAAGTGCAGCAGATGATCACGGAGGAGGCCTTCTGCCGACGCATTTCCCGGGCCGCATCCAGGATGTTGACCCCAGTGGAGATCATGTCATCCAGGATAATGACCACCTTGCCTTCCGGATGCGGTCCCAGATACTCGGAAGCCACAATAGGATTCACCCCGTTTTCCACTTTGGTATAATCCCGGCGCTTATAAAACATGCCCAGATCCACCCCAACGCTGTTGGCCAGATAGACCGCCCGCCGCATGGCGCCTTCGTCCGGGCTTACAATCAGCATATCCTCTTTGCGGAAACGGACATCCTCCAGCCGCTGCAGCATGACCCGCAGGAAATGATAATCCGGGGAATAGTTGTCAAAATCATGAAGGGGAATGGCATTCTGCACGCAGGGGTCATGGGCATCGAAGGTGACGATATTGGCCACCCCCATATCGCTGAGTTCCTCCAGGGCCATGGCGCAGTCCAAAGATTCCCGGCGCTCCCGCTTATGCTGGCGGCTTTGATACAGGAAAGGCAGAATGACACTGATGCGATGGGCGGAATTGGAAGCGGCGGCAATAATCCGCTTTAAGTCCTGATAATGATCGTCCGGCGACATAAGATGGTCCCGTCCGTTGATTTTATAGCGCATGCTGTGGTTCGTTACATCCGAGATAATGAATAAATCGCTGCCCCGGACGGATTCCAGAATCATGCCCTTGGCTTCTCCGGAACCGAAACGGGGACACTGGACCTTCACCAGATAGCTGTCCTTATCGTACTCCCGGGAAGCAATGGTGCTGTCATCTTCCCCGTGATCCGCCAGATACTGATGTCTCAGCTCCGCAATATGCCGGTCGGCTTTTTCCACCAATTCCCGGCAATTATCCATGGCCACGATTCTCAGGGGCGCCAGAGGCGTCCGATTCTTGAAATAATAAACCTTTTCGTAATCTTTCAGCATGATGATATCCTTCCTTGGACAAAATGCCATACAGTGGAATCCTACCACTTTTAGGTGGAATTGGCAAGCAAGATATGATAGAATACGGATGAAATGGCTAAAGAATATAAAAAACATTTAATCACGGCGGTGGCTCCCGGCTCTATTGCGGAGGAGCTGGAGCTGAAAGCCGGGGACAGCATATTGAGCATAGGGGGCCGGGAGATCGAAGATGTCCTGGATTATGAATTTATGTGCCGGGAAGAGTTCCTGGAGCTGCTGGCAGAGACGGCGGAAGGAGAGCAGATTCTCTTTGAAATCGAGAAGGATGAGGACGAGGACCTGGGACTTACCTTTGAAGAAGGATTAATGGATGCTTACCGTTCCTGCCGGAACAAGTGTATTTTCTGCTTTATTGACCAGATGCCTCCGGGGATGCGGGAAACCCTGTATTTTAAGGATGACGATGCCCGGCTCAGTTTTCTTCAGGGAAACTATGTGACCCTCACCAATATGAGCGATCATGAATTCGAGCGGATCGTGCAATATCATCTTTCCCCCATCAATATATCCGTTCATACCATGAATCCGAAGCTGCGCTGTGAAATGCTGCATAACCGTTTTGCGGGAGAAGCTTTAAAGCGGCTGGATACCTTGTATGAAAACGGCATTGGCATGAACGGCCAGATTGTGCTTTGTCCCGGCTACAACGACGGAGCGGAGCTGGAATATACCATAGAGGCTCTGTCCCGCTATCTGCCCAATATGGAAAGCGTTTCCGTGGTCCCCGTGGGCCTGACCAAATACCGGGAAGGCCTGGCCCCTTTAAGGCTCTTGACCAAGGCGGAGGCGGCGCAGACGATTGATATCATAGAAGGCTGGCAGCAGAAGTTATACCCGAAATACGGCCTGCATTTTATCCATGCCAGCGATGAAATATATCTCCTGGCGGAACGTCCCCTGCCGGAGGAAGCGCGCTATGACGGCTATCTGCAATTGGAGAACGGCGTCGGCATGCTGCGGCTGTTTATGGATCAGTTCCGAGAGGAACTGAAACAGCATAAGGCGAACCCCCGCATAAAACGGCGGGCTTCCGTGGCCTGCGGTACTTTGCCGGCTCCGGTGCTGGGCATGCTGCTTAGGGAATTGCAGGAGAGATTCCCGGGAGTGGAAGCTATGCTGTATCCCATTGTCAACCATTTTTTCGGGGAGAGCATCACCGTTTCCGGCCTGGTGACCGGAGGAGATTTAATCACTCAGCTGCAGGGGAAGGAGCTGGGGGAGGCTCTTTATATCCCCCTGACCATGCTGCGGGCGGGAGAGGATGTATTTTTGGACGATGTCCATGTCCGGGAAGCGGAGGAAGCCCTGGGAGTGCCGCTGATTGCTCTTGACTGCGACGGAATATCTATGGTAAAAAGCTTGTTGAAGTCAGGGAAGGGCTCCCAGGAGAGCCGCCTGTTCCGGGCTTATGAAATCGGAGGATCCCATGAGTAAACCCATTATTGCCATTGTCGGGCGCCCCAATGTGGGCAAGTCCACCCTCTTTAATAAAATAGCCGGCAACCGTATCTCCATTGTAGATGATACCCCCGGGGTTACCCGGGACCGGATATATGCGGACTGTAGCTGGCTGGACCGCCGTTTTACTTTGATCGATACCGGTGGCATTGAGCCGGACAGCAAGGATGTCATCCTGAAGCAGATGCGGGAACAGGCCCTGATGGCCATGGAAACCGCAGATGCCATTATTTTCCTGACGGATGTTAAGCAGGGGCTGGTGGACGATGATCTGCGGGTGGCGGAGCTTCTGCGCAAATCCCAAAAACCGGTGGTTCTGGCAGTCAATAAGGTGGACAATTTCGCCAAATACGGCAATGACGTGTATGAGTTTTATAATCTGGGCCTGGGGGATCCCCTGCCGGTTTCCGCTACGGAAATGCAGGGGCTGGGGGATTTGCTGGATGCCGTGCTGGCGCCCATTCCCAAGATGGCAGAAGAGGAGGAAGAGGATACCCGTCCACGGATCGCCATTGTGGGCAAGCCCAATGTGGGGAAAAGCAGCCTGGTAAACCGTATGGCGGGAAATCAGCGGGTCATCGTCTCGGACATAGCCGGCACCACCCGGGATGCCATTGATACGGTGGTGCGCCGCAATAAGAAAGAGTATGTACTGATTGATACCGCCGGTCTCAGACGGAAGAGCAAAATCAAGGAAAATATAGAGCATTACAGCATCGTCCGGGCTGTCAGCGCCATTGAACGCTCCCAGGTGGTGATTTTGATGATTGATGCCAAGGAAGGGGTCAGCGAGCAGGATGCCAAAATTGCCGGAGTGGCCCACGAGCGGGGCAAGGGGATTTTGATTCTGGTGAATAAATGGGACCTGGTGGAAAAGGATAACAGCTCGGTGAAGAAGTTTACCCAGGACATCCGGGATGTACTTTCTTTTATGGATTATGCGGACATTCTCTTTGTTTCAGCAGAGACGGGACAGCGGCTGGGACAGATTTTCGATAAAGTGGACGAAATTGCGGAGAGCTGCCAAAAACGGGTAGCCACCGGGGTTTTGAACGAGATTATTTCCCAGGCTACCGCCATGCACGAGCCGCCTTCGGACAAGGGGAAGCGTCTTCGGATTTATTATGCCACCCAGGTGGCGGTGGGGCCGCCCTGTTTTGTGTTTTTCGTTAACGATAAAAAGCTGATGCACTTTTCCTATCAGCGCTATCTGGAAAACCAAATCCGGGAGAGCTTCGGCTTCAGAGGCACCAGCCTGAAAATAATCATTCGGGAAAGGAGCGAGAAAGAACAATGATACGGCTTCTTTTCCTGGCAGCGGGCTATGCCTTCGGCTGTATTCAAACCAGCTTCATTTTAGGAAAAAAACAGGGGGTGGATATCCGGGAGCACGGCAGCGGCAATGCCGGCACCACCAATGCGCTCCGTGTCATGGGGAAAAAATTTGCCGCTCTGGTATTTATCGGGGATATGGGCAAGCTCTTTGTAGCGGTCCTGCTGATGCTATTGCTATTTAAGGGCCGGGGAGAAGAGCTCCGGCTGATGATTAAGCTCTATACCGGCATGGGGGTGGTTTTAGGCCATATCTTCCCCTTCTACATGAATTTTAAGGGAGGAAAGGGCGTTGCTTCCACCGGAGCTTTGATTCTGATCCTGGATTGGCGTATGGCCCTTTTAGGCGTGGTGCTGTTCTTCGGCATTGCTCTTACCACGAAGCTGGTCTCTCTGGCCTCCTGTGTTACGGGCGTCTGTTCCTGGATCCTATTTACCATTTTGATTTTAGGGGGACATATTGCCGCCGGCGCTTTATTCCCCTGGGAAGCCATCCTGCTCTTTGGCCTTATGGTTTTATTGGTCATTGTCCGTCACAGCGAAAACATCAAACGCTTAATAGAAGGTCGGGAAAATAAGCTGAAATTCTAAAATGCTTGTTATTCTGCTGTTTTTGCGGTATAATTTTTGAAATATCCTGTAATATGTTTCTGATCGAATAGGAAGGGAGAGTAGTATGGCCATTATTTTGGAAGAGCAGTCAAGGACTTTTAATGAGTATCTGATTATTCCCGGTTATTCCTCCGCGGAATGCATCCCCCCCAATGTTTCTCTGAAAACTCCTCTGGTACGCTATAAAAAAGGCCAGGAAGCGGCTCTTTCCATGAACATTCCTATGGTCAGCGCGATTATGCAATCCGTTTCCGGAGACAGGCTGGCGGTAGCCCTGGCGATGGAAGGGGGCGTTTCCTTTATATACGGCTCCCAAAGCATTGAAAGCCAGGCCGCCATGGTGGCCCGGGCCAAGAGCTTTAAAGCAGGCTTTGTCCGCAGCGATTCCAATGTGCGGCCGGATCAAAGCCTGGCGGATATCGTCGCTATTACGGAAGCCACCGGCCATTCCACCATTGCGGTGACGGAAGACGGAACGCCGGAGGGGCGTCTGGTAGGTTTGGTGACCAGCCGGGATTACCGCATCAGCCGGATGGATTTGGGCACGCCGGTTCATGACTTTATGACGCCTTTTGAAAAACTGATCGTGGCACCGGAAGGCACCTCATTAAAGGAAGCCAATGACATTATCTGGGATCATAAACTGAATGCGCTGCCTATCGTGGATGATAAGCAGCGGCTTTGCTATATTGTTTTCCGCAAGGATTACGATATGCATAAACAGAATCCCTATGAGCTGCTGGACGAGCATAAGCGTTATGTGGTAGGGGCCGGGATCAATACCCGGGATTATAGGGAACGGGTGCCCGCCCTTCTGGAGGCAGGCGCAGATGTGCTTTGCATTGACTCCTCTGAGGGCTTTTCCGAATGGCAGAAGAGGACCATTGCCTGGGTGCGGGAGAACTATGGCGATTCCGTGAAGGTGGGGGCCGGCAATGTGGTGGATGCGGACGGATTCCGCTTCCTGGCGGATTGCGGTGCCGATTTTGTGAAGGTTGGCATCGGCGGCGGCTCCATTTGTATCACCCGGGAAACCAAAGGCATCGGCCGGGGCCAGGCCACGGCTTTGATAGAGGTGTGCCAGGAGCGGGATAAGTATTTTGAAGAAACAGGCATCTATGTGCCTGTTTGCTCCGACGGCGGCATTGTGTATGATCACCATATCACCCTGGCATTGGCTATGGGGGCGGATTTTGTGATGCTGGGCCGGTATTTTGCCCGCTTTGACGAAAGCCCCACCAATAAGGTGAGCATCGGCGGCACTTATTACAAAGAGTATTGGGGAGAAGGTTCCGCCCGGGCCCGGAATTGGCAGCGCTATGATTTGGGGGGCGACAAGAAGCTTTCCTTTGAGGAAGGGGTGGATTCCTATGTGCCTTATGCAGGCAGCCTGAAGGACAATGTGCAGATGACCTTAAGCAAGGTCCGTTCCACCATGTGCAACTGCGGGGCCCTGACCATTCCGGAACTGCAGAAGAAGGCCAAACTGACCTTGGTTTCCTCTGTCAGCATTGTGGAAGGCGGCGCCCACGATGTGATCCAAAAGGACAATACGGCTATGCTGGGAAATAATCCGAGGTAGATGCCGGGTAAGCTGTAGGGGCGGGCAATGCCCGCCCGAACTTTTTCTTATCTTGTATTTAAACGGTCTGGTTGTGTTTATATCTGCTTCCTTACAATGCTGTACTCATTCCCGGCCCTGTAATAAGGGCAGGAGAGGAACCGGCCGGTGATAAAGAGCCGCATTTCGTCCTCGTCCAGATCCATGATGCAGCTGTAGCAATCATATTCTTCATCATATTCGTAATGCATACAGTCGTCGCAGTTGCTGACGGCTGTTTTTTTTGTCCTTTCAGGCATTCTCGTCCTCCTCCGGTCTTTGATACACATGCAGCGTCCCGGCCAGGCGTTTATGCTGTTCGCTCACATCTGCATAATGCTTTCGGGTAGTGTCCACGCTTTTATGGCCCAGGGTTTCGCTTACCAGGCCGATATCCGAGGTGGCTTCATATAACATGGTTCCATAGGTTTTTCTTAAGGTGTGCGGATGCAGATTATCCTTCTGCAGCACAGATTTTCCGTATTTTTCCAGCATGGCCTGAATGGACCGAACGGCCATTCGCTGTTTGCGGTTGGACAAAAATAAGGCGGATTCCTTGGGGCTGGTGATAAAAGCCGGCCGTTCCGCCTCGATATAATCCCGAATGGCCCGGGCGGTTTCCTCATTCATATAGACATACTCAATCCGCCCGCCTTTCCGCACCACACAAACAGACATATCCTCGAAATTGATATCCTTTACATCCAGGCCTACGCATTCGGAAATACGGATGCCGGTATTGAGGAGCAGGGTCACAATGGCCGTATCCCTTAGCTGGGTACGCACCGTAAAAGCCCGGGAGCGCTCAGAACCGGACTCGCTGGCCTCAATGCCTTTTAGAAGCTGATGCACCTGATCCGGCCGGAGCCGTTCTATAGGCTTATCCTTGGCCTGCTGAGGCTTGGCGGCCCCCAGCATGGGATTCTTCACCAAATGCTCCCGGGCCACCTCAAAGCCGAAATAACTGCGTAAAGAGCACATCATGCGGTTTAAAGCGTTTTCGGCATTATAATGAACATTTGTTCCATTGTTTTGTTTTAAGTATTGCAGGAAATAATTGATATCATCATAGGTCAGGGATTCCATGCATTCAAAGGGTATTTGAGCAATATCCAAATTCTCATATAAGGGATTGACTTCCTGGATATATTTCATAAAGGTGATCAGATCCCGGGTATAGGCAATAGCCGTGCGGACCCGCTTGCTGAGCTCTATGTTAGAAAGATAAGGCTTCATATAGGCCGGCAGCTGTTTTTGCAGTTCATGCAGTTTGGCATAATAGTTTTTGTCTTTTTCAGCATAGTATTCGGATTTAAAGCGTTTTGGCATAAATATCGTTAAACCCCTCTTTCGGCTGTTATTTGACTTTATTTATGCATTAAACATACATTTAACGCATAAATAAGTATAGCAACACTCCTCTCTCTTGTCAAGTATTTCTTGGAATTTCAGGGGAAATACTGTATAATAACACATACTTCATTCTTGATATGATTCACACAAGGAGTGATTATGGAATTGCAGCGCTTACTCAGTCTTACCAGAAAAGCAGTTGATGATTATCAAATGATTCAGTCCGGGGATAAAATTGCCGTAGGGATTTCCGGTGGCAAAGACAGTCTCACCATGCTGTATGCCTTAAGCGGTTTAAAACGCTTTTATCCCCAGTCTTTCGATATTCACGCCATCAGCGTGGATCTGGGCTTTCCTGAGGGTAAAGACGGCTTAAAACCTGTTCAGGCCCTTTGTGACAGCCTGGGGGTTCTCTTTACCATTGTTCCTTCCAATATAGCGGAGGTGGTCTTTGATATCCGTAAAGAAAGCAATCCCTGCTCTCTTTGCGCTAAACTGCGGACAGGCGCCTTCAATACCGCTGCCAAGGATTTGGGCTGCAATAAGATCGCCTATGCCCATCATAAAAACGATTTGATAGAGACGATGCTTATGTCTCTGATTTACGAGGGACGGTTTTTTTGCTTTTCTCCCGTTACTTATTTGGATCGGATGGATATGACCGTCATCCGTCCGATTATGTATGTGGAGGAAGCGGATGTCATCGGTTTTAAGAATAAATACCAGCTGCCGGTGTTCCATAATCCTTGTCCGGCGGACGGCTATACCCGCCGGCAGTATGCCAAGGAATTGGTGGCCCGGCTCAACAAAGAAAACCCAGGTTGTTCCGAACGCATGTTTACCGCCATCTTAGAGGGGAAAATTCCGGGTTGGCCGGAAAAACGTTAATCCGGATTATCCTCTTATCGTATTCATAGCAAAAGGGCGGGCACTGCCCGCCCCTACGCATATCTAATGGTATATTACAGTCCCAGCGCCTCTTTGCACTTGCCGATGATGAACTGGCCGATATCATAGGCCGCATCCACCGTCTGAGCGCCGGCATGGGGAGAAACAATGAACTTATCACATTCGAACAAAGGAGAAACGAAGGAGGCGTGGTCTTCTGCCAGCTCGTTTTCCATCACATCCGCACCGTAACCGCCTAATTTGCCGCTCTTTAAGGCTTCATAAACATCCTTCTCGTTGCAGATATAACCGCGGCTCATATTGATAACCATGGCGCCGTCCTTCATCTGCTCAATCTGCTCTTTGCAAACCAGATTGCGGGTCTCGTCCGTCAGGGGAACATGGATGGTGATGTAATCGGCGTTGTGCAGCACGGAGTACACATCATCCCGGGTGCCTTCTGCTTCATTGGCAGCAAAAACTTCATCCGGCAGATAAGGATCATAAGCCAGAACCTTCATGCCGAAAGCCCGGGCCAGGAAACCTACCCGCTGCCCGATACGGCCAAAGCCTAAAATCCCGACGGTTTTCCCACGGAGTTCACGGCCCATGAATTTGTACTTATCCCATTCATGCTTAACCTTTACATCGTTGTTGGCTGTCATGGTATCCCGGGACAGCTCCAGCATCTTGCAGATGGTCAGCTCCGCCACCGCATTGCTGTTTAAGCCGGGGGCATTCTGCACGGCGATACCCAGTTCCTTGGCGGCATCCATATCGATATGGTTCAAACCAACGGAGCATACTCCAATGAATTTCAGATTCTTGGCAGCCTCCAAAATATGGCGGTCGATTTGCGGATCCACCCGCATAATCAGAACATCGTAGGGTTCAATGATGTTGGCCAGTTCTTCCCGGGTGGGCAGCAGAACCGTGTCAACCGTCATATACTTTTCCAGTTCCAGGGCAATATGCTTGTCCACATTGTCAACAATTAAGCACTTCATAGCAATCCTCCGTATTGTTTTTTAACGCGTTCCCAGATAACTATTTCTATATATGACTATAACATAATAAAAATACATGTCAAGCCGTACGGCCCATATAATAAAGTTATAAACTCCGGCACCATATATATAAGGGATGCGGCGTTCCGCATCCCTTGGCTTGTTTTATATAGGCTGGAAAGAATTATTCATCGTCCTGCTCGGCTGCCCGTTCGGCAATTTCCTTATCCTGCACTTCCTGAGGCGCCTGCTCGTAGCGGCTGAACTCATAAGTGAAGCTTCCGATACCGCCGGTCATGGATCTTAAATCCGTGTTATAGCCGTACAGCTCCGCCATAGGGCAGTCCGCTTCAATAATCTGATTGCCCTTGTGGTCCGGATTCATGCCCAGCACCCGGCCCCGGCGCTTGTTCATATCCCCCATCACATCGCCGGTGAACTTATCCGGCACTGTCACCTTCACGGAAGCAATGGGCTCTAAGAGCACGGGACGGGAAGCCTTATCCGCAAAGCAGTTTTTCACCGCCAGATGGGTGGCCAGCTTGAAAGCCATTTCGGAAGAGTCCACCGCATGATAGGAACCGAACACCAGAGTGGCCTTTAAGCCTACGATGGGATAGCCGGCCAAGGGGCCCTTCACGACCATTTCCTGGATACCCTTTTCCACGGCAGGGAAGTAGTTCTTCGGAACCACACCGCCCACAATCTTCTCTTCGAATACATAAGGGGTTTCCAGATCGCCGCTGGGCTCGAATTCCATTACCACGTCGCCGTACTGGCCGTGGCCACCGGACTGCTTCTTGTGCTTGCCCTGGACTTTTACGCTGCCCCGGATGGTCTCCCGGTAAGCCACCTTAGGCTTATAGAGTTCCGCCTTGACTTTGTAGCGGGCTTCCAGCTTGCTCATGGCTACTTCCAGCTGCTGGTCACCGATGCCGTAAATCAGGAGCTGGCGGTTTTCTTTATCGTTGACGGTCTTTAAGGTCAGATCCTCTTCCATCAGCTTGGCCAGGGAAGTGGCGATCTTATCTTCGTCTCCCTTATTGACGCCCCGGTAAGCCTGGCTGGTATAAGGCTTGGAAATCTCCGGCAGCGGGTAAGCGATGGGCTCCGCCTTGGAGGCCAAAGAATCCCCGGTGGCGGCGGACATCATCTTGGCGATGGCGCCGATATCACCGGCATGCAGTTCCGGCACTTCGATGGCTTCCTTGCCCCGCATCAGATACAAACGGGCCACCTTCTCTTCTGTTTCCTTCTGCACATTGTAAAGGGTGGTGTCCGCCTTTAATACGCCGGAGCATACCTTGATGTAGGAATACTTGCCCAAGAAGGGATCGATCAGGGTCTTGAATACCTTGGCCGTAGGCGCTTTGCTTTCGTCATAATCCGCCACGAATTCGGCATCGTTCTTCTGATTGATACCGCTGATCTTCCGCATAGTAGGATTCGGGAAGTATTTGTCAATATCATGAAGCAGCACCCGTACGCCGTAGCCGTTTAAGCCGGAACCCATCAGCACGGGAATCAAATCTCCGGAGGATACACTGTTATTCAAGGCGTTGGAAATCTCTTCCTGGGTAAACTCGCCGCCCTCAAAGAAACGGTCCATCAGCTCTTCGTCCGTTTCCGCCACGGCTTCCATCAGCTGGTTATGGGTGTCATCCAGCAAATCCTTCACATCCCCGGGGATATCGCATTCCGTGAATTCGCCTTTGTTGCCGGTGAATTTACGGGCGCTCATCTTGGGAACATTTACAAAGCCCACAAACTTTTCGGCTTCCCGGATGGGAACCTGGAAAGGGGCTACGCGGGTGCCGAAGGCTTCCTTCAATTCATTGCAGACCCGGGCGTAATTGGCATTTTCATCATCCATATTGGTGACGAAGAACAAACGGGGGATGCCTGCCTTTTCGCACAGCTGCCAGGCCTTGTGCACGCCCACCTGCACGCCGGCCTTACCGTTTACCACGATGACCGCCGCATCCGCCGCGCTGACGGCTTCTTCTGCTTCGCCTACAAAATCGAAATAGCCGGGGGTATCCAGGAAATTGATCTTCTTGCCTTCCCATTCAATGGGGATGATGGCAGTGCTCAGGGAAAAAGTGCGCTTTTGTTCTTCCTTGTCAAAGTCGGAAATGGTGGTTCCATCCGTTACTTTGCCCATACGGGAAATAACACCCGTTACGTAAGCAGCCGCCTCCATCAGCGTGGTCTTTCCGGCCCCACCATGGCCCAAAACTGCTACATTGCGGATGTCTTTGCTTGCGTACACTTTCATAGAACTGTTCCTCCTAATATGATAGACGTTAAGCACGTTCCAAAACGTTTCGCCAAGAATTTATTTTACAGGATTTATGAGAAAATGTAAAGGGTTTTTTGAGACCCGGATCAAGCCTGCACATTTCCCCTAATCCTTCCGTCTAATCCCTGCTCCTTAAACCATGATCACTAAACCCCTTGCCTAATCTCCCACTCTCTGCTATACTGTTCACAAAAGCTACAAAGGTACAAACTATAGCCTATGGGAGAAGGTCAAAAGTTTTACAGTGGGGAAATATCCCGACTCAAGGAAGATGTCAAAAACAGCGTTTACATGCCGGATAAACGCGTTTTTGTGTTGCTTAAACGCCTGGAAGCACTTAATCAAGAACTGAATGATACGGATCTGTTCGGGTTTATATATCATAATTACGCCCGGGTGTATTCCTTCCGGGAAGACCATGGCAAGCTGATGCAATATCTTCATAAGGCTTTATATTATCTCCTGCGGAGCGATGATAAAGAACTCCTGGCCCGCAGTTACAATCTGTTTGCTATTGAAGGCTTGAAAAACGGCTGCCTGGAAATAGCCTATGAATACTTCTCTTTGGCACTCTCCTATGTAGAAGATACGGAATCCATTACCAAGGCCATGATTGAAGGCAATATCAGCGCTATTTTTTCTCAAAGCGGAGATCCGAAAAAGGCCTTGGCTTATATCAGCAAGAGTCAAAAAATCGTTCAGAAGCACAAAAAATCAGAATCCTATCTGACTCTTTTTGTAATGATTCTATTAAATAAAGCATTAATCAGCTTGGCTTTGGGCGATATTGAGAAGACAAAGGAACTCCTTAAACAGCTGGAATCCATCGATGTGGACAACGAACTCAGCTTATGGTTCCTGATTCTCCGCTGCCGTATAGCTGCCGCGGAAGGAAATGATGTCCGGACGGGGGAACTGATTGAGCAGATTTGCAGGGATCTTATCGAAGGGGATATGTTTGGCGAAATTGCCCGGGATCTTAAAGATCTGTGTCAATCTTTACTGGATCTCGGGAAGTATAAAGAGCTCCGTGTTTTGCTCAAGGCTATTGATCGGAATAAACATCGTTTATATTTTTACGAAGCCGGTTTGTTTACCCAGATAAAAATACAGTACTATTCCCATATGCAGGATGCGGATCATCTGGCCTTATCCTACGAGGAAAGACTGTTTTATATGCGGAAGCTGGAAGACGTGGGGAAACAGCTGAGTTATGAATCCATACAGCTAATGGATTTGATGGTTGAACTGCGGCACGACAAGCAGAAAGTGGCGGAGGAAACCATTCGCCTGCAGAAAAAAGCCGAAACGGATGTATTAACCGGCCTGCCCAATCGATACGCCTTAAATAAGGTCCTGGAAAATGCTTTTTCACGCGCTCAGGAAAAGGGCACCCTCTTTGGCGTAGGAATGGCAGACATCAACAGTTTCAAGCGGTATAACGATACCTACGGTCATGGACAAGGGGATCTATGCCTCCAAAGAGTGGGAATCACGCTGAAAACCATTGCCCAAAAACATGGTATTTTTGTTTGTCGATACGGGGGAGATGAATTCACCTTTGTTTACGAGGATATGGATCCTAAAAAGATACGCAGTATCGAAAAAGAGTTCCTGAGCTGCGGTGATGTGACCATCTCCCACGGTTTTTACTGCGAGGTGCCGGATGAAGAAAGCCGGATTTGGGATTTCCTGAATAAAGCGGACGCCCGCCTTTATGCTTCAAAGAAAAAAAGGGGGTGACGGTCAATGGATTTCAGCAGATATGATCAATCTCTACAGGAATTGCACCGGCAGCATCAGGCCTATCTTCAGGTGGCTGACAAACGGGTCATGTCCGTGCTGCGGGCTATGCTTCGCCAGGCGCTGGATCTGAATGATACAGCGCTCATCGGATATGTTTATCATTCCATGGCCTTTGCGGAGCATTTTATTATGGGGCGTTACCAGCCATTTTTAAAGAATCTGGCTTTATCCGCCCGCTATCTGCTCCGCTGTCAGGATCAATCGGAATTGATGCATGTTTATTACCTGGTGGCCATCGATTCTATGAATATGGGCTTAAATGATATTTCCGCCTACTACTTCCGGGAGGCACGGAATATAGCGGAAGCCACGGGACAAAATACTTCTGCGGCGGTTCTGGACCAAAGTATCGGTCATATTCTGCTGCAGCTGGGGCAGGCAAAAGAGGCCCGCCGCTATATCAAAAAAAGTTTACAGGTTGTTAAAAATGACAAGAAACATCCGCACTATTTCAGCAATTTTACTGCCAATTACATGAATGATGTAATTGCCTGTCTGGAACTGGATCATTTGGAACAGGCCAAGAAATCCTTCCGCACCGTCACAGCCTTTATGGAGAAGCATCCCAATGTTTTTCGAAGCGGCACCTATCTGGATTATGAGCTGCTCCACCTGCATCTCGCCGTCACGGAAGGGGATCAGAAAGAAGCCGCCGTGTCATTTGAAAAACTGGTGTCTTTGATGAAAGAAGACAGTATGCTGCACCTTTACATCGAAGAAATCCGCAAACTTATTTCGCTGCTGATTTCCAAAGGGCAATATGTCTGGATTGAAGAGATTTTAGCCATCATAGATGATAAGGGCATATCCCCGGATGCTGTGGATGCGTTGAAGGTGATGGCCGGAATCAAAATCGATTATTACAAAGCCAGCGGCCAGACTGAAAAGCTGCGCGACAGCTATCGGGAACTGGACAGTGTGTATGAAATGGCGGCGGCCCGGCAGGCCTCTTCCCGCGTCTATATAAACAGTCTGGTTCAGTTTACCACCAATTTAAGAAAAGAACGGGAAGAACTGCTGGCCCGCCAGAATGAGCTGATTAATATGCGGGAAGTGGATCCCCTTACCCAGCTTCCCAACCGCTACAGCGCCAATATAAAACTGGATGAGGCTTTCGAACGGGCCTATCATGACAAAACCAAATTGGGCATTGTTTACTTGGATGTGGACGGCCTGAAGCAAACGAACGACACAAAGGGACATCTGGCAGGGGATGAATGGCTTGTTTTGCTCTCCCGCCACCTGAGCGAGTATACGGCCAGCCATGCCTTCTTTGCTTCCCGCTTCGGCGGAGATGAGTTTGTTTTGATATTTGAAAACAAGGAGGATGGACAAATAGAAGCAGCCATGGACGCCATGAAGCAGAATTGTCCCGTCCCCTTCTCCAGCGGTTTCTACAACGCCGTCCCTTATGGCAAGCAAAAAAGCTGGGACTTCCTGGAACTGGCGGATATGGAACTGTACAAGGAAAAAAAGCAAAAAAAGAGACAGCTTTAGACTTAGGCAGGACGGGGGTTTCCCCGTCCTTAGTCTGTTAAGTATTTTTTCAGTTCCAGCATCTTATCCCGCTGCTGAGCGGCTTCT
This sequence comes from uncultured Lachnospiraceae bacterium, assembly GCA_902793995.1. Classification (GTDB taxonomy): domain Bacteria; phylum Bacillota; class Clostridia; order Lachnospirales; family Lachnospiraceae; genus UBA6987. The sequence goes on along the minus strand of CADBFP010000003.1, from coordinate 4,027 downwards.
TCAAAATTCAGCTCCACCGCAGCCTGATTCATGCGTTTGGTGACTTCCGCAATCAATTTCTTTAATTCCGCCTGATCCATGGACTCCGGGTCTTTATCTAAGGCGATGCTCTTTCGGGCTTCCACTTTATGGGAAATGGCAATCAGATCCCGCACCGCTTTTCGGATAGAGCTGGGGGTAATGCCGTGAGCCTCGTTGTATGCCTGCTGGATTTCCCGGCGCCGTTTGGTCTCCCGTATGGCGGCGGCCATAGAATCCGTCACTTCATCCGCATATAAAACGACTCTTCCATCCACATTCCGGGCAGCCCGGCCGATGGTCTGAATCAGGGCGGTTTCCGAACGCAAAAAGCCTTCCTTGTCCGCATCCAGGATGGCCACCAGATTGATTTCCGGAATGTCCAGGCCTTCCCGTAATAAATTGATGCCTACCAGCACATCGAATACATCAAGGCGCATATCCCGGATGATTTCCACCCGCTCCAGGGTATCGATATCTGAGTGCAGGTATCGGACCCGTACGCCGTTTTCCCGTAAATAGTTGGTCAGATCTTCTGCCATACGCTTGGTAAGCGTGGTTACCAGCACCTTGCCCCCCTCTTCCACCGCTTTACGGCAGCGGCCTAACAAATCATCCACCTGGCCCATCACCGGCATCACTTCCACTTCCGGATCCAAAAGGCCCGTGGGACGGATCACCTGTTCCACCCGCAGGGTTTCATGCTCTTTTTCATATATGGCAGGCGTGGCGGAAACAAAAAGCACCTGATTTAAACGAGCCTCGAATTCGTCAAAGTTCAGAGGGCGGTTATCCAAGGCGGAGGGAAGGCGGAAACCATATTCCACCAAGGTTGTTTTCCGGTTCCGGTCTCCATGATACATAGCCCGCACCTGAGGCACGGTCATATGGGATTCGTCTATCATCAAAATAAAATCCTTGGGGAAGTAATCAAATAAGGTATGGGGCGTAGAACCGGCCGGCAGACCTGCCAAATGCCGGGAATAGTTTTCGATGCCGGAACAAAAACCGGTTTCCTTCATCATTTCCACATCAAAATGGGTTCGTTCCGCGATACGCTGAGCTTCAATCAGCCGGTCATTCTTCCGAAAGTATTCCACCTGTTCCTTCAATTCTGCTTCAATAGCTTCCGTAGCCCGCAGCATAGCCTCCCGGCCCACTACATAGTGCGAGGCGGGAAAAACAACTGCATGATCTAAAGATGCCTTGATTTTGCCTGTCAGCGTGTCGATTTCCAGAATCCGGTCCACTTCGTCTCCGAAAAGCTCGATCCGTATGCCGGAGGCCTCACTGGACGCCGGAATCACTTCAACGGTATCTCCCCGCACCCGGAAGGTTCCGCGCTTGAAATCCAGATCATTCCGGTCATATTGCATATCCACCAAACGGCGGATTATTTCCTTCCTGTCCCAGTTCTGGCCGGGCCTAACGGAAAGAGTCATGTTTTGATAATCAATGGGACTGCCCAGCCCGTAAATACAGGAAACGGAGGCCACGATCACCACATCCCGCCGCTCGGACAGGGCAGCTGTGGCGGAATGCCGCAGACGGTCGATTTCATCATTGATGGCAGAGTCTTTTGCAATATAAGTATCGGAGGAAGGGACATAAGCTTCCGGTTGATAATAATCATAATAGGACACGAAATACTCTACTGCATTTTCCGGAAAGAATTCTTTGAATTCGCTGTAGAGCTGCGCCGCCAGGGTCTTATTATGCGCCAAAACCAAAGTGGGCCGGTTGAGACGGGCAATCACATTGGCCATGGTAAAGGTTTTGCCGGAACCGGTGACGCCTAAAAGGGTCTGGAAAGGATTGCCGGCTTCAAAGCCCTTTACCAGGGCTTCAATGGCCTGGGGCTGATCCCCGGTTGGGGCATATTCGGATCTTAGTTTGAAGTGGTCCATGATACGTTCTGTTTGTATTTTGTTCACGGGCCGGTCTGGGGATCGGCCCCAACAGTATAGCGGATTATTCTTCCGTAAGGGCTCATCCCCAGATGAGCCCGCTATAATTCATTACAAATTGGTTTTACTATACTTCTGAAATCCTTCCCCTAAAATATTATGAGAATCCTGTATAATAATAAAAGCATGAGGGTCCGCTTCCGTTACCAGCTGTTTCAGTTCCGGCAGCTGCTTATTCGGCAGAGCCGTCATCACGACACGGGTATGTTCCCGGGTATAATACCCTTCTCCTTCCAGAAAGGTAACGCCCCGGTGCAGATGCTCGGAAATCGATTGGGCAATGCTGTCGTGGTTTTTGGAGATGATTAAAGCCACCCGGCTGAAGTCAAAGCTGTAAATCACGGCATCAAATACCTTGGAGTAGATAAAGACGGATATCCCGCTGTACAGGGCGGTTTGAATATCCTTAAATACCAAGGCGTTCAGCAAAATAATGGAACAGTCTATGATCAAACTGATCGTCCCGACGGAAGCGTTCTGATACTTCATTTTAATCAAACGGATCAGGATATCCGATCCGCCGGCGGAGGCTCCGGCCCGGATAATAAGACCGATTCCCAAACCGCAGATTAAGCCGCCGTAGATGACCGGCAGAAAAACATTATCCAGCTGAGGCACCGGGATCCTGTCAAAGAGGTCCAGGGTCAAACTGGAAAACAGCATGCCGATGCAGGAACCGATAAAAAAGCGGTTACCCAGCTTGGCCCGGCCGGCAATAAACAAAGGAATGTTGATAATTAAGTTCAAAAGACCCACGGAAGCAAAGCCGGTCACCTTCACAATAATCAAGGCCAGGCCGGATACGCCGCCGCCGTTTAGAGCTGCCGGTTTCCAGAATAAATCAAACCCGAGGGAGTAAAGGGCAGAACCGATTAAGATAGTTAATACCCAAATTAGGTTCTGTTTGAAATCAAATTTCTTAATTCTTTCCGCCATGGTTCTCCGCCTCTCTCAGATACTCCAAAATAAGGGCAGCCGCTCCGTCACTGGCCATTTTCTCATTGACTTCAGAGTGATCTCCCGCCGATTCATCACTGCTGTCGGAAATACAGCGGATGACACAAAAAGGAATTTGATTCATATAACAAACCTGGGCGATGGCGCCCCCTTCCATTTCACAGGCTATGGCCGGAAACCGGTCCAGAATTGCCTGTTTTAATTGAGCGGAGTCAATAAAGCGGTCTCCGCTGGCAATCATACCCAACTGATATGTTACCCCGAGACTCTGTGCCGCCTGAATCATTCTTTTGCGGATCGAATCATCCGTGGGAATGAATTTTACGCCCAGGGTGGGAAGGTAGCCATGATGATATCCAAAACTGGCTAAATCAAAATCATGCTGTACCAGCTGATCCGCTATGGCCATACTTCCGTGAGGCATAGAAACCAGTGCTCCCGCTATGCCGCCGCAAAGGATTTCATCTACCTGAAAATGGATGACCAAGGTTTGCGCACAGGTGGCGGCACATACTTTTCCGATGCCGGAGCAGGCTGCTACGACGCTTTGGCCATAAATCATGCCTTCATAGAAATGCATATGAGAAACTTCTGTATGAACAGAGGTTTCCATAGACCGGCGGATGGCATCCAGCTCCACATCCATAGCACATATAATACCGATTTTACGCATACTGATACACTTACCTTTCCTTAAGGAATGAATTTGATGTCCGTATGACACTATATTGAACATAGCATCAAAAGTCAACCAAAAAAACGGCCTAAGCCGTTTCTTGCGCCCTGAAAGCTGCATACCGAAGGAAGGGACATCGTAGGGGCGACTATCAGTCACCCGGATAAAGAGATATCTTTGATTAGGATGAACAATGGGGGTCACTCAAAGCCCTGCGGGCTTTTTCGTGTCCTGCCGCTGCTTCACAGCGGCTTGTCTGAAACATTCCGGACTGACAAGCAAGCTTGTCGCCCGTCTTGTTTCATCCAGCCCCTTCGTTCATCTCTCTACGGTCAAGTGTTCGACCTATTAGTAACAGTCAGCTACGTGTGTTACCACACTTCCACCTCTGCCCTATCAACCTCGTCGT
>CADBFP010000002.1:43255-179675 GCA_902793995.1 uncultured Lachnospiraceae bacterium | reverse complement strand
CAAATCGACATACAACAAACATGGAAGCCTGCCATGATAACCGTAGGGGCTCATCCCCAGATGAACCCGCAAACTTCCGCATGCCGGGGATATGTGGGTCGATGAGGGCATCGACCCCTACGAGGGAGGTTGCAGCCCTCATCCGGGGTATTTGTTTCAAATCGACATACAACAAACATGGAAGCCTGTGCAAACTTCCGCATGCCGGGGATATGCGGGTCGATGAGGGCATCGACCCCTACGAGGCGCATGGCAGCCTTTTCCTAATTAAAACCCTAAATTATCATTTACCAGGATCACGTGGATTCGGTCTTTGTGGCGGGAGTAGCGGGTGATGAGAATCTGGCAGCAGATGGTATCCGGCTGCAGGCAGTCGAAGCAGGCCCCGGTTTTGCTGCAGGGGGTGGTGAGTCCGAAGCGCTGCACATTGGCAGCGGCTGCCACATTATGAGCCCGCTTCATGGCGGAGTCCAGATCGGCGCAGATTTTATTCATTCCCACAATCAGAATCAGCTTTTTAGGACCGTTGGCAATGGCAGAAACCCGGTTGGAGTTTCCGTCAATATTCACCATCATGCCATCCTTGGTCATGGCGTTGGCACTGGCCAGGTAAACATCCGCAAAATGGCCCGCCTTTTCCCCTTCTTCCTGCACTTCATAAGCGAAACGGTCAATGAATTGATAAGGTCCCTGCTTGACGGCCTCCACCAGGCCGATCTCATGGGCGCTCATACAGCCTCCCATGGAAACGCTGGCGCCTTCCGGAATCAGGGACAGGGCCAGTTTCAGGGCTTCCTCTTTGTTTTCTGCATAGTAGCCGGTCATATTCCGGGAGGTCAGACCTTTGATAACGGTTTGGGCTAAAAGTTCATTTCTTTTTTGTACGTTCGGATCCATGGTGGCCTCCTTGCATTTTTACCCAGTATAGCATAGTTTGGAGATTTGGCAACAGCCGGCGAGCAGCCAGGGCTTCGTTTATTTCTGCACCAGCAGGGCGTGCATGGCATCCCTGAGCCCATCCAGGCTTAAAGGATACATAGGGAAAATCTCGGCGATATGATAATAACTCTGGCCCCAGTAGCCGCCCTTCACCGGGGGGCTTTCCGGGTTCAGCCAGACGCTGTGCTCGAACTGCCGCCGCAGGCGCTTTAACTGCTGCCAGCCGCTCTTATCATTTTTGTCATAATAATAGCCGTAGCCGCTGCCCTTCAGTTCATACATATCCATCAGGGCATCCCCCACCAGAATCAGTTTGTACTCCGGTCCGAAGTTTTTGAAAACCCATTCCGTGGGCACCCGGCCGGACCAGGAAAGGCGGGGGTCCGTGTACAGATTGCCGTACACGCAGTTGTGGAAATAATAAATATGCAATTCCTTGAAATGATTGGAACCCTCCGCCGCCTGGAACAGCTGGGAGCAGAGCCTGGAATAATATTCCATGGACCCGCCGGAATCCATCAGCATCAGGAGTTTGACCGTATTGGTCCGGGGCTTTTTGTACCGCACTTTCAGCAGACCGCCGTTATCCGCCGTGGCCCGGATGGTGCCCTCCACATCAAATTCCGGCTCCTGATCCGGCAGCTGATCCGAGTATTGGCGCAGCAGGCGGAAAGCCATTTGAAACTGGCGGGTGTCCAGCACATTGTCGGAGCGGAAATCCCGAAAACGCCGCTCCCCCGCCACCTGAAAGGCCCGGCGGTAGCGGGAGACACCCCCCACCCGTATTCCCTGGGGGCTGTGGCCGCTGTGGCCGAAGTTGGAAAAGCCCCCGGTGCCGATCCAGTAGGAACCGCCGTTATGCTCCTCCGTCTGCTCCTTTAAGCGCTCTTCAAACATCCGCAGGATTTCTTCTATGTCCTTTTGTTCATACCCTGCCTCCTGCAGGAAGGCCCGGAAGGCATCCAGTACTTCCTGGGGTTTATCCAGCCAGGAGAGCAGTTCCTCCGGCAGCTCCTCTTCATAGGGGACATCCTTGAAATATTCCAGGAAGATACGGTCGAATTTGTCGTAATCCGCTTCGGACTTTACCAAAACTGCCCGGCAGAGGTTGTAAAAACCCGTCAGGGAAGATTGGTGCAGGCCAAAAAGCAGGCCCTCCAGCAGGCTGACCCACTCGGTGAGGCTTACGCCGAAGCCCCGGAGTTTTAATAGGTAAAAGAATCCAATGAACATAGTATAACCTTGCCCTCTCCCGGACGCGGGTGGAGGGTAGTGACACGGTCCCTGAGCTTGTCGAAGGGCCGTGACGGGTGAGGGCGACTGGAGGATGACTTTACCGCATCCGCCGCTTCATAGTCTCAATATCCTTGTCCTTCTTCAGCAGCACGCCCGCAAAGGGAATCTCTTTCCGAATCCGGGAAGGGGCAATGCCGGAAAGCTGCAGGGCCCTTACCCAGTCCACCAATTCCGAAGTGGAAGGTTTCTTCTCAATCCCGTCCATAGAGCGGAGATAATAAAAGGCCTCCATGGACTGCTGCAGCAGCTTATCCTCTAATTTATCAAAATGCACTTTTAAGATCTGCTCCATCTGCTGCTGGTCCGGAAACTCGATATAATAGAAAATGCAGCGCCTAAGGAAGGCGCCGGGCAGCTCCTTTTCCGCATTGGAGGTAATGATCACCACCGGCCGCTGCTTCGCCTTCACCGTCCGGCCCGTTTCCGGAATATAAAACTCCATTTTATCCAGCTCCCAGAGCAAATCATTGGGAAATTCCAGATCCGCCTTGTCAATCTCGTCAATCAGCAATATCACCGGGTCTTCCGCGGAGAAGGCCTCCCCCAGTTTGCCCAGCTTGATATATTGTTCGATATTATCCACGGCCTTGCCCCCGAATTGGGAATCGTAAAGCCGCTGCACCACATCGTACACATACAGGCCGTCCTGGGCTTTGGTAGTGGACTTGATATTCCAGATAATCAGCCGCCGGTCCAGGGCATCCGCCACCGCCTGGGCCAGCATGGTCTTGCCGGTGCCGGGTTCCCCTTTAATCAGCAGGGGCTTTTCCAAAGCCATGGCGATATTCACGGCGCCGATCAGCTCGGCGGAAGCTACATAGTTTTGGGTACTGCGAAAGTTTTGCATGATTTCTCCTTGATGGGTTCCTATGGATAAACAGTGCTAAAGGCAACCGGCTGCTATCTTAACACGAAACAGAGGCAAAGTAAATTCAGGAGAGGAAAAAGTGCAATTCTCTTTATTATCTCTTTTCCGCTTCTTGCGGAAGCAGAGACGAGAGAGTAAGATGAAGGAGACTATTTTAGCAGAAAGGTTGAGATAGGCAGTCCCATGGCATTCATGTCCAAAACCCATTCCCTGGATCTGACGGAAGGATCCATCCCCAAGCGGCTGATGCAGTTCTTCTTCCCTCTTTTGTTCGGCATGCTCTTCCAGCAGTTTTACAATACGGTGGATGCCATAGTGATAGGCAATTACGAAGGGGACTATGCCTTGGGGGCCGTAGGCGGCTCCACCGCCACCATTATCAACCTGATTATCGGGGTAGTTACCGGCCTGTCTTCCGGCTCCTCCGTGGTGCTTTCCCAGCTCTTCGGCGCAAAAGACCGGGAGCGGATGAGCCGCACCGTGCATACCGTATTGTGCTTTTACTTTCTGGTGGGGGCTGCCCTGACCCTCTTTGGCTGGTTTATCACCCCGGCGGCCCTCAGGCTGGTAAATACTCCGGCAGAAATTATGCCCTTATCCACCATCTATATGCGGGTCTATTTCCTGGGTTCCATTCCCCTTTTGATTTACAATATAGCCGCCGGCATTCTTAGGGCGGTGGGGGATTCGGAGCATCCCCTGTACTTCCTGATTATCAGCTGCGTGCTGAATATTGCTCTGAATATGCTCTTCGTGGCCTGGCTGCGGATGGGGGTGGCCGGAGTGGCCCTGGGCACGGTGATAGCGGAATTGGTGAGCGCCCTCCTGGCCATGCGGGTGATCATGCGCTCCGGAGAAAGCTATGCCTTCCGCTTCAGCAAATTGGAAATCCATTGGCCTTCCCTCTGGCGGACCCTGCGGATCGGCATTCCCTCCGGGATCCAGTCCAGCATGTTTTCCGTGTCCAATATGATTATCCAGACGGCGGTGAACGGCCTGGGGCCCCTGGTGGTGGCGGGCTGGACCACCCAAAGCAAGCTCTGCGGGGTATTCTGGATGGCCACCAATGCCTTCAATTTGTCCATCAGCGCCTTTGCGGGGCAATGCTTCGGCGCCGGCAAGTATGACAGGCTGAAGAAAAGCGTGCGGGTGGGTTTGTTATTAAATGGCGGCATCGGTTTCCTGATCAGCGGAGCTTTGCTTTTGTGTGGCCGTCCCGCCGCCCGGCTTTTTACCCAGGATCCGGCGGTGGTGGAAGTGTGCTACCGGGTGATTTTGATCCTGGCACCGGCGCATCTCACCTATGCGGTGATTGATGTGCTGGCGGGGACCTTAAGAGGGGTGGGAGAGACCTTCCGTCCCACCATGATCATTGTGATCGGCATTTGCCTGGTCCGCATTCTCTGGGTAAGTTTTGTGGTGCCCCGCTGGCCGGGACTGGACGGCATCGCCATGTCCTATCCCGTTTCCTGGCTGCTGACCATGGGGGCCATGATTGTTTTGTATTACAAAACGAAGTGGCTGGAGCATGCCCGGCGGCTGGGAGGCGTCAAAGGAGAGAATGCGAACTAATTTAGTCCCTTTTCCCGGAAACGGTGGAAAAAAAGAAGAGGATATGGTATAATCCTCAAAAAAGGAGGTAACAGTCATGAGCAACAAGTATGCAGGTACCCAAACGGAAAAGAATCTCTGGGAGGCTTTTGCCGGCGAATCTCAGGCCCGGAACAAATATACCTATTTTGCTTCCAAGGCAAAAAAGGAAGGTTTTGAACAGATTTCCGCTCTCTTTGCCAAAACGGCAGACAACGAGAAGGAGCATGCGGAGCTGTGGTTCAAGGAACTGGGGGGCATTGGTGATACGGCCCAGAATCTGGCGGCTGCCGCCGATGGGGAAAACTACGAGTGGACAGACATGTACGACGGCTTTGCCAAGACTGCGGAGGAAGAAGGCTTCCCGGAGCTGGCTGCCAAATTCCGGGGCGTGGCTGCCATTGAGAAGCATCATGAGGAGCGCTACCGGGCGCTGCTGCGCAACGTGGAGGCCCAGGAGGTCTTTGCCCGCAGCGAAGTGAAGGTATGGGAGTGCCGCAACTGCGGTCATATCATGGTGGGCACCAAGGCGCCGGAGATTTGCCCCGTCTGCGCTCATCCCCAGGCCTATTTCGAACTGCACGCCGAGAATTATTAAACAGATGCCCCGCAGGGGCGGCACTTTGCCCCTCGGGACGCCCTATGGGTGCCCCTGAGGGGATCTTGGCAGGATAAGGGGAAGAAAGAGGAAAAGCATGCGCGACTTTGTCATTATGGCGGATGTGAACGCCGATACCACCCCCTCCTTTGTGGAGCGGGAAGGCATAGCCATTATGCCCCAGTATTACCATTTTAACGACGGGGTTATTTACGGAGACGGCAACACCCTGGCATCGGAGAAGTTCTATGCCCGGATGGAAAACGGAGAACGGGCCTATTCCATGGGCTGCAATCCGGACCGGGTCCACGGAATCATGGAACAGGCTGTGCTGGACGGCCACGACATCATCGTTCTGATGGCCTCCGCCGATTGCAGCGGCAGCTACAACACGGTTTGCGTGGAAGCCGAGGAATTGATGGAGCAATATAAGGACGCCCGGATCCATGTGGTGGATTCCCGCCTGGAATGCGCCGCCATCGGCCTTTTGGTGAAGCAGGCGGTGGCCTTAAAGAAGGCAGGCAAAAACTTCGACGAGGTGGTGGAGGCCATTGAGTCCCTGAAGAATACCGCCAATATTTTTTTCCTGGTGGACCATCTGGACTTTCTGGTGCGGGGCGGCCGTTTGTCTCCCATCAGCGGCATGGTGGGGACGGTGCTGAATATCAAGCCCATCCTGTATTTTGAAGAAGGAAAAATCGTTCCTTTTACCAAGGTCCGGGGCCGTCAGACCGGAAAAAGAACCATGCTGGATCAGCTGAAAAAGCTGGATCCGGAACGGGTGCTTGTTTCCGTGGTGCATACGGTGGCCGAGGAAGAGGCAAAGGAATTTGCAGAGCAGATCCGCCAGGAACTGGGCATGGAAGTGGTGAGCATTGACGAGGTGAATCCCACCATCGGCGCCCACACCGGCCACAATGCTCTGGGGGTGGCTTTCTGCGCGAAGCTGTAAGTTCTGTACCAGAGGGACAGGTCCCTTGGTGCATTTTTGCGCCGGGGACAGTCTTTCCGGTGCATTTGGTTTTCATGAAAGGAACTGCGTATTTATGAAAACATTGTTTTTTGATTGTTCCATGGGAGCGGCCGGTGATATGATAACGGCTGCTCTTTTAGAATTGCATCCGGATCCGGAGGCATTTATGAATCGCCTGAATGCGCTTGGTATTCCGGGGGTGCGCTATGAGGGAGAGACGGTAAGCAAGTGCGGCATACGGGGAACCCATATGAAGGTGACGGTGGAGGGGCAGGAAGAATCGCCGGAAATGCACGGGCATCATCATGATCACGAACATCATCATGAACATGACCACGAACACGAACATCATCACCATGACCACGACCATGAGCACGAGCATGGACATGGACATCACCATCACCATGACCACGATCACGACCATGACCATCATCATCACCATCATGATCGTAATCATGAACACTATCACCACCACGAACACCGGGGGATGAAGGAGATTCTGGCGATTGTGGAGGCCTTGCCGCTCTCGGAGAAGGTGAAAGGGGATATTCAGGCGGTTTACAGCCTGATTGCCCAGGCAGAAAGCCAGGTCCACGGTCACCCGGTGGATCAGATTCATTTCCACGAAGTGGGGAGCCTGGATGCGGTGGCGGATGTGACCGCCGTCTGCCTGTTGATGGAGGAACTGGCCCCGCAGCAGGTGCTGGCCAGCCCGGTGCATGTGGGCAGCGGCACGGTAAAGTGCGCCCACGGGATCCTGCCTGTGCCTGCTCCCGCCACGGCTTTGATTTTGCAGGGGGTTCCCCTTTACGGCGGCAAGATTCAAAGCGAGCTTTGCACCCCCACCGGGGCGGCCTTGCTGAAGCATTTTGTCAGCCGTTTCGGCGAGATGCCCTTGATGGAGGTCTCCGCCATCGGCTATGGCTGCGGCAAAAAAGACTTCCCTGTGGCCAATTGCCTGCGGGCCATGCTGGGAGAAGCCCAGGATGCCTCGGAAGAGGACACGGTAATTGAACTCAACTGCAATGTGGACGATATGACGGCAGAGGAAATCGCCTTTGCCATGGAGCGATTCTTTGAAGCCGGCGCCGTGGAAGCCTATACCATTCCGGTAAACATGAAGAAGGGCCGCCCCGGCACCCTGATCCGGGTGATCTGCCGCCCGGATAAAAAGGAGGCGCTGATTCGGGAAATCTTCCGGCACACCACCACCATCGGTCTGCGGGAAAACCTGACCAGAAGGCATATTATGGACCGCCGGATTACGGAGGTGGACGCCTATTGGGGCAAGGTGCGGGTCAAGGTTTCCGAAGGCTTTGGGGTGACCCGGGAAAAGGCGGAGTTTGAGGATCTGGCCCGGATTGCCCGGGAGCGGAACATTACCCTGGCTGAAGCAAGGGAGTTTCTGCTATGAGTGAAGCGAGAGTAAGAAGGATGGCGGCGGCGGGCTTATGCCTGGCCCTGGCCATGGTGCTTCCCTTTTTAACGGGGCAGATTCCCCAGATCGGGCAGATGCTGAGCCCCATGCATATCCCGGTATTGCTCTGCGGCTTTGTCTGCGGGCCCATCTGGGGCCTGGGGGTGGGCTTTATCGCCCCCCTGCTCAGGAGCCTGCTTTTTGGCATGCCGGCTCTCTTTCCTTCTGCCATCGGCATGATGTTCGAGCTGGCCACCTACGGTTTTGTGGCGGGCTTCTTATACCGCCGGCTGCCGAAGAGGCCCTGGCGGGTGTATGTGAGTTTGCTGACGGCCATGATCATCGGCCGTATTGTCTGGGGCGCAGCCCGGGTGATTCTCTGGGGACTGGGCAGCAATCCCTTCACCTGGAAGGCTTTCATTGCCGGAGCCATTACCAATGCCATCCCCGGCATCATTCTTCACATAGTCTTGATCCCTCTGGTGGTGCTGCTGCTGGAGAAGGGCGGCTATATACAGGAAGCGTAGGGGCGGCTATCAGCCGCCCGCAGACCGGATGGGGTGCCATCCCTCCATGCGTCCGCTGTCTGGGGTGCAGACAATTTTCATTTCCCCTTGACAGCATGATATTTCCATGTTATATAATAAATATATAAGCAACTGTGCATATATTAACGGAGCCATGACATGGAACGAATGATTACAAACAGACAGGAAGCAGAAGAAGAGGAACTTTACGAACCTCGCCTGGGGGTCAGCTGCAGCTGCGGCCATTGTCATCAGGAAGAGGATCACGATCATAACCACGGCCATGCACACAGTCATAGTCACAGCCACAGTCATTCCCACAGTGAAGAGGCGGGAGAAACTAAAACTCTCGTTATCGGCGCCGGGCTCTTTGCCCTGGCCCTGGTGCTGCATTTTCTGATTTTAAAAGAAAGCGTGTACAGCTGGCCGGTCATCCTGCTGTTGGTGCTGGCCTATCTCATCCTGGGAAAAGATGTGCTGCTCACCTCCCTGCGCAATATCCGCCGGGGGGAGATTTTTGATGAAAACTTCCTGATGTCCATCGCCACCCTGGGGGCCTTTGCCATAGGGGAATACCCGGAGGCGGTGGGGGTGATGCTGTTTTTCCGTTTGGGAGAAATGTTTGAGGAAATGGCGGTGGAGCGGAGCCGGAAGAAGATTCTGGAAACCGTGAATCTCCGAGCGGAAACCGTGACCCTGGCCGCCGGGGAGGAAGTGATTCCCGCCACGAAAGCTAAAGTGGGAGACGTCTTTTTGGTGAAGGCAGGGGACCGAATTCCCCTGGACGGGATGATTGTGGAGGGGGAAAGCTTTCTGGACACCTCCGCCATTACGGGCGAGCCGGTGCCAAGACGGGTAAAAAAGCAGGATGAGGTGCTGGCGGGCTGTGTCAACACCCAGGGCGTCCTGAAAATCATGGCCACCAAGCGGCTTTCCGAATCTATGACCAGCCGCATTCTACATTCCGTGGAGGAAGCTCAGGAGCAAAAACCCCGGATCGAGCACTTTATCACCCGCTTTGCCCGGGTTTATACCCCCATTGTGGTGGGGCTGGCCCTCTTTGTGGCTTTGGTCATGCCCCTGATTCGGGGGGAGGCCTTTCAGCCCTGGCTCTATACCGCCATCAGCTTCTTGGTAATGAGCTGTCCCTGTGCCTTGGTGGTGAGTGTGCCCCTGGCCTTTTTCTGCGGCATCGGCACTGCCTCCGGGAAGGGGATTTTGTTTAAGGGGGGCTCCGCCATGGAGGCCCTGTCCCGGGTGAAGGCTGCCGTGCTGGATAAAACGGGAACCTTGACAGAGGGTGTATTTGAAGTACAGGAGATCCGGCCGGCAGGGGGCATGGCCCAGGAGGAACTGCTGCGGCTGGCGGCGGGCTGCGAGTCCATGAGCCGCCATCCCATTGCGAAAAGCATAACAGAAGCCGCCAAGGGCCGGGACATCAGGATTCCGGCGGCCCGCTCCGTGCAGGAGACGGCCGGCCGGGGCATCAGCGGCCTGGTGGAAGGCCGGCAGGTGATTTGCGGCACCCCGGGCTTTTTGGAGGGAGCGGGCATTGCTTTGCCCCTGCTGGAGGAAGCCGGGGGGACCCGGGTACTCACGGCGGTGGATGGCGTCTATGCCGGGGAAATCCGCATTGCGGATGCCTTGAAGGAGGATGCGGCACCTGCCATACAAAAGATGAAAAGCTTGGGCCTTACCCCCGCCATTCTTACCGGGGACGGGGCGGAAAGCGCCCGGCATATAGGGGAGGCGTTAAAGATCAGCGCCATCCGAGCCCAACTGCTGCCGTCGGAAAAGCTGTCCGCCATGCAGGAACTGCGCGGGGAACTGGGTAGCGTATTGTATGTGGGAGACGGCCTCAATGATGCGCCGGTGCTGGCGGGGGCAGATGTGGGGGCAGCCATGGGCAGCGGCGCGGACGCAGCCATAGAGGCGGCGGACCTGGTCTTTATGAATTCCAATGTCAGCGCCATTCCCCAGGCGGTGAGCCTTTCCCGCCGCAGCATGCGCATTGCTCGGGAAAATGTGATTGCCGCCTTGGGAATCAAGATTATCGTCATGCTGCTGGGGATCAGCGGCATGTATTCCAATATGTGGCTGGCGGTATTTGCGGATACCGGCGTACTGTTTTTGTGTATTCTGAATTCTCTGCGGCTGCTGCGGTGGAAGGCATAGCGGAACGTTTTCTTACTCTTTGAAACCATCTTCTTAACTTACAAGTCTTTAGAGACAAAGCGGTCAACTTGTGGTAAAATCACAGACATATACTTCTCAAGGAGACCGGCTATTATGACAAAAGAACAAGCGGAAAAACTGGTGGAGTGGATCAGCCGCTGCCCCTATGATGCGGCTATGGGCATTACGCCCTTAGGCGTTTCGGAGGGGCGGGCGGAGATTGGCGTAACCCTCCGGCCGGAGCACAAAAACATCTGGAACATCCCCCACGGCGGGCTTTTGTATTCCCTGGCGGATGTAGCCTGCGGCGTGGCGGCGGACAGCGTCCATTTAGGGACCCATATTGTGACGGCGGGCAGCAGCTTCAACTTCCTCTTTGCCAGTCCGGAGGCCAAAAGCCTGAAGGCCGTGGGACAGGTAATCAAGCCGGGGCACAGTCTGGCCATCGTTCAGGCGGATGTTTACGATGATCAGAATAATCATCTGGCCACCGGCCAGTTTACCATGCATATTTCGTGAGCTGACGGTTCCTAAGTCAAGAAAACAGTGTCATCCCCCTAAAGGGACTAGGACCCTTCGGGTCCGTCGCTGAGCGCTGCGAAGGATAAATAACACGAAACATTCAGTGGGAGAAAAAGCGCATGAAATGGAAGGAAATCCCCAAAATAGATGCCCATGTGCATATCATCCCGGAGGAGGTTCACAGGGCCAATCCGGATTCGGATGATGAATTTGCCTACGCCACCCTTTCCGGCTACCGCAGGTTGATGGATCAATATAACATTCGCAAAGCCATTATTATGCCTTTTAACGATCCTTGGCTGATGTCTATGGCTTTTACGGTGGACGCAGTGCATCAGAACTTGGCGGAAATCTGCCGGGAAGAGGAAAGACTCCTCTGCTTTGCCGATGCGGATGTGCGCAACACGCCGGAAATCAGCTGTGAAAAGATCCGGGACGCCTTGAAACAGCCCTGTTTTCGGGGCATCAAGCTGCATCCGAATAACAGCGGTGTGCCTGTTGACGATGCCTATAATGATGGGATTGCCAACTGCGCCGTGGCGCTGAAGCTGCCTTTGGCGGTGCATTCCTATCCCTCCAGCGCTGGAGAGAAGGACCGGCAGGAATGCTGCGCTCCCGCCAGAATTAAAAGATTAAAGCAAAGGCATCCGGGGCTGAAACTGTTGCTGTGCCATTTAGGCGGATTTCAGTGGGAAGATGCGCTGGATCTGGAGGCGTACTTCGACATTTCCGCCATACTCCCCGATTATGTGAACCGCTACGGCATACAGAAAACCAATGAAATCCTGCGAGCTTTCGGGACAGAGCGGCTCCTTTGGGGGACGGATTGGCCTTGCAGCCGAAGCCTGGAGCCGGCGGCGATACTGGAAAGCTATGTGAAAATACTGGATCAAATGGATTTTACGGAAGAGGAGATGCATCAAATTGCCCACGGGAATGCGGAAACACTGTTTGGCATTCCAACGGTGTGCGGTTAGAGACATACCACGTTCCATTGCAGAAAACAGGGTTTTGCTCGTTTTGTTTCCTGTACGAAAAGGATAAGAAGGCTTTTGTGGCTTTCCAAACAAGAGATAAGGAACAATGATCTATGAGAATTCCTAAAATGATCTTATTTGACTACGGACAGACCTTGATAGCGGAAGAGGGCTTTGACGGCTTAAAGGGCACGGAAGCGATATTGGCCCATGCCAGCCGAAACAAGTATCAGGTAACGCCCCGGCAGCTACAGGAGGAGGCGGATGCCATCAACCGGGAATTGGGGCGCCGGGACCCTGCCAGGCGGGCGCAAAATCTGGTGGAGATCCCTAACCACATGTTTACGGCCTATTTGTATGAATCTATGGGTATCAGGGTTGATTTGCCCGCCGAGGAAATCGACCGTATTTTCTGGGATGCGGCTTCTCCCGGCAGGCCCACGGAGGGGATAGAGGCATTTTTGGAATATTTGTGGCAAAAGGGGATTCGCACCGGGGTTATCAGCAATATCAGTTATGCGGGCAGGGTGGTATCCGAACGGATCCACCGCCTGCTGCCGGGGAATCATTTTGAATTCATCATCGCTTCCAGCGAGGTCCTGTTTCGCAAGCCCCACCCCCGCATTTTCCGCCTGGCCCTGGAAAAGGCGGATTTAGCGCCGGAAGATGTCTGGTATGTGGGGGATAATGTCGCTTGTGATGTGGCCGGTGCCCGGGATGCCGGCCTTGTCCCGATTTGGTATAAGGGAGCCCTGGATTTTCAGCAGCCGGAGCCTCCTTCGGACGTGCTGCAAATACAGGAATGGACCGAGCTCAAGGCAATCATAGAGTGCGGGTGAGTGGCGGTTAAATCGGATACCGCTGTGAATGCAGCGGAGGCGGCAAACATATAAAAACTGATGAGGAGATGAAAAATGTTCAGAGAAATGAGACGCTTTAAACAGCAGATAAGCGAGGAAGAATGCATTCGGATTTTGAAGGAGCAGCCAAGAGGCGTGCTCTCCATGATCGGGGATGACGGATATCCTTACGGTATTCCTCTCGATCACTGGTATTCCGAAGAGGATGGGAAACTGTATTTCCACTGTGCAAAGGTGGGATACAAGATTGATGCCATCCATGCCTGCAATAAGGTCAGCTATTGCGTGATGGATGAGGGCTACCGCAAAGAAGGAGAATGGGCACTTAACATTAACAGCGTGGTGGTATTTGGCCGGATGCATGCAGTTGAAAATGAGGAAATGAAGCGGCAGATTTGTACGAACCTGGTTCGGAAATTCACCGATGATGAGGCATATCTTCAAAAAGAACTGACAAATGCCTTTCCGCGGGTACATTGTCTGGAACTGACCATCGAGCACATGAGCGGTAAGCTGGTGAATGAATCATAGATGATATGTGACAGGAACTCATAGAGAGAAAAAACGGAGAGGTAAGCCATGGCCTTTGATTTTAAGAAAGAGTACAAAGAGTTCTATATGCCCAAAAATAAGCCGGAAATTGTCACGGTTCCGGCGGCCAATTTTATTGCGGTCCGGGGCCAGGGGGATCCAAACGAAGCGGGGGGCGCCTATCAGCAGGCCATTGGCATTCTGTATGCGGTGGCCTACACCCTGAAACTGAGTTATAAAACAGATTACAAAATCAAGGGGTTTTTTGAATATGTGGTGCCGCCGCTGGAGGGATTTTGGTGGCAGGAGGGCGTGCAGGGGGTGGATTATGAGAACAAATCCGCTTTTCACTGGATTTCCATGATTCGCCTGCCGGATTTTGTCACGAAAGAGGACTTCGACTGGGCGGTGGAAACAGCGACCAAAAAGAAAAAAATGGATTGCTCCGCCGCAGAGTTTTTGACCATAGAGGAGGGGCTTTGCGTGCAGATTATGCACCTGGGAGCCTTTGATGAGGAACCGGCCACCATAGCCATCATGGATCGTTTCCTGGAGGAGAATGGCTATGTGAATGATATGAACCGGGAACGGCTGCACCATGAGATTTATATGTCCGACGCCAGAAAAGTGCCGCCGGAAAAGTGGAAGACGGTGATCCGACATCCTATCATACCCAAAATGCTTTACCACGGCAGCGTTTTCGGCGGCTTGGATGTGATCCTTGCCAACGCCAAATCCCATGTGGATGAAAACAAGGTGGCCTATTTTACCACGGACCGGGTCTATGCGCTGGTGTGCTGCAGAACCAGGGAGGAAAACTTCGTGACCATGGGGCCGAAGGATGGGGTTCAGCACTATTTTGAGCGTTTTCCGGATCAGCTGAAAGTGCTGTATGACGGGCGGGAGGGCTATCTTTATCAGCCCCTTTCTGTCCGGGGCCTGAAAAAAGGCAAAGGCAACAGCTGGGTGAGCAGGGAGGATGTGCCGGTTACTCTGATAGAGCATATCCACAATGTTTATCCGGAGATTTTGAAGGAAGAAGCCGCCGGAAATGTAATCATACACCGCTATGGGGAAATCGATCCCGAGGAACAGAAAATGCACGCCAATTACATGCGGGATCACTTGGATGATATGGCGGAGTATAAGGATTTTTTGATCAAACATTTCTCCTCTTTGTGGGATTAGGGAGTGGGTAGAAACAACGAGGTGATTCCATTGGAAATCTGGGATTTATATAACGAAAAGCGGGAACTGACCAGCCTGGAACATATACGGGGAGAGGAAATCCCTGAGGGGTATTACCACCTGGTGGTGCATGTCTGGATCAGAAACCGGCAGGGGGAATATCTGATTTCTCGGCGCAGCGCCGACAGGCCCCTCTATCCGCTGCTGTGGGAATGTGTGGGAGGCTCTGCGCTGAAAGGGGAGGACAGCCTGACCGCCGCTCTCCGGGAGACGGAGGAGGAAGTGGGGGTAAAGCTCGAACCCAAAAACGGTAAAATGATTGATTCCGTGCTGGGCAGAGTCATAAACGGGGTTAAGTATTCCGATATTGTGGATATTTGGCTCTTTGCGTATGACGGCGAGGTGGATTTGAAGGCGGCCACCACCCGGGAAGTGGCCGGAACACGCTGGATGAGGAAAGAAGAAATCAAGGAATTGTTTGACAAGGGTGAGATGGTGGAAACCCTGGGGTATTATCAAGAACTGTTGTAAGGAGGCGTATGCCATGCCGAAGGTTTTGGCTGTCATTATGGAGTTGCTTTTAGCCGTAGTCTTTCTCTGGCTTTTAAGCTTTCTGGTTACCTTTTTGCACGAATTCGGTCATGCGCTGGGGTATATGCTTGGCGCGGGCGGAAGACGCTGGCATATACGGGTGGGGTCCGGGAAAGTGCTGCTGGACACAAAAGTATTGACGGTGAAAGCCTTTCCCTTCGATGGGTATTTCAGCCCTTTGGAAAAGAAGATTGACTCCCATGCCAAGCTGATTATGGTGTTGGCAGGGGGACCGGTTCTTTCCCTGCTGCTGGTAGTGGGGCTTCTCGTCCTGAAAACCAGCGGCATATCCATCCATCCGGAAATCTTTGGTCCGGAGTCGATGGATTTTCTTTCCAACTATGTGCTTTGGATGAGCATAGGTATGCTGATTATCACCGCCAGGCCCGGTCATTATTCTTCCGGAGAAAACAATGGAATGGCCACCGATGGGCAGAAAATCATCAATGTCATCAAGAAGATAAAAAGCGGCAGCGAAGAGGAAAAAGAGTAATTTAAGTGCACCAAGGGACCTGTTCCCCCCGGTGCATAAAAAGGAGAGAAAATGATTGTTTATCACTACAGCCCCACCCTCAAAGAAGGGGAGTATTTAGAGCCGGGGCATGAAAAATATGGAGATTTGTGCGAACCTTTCATGAAGGGCCTGGCTTTAAGCCGGGATTGCTTTGTGGGAATGCTGTTAAGCGGCCAATATACCTATGCCGTGATGGACCGCTCCAAGCTGCGGTACTGGGCAAATTATGCCAAATGGGCCACCGAAGGGCTGTTTGAGTTTGTCCGGAGCCAGGAATACCCGGAGGCCGTAAGCCGCCTGCACTGCAATTACTTTTGTGTGGATGTGGCGGAATGCGTGCGGATGTTTTGGGAAGACTGGGGCGAGGAAGAGCCGGAGGACCAGGAAAAGGTGCATTTATTTGAGGTGGAACTTCCGGCGGACAGCCTGGAAAAGAGAGATTGTTCATTGTTTGACGCCGCCTATGATGCCATTGAAAAGCAGGATATTGAGGAGGCTTTGGCCCTGGCCCGGCGGTATTTTGCGGGAGAGCACGGCGAGGTACCCGCCTGGGAGTATTTATCGGCCGCCCAGGCCCGGGCGGTGAAGGATATTTCTCATTTGCTGCGGGAGTAGGGGGCGGAGCATGCGATTGCTGTTTGAACTGGATAAAAAAGATTATGGGGACTGTACCCACCGCTTTACCCGCAACTCCGCCCGGAGCATCATCATTCGGGACAGGAAAGCGTTGATGATTTACAGCGGGAGGCCCGGGTGCTGGAAATGCTGATGGCAGAAGGGTTAATTGGGTGATAAAAATGCACACCAGACAGGAAATCATTAACAGTTTTTACAACGAAATCGATGAGGATGCCCGCCTGCAGAAAAACAGGCACGGGCAGCTGGAATATTTGACTACCATGGCATATATCCACCGCTATGTCCCGGAATGCTCCAAAATCTTGGAGGTGGGAGCAGGCACCGGCCGCTATTCTATCGCCCTGGCTAAAGAGGGGATGGATGTGACGGCGGTGGAGCTGGTGGAGCACAATTTGGCCATCCTGCGGGAAAACAGCCGGGGGCTGGGGAACCTGCAGTCTTATCAGGGAGATGCCACAGACCTTGGCCGCTTTGGGGACAATTCCTTCGACGCCACCCTGGTTTTCGGCCCCATGTATCATCTGTATGAAGCGGACGATGTGCAGCGGGCTATCCACGAGGCCATTCGGGTGACAAAGCCCGGGGGCGTGATTCTGTTTGCCTTCTTATCCGTCTTTGCCATCATGTATGCCAACTATTTCTACGGCAACTGGCCGGCGGGCCAGGAGGAAAACTTCACGGAGGATAATGCAGTCAGGCATTTCAAGGAACAGCTTTTCACCGGCTATGATGTGGCGGAGTTTGAGCAGCTCTTTCAAGAAAAGCCGGTGGATTGGATAGTGACCGCCGGGGTGGACGGCATGCTGGAGGCCATTGAAAAGCGCACGGATTTTTCTATGACAGAGGAGGATTTCCAAGCCTTTGCCAAATGGTTTTTGGCCTTTTCGGAAAAGCGGGAACTGTTGGGCTGCCACAACCATCTGCTGTATATCTGCCGCAAGCGGTTATAATTTTAGGAGAAAAGCGTATGGAAAGCATAAACCTGAAGCTGAGGGATCTGCAGCCCTCCCAGTTTTACATTTCCGAGAAAAAGCTGGCGGAAGTGGAGCAATGGCTAATTCCCGGAGAATTGTCAAATTTTGCCCCCATTCCGGTGAAATGGCTGGATGGGCGGCCCGTGATGACCGACGGTCATACCCGGGCAGTGGCGGCGTTGCGGGCGGGGCTGGAGCAGGTACCTTTGGCTTTGGAAGAGGATGATTTGTCCTGGGATATGTATAGGCGCTGCGTGGCGGCCTGCCGGGAGCGAGGCATTCACTCTTCCCTGGATTTGCAGGAGAGGATCATCAGTGAGCAGGATTACAAAACCTTGTGGGATGCGTGGTGTGACGATATGCAGCGGGAGATCATTACGGAGCGGGCTATGGCATACGTGCAGGCTTTATTTGCGGAAAATGCCGGAGGACACGATGCGGACCATACACTGCGGGTTTATCGGGCTGCCATGGAGATTGCGGACAGCGAGCCTGGCTGCGATAAGGAGGTGGTGGCTCTGGCGGCGCTTCTGCACGACGCCGACGACCACAAGCTGTTCCAGACGGAGAATAATGCCAACGCCCGTTGGTTTTTAGAGGAAAACCATATCCCGGCGGAGGGCATCGATTTGGTATGTGAGGCCATCAATTCCGTGTCTTTCAGCCGGAACCGAGGGAAAATGCCCCGGACTTTGGAGGGGAAAATCGTACAGGATGCGGACCGGCTGGACGCCCTGGGGGCCATCGGCATTGCCCGCACCTTTGCCTACGGCGGGGAGCACGGCCGGTCTATGGCGGATTCTTTGCAGCATTTTTATGATAAATTGCTGCTCCTCAAGGATCTGATGCATACGGAAAAGGGACGGCAGCTGGCGGAAAAGCGACACGCTTTTTTAGAGGCTTTTTTGGAAGAGTGGAAAGAGGAAAGCGGCGATGACTGTTGACCGGGGATGCGGGCGGCTGCCCTTCGACAAGCCCTTCGACAAGCCCTTCGACAAGCTCAGGGGCCGCTCAGGGGCCGCTCAGGGACCGTAGCCGCCCCTACGGATGGAAGCAGGTCAAGGTTGCAACCGCCCGATGCGGAAGCCTCGTAGGGGCGATTATCAATCGCCCTCCGGGGATGAAAGCTTGCAGTAACATAGTATGGCAGAACCATGGGAGGAACATATTTCCCATATACCCCGGCGGCGGCATCGAGGCGGGGGAAAGCCCCTATAACCCCCTTATGTTCGAACGGGAGGCCCGGGTGCTGGAAATGCTGATGGAGGAAGGGATAATAGGGTAACACCCGGTAACACAGCCTACGGAAAGTGCGCCAAGGGACATGTCCCCCTGGCGCAGAAAGGAAGAATGAGATGAAGAAAGACATTAACGAGCGCTACAAATATGTGCGCATCCAGGGCCGGGAACTGGCGGCCAATACCCTGCAGGGCAAGGGGGTTTTCAGCATGTGCTGGAAACTGATTAAGGACGAAAAGATGGAGGAAGAGGACGCAGATCTCTACAAGGAGATTGACAAATGGTTTGCGGAAATCCTGCCCTTCCCGCCTCAATGCATGCAGAAAGAGAAGGTTATTTGCTTTTTCAAGACCGAAAACGCGGACGAAATGATGAGGCTGATCCGTCCGGCCCTGTGGCTGTTGGAAAAGTATCATCATCCCTACTATGTGATTTATACCAACGACCCCGGAGAAATCGTTTATGAGGATCAGTACCAGGTGGTGGTAAAGGTGGAAGACTGGGTGATAGAAAACTACGAACATACCTGGGTGGGGAAGGAGGAGGGTGACAACCCCGGGTGAAACCGGGAGGTACGGCAGATATGTGTATTACCATAAAAAAGATGGAAACGGATGATGAGATCCGGGGCAAGGCATTTGTCCACTGGAAAGCGTGGCAGGAGGCATATCCCGGCCTGGTGGATCAGGCCTATCTGGACAAACTGACCCTGGAAAAATGTGAGGACATGGCCTACCGCTGGCCGGACAATCTGCTGGTGGCAAAAGACCATGAGCGGGTAGTGGGCTTTGTGGGCTTCGGCGACCGGGGAGAGGAAGCGCCGGATACCGGGGAGATATTTGCTTTATATGTGCTGGCGGAGTATTACGGCAAGGGGGTAGCGCAGCAGCTGATGGAGGCAGGCTTAAAACAGCTGGCCTCCTATCCGCAGATTTGCCTTTGGGTATTGAAGGAGAATAAACGGGCTATTCGCTTTTACGAAAAATGCGGCTTTATCTCGGACGGGGAGGAAACCGTCAGCCCTATCATCGGAGCGGAAGAAATCAGAATGACTCTGAAAGGAGCTGTCTCATGAAACTGGTGTTTATAATAGGTGATGCAGCAGTCGGAAAAATGACGGTAGGCCAGGAACTGATGAAAACCACGGACTTGCGGCTCTTTCACAATCACATGACCATCGAAGCGGTCATAGAGGTTTTCGGCAGATACGACGGAAAGACCATCTCGGAATTGCGTGACGTCTTCTTCAAAAACTACGCCGCCTCCGATAACTATGGGATGATTTTCACGTATATGATGGATTTTGACCTGCCTTCGGAATGGGAGTACCTGGAGCATGTCAAAGGGATTTTTGAACCATACGGAACAGAGTTTTATTATGTTGAACTGATAGCTCCGCAAGAGATCCGGTTGAGGAGAAACGTTTCCGAAAATCGGCTGAAACACAAGGCCTCCAAAAGAGATGAAGAGATTTCAAACCGGCGTTTAATCAATGATGATCTGAATCACCGCTGCGTCAGCTATGAAGGGGAGATCCCTTTTGATAACTATCTCAGGATTGATAATTCAGATAAAGAACCCGATGAAGTGGCAAGATTGATTAAGAATACCTTTGATCTATAGAGGCCTGTGACAGGAGGAAGCGCTGGATGAATGCCCTTGTTATGAATTGCAGCCCCGTGAAAACGGGTGCCACGGCGGAAATCGCCAGGATAGCTTCGGAACAACTATCCGGCAAATATAAAGTGAAATCTGTTTGCATTGATGATTATGATTTCGCTTTTTGCAAAGGCTGCCGGAAATGCCATGAAACCGCCGCCTGCGTGCAGCAGGATGAGGCGGAGCTTTTGATGGCGGAAATTGAGAAAGCAGATGTCATTTTGGCTGTGTCACCCTCTTATTGGGCGGATGTACCCGGCCAGTTCAAAGCCTTTATCGACCGATGCACTCCCTGGTGCAATACCCATGAGCCCTACAAAGCCATTCCCTCCGGAAAAAAGGGATATGTCATTGCCCTGCGCACGGGGCCCAGCCTGCGGGAGTGTGAAAAGATTATTGGCACCCTGGAGCATTTCTACGGGCATTTGGATATCGCCTGCGGCGGGGGCCTGGGCTTACCGTCTGTCGAGCATAAAGAGGATGTGGCGGCAAGAAGGCAGGAGATTATTGACTTTTGCAAAGCCATTGTTGTTATTGGATCGACTGTGAGCGGCACAATTGACAGGCCGCTTGGCAGCGCACATCCGGATTATCCGGAAATGATATATCCGATTAATTACGGATATGTGAATGGTGTATTTGCGGATGATGGTGAGGAGCAGGATGTATATGTTCTCGGGACGGACAAACCACTTGAAAAATTTGAGGGAAGGGTAATAGCTGTTTATCATCGCACGAATGATAATGAGGACAAATGGGTGGTATCTCTCGATGAAAAGGGGTATTCCGACGAGGAAATCCTGGAGTTGGTTTTCTTCCAGGAGAAATATTACGAAGGAAGGCTTATCAGGTAGATTGAGGGGTAAAGGGGCAGGTATGATAAGAATTGAAGAAATACCGGTGGATAGGATCGAGGAGTTTTGGGAGATTCATCTTAAATATTTAGTCGATGATGCGATTATTGAAGATGAAGAAGACATTGCCTATTTTGCGGGAGATGAATACAGGAACATCATCAAGGCCCGTATGATGCGGGAAACAGACAAGCATCACATGGTTTATTTTGTGGATGATGAAAAGCGCATTGGCGCCGCGCAGTACAACACATATCAAAGCGAGGACGGGAAGTGCTTTGTCCTGGATTTCTGGGTTTTTCCTGAATACAGAGGGAAGGGAACCGGACACCAATGCTTTAAGGCCCTGGAAGCCTACACGAAGGAAGATGGCGCTGTTTATTATGAAATAAACAGCGAAAAGGAAGATTCCATCCGTTTTTGGAAGTCGCTGGGATTTGTGGAGAATGGAAAAGACGAATACGACATGCCCGTGTTTATTAAGCGGTAGTGGGGAATTGAAGTATAATGGATTTGTTATTACACATACCTGAAAAAGATGATGGCTGGTTCTATGTGAAAATGATGAGCGATCCTGAAACGATGGCCTATAATGCGCCGTGGTTTCCGCCGGATGGGTGCATTCCCAATCCGGAAGAGGAATGGGAAATGCTGATTTCATCGTGGATCGGTTATGAGGATAAAAGGTTCTATGCATTCCTGAAGCGTAAATCAGACGGCTGCTTTGTGGGAGATGTAAACTATCATTACAATCTCAGGCAGGACTGCTTCGACATGGGGATCGTGATTTATGCTCCGGAGCGGGGAAAGGGTTACGGCAAGCAGGGATTGCAGCTGCTATTGGACCGTGCCTTCAGGATTAACGGAATATCAAAGCTGCGCAATGATTTTGAGACCACCCGCGGGGCGGCCTATAAGATTCACAGATCCGTGGGCTTTACAGAGTTGGAAACAACGGAGGGGATGTTCCTGTTGGAAATGAAAAGAGAGGATTATCTGCGCCAAGCGTATTTGGAGGATCCCTGCCAAACATCATCCTTGCCATTTTGGAAAACCCTTCAGATAAAACTGCCTGAAAATATAGCTGTATTTCGCGAGGATGAGTTCCATGCTGAATCTTTTGAGGGAATTGACGAGCCCTATTTCAAGCTGGTTCATCAGCTTGAAAAAATACCGGAGGTTATTCTTCCTGAAGAGTATAAGCTTACAGCCGCCAGTGCAGAAGAACTCGCAAACCATATCAATGCGTGCTATGCGGAAGAGGGGATTACGCTTAATGAACTGGCATCGTACAAAAAGCGCGGCGTATATGATGAGGAGCTTTGGATTGCGGTGCGGGAGAGAGAAACGGACAGGATAGTAGCCAGCGGGATTGGAGAATTCGATTCCCAAATAGGCGAAGGGATCCTTGATTGGATCCAGGTTTCTCCGGAGTATAGGCATAAGGGCCTGGGCCGCGTGATAGTCTCCGAGATGGTTTCAAAACTTTCCACGAAAGCGGATTTTGTTACTGTGTCCGGCCGGGTGAACAATCCGGGCAATCCCTTTGAGCTGTATCAATCCTGTGGCTTTGTCCACCCGGTGATCTGGCATGTGATTACTCGCTGAAGTTGAGGACGGCTTTAAGTTCCGTGGAAGGGTCTATTTCGACTTGGTGTATTTCCTGTTCCATGCCGCCTCCTTTCAGTCACCAGGCGGGGGTTCAGGGGCGGTGGGCCCCGGACAAGCGGTGCCTGTACGGACAGGCGCGCCCACTGTTAGACAGTCCGGAATCTCTCCTCTTTGTAGAGACTCTTTCACATCCTTATCGGAGCTGTCTACGCATTATCTTGCTTTTTCCAAAAAGCAATTGACGATTACCCCGATTTCGTTTATACTCTATATGCACGGATGAGCCCTCCCACAGGTGGTCGCTCCCAGTGCAGTTTTCCTAAAAACAGGTAACCGGCAACTGTGGAGAGAAGCGGTTACCTGTTTCTCTTATTCCGCATATCTGGCGAGCACTCCCAACTTGCCAATCGTGAGGAGGAAGCCATGTTTTATCTGGAAAGCTATTACAATAATTATGATGAAGACGGGCGCCTTCTCTCCCGTCACGGACAAGTAGAATACCTGACCACAATGAAATACATAGAAGAGTGTCTGGACGGTATTTCAGATCCAGGTATCCTTGAGATCGGAGCCGGCACAGGACGATACAGTGTAACCCTGGCCAAACAAGGGCTTTCTGTGACAGCGGTTGAACTGATCGAACATAACCTGGAAATACTACGGTCTAAATTAGATGGTACAGAGCCCATCACAGCTTTGCAAGGAAATGCGCTGGATTTGTCCGCCTTTGCAGATAATTCTTTCGATCTAACCATGCTGCTGGGCCCCATGTATCACCTATACACGAAAGAAGAAAAGATCCAGGCCCTTTCCGAGGCGGTTCGTGTAACAAAAACCGGCGGTCATATCCTGGTGGCTTATTGTATGAATGAACCGACTGTCATCCAATATGTATTCGGTATGAATAAACTGCATGAGGTGATGGATCTTAAGATGCTGACGCCCGACTGGCATTGCATCAGTGAGCCGAAAGATCTTTTTGAAATGGTGCGTACAGAGGAGATTGCAGAGCTGGATGCGGCGGTGCCGGTCAGGAGAATCAAGCTGGTCGCCACAGATGGGGCAACGAATTATAAAAGAGAGTATATCGATGCCATGGATGACGAGACCTTCGGCAAGTGGATGGATTATCACTTCACGATCTGCGAACGGCAGGATTTGATCGGGGCCTCCCATCATACACTGGATATACTTCAAAAAAATCTCAAAACACATAAATAATCAAGTTCACAATGGCGCGCTACATGGAACTATCCTATGATTACTGTAAAGAAAACGAAAATGCAATCAGACACCATATAGAAGAAGCCGAAAACAGAAAATGAATGCGCTGGTAGGAAGATGCAAAAGCCAGTAAAACTCAATGATAAAAAGATATTGCAGAAACTGTTTTTCTGCCTCCAAAACTTTTTTGTTGTTTCCCCCTTGACTCGTCCCCTACGGAATAGATTAGTGTGTCGGGTGTGGAAAGGAGATTGACGAAGATGCTCAAAATCAGTGATTTTTCCAAGCTTTCACACCTGACCATAAAAGCCCTGAGGTTTTATGAAAAAGAAGGCCTGCTGAAACCTGCTTCCGTTGACGAATGGAACCATTACAGGTTTTACGAAACCTCACAGCTTGAAACTGCGGCCAGGATCAAATCATACCGGCAGCTGGGCCTGTCCGTGGAGGAAATCAAGGCAGTATTTGCCGGAATGGATGTGAAGGAAATCCTGCAGGAGAGGATCATATCACTCACGAAAGAAAAGCATCTGATCGAATCCCGTCTTTCCATAATATATTCAATTTTGGAGGACAAAGAAATGAAGTATCAGGTGACGGAAAAGCTGATCCCGGAAAAAATCGTATATACTGCTGAAACGGTATTAAAGGCGTATTCGGACATGCTGGAATGGATCCCCTCTGTGGGACAGGCGTGTCTGAAGCTGAACCCGGGGATGAAGTGCTCGGAGCCGTCCTATGAGTTCTGCGAGTATCCGGATGGAGAGTATAAAGAAAGCGATATCCGCATCAGGCACAGTGAAGCGGTCACGGCATTCGGACAGGGAAATGATATGATCAGCTTCAGGACCCTGCCTCAGGCCCGGGTATTAAGTATCTACCACAAAGGCTCCTATGCCAATATCGGTGAAGCCTATGCATTCCTCATGAAATATGCAGAGCAGAACGGGTTTGCGGCGGCGGGCCTTGCCCGTGAATGCTATATTGACGGCATTTGGAATAAGGATTCGGAAGACGAATGGCTGACCGAGATCCAGTTGCCGATCGAGTAGCAAATATGTAAGTCAAGCAGTCATTCCGGCTGTTCCAAATGGGGGACGAGACTTCTCTGGGGGCCGTCCCCTTTGATGCGCTTTAAAGCCCCTTTCTATCCTGGGCCGCGTATGCTATGATACAGATGATTCGGCTCGGGCCTTGATGCCGCCCCGATTATAAATACTATCATCAGGAGAGGTTTTTTACTTGGTTATCCTAAAGCACTTTGAATGGGAAGATGCGGAAGCCATTCGGAAGGAGATGTATCCGGATATGTCCATTTCCGATATTAGAGACATGATTTCGGGATGGAACCGCTGCGTTCATGAAGACCGTTTTTTTGAGATGTTTGCCGTTCTGGCCGATGAGCGGATCGTGGGAACAGTGTCCCTTTATGAACATAGTCCCCATGTGGTTTCCGCAGGCGCAGAAATATTCGGAAAAGAGCGCAGAAAGGGATATGCAAGCGGAGCCCTGGCGCTTTTGGAGGATCATGCCTCCGAAAAAGGGTATCGCCTCATTCTGAATCAGGTCCGGACGGACAATGCTGCCAGTATCCGGCTCCATGAAAAACTATTGTTTGAGAGTGATAAAGCTGTTTATCGGAACCGGCGAGATCATGAGGTTTATCTATATTTGAAGATCATCCCGACTTGCCACGCATGAGGAACCGGCCGGGGTGGTAATAGAATTAGAAGACTGCAGCAATGGGCCCGTCCCAATGTCAATAAGCTATGCCGATCATCCTGAGGCCATCAGGCCGAAGGATCCCATGATTGGAAAGGAAAAAAGAAATGCTCCTGAATGAAAACATAGAAACGCCGAGAATGATCATTCGTTCCTGGTACAGAACAGACCGAGAATTCACCTTGTCTCTTTGGGGAGATAAGGAAAATGGTGAATACATGAGTGATCCATCTTTCGATAATATGGATCAGGCGTATTTACAATGTGTTGATGAAATGGAGGATAATCCGGAAGGTTATTATCTGATGGCTGTTTTGAAGAAAGAAGGGACGCCGCTTGGCACATGTTGTGCTTTTCCGGAAGACGAGAATTATGATATTGGCTATTGTATTTCTAAGGATCATTGGAGAGAAGGTCTCGGAACGGAAATGGTTGCCGCATTGATTCGTTGGATCAAAGCTAAAGGCGGCAAGTCCGTCACCTGCGAGGTGGCAGATATGAATCTTGGGTCTATAAGCCTTCTCCGTAAATTGGGCTTTTCAGAAGACAGGAAAACAAGCTTCAAGAAATGGGGAGAAGAAACCTACTTTGATGCACATTACTATAAGCTGACTTTAGAATAACTATACAGAGTCCTCTCTCTGTGGCTACACATAGATTATATTGTACTGGAGAAGACGGCAATGAACAAATAACAAATTAACAGCTTTTTTGAGAAATACATTCAAAAGCTCTGCATAGAATAAAAGCAGAGAAAAACGAATCCAATGTCGATATGAGAACGAATTAGAAAAAACGGGTTTTGGAGTTTATGATATAATGCAAGCGGTCATTCCGGCTGTTTCAAAATGTGGGGGCGGTACTTCCTTACGTCGTACCGTCCCCGGTGACACCACGGATACAGCGGCGTTTTTGTGAAGGTCATCACATTGGACGAACTCTTTTGCCCGGAATGAGCAGGGGGGCAGTGAGGAATCCCCGCAGGGGCGATTAGATGAATACGATTTAGAAGACGATATTTAGGATAAACCAAGTCCATAAAGAGGGCGTTTCCCAAAAAGGAAAAGGTATATTCCCGTTCGACGAAGTAAATAACACTCCCGGCAACTCGGAGTTTTTATCTGAGACATGGGGTGTCTCAATGCTGAAAACAGAACTTTTGCTCACTTTGTGTCCTGTTTTTTCAGTAAAAGCCAGGCTATGCTGGAGCCGGAAAGGAGGTCATCGAACCATGGATCTTGTTAAAATCGGGAAGTTTCTTCAGAAACTTCGAAAGCAGAATGGACTTACTCAGGAGCAGCTTGCGGAACAGCTGGGAGTTGCACGCAGAACCGTCTCCCGTTGGGAAACGGGAAATAACATGCCTGACTTGGACATCCTGGTCGAGTTGTCTGATCTATATTCCGTTGACCTCCGTGAGATCTTAAGCGGAGAAAGGAAAAGTGAGCGTATGGATCAGGAACTGAAAGAGACTGTATTGCAGGTCGCGGATTACAGCAATGAGGAGAAAGCGAGACTGCTGCGAAGGATGCATTGGCTGTTTATCGCGGGCCTTGTTGGGTTTGCGGTATTTCTTGTAATCACGCTGCTGGGGCTGGAATCGACTTCACCTTACGAAGGAATTGGCAGTTTTGGACTCGGCATTGCATTTGCAGTGCTTGTTCTTGGAGTTTTTTTTACCGGCAGATATGCTTTGAAGATCAGGGAGTTCAAGATCAGACTCCTTGATAAAACGAAGGAGGACAATAGATGAATGCTCTGATTATCATAGGTATTGTCCTTGGAGGCGGGACGATCGTTGTCGATCGGTATTTATATAAGCTGCCCAACTGGCTGGCAATAGTGCTGTATGGGATTGCGGTAATTATGATTATCACAGGAATGATCAAAAGCAGGCTGTAAATGAGTAGAGAGTAATAAAAACATGGATGGTGACAAGAACAAGAAAAACGATAAAGGGCGTTTACGCGCCGCCGTCAGGCGGTGGTGGGTGAGAGCAACTTGCTGCCATTTTATGGGATACTTCGGCCTAAAGGCCTCAGGATGACAGGCTTGACTTAAGGAACTTAGAACCGGCCCCGGTGACACTTTGGAAATGACGCGTGCAGATTTTTTAGCTATTGGGGGTGAGCAATGACAGAGAATAAAGACATGTGCGTGCGCTGCGGCGAAGGTGTTATAAACATCCGTGTAGGCGCAATTATTATCAAAGACGACAAGATTTTGATGGTCAAAAATAACCGCGTTGACTATTACTATTCTGTTGGCGGTCGCATTCAATTCGGCGAAACGGCAGAGCAAGCAGTAAAGCGTGAGGTCAAAGAAGAGCTTGGTTTTGAAATGGAGATAGACAGGCTCGGCTTTGTTCGCGAAGCGTATTTCTATGGAGATATTGGAGATCAGCAAGGACGATTGATTTATGAGCCTTCCTTCTATTTCTACATGAAAATACCTGAGGACTTTGAACTTGAAAATGAAACATTCCTGGAGGATGGCTCGCCAGAGTATCTGGAGTGGGTTCCCCTTGATACAGAAAAGACGATCTATCCTGAGTTTTTCAAAACAGAGCTGAAAAACCCGTCAAGGGAAACAAAACACATGGTGACTGATGAAAGGATAACAAATGATAACGATTGAGGAAATACCGGTAGAAAGGTAAACAGCGAAAAGGAAGATTCCATCCGTTTTTGGAAGTCGTTGGGATTTATGGAGAATGGAAAAGACGAATACGACATGCCAGTGTTTATTAAGCGGTAGAGAGGAAGCAAGATGAACTACGAAATTATTCAGATGGATGCGGGCAGCTGGCGGATCGAGGACGGCGGCGTGCGTTTTTTCCTGCTGGCGGGCTATGACAAGGCGCTGTTAATTGATTCGGGTATGAATCTGCCAAATGCAAGGGAAATCGCCGAAGGACTGACGGATCTGCCTTTGGCGATCATCAATACCCACGCAGACCGGGATCACATAGCCGGCAATCAGGGCTTTCGGCAGATCATGATGCACCCCAAGGAGGAAGCTCATTACCGGGCCGGCGGCGGAGAGGGAGAAATCATCCCCGTACAGGAAGGGGATGAGATTGATTTGGGCGGTCGGATTCTGCGGATCATCGAGCTGGAGGGCCACACCCCCGGCAGCATTGCCATTCTGGATCCTGCCCGGCGGGTGCTGATTAGCGGCGATTCCATCCAGCAGCATGGGCGCATATTTATGTTTGGCGCCCACCGGAATCTGAAGGATTATGCCGCCAGCATGGCCCGGCTGGAAGGGCGCCGGCAGGAATTTGATGAAATCTGGCCCTCCCACGCGGCGATTCCCCTTTCCCCGGATCTGATCCCCCGCCTGAAGGAAGGGGCGGAAAGGATCCTGGCGGGGCAGGCGGAACTGAAGGAAGTGGATTTCCGGGAACAGAAAATCCATATAGCGGATCTGGGCTTTGTTTCCTTCCTGCTGCCGTAGCGGTATCAGCATCTCATATGTAGATAGATGAAGATTCCCACAACAGGAACGAAAATGCAACGAGATATTTATCGCTGTATTTTTGTGTCTTGTATGATATCATAAAGCTGCAAGAGAGTCGGAGGTATATTACTATGGTTCTCTTTGGCACCTTCTTCGTAGAGACTCCTTCACATCCTTATCGGAGCTGTCTACGCATTATCTTGCTTTTTTCCAAAAAGCAATTGACGATTACCCCGTTTTCGGTTATACTCTATATGCACGGATGAGCCCTCCCACAGGTGGTCGCTCCCTGTGCAGATTCCTAAATCAGGTAACCGACATCTTTGGGAGAGAAGCGGTTACCTGTTTCTTTTATTCCGCATATTGCGGATCAAAGCTATGAGAGCAACAATGAGCAGTCAGAGCTGTATCAGCTGGTCCCAGGCTACGTACATAGGCCCCCCCCCTTTCTGCAGGGGCAGCAAACAGTGGCCCTCCACTGTCAACGAAAAAGCTTACCCTTTGGGTCGCTTTTTCGGACAGTGTCACCAAAACCGCCTCGCTTCATCCTCCACTGGAGGCGCTTCGGCGGTTTTGCCCCCTGCTAGCACAGGGAGCAACCGCTTGGCCTGTGGTCAGGCCCATCCGTAAAACGGACACAATTATTATAGAACAAAAGTTCACTCCCGTCAAGAGATATTTCGAAAATATGTTCTAAATATCGTTCCCGACTCCAGGACTATTTCAAATAATTCCTTTCAAAGCAATTCATCTTATGGTATGATTCGGATCAAGGGGGCGGGGAAATATGAGAATCGAGAGAGACGGAATAGCACTGCGGGACTATCAAATATCCGATATTGATGATGAGATCCGCTGGACGAATACAGAAACAGACTGGTTTTACGAGGATACGCCGTGGATGACCATCACACAGGTGGATCCTGATGAACTACGCGCGGATATGATGGAAATCATGGAAGAAATGACGGAAGATGCCATTCGGCTTCGCTTTGAAATTGAGGTAGAAGGAAGACACATCGGCTTGCTTTCGTCATACTATTTGGATGAGAACTATGAACAGCCGCCCTGGGACTCCATTGATCCAGGCAAAAATGCGGGGGAGAATCATACCGTCCGCGCCATTGGTATAGAAATATGCGAAAGGGATTGTTGGGGCAAAGGTATCGGCACAAAGGCCCTGTCGTTATTCATAGACTATTATCGTAGCATAGGCGAGAATAGGTTTTTGATAGAGACCTGGAGCGGCAACAAGCGTATGCTCGGGTGCGCCAGAAAACTTGGGTTCGAAGAGGTAAAGCGGGTGAAAGGCGCTCATATCGTGGATGGAAAGGAATACGATGCGTTGATGTGGGAGAAAAGATTTGAATAGAGATTATTTGAACGGCATTGTCGTAACAAGCAACGAATCCGTCCGGACAAAGGGCTTTGCCAGACGGATTCTGCTTGTCAGGGAGGGCCCTGAAACCCCTGTCAATTAACGACTGATCATAAGAACAGAAAGTTGATTAAAGAATCGGAGTCACCACAATGAAGGTTACATACAAGAATCCGGGACTTGAGCATTCTATAAATAGTATATTGTTGTTCCAAGGGGATGATGCTACTCCATTTTGGTCGAATTCTTTACTATACTTCTACCCTCAGTTGGACAAAGAACTGATGAGAGGGCTACACCCGGAAGCAAAGGAAGAATACCTAAAAAAGGAACTATCATTAGTATGGAGAGATCTTTTAGATGAAATAAACGGTAAAGTTGAATTATACAATCTGCATTTTGCGAAATACCACGAGCAAATTGAGGATGCTCTGTCCGACGCCTTTGAAATAGATACAAGAAGTGTCTTTAACGACCTGGTTGGGAATATTAGTCTTAATCCTGTCTGCCCAAGGTTTTTAGAAGAGAGATACTTTGATATCTTCTATAAAAACAGCGAACGGGGAGCACTGGGAATGTCCCTCCATGAGATCGTTCATTTTATCTGGTTTCACGTATGGAACAAGCATTTTGGTGACAGCTATTCAGAATATGATACGCCTTCTCTGAAGTGGATCTTAAGCGAAATGGTTGTTGAAAGTATAATGGACGATGAAAGGTTGGCTTCGATAAATCCGTACTATCCTCGGGAGAATGGCGGCGGGTGTGTATATGGTTTTTTTCAGAACATGATTATCCGGGAGAATCCCATTCTTGAGACTTTATGTACTATGTATCAAGGAAGAAGTATTACGGATTATATGGAATTGTCATATCAGTATTGCTTAGACAATGAAAAAGAAATACGACAGCATATTACAGAAGCAGAAAAGAAATACTGATTGCGACAAATCCAAATAGAGGGACAAAGCGATGGGCAGAACAGAAAATGTTGAACTGACAGTATTATGCCTGATTGAAGACGGCGATAAGATATTGCTCCAAAATTATGTCGTACCGTCCCCGGTGACACTGCGGGTCTTGTTGGAAGCGGTGTATGACAAACTTCCGACTCCGAAGAAAAAGAAGTGAGGGTATAAATATGCAGTTTGGAATGCCGACTCTGATTGAGAACAGGTCGCTTGAGGACAATGTTGCTTTGTGCAGCGAACTGGGGCTCCAGTTTATAGAACTGAATATGAATTTTCCTGAGTACCAGACGGAATATCTGGAACAGACGGATAGACTCATGCGCTTGGCTGAACAAGCTGGTATTTACTATACCGTCCACTTGGATGAAAACCTGAATATAGCGGATTTCAATCAGCTTGTATCTGAGGCATACCTGGAAACTGTGCGGCGTGCCATCGCAGCGACAGTGAAACTGCTTCCTCTGCGTGATCGTTTCGGGGATAAGACACAACCGCTGATTCTGAATATGCACATGAACCATGGAATATATATCACGCTCCCGGATCGAAAGGTGCAGATGTATGAACGCGATTTTGAAACCTATATGCAGTCTTTTGAGGCATTTCGTTCTAAATGTGAAGAATGGATTGATGACAGTGATGTGATGATTGCTGTTGAGAATACAGACGGTTTCCGAGAATACGAGAAGAAGGCCATCGAACATCTTCTGGATAGCACAAGATTCGGTCTGACTTGGGATATCGGACACTCAAAGGCGATCGGAGAAAAAGATGTTCCCTTCCTGATGGAACATCAGAATAGTCTGATTCACTTCCATATCCACGATGGATCAGAGAAACCACAGCGGAATCACCTTGCACTCGGCGATGGTGAGATCAACCTAAAGGAAAGGCTGAATCTGGCTGAAAGCAGGAACGCCAGGTGTGTATTGGAAACAAAAACCATTGCCGCGTTGAAACAGTCTGCTCGGTGGTTACGCAGGGAGATGATTCTATGAATGTTGTCAGCAGGGACGGTTCTCTCTGACACTTTTCGCCAGTGTCAGTAGGGAGGGCTATGATAAGCTGTCAGATCCGTTCTGCTTGTTTTATCTGCATTTCCTATATGGCAAAAGCGGTCTGGTTGCCTTTGATGTATAAATCGATTATGAATGATATATTGGGGCAGATCCAGCGCTGCCTCCGCTGAAGAAAACAGGAGTAAAACCATCCATGAAACTGAAGAATGTATTGATCGTGGTAAAAGATATAGAAAGGGCCCGGCAGTTTTATCATGAGCTGTTTGGGCTTGAGCGGATTCTTGATAATGATGGCAACATGATTCTGACAGAAGGTCTTGTTCTGCAGGAGGAGAAATACTGGACGGCGTTTCTTGGCAGGGATGTCATCCCGGAAAATAATGCCAGTGAACTTTATTTTGAAGAATCCGATATAGAGGGCTTCGTTGAAAAGCTGGAAAGAACCTATCCTGAAGTCAGGTATGTGAATCGGCTCATGACGCACAGCTGGGGGCAGAAGGTCGTCCGTTTCTATGATCCGGACGGGAATCTGATTGAAGTAGGGACTCCCATGTAATGACGGATAGAATTACCGGGATTTACAAAGGTAATTTGCGGGAGGAGAAAGGAGCTTGGAAGTTCGGTTTTATAACATGGCAAATGATGGGACCTCTTTGTCCAACATATTGATTTTTCGTCCAAATACAGGCCTATTTGGATGAAATTGATGGCGGCTGGATGAAAACAAGACGAGGTCAAAATGATCCTTTTAGTAATCAGGCATGGCGAATCCGAGGCGGATATTCTGAATGTCCACGAGGGAAGAGCAGACTTTGAACTGACTCCAAGGGACACGGGGCGAAGGCGGATAAGACCAAAAGGTGCGGAAATACGCAAAGATTGGCAATAGAGAATTGACAGCTGCGTTAAGGCTTG
Organism: uncultured Lachnospiraceae bacterium; assembly: GCA_902793995.1. GTDB lineage: Bacteria > Bacillota > Clostridia > Lachnospirales > Lachnospiraceae > UBA6987. The sequence goes on along the minus strand of CADBFP010000002.1, from coordinate 146,442 downwards.
GTATTATTCTAATGCCGGAAATTGCGTAAATACGCAAAAGGAGGTAATAAGGGTGGAGGCAAAAAGAAAAGCCTATATCAATGATTTAGTGATCCGCAAGCATAACGGAATGATAAAAGTTGTTACGGGTGTAAGGAGGAGCGGGAAATCTTATCTGCTTTTCAAACTTTTCAAAAAGCATCTGAAGCAGGAAGGCGTACCAGATTCTCATATCATAGAGATTCAGTTAGATAACAGAAAGTATCGGGGACTTCAAAATCCTGATAACTGCTATCGCTATGTGGAAGAACAGATCAAGGATAGGAAGATGCATTATCTGTTGCTTGACGAAGTCCAGCTTATGGAAGACTTTGAAAGTGTCTTAAATGGGTTTTTACACATTGAAAATCTGGATGTCTATGTAACGGGGAGCAATTCCAGGTTTCTATCCAGTGATGTTATCACAGAGTTTCGCGGGAGAGGTGATGAGGTAAGGATATATCCTCTTAGCTTCAAAGAACTCTATGAAACGAAAGGATTAGATTTTGATGATGCGTGGATAGAGTACCAGACTTTTGGAGGACTTCCAGCACTTCTGCCCATGGAAACGGAAAAGCAAAAGATAGAGTATTTGGAATCGCTATTTCGGAATGTATATCTGAATGATGTGCTGGAGCGAAACACAATCCGCAACAGCGATATGCTGGATGATCTTGTAAATGTTCTTGCTTCATCCATTGGTGCCCCTACAAATCCAACAAACATTGCGAATACTTACAGCAGTGTCAAAAAGAGCTCCTGCTCCCCCAAGACAATCTCGGCATATATAAAGTATTTAGAGGATGCGTTTTTAATCAGCGGTGCCGAAAGATACGATATAAAGGGAAGAAAGTATATTGGCTCGAATAAAAAGTATTATTTTGTTGATGTGGGTTTAAGAAATGCAAAGCTTGGATTTAAGCAACAGGAACCGACGCATATCATGGAAAATATCATTTACAATGAATTACTCGTCAGAGGATTCAAAGTTGATGTAGGTAATGTGGAAATCAACGAACGAAATAAGCAAGGGATTTCTACCCGTAAGCAGTTAGAGGTTGATTTTGTCGCAAACAGAGGCAACGAGAGGGTTTATATACAATCCGCCTATCAGCTTCCAACAGAGGACAAATGGAAACAGGAAAGAAAGTCGCTGCAGCAAATAAGAGACTCTTTCAAAAAAGTCATCATCATGCGTGACAATACGAAACCCTGGCGGGATGAAAATGGCTTCGTAATCATGGGCCTCAAAGACTTCCTTTTAAGCGAGAATAGTTTGGATTTCTAACCAGAAATATAGGGAAACGAGAAGAATTATTATAAAACTGTTCATCGCTTTTCTTCCCCGGGGGTAAACATGATTGATATAATCAAGATCAGCAGCCTTTACGAACTCCGCAGATTGGACGCTTCGGATGTGGACAGCATCCTGGGTCTTTGCCTGAAAAACCCGCAGTTCTATGCGTATTGCGAAGCGGAGCCCACAAGGGAGCAGGTGTTCAGCGATCTGTGCGCCACGCCGCCGGGTATCGCTTTATCAGACAAATACTATTTCGGCTTCTATCAGAAAGAAACACTGATGGCTGTCATGGATCTGATTGACGGATACCCGGAGCCGGAGGTCGCTTTTATCGGCTTTTTCATGATGAACAGGGATTTCCAGGGACAAGGGATCGGCACGGCGATCGTTCAGGAAGCAGCATCTTATCTGAAAACAACAGGCAAAACCACCATCCGGCTGGCTATCGATAAAGGCAACCCCCAGTCCACGCATTTCTGGGAAAAGAACGGCTTCACCGTGATTAAAGAGGTTGATCGAAACGGAGGGACTGCTCTGCTTGCGGAGAAGAAGCTCTGAGAAGAAAAAGGGACAGAAAAGACCGTCCCCGTCTCCTCAAATATTGAGCTCAAGCCATTTGCTGTACATCTGTAAAAAGAGGTCATTATGATTACATTTGAAATTATGGAAAACAAAGAGGAAAAGAGGCGCATATCAAGAACTGTTCTGGAATCACTTCCGGAATGGTTTGGATTAGAAAAAGCGCGGGAGAAGTATATCACGGATAGCGCCAACCAAACAATGATAGCCGCTTTTGATGGTAAGAAGGAGGTTGGTTTTGTATGTCTCAATGAAACCGGTAGGGATACGGTTGAGCTTCATGTCATAGGGGTTCTAAAGGAGTACCATCGCAAAAACATTGGCAGCAAGATTTTCAATCAAGCCAGGGAAATTGCTGCATCAAGCGGGTACTCATTTATGCAGGTTAAGACGGTCGCCATGGGAAAATATCCCGAATATGATGATACCAATAAGTTCTACTTAAGTCTCGGATTCAAAGAGTTTGAAATCATTCCGGAACTATGGGGAGAAGAAAACCCTTGCCAGATATATGTTATGCATTTGGAAACTATGAAAGACGGGGACTGATAATTCCGGACTTAACGGCTTAAGTATGTATTTCAGGAGGTTGGAATAGTGGGATCAAGCAATCTTCTAATAACGCAGAACCCGAAAATATCCGCTATTTATTATGGCTTATTTCAATCTGGATATAAATATGCTTCTATTGAGCGTAGTCAAGAGCACATTGCTTTGTTAAACGCTTTTTGCAGAGAAAGCAGCGCGGCTTTTTTCTCTGAGGCAAGCCAGAATACTTGTGATGTTTATTCGTATTGGCCGCGTGCTTATATCATGGAGGCGGCATCTTTTTATCTCGATGATAATCACATGTCTTTTCGTGACTATGAATCTTTGCAAGGGAAAATCATGTCAGCGGGAAATATCTCGGAAAAAGAACGGGATGTTTCTTTGAGGAAGAAACGGACAAGGCGGCCTGATGCCGCGGACATAGAGAATCCCAGAAACAAGCGCAGCGCCCCGCCTTTTATTGCAGATCAAAGACAGGAGAGAAAAAGATGAAAGCAGCAATTATTGGTTCCGGAAATGTGGGAAAAGCGGTTTTTCACGATCTTCAGCATGTTCCCTTTATTGACCAGATCGCCCTGGTAGGCCGCAATCAATCGGCTGTTATTGCCGAGGTCATGGATGCCCGGGACGCCGCCATTCTGCGGGGAGAGACCGGTCCCAAGCTTTTCCACGGCGGCTACGAGGCCACCCGGGGGGCGGATCTTATTATTTATACGGCCGGCTCCTCCAAGGTAAAAACGGACCGGATGGAAATGCTGAAGGATAATCTCCAGATCACGGAGGAGATATTTTCTCAAGTCATGCAATATAACCGGGAGGCGATCATTCTCTGCCTGACCAATCCCCTGGATGTGATCACCATGAAGATCCAGCAGGTAACGGGGATCGACCCCCGCCGGGTCATAGGCTCCGGGACACTTTTGGAAAGCGCCCGGCTGATCCGCTTTGTGGCAGAGCTGCTGGAAGTGTCCGACAAATCTGTCCATATCAATGTGGTAGGTGAGCACGGCGCCACCGCCGTTGCCCTCCTCAGCTCCGTCAGGATCATGGGCATGACCCTGGAGGAGTATCTGAAAAATGTAACGGAATCCGATCTGGTGCTGAATATAGATCATCTGCACAAGGCCCTGAAGAATGAGCCCTTCCGCATCTTCTACGGCAAGGGCTATACCAGCACCGGCGTCTCGGCCACAGCCTGCCGGATCGCCGGGGCAATTGCCGCAGATTCCCGGGAGATCCTTCCCGTTTCCACGGTACTTCAGGGAGAATACGGCATCACGGGCGTGGCCCTTTCAGTCCCCTCCGTCATTGGCAGAAATGGTGTAGAGGATATCCGGGAAGCCCCTATGGATCCGGAAGAAAAGGCCGCCTTTTTGGCCTCTGCCCAGGCCATTCGCCAGGCGGCAATTTCCGGCGGCTTTGCTCTGTAGAGTCTTTAGGATGTCAACAGGGACGGTTCTCATTGACAACTTTAATGGAGAGTGTCAAACAGAACCGTCCCCCTTGACACTTGCGGAGAAGAAGCTCTGAGAGGACAAAGGGAGAAATGAACAGCACTTTGTCAACAGACCGATCTGGGGCCGATGTTCATACATCACAGAAAGGGGCGGGAAATGTTTGACGAAAACGCATACTACGGTTACATCCTGAAAGCCGATCTCGTCGGAGCGATCGGCTACATAAAGCGTTTCCCGGAGCAGGGCACGCTTTATCAGCGATACATTACCATCTTTGATAAAGAACAGTATCTGAACTATGCGATTGAAGAACTGCTCAACGGTATCCTGCGCACTTATCAGCAATATTATAGAGACGCCTTCTATCTGTGTCTTGATAAAGACAAGGCCGCAGATAGGCTGCAGACAAAGCTGGCAGCGCTCCTTCATGTCAACGATAAATATCGCCTCTGCGATATGGAGCAGGAGGCCATTGCCGGAGAGTTTCAGCGTAGAGGTTTTTACTTTCTTGGCGGTAAGACGGGCGGGTATTATGGCCCCTATGTCTGGAAAACAACAGAGAGCGAGACCTATGATGTTGAACTGCCGGACGGGATACAGCCGTACACTGTGAAGCTCTTGGACGGCTTTGTTGTAAAAAGCTGGCTGGACTACCTTTCTTTCGGCAAAATCAGTACGGGCGGCTGGACAGACAACGACGGAATCATTAACTGTGTGAAATCCTCTTATGACTTTGACAGTGAAAATTTCAGGGTGTCCCTGCTCAAACATGAGGCACAGCACGCAAAAGATTTAACTCTTTTGCCTGGCATGCCCTCCGCGCTGTTGGAATACCGGGCTAAGCTGGTGGAGCTGATCTATTCCGCAGAGAGGAACCTTTTAGCGCAGTTTGTACATGAAACGGATGCCTCCGATGCCAGCAACGGTCATGCAGTCGCGGCCCACAGGATTGTTTCGGAGTATTGTAAATTACTGGATAAAAGCTCCAACGAACTCGGTAATCTTTCAGTGGAAAAAGTGCAATCGGTCGCAAAGATCCTCTTTGAAAAAAGCTCTTTACAATTGATACCGCACTGAGTTCAAGCCATTTGCTGTACATCTGTAAAAGACATGTCCCCGTGTCCCTTACATAACACAAAACCCTGTGCTATACTGTGCGTATGCCGGGCCCCGAAGCCCTTGAGAATTCGGTATGGAGGAGGAAAACCATGGACAAACAAGCGCTGGCTGCCCTGTTCGATAAGTACATTAAAAAACTCCGGATTTCACCGGAATGGGATATAAAACTCGAATTGGTGGAAGATCCGGCATGGCCGAAAACAGGAGATTTCAAAATTGATTGTGACGACAGAAAGGCCATTTTGCTTTTGAATGTCATCAATCCGAAGCAGGAAAACCTGGAAGAGGTCATCATTCATGAGCTGATGCATATCAAGATGTACCCCTTGGACCAGGTGACGGAATCACTGATTGTGAATTGCTTTGAGGCCGGATCGGCAGCCAGCAACTTTGCCTATCGGCAGTTTTTCACAGCCCTGGAGCAGACCGTTGAAGAATTGGCGAAATGTTTTTTGCTGGAGTTTGGAGATAACAAGGATTTCTCATACGGAAGGTGTAAAAATGGCAAGTCCTTCAATGAGCTTTTTGACGGGCTAAGAGACATTGAATAACGCATCGAAGAAAAAACCAGAACTGTACAGGAGCGCACCATGATTCACAAAAATGAGATTCCCATTCTGGAATATGATGATAGTTCTCCAGAGGTTATTCCCCCGGATCATGACTGGTCGGCGGGAAAACTGCCCGAAAAGTGTCTTTTTGCTTTCCTGGGAGGTGTGGTTCATGCCTATGCGGCCAAGCATGATGCGAGGGTGGCCGAAACACTGATTACGGTTTCATCCGACATAAAGATTTATGTGCTGCGGGAGGAAAAGGAGGACATCTGCCTGGTTCAATCCCCCATCGGCGCAGCGGCTTCATCCCAGGTTTTGGATACCCTTGTCAGCTGCGGTTGCAAAAAGGTGATTGCAGTGGGATCCTGCGGCGTCCTGACCCATCTAAAGGAAAACGCCTTTATGGTTCCAATTAAGGCACTCCGGGCGGAGGGGACATCCTACCACTATCTGCCTGCAGCCAGATATATAGAACTGGATGAAGAACCCGTGCTTGTCATGGAAGAGACCTTTCGGAAACACGGTCTTCCTTTCGAGACTTGCACCACCTGGTCCACAGACGGCTTTTTCCGCGAAACAAAGGATATGGTGCAGTACCGCCTGGAAGAAGGATGCTCCGTGGTTGAAATGGAATGTGCCGCCCTCGCCGCCTGCTGCCGGAAGCGCGGAGCAACATTCGGGCAGTTCCTGTTTACCGCAGATTCCTTGGCCAATGTGCACGAGTATGATGCCAGAGACTTTGGAACGAAATCCCACGAGAAAGCACTGCTTCTCGGATTGGATATTTTGAGGAATTACAGATAGATGTCAGTACGAAATGATTTGGAGAAGCTGCCGGAGAATCTTTGGCAGGATGAAGGGACTCGCATCAAACCCATCAAAACCCAGGAGGAACTGATTATTGCGCTTTTTGATCTTCAGCTGAGGGAAGATCAGAAGGACCTGGTCAACCCGCCTTCCTTTTCCATCGGGCGGGCGTATTTGTGCCCGGAGGATAACCTGCCCTGCCTGATTTGGAATAAGGGGGGAGAGCCTATCGGGTTTATCAATTTCAGCAGGTGGCTGGGGCTAGGCACGGAAACGCATTACTCCTGGAGCTACTTTATCGATAGGGAGCAACAGGGAAAAGGATACGGCAAAAGAGCCGCCCGGATGGCGGTGCGCCTGCTGCAGGCGGCGGATCCGGAGGTTCCCATCAAGCTTTCCACGGAGGAGGCGAATCAAAAGGCGCAGGCGTTGTATCTGTCCCTGGGCTTTCGGCAGCTGCCGGAACGAGACGGGGATGATTTGGTTTTTGGATTATGGAAGGAGAAAAAACCTTAATAAATTGCCGGGTCAAGGGAGGGGCAGTTTTACCCCGGCAGATATATTCCGGCCCCCGGCCCTATGGGAAGGTTCAGCAGCATCCATAATCCTAAAAAGGCAATCCAGGCAAATTGCAAAACCATAGCCACCGGAAAGAGCCCTTTCGCCAGGGTTCCGATGGTGGCATTTTTATCGTATTTGCTTTGGGCTACCGTCAGCATCATCCACAAATAGGGAGATAAGGGGGCAAAGGCGTTGGTAGGAGAGTCCCCCAGGCGGTAAATCAGTTGGATAAAGGCGGGATGGAAGCGGTCTGTCATCATCAGCATAGGGATGAAGATGGGGGCCAGAATCCCCCACTTGGCGGAGCCGGAACTCATCATCAGATTGATCAGTCCTACAAATAGGATGAAGACTATGGTCAGGAGAAAGCCATGAAGGGAGATATTGTCAATCAGCCCCGCCCCGCCGATGGCCATCAGCTTGTCAATATTGGTCCAGACAAAAAGCGCCTGAAATTGGCTGCAGAAAAAGCAAAAAGCAATAAAACTGCCCATGGCGGACAGTTGTCTGACCATGGCCGGCACGATATCCCGGGGGCGGACAAATACACCGGCAGCAAAGCCGTAGGTGATGCCGGGAATTATGAAAAAGAAGAAGAGAACCGGGACCAGATAATTGAGCAGATAAGATCCCACAAAGCCGCGCCGGCTTTCATCCCCCTGAATGAGTCCCAGGGGACCACACAGGGTAAGGGCCGCTACCGCCAATATGTATAGCAGCAAAGCCAGACCAGCCTTTTTGAGAGCGAGCTTTTCCCGAGGGGTTATAGGCTCCGGCTTTTCCGGGAGCAGGCCATTCTCCGGCCGGTAGGCGCCGAAGCGTTTGTCTACCAAAAAATGACAGGCCAGCCCCACCGTCAGGGTACACAAAAAGGTGGATGCAATCATGAAGAACCAGTTGTCGGTGATTTCCACTTTGACCCCGGCCTGAGGCATATTGTTCAGGACACCCTGGCTGATGCCCTGAAGCAGGCCGTCGGTTCCGGAAATCATTAAATTGGCTGCAAATCCGCCGTTGGTGGCGGCATAGCCGCAGATCAGACCAGCTACAGGATGCTTGCCGGCTCCCAGATACAGGACGGCAGCGATAGGCGGGATCACCACCAGGGCCGTGTCCGAGGCTAAATTGCCCACGGTGCCCACAAAAGCGATGACAAAAGGAAGCAGGACGGGTGAAATGTTTTTCAGCCTGTCCTTCAGGAGTGCCGTAATCAGCCCGGATTCTTCGCACAGTCCGATGGCAATGGTCATGGTCAGCACCAGTCCCAGCGGGGCGAAAGTGCTGAAATTGGTGATCATATGACTGACGAACCAGGTAAGCCCCTGGTTGCTGAAAAAGTTTTGGACCCGCACCTCTTCTCCGGTGGCAGGGTTTACGGCGCCTGCGCCCGCCAGACCAAGAATCAGGGAGAGCAGCGCTACAAAGAGAAAGAGCCCCGCGAACAGCAGCGGCGGTGGCGGGAGCTTGCCGCAGACTTTTTCCAGACCGTTCAGGAAGCGGTCAAAAAAGGGGGTTTTGGCACTGGCCTTTTTTTGGTTCTTCATCCTCAATCCTTCCTGTACGAACAATGCTTTGACCATGCACTGACAGAGATATAGTTCTGTGGTGTTATCATACCACAAGAGGAGCCAACGCTGTCAAGAGCATCCCTTAAGGGCGGCAGAAATGCTGTTTCTGCTGGCGCAATGCCGGGACGATATGTTATAATGCGGCAGAGCATTGAGGACAAAGGGTAAGAGTGGGAAGCGGAAGAGGTATTGCTTTGAAATATGATAATATAGTGCAAGGGACCTTTATCAATCGTCCCAACCGCTTCATCGCCCAGGTGGAGGTGGAGGGGCGACAGGAGATGGTCCATGTGAAAAACACCGGCCGTTGCCGGGAACTTCTGCTGCCGGGCAGTGAAGTGTGGCTCACGGCGCCGGGGACCCCGGGACGCAAAACGAAATACGATTTAGTGGCGGTCCGGAAGGATACGGGGGTTCTTTTTAATATCGACAGCCAGGCCCCCAACCGGGTGGTAAAGGAATGGCTTGCGGCCCGGAATTATGATAGGATAGTGTCGGAATATACCTACGGAGATTCCCGCATCGATTTTTATATGGAAGGGGAGGGGCTGCGCTTTTTGATGGAGGTCAAGGGCTGCACCCTGGAAACCCACGGCATCGGCTATTATCCGGATGCCCCCACGGAGCGGGGCGTTAAGCACCTGCGGGAGCTGGCCAGGGCCGCCGGGGAGGGATATCAGGCCATCCTGGCTTTTGTGATTCAGATGGAGGGGGTGCGGGAGGTAAGGCCAAATGTGGCTACCCACCCGGCTTTCGGCAGGGCACTGGAAGAGGCCAAAGCTGCCGGAGTCCGGGTGCTGTTTCTCCCCTGCCATGTGGAGCCGGATGTGTTGGAAATCGTAAACGGAGTGCATTTATATGATTAATACGGAAACCATCATCGGATTATTGATTCCTTTGGCCGGCACGGTGGCGGGCGCTGGCTGTGTATTTTTTATGAGGCAACAACTGAGCCCCATGGTTCAGCGGGCCCTGACAGGCTTTGCCGCCGGCGTGATGGTGGCGGCCTCCATTTGGAGCTTGCTGATTCCCGCCATGGAGCAGGCGGAGGGCATGGGCAAATGTTCCTTTGTTCCGGCGGCGGCGGGCTTCTGGCTGGGGATTTTGTTTTTGCTCCTTCTGGATACGGTCATTCCCCATCTGCACATGAATGCGGAAAAGGCGGAGGGACCTAAAAGCCGCCTGGCCAAAACCACCATGATGGTGCTGGCGGTGACCCTGCATAATATCCCGGAGGGCATGGCGGTGGGGGTAGTCTATGCCGGTCTTTTGTCCGGCTCCATGGACATCACCGCCGGGGGCGCCCTGGCCCTGTCTCTGGGCATTGCTATCCAAAACTTCCCGGAGGGGGCCATTATTTCCATGCCCTTGCATGGGTCAGGGCAGAAAAAGGGGCGGGCTTTTATGAGCGGCGCCCTTTCCGGTGCGGTGGAACCCCTGGCGGCTTTGCTGACCATTTTACTGGCGGGGCTGCTGGTGCCCATTCTGCCTTATCTGCTCAGTTTTGCCGCCGGCGCCATGATCTATGTGGTGGTGGAGGAATTGATTCCGGAAATGTCGGAGGGCGAGCACAGTAACATCGGCGTGCTGATGTTTGCCCTGGGCTTTACCTTGATGATGGCCCTGGATGTTGCCCTGGGGTAGCCGCGAAGAAAAAATAAAAAAGGAGAATCACAGCGATGCTGCGGAAAGCAACGGATGCGGACATATTGCAATACAGGGACTATGCCTACCAATTGTCCCAGAGTTTCACCACTTCTTCCTTTCCCACCTATCTGGACGGGATTAAGACACGGGAAGATTTTTATGAAGAGGCCTCCCGGAAAGACAGGAGCGAGCTGCTGCTTTTTGAACAGGAAAGGGTACTGGGCTGGATCCATTATTATTGGGAGGGAGAAGAGCGGTTTATCGGTTTCTACAGCTTTTTGACGGAAGAACGGGTGGAAGAGGCCATAGACGAATTCCTGGCTTACGCCGGGGAGCGCTTTGCGGGCTATCAAATTGACTTCGGTTTCCCGGCGGAAAATGTGCAGGCCGCGGCGTATTTGCAAAAATGCGGCTTTACGCTGGGAGAGGAATCGGATGTTTTTGTGCTGCATTTTAAGGACTACGAGCCGAAAGCCGAGGAGGCGTGCATCCGGGATGTCACGCCGGAAAACTGGGATGATTTTAAGCAGCTCCACGACAGGTATACCGATATGTACTGGAACAGCGAGCGTCTGCACAAGGCCCTGCTGGGCCAGGTCCGGAGACCCTGGCATTTCCATATATATTACCGGGGGGGCCAGCCGGCGGCCGCCATTTATTATGTATTTGTGGACAGCTTCATGGAGATTTTTGGCGTGGATTTTGCGGAGGAGCGTTATGAGCCGGCCATCTTTCAGGCTCTCTTTGTCCGGGCCCTCAATCATTCGAAGGCCTGCGGCATGACGGATATGACCTATTTCTCCGAAGGGGAGGAGAATGAGGTTCTGGAGAAGCTGGGCTTTCGCTATATTACAAAATATGTGCTGTATTGGAACAGGGAGACAGTTTTAAATGGCTAAAACAACAAAGAAAGATACAATCTATGCCAAAGGTTTAGAGATTGGAATATACACAGAAGACTTTTAAAACGAGTATATTTCCATGACGGATATTCGAGCCTTAGTTGTTCAGCAGCTGACTGTTTTGGAGGAATTGGATATCAAACTGCTTCCGCAGGCAGGGCAATAAATGGCAAGTTTATCACGCAGAAAAGGGTATGCCGCAGGTCTTGGAGAAAAGCATATAATGAATCAATACATAAGAAACTTGAAGAAAATCGAATTTGTGGTGACGATGGCGTGCACGGGCAAATGCAAACACTGCTCGGAAGGCGACCATGATGGCTGTGCGGAACATATAAACGGGGAAGCAGCTGCAAAAGCGATAGAGAAAATCTGCTCACATTACGATATTTCGACTGTCATGACTTTCGGCGGAGAACCGCTGCTTTACCCGGAGACTGTTTGCATGATCCACAAAACAGCGGCAAATCTCGGTGTCGCCAAAAGGCAGATTATTACAAACGGGTTTTTCTCAAGGGATAAAGACAGAATCAAGGCTGTCGTCTCGCATTTAGCCAACAGCGGCGTGAACAACCTGTTGTTGTCCGTGGACGCCTTTCACCAGGAAACCATTCCTCTTGATACAGTTATGGTTTTTGCTGAATGTGCCACTCATTCCGGCATCCCCATCAAATTACAGCCTGCATGGCTGGTAAGCGCCGAAGATCAAAACCCGTATAACGAGAAAACAAAAGAAATCATCCGGGCCTTCGACCGATTGAATATTCCGCTGAATCAGGGAAATGTGGTTTTCCCGAAAGGCAATGCCCTCAAATACCTTCAGGAATACTTTGATGATAGTACCGCGCCGATTTCTCCTTATGAGGAAAATCCGGAGGATATCAAAACAATATCCTTTGACGCAAATGGTGATGTCCTGAACGGAAATGTATATAAAACGGATATTCTTGAAATTATCAGAGCATACCGCCCATAAGCCATTGTGTCAGTAGGGGCGATTCTCAATCGCCCTCCCGAAGGGTGAGTTCGCCGAAGCGTAGTACGGAAGCCAAATACTCCCCTCTGATAAAAAACGCAAGCAGGAATTGCGTGCGGCGGGACCCAATCCGGGGTAGAATAGGAAAAAAGGAGGTGGCAGTATGACGACCAAAGATGTACTGTGTGAATTGCGGAAAAAACATGGTTTCTCCCAGGAGGAGCTGGCGGAGAAGGTATTTGTGACCCGCCAGGCGGTGTCCCATTGGGAAAGCGGCAAAACGGTGCCGGGCACGGAAACCCTGAAATTACTGTCCGATCTGTATCAGGTATCCATCAATACCCTGCTGGGCTCGCCCCGGACCCTCATTTGCCAGTGCTGCGGCATGCCTCTGGAAGATGAAATCATCGGGAAAAATCAGGACGGCAGCCTGAATGAGGATTATTGCCAGTGGTGTTTTGCCGACGGGACCTATACCTACAGCGACATGGATAATCTGATTGAGGTGTGCCTTCCCCACATGCTGAGCCAGGGCTTTACCGAAGAGCAGGCCCGCAGCCATATGAAAGAAATGCTGCCGAAGCTGGATTATTGGAAGCGGTATGAGGAGCTAAGCGACAACGGGCAGTTTGAGGCATTTAAAAAGCAGCTGATGGAGGAAATCAATCAGCTGCAGATAGAAGGCATGCCCCGGGTGGAAAGCCTGAATGCCCTGGCGGGCTCCTATGTGAATCTGGAATATCCCCTCCCCGGCGGAGGGACGGCCAGGTTTCTGGACGATAGAACCACCTATCTGGGCAATCAGCTGGAATCGGAGTTCGGCGGAGACCGGTGCTTCGGCGTCTTGGCCTGCATGGATTTTATTTTGGTATGCACCTACGAGGGCGGCGGAGCCAATCCGGAGCTGGTGCTTTACAAGAAACGGTAGAGCAGATTTCTGTTACCCCCTCTGTCACCAATGTGTCATTCTGAGGACCGAAGGGACGAAGAATCCCATGACTTATGATTGTGGTGGGATCCTTCGGCCTAAAGGCCTCAGGATGACAAGATTACATTATTCCTGCGTTTTCTGCACCCACTTTGCCCAGCGGATATCCGCCTGCATTTCTGCCTTAACTTCTTCCCCCTTCGGCACATCCCACCAGGGCCAAAGCTCCGGCAGCTCCTTGCGGAAGGCGCTGTCCGCCGGTACTTTTTCCGCCTGAAGGGGCACCAGGCGAAGCAGGGGAGAGGTATAGTAGGCAGCGCCCTTTTCAGGCAGCGCATCCAGCTCTCTTGCATACTGAAGTGCTTTGTCCAGGGCCAGGAAGGATTCTTCCTTTTCCTCCGCTATCCAGAGATAATAGGAGCGAAGCATCTGGAGGCAGGCGAGGAGGCCCAGGTTTCTTCCGTAGTTGTGATCGGGGCAAATGAGGGCAAAGAGTCCCTCTGTATTTTGCAGCATCTCCGCCGCCTGAAGGGGCGGGATGGTGGTATCATCCAATATGATATGAATGATTAAGTCGGCGGCTTGCAGAAGGGCTTCCAGCAGCGCCTCTCCCTGGGCGGCCACGGCGGCTTTGCCGTCAAAGGCCTTGATCCGCAGGAAGGGTTTGGATCCGCTGAGTGCCGGCGCAGCCTCCGCCAGCAGCAGGGCCTTCTCCCTTTCCCCTGTGTTTTTGTACAGCTGGGACAATTCCGTTACGGCCTTGAGACGGTGCTCCCCGGCGGGAAGTTCCTGCAAAAGCCTTTCATACAGCTTGATGGCTTCCTGCCATTCCGGGTACTTCCGGTGCCTTTCGATATCATACACCCCATACCCCTCCGCATCCACCAAATGATGCTCGCCGTGCCGCACATAGCCTGCATTGTACAGGGCGCCGGCCAGGGCATAAGTCAGCTTGTCATTTCCCGGAAACTCGATCAGTGCTTCCCTGGCCAGGGTAATACAGGCATCCATGCTGACATCCTTTCCGTTGTTCTGACGGATCATGTCCTGGATCTTTTCCTCCAGTGCATCCACTTTTTTGGACCGTTCGTTGTCATAGCCAAAGAGTTCGTCAATGGACACGCCGAAATAATTGGCAAGGGAGGGAATCATCTCCATATCCGGATAGCAGATTGCCTTTTCCCAGCGGGAAACGGCCTGGGCCGTTATGCCCAGGGCCAAGGCAAGGGCCTCCTGGGTTCGGCCTTCCTTAAGGCGCAATTCTTTGATTCTTATTCCTAATTGAATCATAGTAGAACTCCTTTTTTCAATTCATTAACCGCGGTGAGTTCATTGTAATGCACCGTAAATGCGGAATCAAGAATCAATTAATTGTTTTAATATCAACAAATTGTTTATGGCAAGTGATAAAAACCGGAAAAGTATATAAGAATACATTCATTTACGAAAATGTATGCTATAATCATTCAAAAGCCATAGAGAGGAAGGCGGATCAAAAAGCGGCAAACATGAAGAAAACGCAGTGGAAAGACAGCATAAGAAATATCCGGAAGGAAAAGATTTCCTTTATTTCCATTGCCATTATTGCCCTTTTGGCAGTGGCTTCCTATCTGGGAATCAATTTCACTTCGGAGGCCATGCGGCAAAATGCCGATAACTTCTACCGGAAAACCCATTTCAGAGATTTGGAAATATCCTCCACCATGCTGCTGGGGGAGGAGGATCTGCAGAGCCTGCCGGAAATGACGGAAGTAGCGGATGCGGAAGGCATTTACATGGTTAATGCCAAGGTCTCAAAGCAGCCGGGGCATGAAAATGTAAGCGTGGTTTCTTTAACAGAGCGGATTAATACCCCGGAGCTGGTGGAAGGCAGACTCCCGGAAAATGAAAGGGAATGCGTATTGGAGAGCGATCTGGCCGCCATCATAGGCGGGCAGGTGGGGGAAAGGCTCCGGGTGAGCGATGCCCAGGGTAAGCCGCCGGCGTACCTGAAGGAAAGCGAATTTCTGATCACGGGAATCGTGTACCATGCGGATTTATACACCCTGAAAAGCCAGTCCCCCGGAAACCGCTACATCATAGTGAGTCCCGGGGCCTTCGACAAAGAAGCCTTTGGAAACAGCTATATGAAGGCGCTGGTGAAAATAGGTAAGCCGGAGGGGCTTTCTTACTTTTCCGAAGAATACAAAAACCTGGCGGCCGCCGCCATGAAGAAGATAGAGACCTGGAGCAAGGAAAGAGAGATTAAAAGAGAAGCGGCCATCCGGAATACGGCGGCCCAGAGCCTGACGGCATCCAAAAAACAGCTGGCGGAAGCTGAAGGGCAGCTGCGGGAAGGAAGAGCGGCCCTTGTAAAAATGGCAAAAGGGCTGGATAGCCTTGGCCCCTTCCGGGTGATAGCCAACCCCGTGCTGGATGCCCTTAAGGCCGGGCTGGCTGAAAATGCGGAAAAGCTGGAAGAAGGCCGGGGAGCGCTCTTAAAGGCGGAGAAGGAACTGGCGGCTATGGCCCCTTGCCGTTTTGTGTGTGTGGACACCCAGGGAAATGCCAGCTTTGTCACCGCAGAGGATTCCGCCGTCAGCATAGGCAATCTGGGGAAGACCTTTGCCGCCCTGTTTATTCTCCTGGGGGCCTTGGTGATTTATGCAACGGTAGGAAGGATTATCGATGAACAACGAAGCCAGGTGGGAACCCAGAAGGCCTTGGGTTTCTTCAGCCGGGAGGTATTTCAGAAGCATCTTGCCTTTGGCGCAGCGGCTACCTGCATAGGGATTATAGCAGGGGTTGCGGCGGGGTATTGGATGGTCCAAACTACGGTTTTGGCGGCCAATGAACCTTTTTATGTGATGAAAAAGCTGCCCCGTGTAATCCGCTGGGACAGGGCAGGTATCATCCTGGTTTTGGGTATCGTCCTGGCCGGGCTGGCGGTGTTTTGGGCCTGTTCCCATCTGTTAAGAGAAGCCGCCAGGGATTTAATGCAGGCGCCGGTGCCCAAGGGCAGAAAAAAGGCGGAAACAAAGCGAAGCGAGCGCTCACTTTATTCCCGTCTGATTGTGAGAAATATGCTGACAGATTGGAAACGGGTCCTGATTACCATGGCTTCCGTGGCCGGCTGCTGCATTCTTCTGGTGATCGGATTCACCTTAAAAAACAGTATTGTAGACGCAGTAGACCGCCAGTTCAGCCGTATTATCCTGAACAAAGAGAAAATCTCCTATGATACGGATAGCTTTGCATCGGCAGAGCAAGAAATCGAAAATGCCCTTCAAAGGGCGGGCATCGATTATATGAAGATCAGCTCCCGCTATCAAACCCTCTCTTCCCCCGAGGGGCTGACAGCGGCGGAACTGATTGTGGTGGAAGCAGACAGAACGGATGCCTTTCTCCATTTGAGTGATCCTAAAACCGGAGAAGTGATCAGTCCGCCTGGGGAGGGGATCCTTATTACCCGCAGGATCTCGGAGGTCTATGGCCTGGCCCCGGGAGATAGCTTCACCATTTATAATGGCAATATGGAACCCTATGAGACGAAGGTGGCGGGGGTTTTTGAGTATTATTTGGGCAAGAGTATGATTATCTCTCGGGAAGCTTATCGAGCGCTTTTCGGGACGGATGCGGCCTTCAATGCTTTCTGGACCAGGGGCGCGTATGAGGAAGAGGCGCTAAGGTGCGAAATATCGCAGATCCAGGGCTTTGAGTCGGTGGAAAATACGGCCGATACCCGAAGCAGATATATGGAATCCACAGCGTCTTTGCAATCCATCACATTTCTTTTGATTCAGGCGGCGGGGATGATGGCCTTTTTCGTCCTGCTAAACCTGATCAATATGCACCTGAATCAGAAAAAGAAGGAGCTGACTATCATGCGGGTAAACGGCTTCACCACGAAGGATGTGATCCGCTATGTAGCCGGAGAAGGCGTTTTGACCACCTGCCTGGGCATTGTTCTGGGGCTGCTGCTGGGTTCGGCCCTGGGCTATTCCATTGTGAGGCTTCTGGAGCAGGTGCAGTTCGGCTTGGTCAGAAGCATCAACCTGCCCGCCTGGATTTATGCGGCGCTTTTGACAGGCGCCTTCGCCCTGGTGATTCATGTCATTGCGCTCCGGAAGGTGAAACAGCTGAAATTAACGGATATTGCGTAAAGTGCACCAAGGGACCTGTCCCTTTGGTGCACTTTTGGAAGGTGTAAGATGAAAATTCTGAAGACAGTTGTTAAGGTTTACAGTTCTGCAAGTCTGGTGCTGCGCATCCTGATCGGCCTTCTGGCGGGGGTAGGGCTGGGCCTGCTGGCCCCCGGCTGTACCTGGATCGGCATTTTCGGGGAGTTGTTTGTCAATGCGCTTCAGGCCATTGCACCGGTTTTGGTCTTTGTTTTGGTGACCGCTTCTCTTTGCAAGGACGGAACCAAGCTGGATAAGCGCTTCGGCACTGTGATTTTTCTTTATTTGTTCAGCACGCTGCTGGCGGCTTTGGTGGCCGTGGCGGTCAGTTTCCTGTTTCCGATCAGCCTGAAACTGGAAGGGGATGCCAGTCCTGTCTCCGCGCCATCGGGTGTTATGGAGGTTTTCGCCACGATTCTGCGCAATCTGGTGATGAATCCGATTTCGGCCATTTCCGGCGGCAATTACATTAGCATCCTCTTTTGGGCCGTCCTTTTCGGCCTGGCCATGAAAACCATGGCCGTCAGCGCCGCCAAGGACTTTCTG
Organism: uncultured Lachnospiraceae bacterium; assembly: GCA_902793995.1. Lineage (GTDB taxonomy): Bacteria > Bacillota > Clostridia > Lachnospirales > Lachnospiraceae > UBA6987. The sequence continues at coordinate 128,771 of CADBFP010000002.1, read as the reverse complement.
GCGCAGATATCGGAGGGGGTTTCTCAAATCGTGCGGTGGATCATCAATTTGGCGCCTTTTGGGATTCTGGGCCTGGTCTTTTCCAATGTGTCTTCCCATGGGCTCACGGTTTTTACGGACTACGGTGGTTTGCTTCTCCTATTGGTGGGATCCATGCTGGTGATGGCACTGGCGGTGAATCCCCTGATTGTCTATTTGATGTTGCGGAAAAACCCTTTTCCTTTGATATTCCGCTGCCTTAAATCCTCTGCTGTTACGGCTCTGTTTACCCGCAGCTCCGCCGCCAATATCCCGGTGAATATGGCTCTTTGCGAGGAACTGGGACTGGATAAAGATATGTATTCGGTTTCCATCCCCCTGGGGGCCACCATCAATATGGACGGCGCCGCCATTACCATAACGGTGATGACGCTGGCGGCAGCCCACACCCTGGGAATCTCCGTGGACCTGGGTTCCGCCTTTCTGCTGGCCTTTTTGTCTGCCCTGGCTGCCTGCGGCGCCTCCGGCATAGCCGGCGGATCTCTGCTGCTGATCCCCATGGCTTGTAGCCTGTTCGGCATTTCCAACAGCGCTGCCATGCAGGTGGTAGCGGTGGGCTTTATTGTAGGCGTGGTGCAGGACTCTGTGGAAACGGCCCTGAATTCCTCCAGTGATGTGGTGTTTACCGCCACGGCGGAACTCCGACAGCGCCTCAAAGAAGGCCGGGGATTGCCGTCGTTTCTGTCTAAAAATGACAGCAGGAACCGTCCCTAGTGACACTTCAGATAGATTCTTGGAGGATGCAGAATGAAACAACGCAATTATACCATCCGTTTGGAACGGGAGGAGGATTACAGGGCCGTTGAGCACCTGGTTCGCGAGTCCTTTTGGAATGTTTACCGGCCGGGATGCAGCGAGCATTATGTGATCCATGTGCTGCGGGAGGATCCTGCTTTTGTGAAAGAGCTGGATTTTGTCATGGAGCAGGAGGGGCGGCTCATAGGGCAGAACATGTTTATGAAGACCATTATCCAGGCGGATGACGGCCGGATTATAGATGTTTTGACCATGGGCCCCATCGGTATTTTGCCGGAGCTTAAACGCCGGGGCTACGGCAAGGCTTTGCTGGATTATTCCCTGGAAAAAGCGGCGGCGCTGGGCTTCGGCGCGGTGCTCTTTGAGGGCAATATTGGCTTTTACGGCAAAAGCGGCTTTGATTATGCCGGATAATTCGGTATCCGCTATCATGATCTGCCGGCAGATGCGGACGCCTCCTTCTTCCTCTGCAGGGAACTGATTCCGGGTTATCTGGGGGATGTCACGGGGATTTACCAGACACCTCAGGGATATTATGTTAAGGATGAAGAGGTGGAGGCCTTTGATAAGGATTTTCCGCCGAAGGAAAAATTGAAATTGCCGGGACAGATTTTCGGATAAGAGGAAGGAGAGAGGATGAGCGAAGAACGGACGAACAAGGAACTTTTGCCGGAGGATCTGACGCCTGGGGCGTATTTTCCGGCGGATCTGATGCCTCCCGGCAGAGAGGAGCTTCTTGCCATGCTGAAGGCCTATGGCTTTGAGGCGCCGGGAGAGCAGATTAAGCTGATGGATACTTCCCATGATGCTGCGGATATCCGGCTGAATTATTTAATCGATCACCGCTTTGTGCTGCGGATTTCCAACGGACCGGATCTGACGGAGCGCCGTCTGGCGGAGCTGAACCGGCTGATTGGACGCTACCGGGCCTTCGGCCTTCGTGCGCCGGCTTTTTTGCCGGATGGGGCGGGGCGTTTTCTGCACAGCTTCGGCCCCTTGTCTGTTTATCTGGCGGAATATGTAGATCTTCCCCTGGCTTATGATTTGCTGCAGCAGAATCCAGAACAAATCAACGGGGACGCCCTCTGGCAGGAGGTGCTGGACAGCGTGGCCCGCTTTGCGGAACGCTATAAAAACGTGGATCTTTCGGAAACCCGGGGCATGTACAGCCTATTTGAGCTTTCCCCTTTCGATAGGGAAGTCGGGATAGACGAGAAGCAGCAGAACTTTAACACCCTGATGGAAAGCTTGCAGGAACTGGGAGAAGAGGAACTGGCGGGGCGGCTTCTGGCCAGACATGAGGCGGTGCGGCGCCGGCTGCGGGCCCTATACCGCAATCTGCCCCAGTGTGTGTTCCAGGCGGATGAAAACTTCTCCAATATTCTGGTGGGGTCGGATGGCCATATGGCCGGTTTTATCGATTTTAATTTGGCGGGCACGGAGGTGATCGTGAACCAGTTCGCCAATTTAGGCTGCGGATTCCAGGAGGAGGTCAAGGAGCCCATGGGGGCGGCTAAACGCCTGGAAATGACCCTGCAGGACTATAAGAAAACGCGGGAAAGGATGCTGGCCCTGTACCAGGCGACGGAAGAAGAGAAGGAGGCCCTGGGTTTGTATACCTGGATTGCCCTGGTGGCGGGCTGGCCCCAGCTTTGCTTTTTCCGGGCAGGGCTAAAGAACGAGGCCTTGAAGGAGGAAATCCTGCAGCTTTTATGGCTGCTGGCAGATACAGCGTATGAAGGCTGAAGAACTGATTTACCTCCTATCTCCCGAAGCCCGGGGGCTGCTCTCCGGGGAGGCCTTAAAGGACTGCAGCGGCCACTCCTGTGCGCAGGTGTTTTTTGATGCGCCGGCCGGGCTGTATATCAAAACGGATGAAGCAGGGGCCCTGGAGGAAGAAGCCCGGCTGGGCTGGCTTTTTTACCAAAGGGGACTGGGCCCGAAGCCGCTGCGGTATGAGTCCGGAGAGCGGGATATTCTGATGAGCCGCCAGGCCCGGGGTCTGCCATTGACAAAGTGCCTGAAGGAGCCGGAGGCCCTTTGCGCCATGCTGGCCGAGTCCTTAAAGAAGCTGCACGCCCTGCCGCCGGCGGGCTTCCCCTTGTCCTCCCGCCTGAAGCGCTATAGGGAATCCGCCGCCGGGGATTTCGAAGGCGGCTATTATGACGAATCCGTTTTGATGCAGCGCTATCCCATTAAGGATAAGGCAGAGGCCTGGCGGATTATGCAGAGGGAAGGCGGGATGCTGGAGGCGGACTGCCTGATCCACGGGGATGCCTGCCTGCCCAATATTCTGCAGCAGGCGGGGCATTTCAGTGCCTTTATCGATCTGGCAATGGCCGGGGCGGGGGACAGGCATATCGATCTGTACTGGGCCCTGTGGTCCCTGGCCTATAATCTGAAAACGGAGGCCTACGGAGATCTGTTTTAGGATTTGTACGGCCGGGAGAAGGTGTCCGAAGAAAAGCTGCAGGTGGTTGCCGCCTTTGAACTTTTCGGGTGATATTTATGATTTGACTTTTGGGAGAACGTTCAACAATCATCAAGTAAAGCCTTGGAATAAAAGCGTTTTAGCAGATTATCAATAGCGGTTTTACTACCGATTTACTACTTTTGATTAACGGATTGTGCCCTGATATGACCCTGATTGAGAATCTGAGCACATTACATGACAGTAGAGGAGCACTCCCGTTTCTCTCAATCGCAACAGCCTCAACAACCGCCCTGTGATCCATCGGAGAATGGGCGGTTGTTTGCGTTTAGTAATTATTCCTCATGGACAGAACTCACTTCTCCCTCAAGCCGGAGGAAGCGGTCAAAATCGCTCTCAAACAGCCTATCCTGCACGATGCGGTATTTCTCATACTCGCTCTCGGCGTGGAGCTTTGCCGCCTCAGCGCTGATCTTGCCTGGTCCGGTGAGAAGCTCATTCCCGTTGAACTCCAAAAACCCGTCCAGCCGTCGCGCCCAATCCTCCATACTCATGGGGATTTTCCGCTCCGCCTGAAGCTCCGCATAGTCCAGATACAGGGAAACGATCCGCTCCAGATAGGACATCTCGGTTTCGGAGAGATAGTTTTTGGCGATGCTCACGTCCGACTTGACGATCTTGCCCTCCGGCGCCGCCTCCCAAGTAGTCAGTCCCATGTGTTCCTTACCAGTGTCGGCGCGCTCCATGATCAGCTCCGCGGCGGTATGACGATGTACGGCGTAATGCAGCTTATTCTGCACCGTTTGGAAGAAAAGCTGTGTCGTTCTGGCATTTTTGTCGTAATCAAAGGCCGTGGCGTAGAGGTCGGTCACCTTCTGATAGAACTTCCGCTCGGACAGCCTGATCTCGCGGATGTTTTGCAGCTGGCGCTCAAAATATTCGTCGGTGAACATGTGCCCCTTGATAAGGCGCTCCTTGTCCATGACCCAGCCCTGAATGGTGTAGTCTTTGACGATCTGGCCCGCCCACTTGCGAAACTGCACGGCGCGGTCGTTGCCCACCTTGAAGCCGACGGCGATAATTGCTTGCAGATTATAGTGGATGACCTCACGGGAGACCTGCCGGCTGCCCTCCGTTTGAACTATCCGAAATTTTCGGATAGTTGCCTCCTCCGGCAACTCACCGTCGGAATATACCTTTTTCAGATGGTCATTTACCGTCCGAACATCCACGCCGTACAGCTCCGCCATCATCCGCTGGGTGAGCCAGATGTTCTCGCCTTCGTACCGCATCTCGAAGCTCTCCGGCGCGTCGCCAGTAGCGGCCACATAGGTGAGATACTCCGCAGCGGCGGAGCGAATGGTTATTTCTGTGTTTTTCTTTTTGGGCATTGTGTCACCTTCTATTTTCATTGATACTATACTACTCCATCGAGTTGATCACGCTCATAGTTTCTATCATCAGGCACTCGCTGGAATTCAACGGTTGCCCGATTATATAAAGCGCTGGGACGGTGCGTAGCCGATTTTGCAAAAATCGTTCAAAGGGGATTGGGGAAATTTCCCCCAACAAGCGAAAAGTGGCTCCAAGCCGCCTTGCTTGCCTTATATTCCCGCGCAAATGCTTTCGGAAGGTTGATTTTCTCCTACGTCTCTTCAATCTCTCACTGTTTCTATATTCCCTCTTTTTATTATATTTGCAGACTATAACAAAAGGGACGGAGAATCTCATGGCATATAGCCGTGCAGCACACTTACGCCACTACCCATCCGTATCCCTGTACCGCCATATCGATAAAATGAGTAAGCAGCAAATCGATCTTAACTGCAAAAGTCTCTTTGTCATAAGACACGGGTAAATCAGCATCTAAAGACTTTTCAATCGCTGTCTTCACCTTGGCCAGGGGCTGTTCATCCTTGTACCAGTCAACGACCATCAGCTCAGATTTTTCTTCCGAGAGTTTCTTAAACAGATTCTTTGCCGACAGCTTCACTCTTTGCTCGTCCGCCTTGGTGAGCTTCTTCCCGGCAATCAGCAAATCGAAGATTTCCAGCTCCGCCTCGGACAGGCCCTCGGCTTCCGGTCGTTTCTCCTCTGCCTTTAGATCCTCTATGAGCTGCAAAAGCTGCTCATAATAATCTTCGTTCTCCGAACCGCCTGCATTGTACCGGTCGATAATAGTGCGATAGCGCTGAGCAAAATTGGTCCGTGTGCAATTTCTGCTAAGCATTTGCTGCAGCGCTGTTTCAATATAGGCTTTCAAATCATCTATCTCAACCGCCTTATATCTTGCCAGGCGTATTTCCTTTTTCAGCTGCTCTATATCCAGCTTGGAAAGATCAATAACCTTTGACCCATGAATCACATAATCCAACTGATCTTCAATTCTGATACTGCCAAACTCCTTATTGACGGAAACGCTTCCATCCAGCACCTGAGCCATTCGCCACCTGGCCCTGTTTATCTTTTCATCATCAATCGTATGGCAGAACAAACCGTATAAATATGCCAGAGGCGAGAGCTTCTCATTCTGCCAGTTTCTTTCAAAGATTTCCGGACGCGATGCCTCGTAAAGATTCATCAGCGTGTTCAGAAGCACCTTGAATCTGTCTTTATTCTCATCATTGGAAATGATGGTATTGTAAGCCTCCCGCAGCAAATCCAGCCTATCCAGGGTGGAGGCCTCCGCAACAGCCAATCCGATATCGATGCCAAGTCCCTGCAAAAACGCGTCCGCCTCATCCACGGCAGCGTTAAGCAGGACCATCAGCTGGTCGATATCCTTCGCCGGGAACTCTGTGCCATCATCACCGCTTGCATACTCCGTTAAGGCTCTTTGCATGTACTTGAACACATTGACATAATCCACAATGATACCGCAGGGCTTACCGGGGTACACACGATTGGCCCGGGCAATGGCCTGCATCAGCGTGTGGCCCTTCATAGGCTTGTCCAAATACAAAGTAGATAGATTCTCCACATCAAAGCCGGTCAGCCACATGGCACAGACAAACACAAGCTGCAGCGGATCATCTGGTTCCTTAAAGCGATCCTCAATATCCAGCCCTTCCGGGGTGACGGCATTCATCTTTTGCCGGTGTGCAGCAATATCAAGCCCTTGCTTTTGGAACTTCTCATTTTCGTCCGCTTCTTCGGAGACGATGACTGCCATTTCCACCCGGTTCATATAGGCAAGAATCCGGGTCAGCTCGTTGCGTTTTTCTATTGTATCGGCGGTGTTGCGTTCCTGCACAATCTTTTGCTTTTCGATAGCCCAGTAGTGCTGAACCTTATCATGCATTTTCACCGTGGTATATTTATCAACAGAAACCACCATCCCCTTCCCCAAGAAACCCCGGCGCGGGAAATGATGGGCAATATCCCGAGCAATCTTATCAATACGGTCTTCCCGCTTGATGACCTCCAGAATGCGGGAAGCGGAGTTTTCCAGCAAACGGGTCTCATCCGCATTCAGGTTTTCGTCTTCTATGATATCCACCACATCATCATCCAGGAAGTCGTTTTCCAGTCCAACTTCCGGCACGCGGCGGGAATAAAACAGCGGCACCGTGGAGCCATCCTCCACTGATTGAGCAAAATTATACTCGGAAACATAATTGCCGAACCACTGATTGGTCAACCTTTTGCTGCCCAAAAGCGGTGTGCCGGTAAAGGCGATGTAATTGGCATTGGGCAGGGCGGTGCGCATATTCTCCGCCAGATCCTTATACTGCGTCCTGTGGGCCTCATCCACCAGCACAATAATATCGTCCCGGGTAGAAAGAAGCGGATACTTCTTTCCCTTGTCATAGCGGAACTTATGAATCAAGGTAAATATGAAGGATTTGTTCGTTTGCAGATAATCTCGCAGCTGTCCCCCGTTCTTCGGCTGGCACTCTTCCTTTGCCCCAATGACCTCCGTTTTCACAAAGTTTTTGTGGATCTGATCGTCCAGATCCTCCCGGTCGGTGATAATCAGGAAAGTAAAATTGCCCGGGATCTTGCGCCGAACTTTGCGAGTAAAGAACACCATGGAATATGATTTTCCCGAACCCTGGGTATGCCAGAACACCCCCAGCTTCCCCTGCAGCTCTGATCGATTTTTCACCGATTCTATCAGATTGTTTACACCGAAATATTGATGGGTTTTTGCTATGATTTTGTCTTTCTGGTTGCGGAACATGATATAGTTTTCAATATAGTCCACCAGCCGTTCTTTCCGCAACAGACCGTCCATAAAATAGCGGACTGAGCTTTCGCCCACCGTATGGGCTTCTTTCAGAGCCTGACGGTCAGGCCGTTCCTTCTCGGAGTCCACCTTTAGCCACTCGAAGAAATGATTATAAGTGGCATTAAAGGCGCCCAGCCTCGTTTCCAGCCCGTTAGACAGCACACAGATCTGGTTGAAGGCAAACAGATTCGGAATATCCCGCAAATAGTTTTTCAGATTGTCGTTATAGGCCTCCTCCACCTTCACGATGCTGTTTTTCAACTCAATAAAAACCATGGGCAGGCCGTTAATAAAGATAAGCACATCCGGACGGCGCCAATAAACCCGCCCTTGGATCCACATCTGGGAAACGGCAGTAAATGTGTTATTCTCCGGGTGATCAAAATCCACCAGCTTCACAAAATCGAAGTCCTCTTTGCCATCACGGCGGAGGGTAATCTTGATGCCGTTGCGAATCTGGTTATAGTACTTGTAATTGGTGGCCGTCATATCCGTGGCGCTGAAATCCCGGCACAGATCCCGGAAGATTTCTGTCAGCTTCTCCTGGGGGATAAAGGGATTCAGGCGCAGCAAAGCCTCCCGCAAGATAAGCGGGAGAACGCATTCCTTTTTGCTACTGCGTCCGGTTCCATCCGGCAGCACCTCCCGCTTGTCCGGGGAGGGGTCGCAGCGCACAATATCATATTGGAACGGCTCCGCCTTCAGTTTTTGCAGGATCGCTTGTTCTATATCGTCTTCGGATATGAAGTTGCGCATATTTCTATCCTTCATCATTTGGTTTCCTCTCTCCGAATGATGTCTTTCATATCATTCGACTATCCCCTTAACATTAAACCACGAATTCAAATTATACTTGTTTACAAGACTCAAGCATCGTTTTTATTTCCTTTTTTCTTCCCTTATGCGGTAATTCATTAACGAGAACAATCTGGCTTTCTTTTCCAGAAAATGTAAAATGAGCATTGTAATAGTATGGTGTCCCAAAAATATCGTGACAGTATATTCGACACTCCCTAAGCGATTCCCCCTCAATGTTCCTAATTATCAAACAAAAAGCTGTGTCTTTATCAACGGTAGCACTGTATTTGGGTCGATATATTTTTGTTTCTGTTTTGATACAATCAAAAAACAATATCCCATTAGCTGTATTTTTGAAAACCCCCGTAATATCTCTCGAATCATCTCCCTCGGAAACAAATAGGTATTTGGACTTTATTATTTCCCCCTCAATCTGATGTCGCATATAATTTATCAATATCGGTTTTACACTATCAAACAATTCTTTACGCCTGCGCCTATTCTCAATAAATACAGTAATCAAAACCCCTAATAAAGCTCCAATAACACCAATAAGTGCGGCTGAATTATTAATAAGCCATTGATTCACATTAACACCTCCAACTTTCCGCTCATCAGGCGGGGAAGAAGCAAATCACGCTGTTTTATCAATTGTTCATTTTGTTTGAACAGATTATTCTTTTCAATCATAATTCTAGTCAGTATTGCATTCGCCTTACCCAAAGTAATTTTGTCCGGTACCAAAACCGTCATCTTCTTTAGGTGTTTATCGCCAAGGTGTGCTACCGTTGTACCCGCAATCACTTGCTCCCAGTATTTGATCTGCGGTGCTATTGAAAGGTACAAATAATAATTGCATATTTCTGGGCAAACGCTTTCGATTTCTGCCACTCGCTGATTTAGGAAGGCTCGTTTTCCGTTCCATAGGCACATGTGGAAGATGCCATCCATTCCAACAAGAATTGCATTTTCCGAAATCAAGTATTTTTCGGGACATTGTTCGATGGTATAGGTGTTTGTAGCGTTGTTCGGAACATCGCGTATTCTGACAACTGCATTTAATGATTCGTCGTCACAAAACTCATCCGATGAAAAGGCATAGCCATAAGTAATGTTTGCGATGTCAAACAGTTTGCGTTGTTCCCACCCCTTCGGAATGCCGTATTCAAACTCTGCGGTTTCGTGGCCGGGGAAGCGGAAGCGGACGAACCACTCCTTATACAGGTTTTCCGCCATCTGCTCCAATAGTTTGATCCGCTTGTTGTTGAGTTCGATCAGGTTGTCGTAGGCAGAGAGAATACCCGCAACCTTATCTTGATACCATTTAGGCGGCATTTCAATTCTCAATCGAGCAAGTTTCGTTACTGAAAGGCCCGGCTGGGCAGCCTGTCCAGAAAAGCGTCCCAATGATAAGCCACTCAGCTTATAGGTAAGATACTTGGCGTTGTTTGCACTATTTGGCTGGGTAACAACAGCATGTTCTGTCATGTATCCTTTTCCGGAGAAGAACTGGACATTGCCACAATATGCCCCTTGTCGTCCAATAACCGCACACTCACCATCGAAATTATAAATGTCGGTGTAGCCACGCAAACCATTTCCACCAATAACTGGGTACTTGCCAATCTCATTTATCAAGTCCGCAGATATACCCTTGCCGCTTGAAAAACGCCTGCAAAGTGACCCCAATCTTTGTTCCAAATAATCTATCATGCTGATTCACCATTTTCGCAAGAAAGACTATGTGCTTTCACAGATTCAAGATGTCCTACCAGCAACAAGCCATATATTAAGTTTACCATTTTGATGCAATCCAACTTTGTTTTCTTTCGTGTAGAACGACCATGTGCAATCCAATGCCGGTTAAGCCCTTTTGGCTCTTTCCCTTTGAAGTCCGAATTTGTCGAAAAAGAATCTAATGTCATTTGTAATGTAGTTGCCAATGTTACCATCGCGTATTCATCTTGATCAAGTAGCTCGGCATTCTCAATCTTCTGCTTTATCATTTCAACTCGAGGTTTTAAACTCGATGTTGGATTACCTGAAGTATCAGCAAGCAAACCATCAAAAACAGAGGTGAAACCCGTAACTGCCAAATCACTATTTCCGTTGTAGAATGCTTCTACAGATTGCAAGTAAAGCCGTTTATGTTTCTGCATTACTGGAAAAGAAATGGTCTTATCAACAGTTCCTTTTACCTTTGAGAATCGATCCCGGAGCATCTCATCTCTAAGTGTTTTGTTAATATTTCCTGCATCCACAATTACATCGACATATTCATCGGTCATATAGTCCCAAAAGACAAACTGCGCCTCCCCCATTACCATGATGGCAGAATAGCGGCGAGAAAAATGCAATAGAGCTTGTCCAATCTCTGCAAACTCCTGATTATGCTGCTCAACAGCCTCAACAATAGGCTTCAGCGTGGACTGAATATTGTATATTGCTTCTATTGCAGGTCGGATGACCTCTTGCATTTGAGAAATCGTCTCACTCAACCATGCAAAATCAAATCCCTGCCATGAAGAAAAATAGTCACTCATTTGTAAACAACCCTCTCAAGTTCAACGATATCTCCGCTTCCAGCCTCTTCGCCTCTTCATTGAGCGCCTCAAACTCTGCGTTCAGGCCCAGCATGGTCTCCTTGAACTCTTCCTCGGTCATGCCGTCGTCCTCAATGACTACGCCTACATAGCGCCCGGCATTGAGGGAATAGTCCTGGTCGATGATGCCGTCCTCGCCCTCCAGCTTCGCCGCCTTGCACAGGCCGATCACATCCCGGTAAATACCGTCCGGAAAGCGTTCGGTCAGCCAGTCAATCTGGGCCTGCCAGTAGGCCTTGGTCTTGCTTTCCTTGTCCTCGGCAGTTTCCGGTGCGGCGGTCAATGCCTCCCGATACTCCGCAATCAGCGTAGCATACGCCCCTGTGTCGCCTTGATACAGGCGGGTAATGATACCCAGATTCTTGATCTGCTCGTCGCTGAACTTGCGGTGGGCCCGATCTACCTGGGTGAAGACGCCCCGGGCATCTATGAACAGGATCTCGTCCTTCTTCTCCGTCTGGGGCTTGTGTTTGTCAAAAAACCACAGCGTGGCCGGGAGCGTGACGGAGGAAAACATATTGGAGGGCAGCGTCACCATCTGGCTGATGATACCTTCTTCGATCATCTTCTTTCGGATCTCATACTCGCTCTTGCCTGCGTCGGAGGCGGAGTTAGCCATAACCAGCGCCGCCTTGCCACGCTCGTTCAAGGCTGTGGCAAAATAGCCGATCCACAAATAGTTCGCGTTGGGCACGGTCTCTTTTTTATCAGCTTTTTTCTTTGCCGATTTGGTGGAATTGCGGGGCACGCCGTAGGTATTAAAGCGCGCATCACCGCTGACGCGATCAAAGGAGACCTCATCTACATTAAAAGGCGGATTCGCCATTACATAATCAAAAGCACCAAGGGCGTTGTATGGGTCAGAATAAAAGGAGTTGGCCTCCGTGATATCGCCTCGAACATTGTTCAGCAACAGGTTCATCTTAGCCAGCTTCACGGTGTCCGGCTCCTTCTCCACGCCGTAGCAACGGAACTTCATCTGCTCCGCTTCGCTGGCATTGTGAGCGTGCATATACCGGGCGGCCTGCACGAACATCCCCCCGGAACCGCAGGCCGGGTCCAGGAATTTCTTATCCCCGGGCTGGGGATCCAGCACCTCCACCATATAGCGTACCACCGAAGCTGGGGTATAGAATGTGCCGCCGTCTTTGCCCTCCGCCAGGGCGAAGTTTCCCAGGAAGTATTCATATATTTCGCCGAAAATATCTACCGTACAGTTCTCCGGGATATCCTTGAAAATGCGCACGATGCTGGAAAGCAGTTCCGGTTCTTCCTCCGGTACCAGCTGAGCATAGACCTCCTTGGGGAGAACCCCTTCCATCTTGGGGTTTTCCTGTTCGATGGCCTCCATGGCCTTTTTTACCAGATCGGCTTTCTCCGCCGTGTCCGGCGCATCGTTGATATAATCATAATAGGCACACTCCGGGAGGAAAAAGCCACATTTTTCGATGGCAATTTCCTTGCGGCTTTTCTCCATGCGGGTGCCAAGACGATTCCCATATTCCGTATCGATTGCATCCTTATGCTGTTTGAAGAGAATATCCGCATAGCGCAGGAAGATTAGCCCCAGAATCGGCTGACCGTATTTGTTCGCCGCCAAATGTGCTCCGGAACGCAGCACATCCGCCGCATGCCAGAGGTTATCTTTTAAGGTTTTTAGTTCTTTATCTGTCATGATTGCGCCTCCGGCTGCTCGTCGTCGATGATTTCCACTACGTCTTCTATCCCGCAACCGAGCGCATGGCAAACCTTTGCCAACACTTCCATGTTGACAGGCTGATTTTTCCCCATCTTTGCCATGGCATTCGAGGTGATCCCTGCTTGCTTTCGCAGGGTGGTCTTGTTGATGTTTTTGTCAATCAGCAGCTTCCAGAGCTTGTTATATGAATAGGACATGATGCAAACCTCCGTTATACGAATCGCACCTTCAATTATATTTATCATTATTACACAAATTTCCTCCTATTTCAACTCTAATCCGACTATTCTCAACATAAAATCCGCTTTTTCAACTACCAAAGGCAGAATGTCATTTTTCGCTTCCCTCTGCTTCTGATGATAATTGGGGGTTCGGGGGTCCCCCTGACAAGCTGCCCGTACAGGGACGTTGCTTGCAATAAAATTGCCATGTGGGTTGAGGAAACACACCCCTATCATTTTCCAACTGCTTGATATTGGTTTGACGGATTAGCATCGGCAAGCAAGGTGGCGTGGATCTACTTTTTGCTTGTTGGGGAAAACTCCCCAAACCCCTTTGAACGCTTTTTTCAAAATCGGCTGCGCACCGTTCCGGTGCTTTTTTTATTTTCGGCAACCGGAAACATGAGCGCTGGGACGGCAAAGGTAGTTCGACGATTTCAGTTCACCCCAAAAATTATTTTTCGGGAATGGGTAAAAAAGCTTTCCGAAATGTCCATTGTAGGGTAGGAGGAGAATTTCATAGCCGCATAACGCCATAGACTATCAAGATTTTTTCTGACGATACCCGACATTATGCAAAAAAAAGGCCACATCTGCCTTTTTGAGGGTTGTGGGTGTCAAAGAACCGCGTCCGAAGAAAAGCTGCAGGTGGTTGCCGCCTTTGAACTTTTCGGGTGATATTTATGATTTGGCTTTTCTCCCAAAAACAATTGACGCCCACTCCATAATCGTTTATACTCTAAACGCACGGATGAGCCCTCCCACAGGTGGTCGCTCCCTGTGCGGTACATGTTAAACAGGTAACCGTCACTTAGGAGAGAAGCGGTTACCTGTTTCTTTTATTCCGCATATTGCGGATTAAAGCTATGAGAGCAACAATGAGTAATCCAAGCTGAATCAGCTGATCCCAGGTCACATACATAGGAATTTCGAAAAATAGCCCATAAAAGGTCTTTGGCTTGTCATTTGCGGGCCGATGTGGCATAATGAGAGCGAGTCTTAACGAAAAAGGAGAGTATGTATGGCGCATCAGAATATCATTCTGGCTTCCGGCTCCCCCCGGCGGCAGGAATTGATGAAGATGGCAGGGCTGAAGTTTATTATTCTGCCCAGTGATATTCCGGAAAATGTTCCGGAATCCGTGCCTTTGGAGAAGCGCAGCGGCTTTTTGGCGGAACTGAAGGCTTCGGCCATGAGCGTGTTTCATCCCCGGGATATCATTATCGGGGCGGATACCACCGTGCTTTGCCAGGGGCGTCTGATGGGAAAGCCGAAGGACGAGGCGGAAGCGAAGGAAATGCTGCAGTTTTTGTCCGGCAAGGTGCATTCGGTATTCACCGGGGTATCTTTGATTTACAGTGATGAGGAGGATGCGGACACCTTCATTTCCGAAACAAAGGTGGAGTTTTATGAACTCAGCGAAGCGGAAATCGATGCGTATGTAGCCAGCGGAGAGCCCATGGATAAGGCGGGAGCCTACGGAATCCAGGGAAAGGGCTGCCGGCTGGTGAAGCGGATTGAAGGGGATTATTTTACCGTGGTGGGCCTGCCCATTGCGGAGGTGGTAAGGCGATTGGAAGCACACGAGGCGGATGCCAATGGCCCCCGCCCGTCAGCCTGAAGGCTGACACCCTCCCCCGCGTCCGGGGGAGGGCAAGAACGAGCACGTGATAGGAGGAAGCATGAACAAGAAACAGGTGCGGCAGATTTTGAAGGACACGGACTTTATCCACATCAGCGGAAGTCCCGAGGAGAAGAAGGTGGCGGAGTATTTGAAGGCCCGCTGCGAGGAAATGGGTGTGAAGGCCAAGCTGGAAAGCTTTGAAGTGGCGGTGGCGGATGTGAAGGCCGCCTCCCTGACGGTAAAGCTGGCGAATGGCCAGGAGAAGGAGATCCCCTGCAAGGGCTTCAGGCTCTGCGGCAGCGGGGAGGTGGAAGCTCCTTTGGTTTATCTGCCGGAGCTGGATCAGGCATCCCTCACCAAGGCCAAGGACAGCATTGTCCTGCTGGATGTGGGAGTGGGCTACTGGACTTATCAGGATCTGCTGAAAAACGGCGCCAAGGGCATTATCACCTACGACGGCAATGTGCATTACAAGGACCGGGATATCGACTTAAAGGAGCTGCGGCCCCATGTGGTAGGTGAAGGGGGCAAGAAAATCCTGGCGGTGAATATCAATGCCAAGGATGCTTTTGCTCTGGTAAAAGGCGGCGCCCGCAGCGCCAAAATCAAAGTGCAGCAGAAGGAAGGCAAGGGCAAATCACACAATGTAGTGGCGGAAATCCCCGGCACCACAGATGAATGGATTGTTCTGTCTGCCCATCTGGATACCACCCCTCTGTCACGGGGGTCCTATGACAATATGACGGGCTGCATCGGCCTGCTGATGGTCATGGACGCCTTAAAGAACAAGCCCCACCGCTACGGCCTGCGCTTTGTGTTCTGCGGCAGCGAGGAGCGGGGGCTTTTGGGCTCCAAAGCCTATGTGGCGGCTCATGAGAAGGAATTGGAAAAGATGGCTCTCAATATCAACCTGGATATGATCGGCACTTATATGGGCCACTTCCTGGCCCGGGTCAGCGCCGATGAAGGGCTGGTAACTTTCATCAAGTATTTTGCTGCGGCCCAGGGCTTCGGCATCAATGCCTCCCAGGGGGTTTATTCCAGCGATTCCACGCCTTTTGCGGATAAGGGCGTGCCGGCCCTTTCCTTTGCCCGGATCGCCGGCCCCAGCCAGGCTACCATTCACAACCGCTACGATACGCCGGAGCTTTTGTCCGATGAGCAGATGCTGAAAGACGGGGCTTTCATCACCGAGTTTACCCGCTTTATGGCGGATGCGGTGAAGTGTCCGGTGAAGCGGGAAATTCCGGAAAAGGTGAAGAAGCAGCTGGATGAATATCTGGCCCGGAAGCGGAAGGAAGAGTAAAATAGCAGTTGACAAAAATGCCTTGAAATGCTATATACCTACTGAACGCTGATACCGGTTCATACGGTAAAACGAACCCATCAAGAGGTACTGCTCTTGATGGGTTCTCCCTTTTTCGGGATCATCCTGAGATTTCGAAATTGAAGTAATCAGCGTTCTGTGCTATACTTTACCTATGTCAAAAACAGAGCTCATCATTCTGGTTTTGTTTATTCTCTACCTCCTCTACCTCATAGGGGAGGCCCTTTTGGTGCGGCGGGACAGGGCAAAGCTGAAGCATGTGGTTTATGTAAACGGCACCCGGGGAAAATCCACGGTGACCCGGATGATCGCCGCCGGCCTTTCCGCCGGAGGGCACCGGGTCTTGTGCAAAACCACCGGTACCCTGCCCATCGCCATTTATCCCGACGGGCATCAGGAGGAGATCATCCGCCATGCCCCGGCCAATATTAAGGAGCAGATCAAATATCTGCATATCGCAGCCCGGGAGGGGGCGGACATTTTGGTGATCGAATGCATGGCCCTGCAGCCGGAGTACCAGCGGGTCTCCGGCAAAAATATGCTGCATTGCGATGTGGGGGTCATCACCAACGCCCGGCTGGACCACATGGATGTGATGGGAGAGACCCGGGAGGAGATTCTGGCCTGTCTCATGGAAATGCTGCCGGAGGAGGGCCTTATTCTGACGGCAGAGCGAGACTTTCCGGACATGCTGGAGGCCCGGGCCCGGCAGCTGGGCAGCAGGCTCATCATCACGGAAGAGGAAAGCCTGGGGGATCTCCCCGGCGCCGTCGCTCTGGATTTTCCGGAAAATGTGGCCCTGGCCCTGGGGGTCTGCCAGGCGCTGGGAGTGGAGCGGCTAACCGCCTTTGAGGGCTTAAAAAGCTTTATCCGGGATCCTTACGCTTTATCAGTCCACGAGGGCCACAACACTCTTTTGGTGAACGCTCTTTCCGCCAATGATGTAAGCTCCACGAAAATGATTTACGAAAAGATCCGGGGGCCGGAAGAGGAAGAATTGGTGATTCTCATCAACAACCGGGGGGACAGGCCAGCCCGGGCCCGGGATATGGCCCGGCTGGTAAAGGAAATGCAGCCCCGGGCCGTCTGGATGCTGGGAGATAATCAGGAGGCCCTGGGGGCCCTTTGCCGTAAGGCGGCGCCCGGCGCAGCCATACAGGGGTACGAAAGGGCGGAGGAGATTCCCTTCGCCTCGGACCATCCCCGCCTGATCCTGGCGGTGGGGAATATCAAGAATCAGGGCATCCGCCTGGTGGAACGGGCGAAAGCGGAACTGAAGGAAAAGGAGATGGGGGCTTATGTACAGTGAAATCGTCATAGTGGGTATCTTGATTGCGGTGCTGTACAGCGAGGTCACCGGACTTTCCACCGGCGGCCTGGTGGCGCCGGTTTATTTTGCCTTGAGCCTCACGGATCCCTGGCGGATTGTCTATACTCTGGCCATCATTGCGGCAGTCTGGGGGCTGGATAAGCTGCTGGGGCGCTATCTTATCCTCTACGGGCGGCGGCTTTTCGCCGTCAATGTGGTCTTAAGCTTCCTGCTGACCTGGCTGATTGGCATCACCGGACTTTTGCCCCTGGGCATCCGGGTCATCGGATACATTGTCCCGGCCCTTTTAGTGCGGGATCTGGAGCGTCAGGGCCCGGTAAAAACCGCCATTTCCCTCACAACGGTGACGGCTCTCTGCGCCCTTTGTCTGCTTTGGGTGGGCATGCTATGACGGGCGGTTGGCTGATCAAATGGATCCTGGGCATTCTGGCCCTGCTGGCATCTTGGGCAGCGCCTTTGAAAGAAGCGCAGATTCAGCGCCTTCCTTATGCGGATGTGATGGAGGAGGCGGCCCGGCTGCACCAGAAAGCAGGTGAGCTCATTAAAGCGGAAAAGCTGCGCCGGGGGGCGGAACTGGCGGAGGAGGATATTTGGGGCATCGGCATCATGGGCCCCCATTATACCTCCCTGACCACTACCTCCGGGGGATTGGAGGAAAAGCGCACCTCCCAGCTGCCGGATTTTGCGGCTCTGTGTGTGAAATATTATGTGAAGGCCGGTCTGGAGAGGGGAGACCGGGTGGGAGCTAATTTCTCCGGTTCCTATCCGGGCCTGAATCTGGCAGCCCTTTGCGCTGCGGAGGCCATGGGCCTGGGCTTTGTTTATACTTCCTCCGTGGGCTCCTCCACTTACGGTGCCAACTGCCCGGAATATACCTTCCCGGAAATGCTGAAGACTCTCTTTGAAGCAGGGCTCATCTCCCGCATGCCGGGGATGATAACCCTGGGGGGCGGGGGCGATATGGGCCGGAACATGGCGGGCTATGTGCTGGAAGATGAGGAATGGATACGGGAAATTGAGACCATGAAGGAGCGGCTGATTGCCGAGGGACTGGCTTATGAAACGATCGAAAGCTATGCCCAGGATATTGCCCTGCACGAGGCCCTGTACGGGGAAATCAAGGCCTTTGTGAATGCAGGCGGAAACAGCCTGGCCTTAGGGGGCAATGATGCAGTGATTCTGTCCCTGGAATCCGGCCTGCTTCTGCCCCGGGAGATGGAGGTTAACGAGCGGAGCGGCCTGGTGGAGCGATATCTGAACAGGGGACTTCCGGTGATTCACCTTTTGAGCGTGCGGGATCTTTGCGCCCAGGGCATCCCCTTTGACCCGGCCAGACCGCCTGAAATCGGAACATCGCCCTTGTA
Source organism: uncultured Lachnospiraceae bacterium (assembly GCA_902793995.1). Lineage (GTDB taxonomy): Bacteria > Bacillota > Clostridia > Lachnospirales > Lachnospiraceae > UBA6987. Next base: position 110,348 of record CADBFP010000002.1, on the reverse strand, counting down.
TTACGAAATAGTGCCATGAAGAAACGCTTTGTTTATCATCTCTGTCTGCTGGCTTTCCTGATCCTGGCCGCTTTGGGTATTTACCTGACGGGCCGCCGGGTTCGTTTGTCTTACGCGGATCAAATGCAGGAAGCCGCTGCGCTGCATCGGAAGGTGGTGGCCCTGGTAAAAAAGGAACGCCTGGCCCGGGGCTATGCCCTGGTGCCGGAGGATACGCTGCAGATTGGTTTGATGGGGGAGCAGATTACGCCTATCACCACTTCCCTGGGGAGCCTGGAAGCCAAGCGCACGGCGCAGCTGCCAGATTTTGCGGCTTTGTGCGTCAGGCTCTTTCACGAGGCAGGGGTGCAGAAAGGAGAGCGGGTGGGGGCTTGTTTTTCCGGTTCCTTCCCGGGCCTGAATCTGGCGGTGCTTTGCGCGGCAGAGGTGATGGGGCTGGATATCCGTTACAGCTGCTCCCTGGGCTCCTCCAATTACGGGGCCAATTTGCCCGGCTATGTGTTGCCGGAAATGATTCAGACAGCGGTGCAGGCAGGGTATCTGTCCGCCATGCCCCAAAGCGTGAGCATGGGAGGAACCGGGGACGAGGGTCGGAATATGCAGGGCTATGCCCTGGAGGAGACGGAAGAGATAGAAGCGATGAAGCTGCGGCTGGAGCAGGAAGGGATTTCCCTTTCGGCTTATCCGGATTATGGGGAGAATGTGCGGGTCCATATGGAAATGATGGGGCCTGTTAAGGCTTTTGTAAATGTGGGGGGGAATATTTTAGGTCTGGGCAACGAGGATGTTTCCCTGGGCTTCGGCCAGGGCTTGCTAAAGCCTCAGGAGCCGCAAATCAAGGAAAGCAGCGGCCTGGTGGAGCGCTATCTGGCCCTGGGAATTCCAACAATTCATCTTTTGAATATCAAGCAGCTTTGCGCCGAAACCGGGGTCCCCTTTGATCCGGTGGAAGTGGCGCCGGACGGGACTTCTCCGGTGTACGATAGCCGGAATTATTCCAAAGCAGCCATTGCGGCGACGGCCGCCCTTTTCTGTGGCGGCCTGGGCTGGATGAAAGTCGGGGAAAAGCGGAAAAAACCTTGACAGCAGTATATTTTTTCAGTACAATCATCTGGTAATTGAATATCCCGAAAGGCAATGATGGAGAGAGTAGCCTTGCGAAGAAAGCCACAGAGAGCCGGATGAGCTGAGAACCGGTGCCGGTAGCGCAAGCGTGAAGGTCACTCCGGAGCCGCCGCCTGAACGCAGGAAGACATCCCTTGTATGGTCGATGCCCATATTGACCCGCAATTTGGGGATACCTTCTCCGTAGGGGTCGATGCCCACATCGACCCGCAATTTGAGGAAACCTTCCCTGTCAGTAGGCTCGGCCGGGTTCCGCCCGTTAGCGCGGAGGGTCTGTGTTTGCAGACGCCAAATGGGTGGTACAGCGAGGTTCTCGTCCCGTTTGGGGCGGGTTTTTTGTTATACAGGCTCGCAACGAAGACTTCTTGGTTGGGGGGCCTTCGCGTCTCGAACGAAAACTTTTCTCACCCCGGAAAAGGGGTTCGAAAAGTATTGTTCAAGCCGCTCGGCCGACAATTACCGGAAGGAGGCTTCGTTGCTCGCTAAAACCCGCTGAGATTTGATTGTTGAGTGTCTGCAGAATATTGAAAAACAACACATTAAAGGAGATAACCCATGTACAACAAAGTTCCCACGGATCAAAACTTTGTCAGCCGCGAGAAGGAAGTGTTAAAGTTCTGGAAAGAGAACAAGATCTTTGAAAAGTCCGAGGAGGGGCGCAAGGACCGTCCTTGCTACACCTTCTATGACGGGCCGCCTACCGCCAATGGCAAGCCCCATATCGGCCATGTGGAAACCCGGGTCATCAAGGACATGATTCCCCGTTACCGCACCATGAAGGGGTATTATGTGCCCCGCAAAGCCGGCTGGGATACCCATGGTCTGCCGGTGGAGCTGGAGGTGGAAAAGGCTCTGGGCTTAAACGGCAAGGAGCAGATCGAGGCCTACGGCATCGAGCCCTTCATCAAAAAGTGCAAGGAATCCGTGTGGAAGTACAAGGAAATGTGGGAACAGTTCTCTGACACCGTGGGCTTCTGGGCCAATATGGACGAGCCCTATGTGACCTACCATGACGAGTATATCGAGTCCGAATGGTGGGCCCTGTCGGAGCTGTGGAAAAAGGGGCTGCTGTACAAGGGCTTTAAGATTGTGCCTTACTGCCCCCGTTGCGGCACCCCCCTTTCAACGGCAGAGGTGTCTCAGGGCTATAAGCCGGTGAAGGAGCGTTCCGCCATCGCCCGCTTTAAGGTAAAAGGGGAGGAGAATACCTACTTCCTGGTGTGGACCACCACCCCTTGGACCCTGCCTTCCAATGTGGCGCTCTGCGTGAACCCGGGAGAAACTTATGTGAAGGTTTTTGTGCCGGCTGAAGGGAAGTCCTACATCCTGGCGGAGGCCCTGGCTCAGACGGTGCTGGGGGATCCCAAGCCGGAAGATCCTGAGGCGACTCTCAAATGGCAGATCACGGAGCGCTTTGAGGGCAAGGATCTGGAACATAAAGAATATGAGCCCCTGCTGGGCTTTACCGGGGAATTTGTAGCGAAAAACCGCAGCGAAAAGGCCTTTTTCGTCACCTGCGACAATTATGTCACCATGACCGACGGCACGGGCATTGTGCATATCGCTCCCGCTTTCGGTGAGGACGATGCCAATGTGGGCCGCCATTACGGCCTGCCCTTCGTGCAGTTTGTGGACGGCAAGGGAGAAATGACGGCGGATACTCCCTATGCGGGCCTTTTCGTGAAGAAGGCGGACCCCGTAATCTTAAAGGATCTGGAAGAGGCGGGGCTCCTCTTTGACGCCCCGAAGTTTGAACATGAATATCCCCATTGCTGGCGCTGCGACACCCCCCTGATTTACTACGCCCGGGATTCCTGGTACATCCGGGAGAGCGATTACAAGGATGATTTGGTAAAGAATAACAATACGGTGAACTGGCTGCCGGAATCCATCGGCACGGGGCGCTTTGGCAACTGGCTGGAAAACATCCAGGACTGGGCCATTTCCCGGAACCGCTATTGGGGCACCCCCTTGAATATCTGGGAATGCGGCTGCGGACACAGGGAGTGCATTGGCAGCCGGGCGGAGCTCATGGAAAGAAGCGGAAATCCGGCGGTGGAGACCATGGAACTGCACCGGCCTTATGTGGATGATATCACCTTAAAATGCCCGGACTGCGGCGGGGAAATGCGCCGGGTGCCGGAGGTGATCGATTGCTGGTTCGATTCCGGGGCCATGCCCTTCGCCCAGCATCATTATCCCTTTGAAAATAAAGAGAAGTTCGAGCAGCAATTCCCGGCGGCCTTTATTTCCGAAGCGGTAGATCAGACCCGGGGCTGGTTCCATTCCCTTATGGCGGAAGGGACTTTGCTCTTTGACAAATCCCCTTACGAAAATGTCATCGTGCTGGGGCTGGTGCAGGATAAAAACGGCCAGAAGATGTCCAAATCCAAGGGCAATGTGGTGGATCCTTTCGAGGCTCTGGAGAAGTACGGGGCGGACGCCATCCGCTGGTATTTCTACAACAGCTCCGCTCCCTGGCTGCCCAAGCGCTTTTCTGAGGAGGCGGTGCTGGAGGGGCGCTCCAAGTTCATGAGCACCCTGTGGAACAGCTACGCATTTTATACCCTGTATGCGGAGATCGATCAGTTTGATCCTTCGAGATATATGAAGGAGGGCAAGTGGCAGCCCGGGAATCTTCCGGTGATGGACCGCTGGCTCCGCTCCAAGCTGAACACCCTGATTAAGGTGGTGGATCAGGCTTTGGATGCCTACCATGTGACGGAAGCTTCCCGGGCCTTGGCGGCCTTTGTGGAGGATCTTTCCAACTGGTATGTGCGCCGCTGCCGGGATCGCTATTGGGCCTCCGGTATGGAAGAGGATAAGGTGAATGCCTATATGACCCTATTTGAGGCCCTGTATACCGTGAGCCTGCTGGCGGCTCCCATGGTGCCCTTTATGACGGAGGCCATTTACCAGAATATCGTGCGGCCGGTGCTGAAAGGCTCGGAGGAGAGTATTCATCTCTGTGATTATCCGGTGGCGGATGAGAGCCTGATCGATCCGGAGCTGGAAAAGGAGATGGATCTGGCGGTGAAGCTGGTGTCCCTTGGCCGGGCGGCGAGAAACAGCGCCGCGGTGAAGAACCGGCAGCCCCTGTCCCGCATGATGGTAAAGGCGCCTAAGGCCTTGAGCCAGTATTATGACGCCATCATCACGGAAGAATTAAATGTGAAGAGCCTGGAATATACGGACAGCGCCGAGGAGTTTGTGTCTTATTCCTTTAAGCCCCAGATGCGGACCCTGGGGCCGAAGTTCGGCAAGCAGTTAAATGAAATCCGGGAGCTGCTGGCGGGCATCGACGGCCGGGGGGCTATGGCCCAGTTAAAGAGTGAGGGCGTGCTGCGGCTGACCCTTTCCACCGGGGAAGCGGAGCTGGCAGAGGAGGATCTGCTTATCGAGTCTGCCAAACGGGAAGGCTTCTCCGCGGAGCAGGAGGGGGACTGCACGGTAGTGCTGGATATCATTTTGACGCCGGAGCTGATTGAAGAAGGCTTTATGCGGGAGATTGTCTCCAAGGTCCAGACCATGCGGAAGGAAGCGGGCTTTGAGGTGACTGACCGGATCCGCCTGAGCCATCAGGGGAATCCGGTGATTGAGGAGATCTTTGCCAAGCTGGGAGAAGAGATTGCCGCCCAGGTGCTGGCGAAGGAAGTAAAGGCCGGGGAAGCGGCAGGCTATGTGAAGGAGTGGAACATCAACGGGGAGACCGTGACCCTGGGGGTGGAGAAGCTGTAAAACGCCGTGTCATCCTGAGGCCTTAGGCCGAAGGATCCCATACGGAGCAAGAAGTCATGGGATTCTTCGTCGGCTGCGCCTCCTCAGAATGACACTGAGATTTCATAGGAGAATCATATGAAGAAAGAAGATAGATTTGAGTGTGTATATTCACAAGGCGCACTATGCGTTACCCAAATCTGGATAGACAAGGAAACCGGTGTGAACTATTTGTTTCATGAGGATGGCAACGCAGGGGGCCTGACTGTCCTCTTGGATAGTGAAGGGAAACCTGTTATTACCCCCGTATACGATTCGAATTATTTCGATTAAGGTGCCAGGCAAGATGGGTTTTTGGATTTTCATGCTTATCATGGTACTATTGATGCCCATAACCATGATGGTTCTGGGCAGCAGGTATATGAGAAGCGCGCCCAAGATGATCAATCCTACATCCGGGTACAGAAGCGTCCGCTCCATGAAGAGTCAGGACAGCTGGGACTTTGCTCACCAATATGTCGGACGGATTTGGTTTATCATGGGGCTTGTCTGCATTCCCCTTTCCCTGCTTCCCATGGTGCTGGTTTTGGGAAAAGAAGCAGGGGAGGTGGGTTTAATGGGCGGCATAATCGTGGCGGCTCAGATGATTCCCTTGGGCATCGTGCCGATTATTCTTACAGAAAGAGCCTTGCGTAAGAACTTTGATGAATTTGGTGTGTCCTGTGACCAATCATCTGGCTCATAAGTAGATTCCGTGATAAAAGCCTTTAGCTTGTTTACGGAAGATTTATGGCAGGGGGACGGCCTGATCAGGGTGTTTAGGAAAGGGATAGCCTATGAAATATGAGATGACGAATAAAGATGATACTCTCTCGAATGTTCAGCAGTCAGAGGATACATATCTTTCAATCCGCAGCTATGTGATTGATGCGCAAAAGCAGATTTACTCTGCTGTCAATTCGGCTATGGTTACGGCGTATTGGGAAATCGGCAGATTGATCTACGAAGCCTGTGGTGAAAGTGAGCGGGCTGCCTATGGGAAGCAGATTTTACAGTATGTCTCGGAACGGTTGACATCGGAGTTCGGAAAGGGATTCAGCGTTCAGGGACTTCGGAATATGCGGCAGTTTTATTTGGCGTATCCAAAACGCTCCACACTGTGGAGCGAATTGAGCTGGTCGCATTACCGTCTGCTCATGCGTGTGGAGGATGAGGCAGCAAGATCGTTTTATACCGAAGAATCCGTGAGAGCCGGATGGAGCGTTCGCCAGCTGCAAAGACAAATCAATACGATGTTTTATCAGAGAATACTGTCAAGCAGGGATAAGGAAAGCGTGGCATCAGAGATACAGACCACAGTTCCCAGACCGGAGTATGAAAGAATAATCAAGGATCCATATGTACTGGAATTTCTTGATCTTCCGTCCAACGAGCATTTTTATGAGTCGGAAATTGAACAGGCATTGATCGACCATTTACAGAAGTTTTTATTAGAGTTGGGACGCGGTTTTTCCTTTGTGGCCAGACAGAAGCATTTTGTGGTAGATGGCAGGCACTTTTATATTGACCTTATATTTTATAACTACATTTTGAAGTGTTTTGTGCTTTTTGATCTCAAAACGGGGGACTTAACACATCAGGATATTGGGCAAATGCAGATGTATGTGAATTATTATACTCGCGAAATGATGAATGAGGGAGACAATCCTCCTATAGGTGTTCTGCTTTGTGCAGATAAAAGCGATACACTGGTTCGTTATACATTACCTGAGGACAACACGCAGATTTATGCGGCAAAATATATGGCATATATGCCCACGGAAGAGGAGCTGAAACGGGAATTAAATTTAGATGAGTTTCATAAAATGGATGAATTCGGTCAATAGATAGACCATCGGTACTAAATATTTAATTGTATATCGAAAGGAGCATTATGGAAGGCATACGAATCGATAAAGATATCCTGGCGAAAAGCATGAAAGAATATCTGCAGCTGCAGATGGTTTCCGGCGTGGAGGAAGCCACCCCGGAACAGATTTACATGGCCCTGTCTATGGCCTTAAAGGAGCAATTCATGGAGGCCTGGACCGAGACCCAGAAACGGGTGAAGGCCGAGGACCGGAAGATGGTGTATTACATGTCCATGGAGTTCCTGATGGGCCGGGCCCTGGGCAATAACCTGATCAACCTGGGGGCCCAGCAGGCGGTGCGGGAATTGATGGAGGAGTATGGCATCGACCTGAATGTGATAGAAGACCAGGAGCGGGACTGGGCCCTGGGGAACGGAGGCCTGGGCCGGCTGGCGGCCTGTTTTCTGGATTCCCTGGCCAGCCTGGGCTACCCGGCTTACGGCTGCGGTATCCGTTATAAATACGGCATGTTCCGCCAGGTGATTGAAAACGGATATCAAAAGGAAGTCCCGGACAACTGGTTAAAGAACGGCAATCCCTTCGAGGTGCGCCGGGCCAGCCATACCAAGGAAATCCGCTTCGGGGGCTATACTCGGGGGGAATATGATGAAAGCGGCCGGGTCCGCTTCCTCCACGAGGGCTATTATTCCGTGCTGGCGGTGCCTTATGATATGCCGGTGATCGGCTATGAAAACGGCATCATCGACACCCTTCGGATCTGGAGCGCAGAGCCGGTGGAGCAGCTGGAGCTTTCCTCCTTCGATGCCGGGGATTATGCGGGAGCGGACGCCGCCAAAAACACGGCGGAGACCATTTGCAAAGTGCTCTACCCCAATGACAACCATTACACCGGCAAGGAACTGCGCTTAAAACAGCAGTATTTCTTTGTATCCGCCACCCTGCAGCGGGCGGTGGAGCGCTATATGGAAACTCATGAGGATATCCATGGTCTGCCGGAGAAAGTCTGCATCCAGATGAATGATACCCACCCCGCCGTTTCCGTGGCGGAGCTGATGCGGATCCTTCTGGATGATTATGACCTGGAATGGGAGGAGGCCTGGGAAATCACCCGGAAGACCTGCGCCTATACCAATCATACCATTATGGCGGAAGCATCGGAGAAATGGCCCATTGATCTCTTCTCCCGGCTGCTGCCCCGGATTTATCAAATTGTGGATGAGATTAACCGCCGCTTTGTCAGTGAGGTGCGGCGCCGCTATCCCGGGGACGAGAGCAAGATCCGGGCTATGGCGATCCTGTATGAGGGACAGGTGCGGATGGCACCCCTGGCCATTGTGGGGAGCTTCTCCGTGAACGGGGTGGCAGCTCTGCATACGGAGATTCTGGAAAAGCGGGAGTTTAAGGATTTCTTTGAGATGATGCCGGAGAAGTTCTCCAACAAAACCAACGGTGTGACCCAGCGCCGCTTCCTGCTCCACGGCAATCCCCTGCTGGCGGAGTGGATCACAAAGCATATCGGGGAGGGCTGGATTACGGATTTGTCCCAGTTGAAGAATCTGCTGCCCCTGGCGGCGGATCCGAATGCCCGCAGCGAGTTTAGGGCCATCAAGCGGCAGAACAAGCTGCGGCTGGCGGAATATATCAAGGAGCATAACGGCATCGAGGTGGATCCGGATTCCATTTTCGATGTGCAGGTTAAGCGCCTCCACGAATACAAGCGGCAGCTTTTGAACATCCTCCATGTGATGTATCTGTATAATAAGCTGTCGGATTTCCCGGATATGGCTTTTGTGCCCCGGACCTTCATTTTCGGCGCCAAGGCATCCTCCGGCTATCATTTGGCCAAGCTGACCATCAAGCTGATTAACAATGTAGCTCAGGTGGTAAATAACGACCCCCGGATTCAGGGGAAGCTGAAGGTGGTGTTTATTGAAGATTACCGGGTGTCCAATGCGGAAATCATTTTTGCCGCCAGCGATGTGAGCGAGCAGATTTCCACCGCCTCCAAGGAAGCCAGCGGCACCGGCAATATGAAGTTTATGATGAACGGGGCCTTGACCCTGGGTACCATGGACGGTGCCAATGTGGAAATCGTGGAAGAAGTTGGCCGGGAAAATGCTTTTATCTTTGGCATGAGTGCGGAAGAGGTGATGGAGCATGAGCGGAACCACGATTACGATCCCATGGGGATCTTCCGAGAGAACGATGAGCTGCGCCGGGTGATAATGCAGCTGGTAAACGGATTTTATTCCCCGGAGGATCCGGAATTGTTCCGGCCACTGTATGATTCCCTTTTGACGGATAAGGTGAGCGGCCGGGCGGATACCTATTTCAATCTGCTGGATTTTGCTTCTTATGCGGAGGCCCAGGAGCGGGTGGAAGCGGCTTACAAGAGCCGGGAAAAGTGGGCGGCCATGGCCATCCGGAATGTGGCCAGCAGCGGCAAGTTTTCCTCGGACCGGACCATTGAGGAATATGTGAAGGATATCTGGAAGCTGGAAAAGATGGTGTGATGACCGCCTTCGCTGCCACGACGAAAGCTTTGGTCGGCCCCGGTGCTTCGCAAGGGGCGCTCCCAAAGTATTGTCGGGCACGCTCGGCTCTAAGTGTCATCCTTGGTTGTAGGGGCGCATGCCCTCATGCGCCTCAAATTGTGAAAACCCCGTAGGGGCGATTATCAATCGCCCTTTCCCAAAACCCTATCAGGAGGAAACTACCATGATTATTGAACCCATCCATTTCAACCTAAAAGACGGCCGCTCGGCGGTGCTGCGCAACCCTGCCCCGGAGGATGCGGAAGGGGTGCTTCGCATGTTTCTGACCATGCTGGGAGAAACGGATTTCCTCCTGGCATATCCGGAGGAAAAGGAAAAGCTCACCGTAGAGGCGGAGGCGGAAATCCTGGATAAAAGCAATCAGTCCCCGGACAGCCTGCTGCTTATCTGCGAGGTGGAAGGCGTCATAGCAGGTGACTGCGACATTCGCTTCAACAGCCGCATGAAAACCGGGCACCGGGCCGGGATCGGGATAGGCATTCTGAAGGAATACTGGAATCAGGGCATCGGCACCGCTATGTTTGAGGCCATGATATCCGCTGCCGAAAAGCGGGAAGGGCTGCTGCAGCTGGAACTGGAGTTTATAGAGGGTAATGCCCGGGGGCGGGCGCTGTATGAGAAGATGGGCTTTCGGATTGTGGCTATGAAACCGGATGCCGTAAAACTGAAGGACGGTTCCCTGCGGAATGAATATACCATGATCAGGAAGATGTAGGGGAAAGTGATAGCCGCCCCTACGAGGAAGGTGCTGTAGGGGGGCAATGCCCGCCCGCCAATATCGGAAAGGAACAACATGAAAATCGCTATCATCGGTTACTCCGGCAGCGGAAAGTCCACCCTGGCAGCGACGCTGGCCAAACGCTATGACATCCCCTTGCTTCATCTGGATAAAGTCCACTGGCTGCCGGGCTGGCAGGAGCGGCCCCGGGAAGAGGGCCAGGCCATGGTGGAAGCCTATCTGGATGAACATCCGGAATGGGTCATAGACGGCAATTACTCCCATTATTGTTATGAACGCCGCCTGGAGGAGGCCGACCGGATCATCCTGATGCAGCTGCCCCGTCTGCAATGCCTCTTCCGCGCCTGGAAACGGGCCATCAAATACAAAAACAAAAGCCGCTCCTCCATCACCGAGGGCTGCCCGGAAAAAATAGACGGGGAGTTCATTGTATGGATTCTGTGGAAGGGGCGCCGGAAAAAGAATCGGGAAGCTTTTCGGCGCATCGCAGAGCAGTACCGGGACAAAACCATCCGCCTCACCAGCCAGCGAGAGATAGATGATTTCGCAGGCCGTGACGGGTGAGGGCGACTTGAGGACAACTACAGAAAGGACAACCCATGTGTACCAGCATCGTCATCAATAAAAAGAAAACCCTGGTGGGGTGGAACCTGGATATCCTGAATATGGAGCACCGGGTGCGACCCACAACCGAGGGAGTCTATATTGAGGTCAACGACCCAACCGAGGGCTGGATGCCCCTCTTCGGCGCCAACAGCCGGGGAGACTTCGTAGGCATGCCCACCTGCTGGCCGGCGGATAGCCGCAGCGATCCCAGGGACGGCGCGCAGCACATCATACATCTGGATATAGATTTATTGCTGCAAAAAAAGACCCTGGCAGAAGTAAGGCAGATAGCGGAAACGGAGAACATTTGCAGCGTCCCCGGCCTTACCTTCATGGGAGCCCTGTCGGATAAAGAAGGCAATGTGCTCCATATCGTGCCTGGCCAGGGCTGTCATTATTATGAAAAACCGGACTTTGCCGTGCTTACCAACTTCTCGCCTTTTAAGGAGAACAAGGGGGACGAGCACCCCTGGATGGGGATGGACCGTTATGAGCTTGCCCGGGAATTGCTGAACAATGCGGAGGATGACTTTGATGTGAAGGACTGCTTCGCCGTCTTAAAGGCCGTCTCTCAGGAGGTCTGCCCCACCATGGTTTCCATGGTTTTTGATGTAACGGACAGGAAGGTCTATTGGTGTCTTGAAAGGCAGTGGAACAAGGTGGAAGAGGCGCAATTATAAAGGATTCTGTTTCCGTAGGGGCGGCTACAAGGTGAATTGCCCCAGAGGGGCAAGAGAAGGTGGCCTGGGCCATCAGCCGCCCGCCCGAGATGAAAGATGGGAGGAATGTGGTATGGCAGAAAACAAAATGTGCATCGGTCTGGCCCAATATAAGTTCATAAACAAGGACATTTCCTTCAACCTTGCTCAGGTGAAGAAGGCCATGGAGGCCTGCAAGGGCAAGGTGGATTTACTCTGCTTCGGAGAATCCTTTTTGCAGGGCTTTGATGTCCTGTCCTGGGATTATGAAACGGACAAGCATATAGCCCTTGAGCTGGATTCACCGGCCATCCGGCAAGTATGCGACTGGAGCGCGGCCTATGATATGGCTATTTTGCTGGGATATTTTGAAAAAGCAAATGAGGCCATTTATTCCTCCAGCGCCATGATCTTCGATGGCCAGGTACAGGCCAATTACAGAAGGATATCCCCCGAATGGAAGGAGATTTCCGAGGCAGACGGCCATTATCAAGAGGGCCGTGAAGTGCTGGATTTTTCCTTTAAGGGGAGGGATTTCAGAGTAGCCCTTTGCGGGGACTTATGGAGTGAGGGCTGGGAACAATTTGCGACGGACCGCATCCTGCTCTGGCCGGTGTATGTGAATTTCTCTTTAGAGGATTGGAGCGAGGAGGAACAGGAATATGCCCAGCAGGCCTCCCAGATTGCGGAGACGGTTCTGATGGTGAATTCCTTAAGCGACGAGCCCCCCAGCCACGGCGGAGCATTTTGCTTTAAGCAAGGAAAAACCATTCAGAAGCTTCCCTTCGATGAAGAATCGGTGCTGATGGTGGAGTTATAAAAGAGGAGATAAGATGATTATCTGGATCAGCGGGCCTTACGGTGTGGGCAAATCAACCCTGGCAGAGGCCTTGGCGGAAAAACTGGAAAATGCCCTGATATTCGATGCAGAGGAAATCGGCAACGGCGTGCGGGGGAGTTATCCGGATTGTCCTTATGGCTTTATCTTTGAGGATTATCCTCTCTGGGGCGAGTTTTGCTATAAACTGCTGAAGGATGTCCATGAAAACTTTCAACGGGACATTTTAGTACCCATGACCCTGGTGCGCCCCCATTCCCATGGCATCATCCGAAGGCTGCGGCGGGCCGGAATCAAAACGAAATTGATTATTTTAGAAGCCTCTTACCAAAATGTCCATGACCGCATTTTGGCAAGAGGAGAGGGAGAGGGCTGCTGGTGCATGGAACAGATTGATTTCGCCCGCCAGGCCTCCGGAACCCTGCCCGGCATCCATGTGAATACGGATGGGAAAGAGGTGGAAGCGCTTTGCAGGGAAGTACTGGGGCTGATATACGACAAAAAGCCGGAAAGATGAAGTGCAAGGAGCTGGTTTGTTTATGACGAAAAAAGCAAAATGGTGTGTAGGAATATTATCCGGGCTGCTGGCAATAGAAACAGCCGTTCTGATCTATATTCTGACAGGAGAGGGGGCATGGATGGTGCAGTCCTCTCCCCAGGATCCTTTTTTGTCATATTTGTCATCCAAAGAAAATCTTTATGACACGGAAACGGGGATATTGCATACGGTCCGCACTTTCCGGGCCGGTACGGATCAGGAAATCCGCTACGAGTTTGAGCACCCGGATTTCGTGATCATGGAAAACAAATACAATTTGAAGGAAACGGCCGGAGAGGGATCTGAGTTTCAAAAGGCCTTGAGATTGATGAAAGCCTATTCGAAGCGGCTGCGTCACGAATCCAGCTTTGACAATCAAATTGGCTGGCGTGCCCTGGACTTGTTGGAATATGCTTTGGATCAGAAAACAAAGGGAATCAACTGCCGCGGCAAAGCCCAGATTCTGAATGAGATGTGCCTGGCCATGGGGATATATGCCCGGAAGGTTTGGATCAATCCGGCCTCGAAATATGATCAGGAATGCCATGTGGTCAATGAGATATGGGACAATGAACTGAATAAGTGGGTCATGCTGGACATTTCCAACAACCTGTATTGGGTGGATGATAAGGGGAGTCCCCTGTCTATACTGGAAATCCGTGATCATTTGGCGGAGCGGCGCTTTTGTACCCCCGTGACGCCGGAGGATTCCCTAAGGGATTTGGAAAAGTCTTTGGAGCTGAATTATGGGAACTTCCTTTATATTCTCAAAAACATGGCTTCGCTTCACTGTTTTACGGAGCAAGGCGCTGGCGAGGGGGAGTCGATGTTTATCTTGCTGCCGGAGGTTTTGACGGCGGGAGAAAGAATGCAAAAGATGTCCCGGGAGATTTCAAGGGAGGCCTTTGAAAAGGCTCCGAAGCCCTAAGACTCTCGCCTCTACCCTGACGAGGGGGGAGGTGGCAGCGTAGCTGCCGGAGGGGGGCGACTTGCATCCAACCCCGTGGGATTCTTCGACTCTGGGCCATACGGCCCTCCGCTCAGAATGACACATAGGAAGGAGATTGTTATGCGGCTTACCCTGCACACAGAACGTTTAACCCTGCGCCCCTTCGAGCTGGAGGACGCCCAGGCTATGTTTGATAACTGGGCCGGCGACCCGGAGGTGACCCAGTTTCTCACCTGGCCCACCCATGAAACGGTGGAGACCACCCGGCGGGTGCTGGGGGAGTGGCTGCCCCTGTACGAGAAAGCGGAATATCTGAATTTTGCCATAGAGTCGAAGGAAACAGGGCAGTTAATAGGCAACATCGCCGTGGTGGGCTATCTGGAGGACAGAACCCTGCCGGTGATCGGTTACAGTCTCTCCCGGGCCCATTGGAATAAGGGCTATATGACGGAGGCTTGTCGGTGCCTGCTGGATTACCTGTTTGCCCAGGGTTTTGAGAAAGTGCGGATCGATGCGGATGTGCGGAATGGCGGATCCCTCAAGGTAATTGAGAAATGCGGCGGTATCCGTTTCGACACGGCAGAGGATGAGCGGCCCTTAAAAGGAGATACGGTGATGACTCATCGCCATCTGGTGTATCGGGATCGTGGCGCGGCGGCGCTGCGTTATATCTGGCTGGGGCTGGATGTGGATGCGCCGCTGGGGCATATCTGGGAACCCCTTAGGACCTTAGAGCAGCAGCTGGATATTGCCTGCCCGCTGTCCTTACTCTTTCATATTTCCCTGAAAATGTCCTTTCCGGTGGCTGAAAGCAGAGCGGAAGCCCTGGTGGAGATGGTGGAGGCGTACTTCCGCAGCCAAAAACCCTTTGATATTGAAGTGGCGGGGGTGGAATGCCATGAGACAATTGTGTGGATCCGTATGAAGGAAAATGCGGAGCTAAGCCGTATTCATGACGAACTGAATGAGATGCTCGCGGATCGCTTCGGGGTGGCCCTGCACGAGTATGACCGGGATTATCTTTTCCATACGACCTTGTGCATAGATGAGGATATGACCAAAGTCCGGGCAGCGTATGAGGCGTTGAAGGACATGACATTGCCGGCCATCCTGCGGGCCCGCCGTTTCCTGATTGGCGCATCCCCGGACGGATCCCTAGGCAGCTACCGGGTGATCCGGCAGGTGGAGGCCTCTTGCCCTCTCCCTGACGAGGCGGTTTTGGTGACATCGTCCTGCAATCCGACCGATAGGGAGGGGTTGCAGCTGACGATGGAGGGTAGTGGCACGGTCCCTGAGCGGTCCCTGAGCTTGTCGAAGGGCTTGTCGAAGGGCCGTGACGGGTGAGGTCGACTGGAGAACTCCTGCGCCCGCCCGGAAATGGCGCCTTTACGGAGTAAAAAATGAAGGAAAGAGAGGGGAACAATGACCATACGAAAGATGCATATAGGGGATTATGACGAAGTCTATGCCCTCTGGCTTTCCTGCACGGGGATGGGATTAAATGACCTGGATGATTCCCAGGATGGGATTCGGCGCTTCCTTGAGCGAAATCCGGAAACCTGTTTTGTGGCAGAGGAGGAGGGGAAAATCCGGGGGGGCATTCTGGCGGGAAACGACGGCCGCCGGGGCTATATTTATCATACGGCGGTCCATCCGGATTTTCGAAGACGCGGCATCGCCGGCGCTTTGACGGAGCAGACTTTGGATGCCTTGCAGAAGCTAGGTATCCATAAGGTGGCCATGCTGGTGTTTAAGAAAAATCATGAGGCCAATGCCTTTTGGGAATCTCTCGGCTTCACTGCCCAGGAAGACCTGTATTACCGGAACAGGGCTTTGGTGGAAATGGTGCGGATTGATACCTGAGGATTGAAAATGCTGCAATATAGGAAAATACAAATTGAACCATCACAATTCGGGCAATCCGGCGCTAAAGAGTACCTGCCCCAGCTCCTGGCCCTTTCCCGGGACTGGGCGGAGGAAAAGACCTGCCCGGCCTATTATGCCAATGAGGAAGCAGATTTCCTGGACAAGGATATTTATATCGCCCTGGAGGGTGATACGATTGTAGCCTACGCCTATGGAGAAATTAGGGAACTCACGGAGGCCACATCCTATAATCAAATTGGGGAAAAGGCCTTTGATTTAGAGGAATTGTATGTGGTTCCGGCCTGGCGGAAGCGGGGCGTGGGAAAGGAATTGTACCGCTTTTTGGAGGAGCAGATCCGGGATCAGGTAGATGTAATCGGGGTGACGGCGGTGTCCTATCAATACGAAAAGCTGCTGTGCTTATACATTGATGAACTGGGCTTTGACTTCAAATACGCCCAGCTGGCAAAGAGGACGAAGGGGTGGTAACAAGTCGCCCTCATCCACCATCCATCGACAGGAGAGGGAAAGAAAGGTATCAAAATGTCTGATTACATTATGGATTTACGGAAAATCGTGGGACATCGGCCCCTGCTCCAGGTGGGAGCCAGCGTGATTGTGGAAGATGAGACCGGCCGTATTTTGCTGCAGCTGCGTCATGATAACCATTGCTGGGGTTATCCCGGTGGATCTGTGGAGTTGGATGAGGTGGTAGAGGATGCTGCCCGTCGGGAACTCTTGGAGGAAACGGGATTAGTGGCAGGTGAAATGTCCTTATTCGGTATTTTTTCCGGGCCGGAGTATCATTATGTATATCCCAATGGGGATGAGGTTTCCAATATCGACATCGTCTTCCTGTGCAGGGACTATGAGGGAGAACTCAAGTGCGAAGCGGGAGAGACGGATGATCTGCGCTTCTTTGGCCCTCATGAATTGCCGGAGAATTTATCTCCGCCGGTGAGGAAGGTGATTTTGAAGTGGGCTGTTAATAGGGGTGGGGGCAAGTCGCCCTCACCCGGGAAACTGAAACTCGTCAAGTTGACCCGGGCCTATGAGCATCAACTTGGTGAAATGCTGGAAGAGTGGATGGAGGATCAAAGAGTTCATCACACCAACCACTCCCCCAGGGCCATTTTTCGGCATGATTATCATGATTTTGACAACTATCTGGCCCGGCTGGAGCGGAAGACAGAGGAGGACGGACGGGTGCCGAATTCCGTTTTCTTCCTGCTGGATGAGGCCCGGGGCCGGCTCATTGGAGCGGCGGATATCCGCCATTACCTGAATGATGATATCTGGATTACCGGGGGCCATATCGGCGACGGCATCCGTCCCAGCGAACGGGGGAAGGGTTACGGCACCAAGTTAGTGGCACTGGCCCTCAAGGAATGCCGGAACATGGGAATATTCCGTGTGCTGATGACCTGTGACAAGGAAAATACCGCCTCTGTGAAAACCATTACGGGAAACGGCGGCGTGCTGGAAAATACGGTTCTGAACGAGGAAGGGATCTGGGAGCAGCGCTACTGGATCGATCTTCATCAGCGGGAGATCTACCTGGCGGGAGGCTGCTTCTGGGGCACCCAGCACTATTTCGACCAGCTGTCGGGGGTTCTGGAAACGGAGGTGGGCTATGCCAACGGTATCACGGAAAATCCGACATATCAGGAGGTTTGCACCGGCCTGACGGCTCATGCGGAAACGGTGCGCATCCGCTATGATGAGCGGATCATTTCCCTCACGGAGCTGCTGGAGCATTATTTCCGCACCATCGATCCCCTGTCCGTTAACCGCCAGGGAGGCGATACGGGCCTCCAGTACCGCACGGGGATTTATTATGAGGATGAAGCCCTGCTGCCGGAAATCCGGGAAGCGGTGGAAAAGGAAGCCGCCAAGTATGACCAGCCTCTGGCAGTGGAGCTGAAGCCCCTGGACATTTTCTATCCCGGGGAGGAATATCATCAGGACTACCTGGATAAGAATCCGGGGGGCTATTGCCACATACCCATCGCCCTGATGGCGTCGGTGAAAGGCCCCGGCGCCGGCATGAAGCTGATAGAGCCCAGCCTGGCCTATGATGCCTCCATTCAGGCCTTTAAACAGGAATTTCTGGACGCCGGCGACTCCATGGACGGATGCGGCCCTATGCGGCAGACGGAAGGCACGGAAGATTGGCTGCGTCAATGCTTTCTTTATACCCAGGAGGAGACCCATCCTGCAGGAAAGGTCCCGGCCACCCAGCTGATTTACGTCCGCAAGTCGGATGAAAAGGTGGTGGGGATGCTACAGATCCGTCACCGGCTGAATGAATACCTGGGGACCTACGGCGGCCATATCGGCTATGCGGTGCGCCCCAGCGAACGGCGGAAAGGCTATGCTGCCGCTATGCTCAAGGCCGCCCTGCCGGTCTGCCGGAGCCTGGGACTTAAGGAAGTCCTCATCACCTGCCGGGTGGAAAATGAGGGGAGCCGCCGCACCATTTTGAAAAACGGCGGCCGCTACGACGGAACGGTTCACGAAAAGGACCGGGATGTGCATTTGGAACGCTATTGGATTACACTATAAAAGTGCACCAAGGGTCCTGTCCCCCTGGTGCAAAAAGGAGAAGAGAGATGATGAACATGGAAAAAACCTACAGTCCTGCAGGCATTGAGGAGAAACAGTATGAGCGCTGGGAGAAGAAGGGCTATTTTCATGCGGATGTAAAATCCGGAAAGCCCAAATACTCCATCGTAATGCCGCCGCCCAATATCACCGGCCAGCTCCACATGGGTCACGCCTTGGATAATACCCTGCCGGATATTCTAATCCGCATGAAGCGGATGCAGGGCTTTGAGACTTTGTGGCTGCCGGGGACGGACCACGCTTCCATTGCCACGGAGGCCAAGGTGGTGGAAAGCCTGAAGGAAGAGGGCATCAGCAAGGAAATGCTGGGCCGGGAGGGCTTTTTGAGCCGCGTCTGGGACTGGCGGGAGACCTACGGCCGGAAGATCGTGGAGCAGCTGCGGAAGCTGGGCTGTTCCTGCGATTGGGAGCGGGAACGATTCACCATGGACGTGGGCTGTTCTCATGCGGTGAAAACCGTGTTCGTAAAGCTTTACAACGAGGGCCTCATTTACCGGGGCAACCGCATGATCAACTGGTGTCCCACCTGCCGCACCTCTATTTCCGATGCGGAGGTGGAGCATGAGGAGCAGGAGGGCAATTTCTGGCACCTGCTTTACCCGGTGAAAGAAACGGGAGAGCTGCTGGAGCTGGCCACCACCAGACCGGAGACCATGCTGGGAGATACCGCCGTGGCCATTAATCCGGAGGATCCCCGCTATCAGCACCTCCATGGCTGCCATGTGATTCTGCCCCTCATCGATAAGGAAATCCCCATCGTGCTGGACGAGCATGCGGATATGGAAAAGGGCACCGGCGTGGTGAAAATTACCCCGGCCCACGACCCCAATGACTTTGAAGTGGGGAACCGCCATGATCTGCCCCGGGTGCGGGTGATGACCTATGACGGCCATATGACCGGCGCCGCGGATAAAGCGGAGGCCGACGAGCTCCTGGCCAGCGGCCGGGCTGCCCAGGGTGAGCCGGAAGTTTTAGATTGCGGCAAATATGCAGGCATGACGGTGAAGGAGGCCCGGAAGGCCATCGTGGCGGATCTGGAAGCCCTGGGGCTGCTGAAAGAGATAGAGCCCTTGAAGCACGAGGTGGGTACTTGCTACCGCTGTCACACCACCATTGAACCCATGGTAAGCAAGCAGTGGTTTGTGAAAATGGAGCCTTTGGCAAAGCCCGCCATCGAAACGGTGGAAAAGGGCCATATCCGCTTCGTGCCGGAGCGCTTTACCAAGCTGTATCTGAATTGGATGAACAATACCCGGGATTGGTGCATTTCCCGCCAGCTGTGGTGGGGGCATCAGATTCCCGCCTGGTACTGCGACGAGTGCGGCGAGACGGTGGTGGCCCATGAAGCCCCGGCGGCCTGCCCCAAGTGCGGCTCTGCCCATCTCACCCAGGATCCGGATACCCTGGATACCTGGTTTTCCAGCGCCCTCTGGCCCTTTTCCACCATGGGATGGCCGGAGGAAACAGAGGACTTAAAACGCTTTTATCCCACGGATGTGCTGGCTACGGGCTATGATATCATCGGCTTCTGGGTCAGCCGCATGATCTTCTCCGGTCTGGCCTACACCGGGAAGGATCCCTTCCATACGGTGCTAATCCACGGCATTGTGCGGGACGAGAAGGGGCGGAAGATGAGCAAATCTCTGGGGAACGGCATCGATCCCCTGGAGGTGATTGAAAAATACGGGGCGGACGCCCTGCGAATCATGCTGGTAACGGGGAACTCTCCGGGAAATGACATGCGCTTCTACTGGGAGCGGGTGGAGGCCAGCCGGAACTTCATCAATAAGGTGTGGAATGCGTCCCGCTTTATGCTGATGAATATGGAAAATGTGGAACGGAAGCCGCTGGCAGCGGCGACGCTTCAGGATGAGGACAAATGGATTCTCTCCCGCCTGAATCAGGTGACCAAAGAGGTGACGGAGAATATCGAGCGCTACGAGCTGGGCATCGCTCTGCAGAAAATCTATGACTTTGTGTGGGAAGAATTCTGCGACTGGTATATCGAAATGGTGAAGCCCCGCTTCTACGGAGAAAGCCAGCAGGCCTCCAAGGAAGCCGCCGCTGCCACCCTGTACCATGTGCTGCAAAATGCCTTAAAGTTGCTGCACCCTTTTATTCCTTTTGTTACCGAGGAAATCTACGGCTATCTGGAGACCGGCGAGGAGACCATTATGAAGGCCCCCTGGCCGCTGTATGATGAAAGTCTGAACTTCCCGGAGGAGGAGCAGCGCATCAGCTGGGCTAAGGACATCGTCAAAGCAGTGCGTCAAATCCGGGTGGATATGGGAGCGGCTCCTTCCAAGAAGCTGCATCTGACCCTGGTAAGCGGGGAAGCCGCTGTCCGGGAAAGCCTGGAAAAGAGCAGCGGATTTATGGCCTCCCTGGCCAATGCCTCCGCCCTGCAGATCCAGGCGGATAAGAGCGGCATTCCCGCGGATGCGGTAAGCGCCGTCACCGGGGCCGCCACCCTGTTCATTCCCATGGACGAACTGGTAGATAAGGCCAAAGAAATCGAACGGCTTTCCGGCGAGCTGAAAAAACTGGAGGGCGAGCTGGCCCGCAGCCGGGGCATGCTGTCCAATGAGCGCTTTATCAGCAAAGCACCTCAGGCAAAAATCGACGAAGAAAAAGCCAAGCTGGAAAAATACGAAAAGATGTACAAGGAGGTGGAAGAGCGGCTGGGGCAACTACGGTACGGGCCGTGAGAGAGACAGAAAAAACAACAGATTGCACCAAATAAGTACAGTATTACACCTTCTTATGTTAAGTTTAAGAGTTTTTTCTCATAATTATAAAAAAATAGTTGCGTTTTTATTATAATTATATTATTATAACCGAAGATATAAAAACGTGTGCGGATCATGGGGAAGGAAAAATGACCCGCAAAAAAGAGGAGGAATGTGTATGCTGAGCTTTCTGATCTGTCTGGCCATTCTGATCCTGGGCTATCTGTTCTACGGCAAAATCGTAGACAGCATTTTCAGCCCGGACGATCGGGAGACTCCCGCCGTTGCCATCAATGACGGCGTGGACTATGTGGTAATGCCCCAATGGAAATTGTTCCTGGTGCAGCTGCTGAACATCGCCGGCCTTGGCCCGATTTTCGGCGCTTTATCCGGAGCGATCTGGGGCCCGGTGGTCTTCCTTTGGATCACCCTGGGAACTGTATTTGCCGGTGCTGTGCATGACTATTTCGCCGGAATGCTGTCCGAGCGGAATAATGGCGCTTCCATCTCCGAAGTGACGGGCATTTACCTGGGCGGCGGTATGAAAAACGTGATGCGCGTTTTCTCCGTGATTCTGCTGATCATGGTTGGTACCGTGTTCGCCGTGGGTCCTGCCGGTCTGCTGGTGACCCTGCTGAAGAACAGCGGTGTCACTTCCAAGCTTCTGCTGGATTCCGCCTTCTGGCTTGCCATCATTTTGATTTACTACTTTATCGCCACCTTTATCTCCGTGGATAAGATTATCGGCCGGATTTATCCGATTTTCGGTATCTGTCTGCTGATTATGGCGGCGGGCGTTTGTATCGGCACCCTTACCAGCGGCAAGCCCATCCCTGAGATCTGGGCGAACTTCACCAATATGCATCCCAAGAAGACCCCTATCTGGGCCTTCATGTTCATCACCGTGGCCTGCGGCGCCATTTCCGGTTTCCACGCCACCCAGTCCCCTCTGATGGCCCGCTGCTTAA
Organism: uncultured Lachnospiraceae bacterium; assembly: GCA_902793995.1. GTDB lineage: Bacteria > Bacillota > Clostridia > Lachnospirales > Lachnospiraceae > UBA6987. The sequence continues at coordinate 88,524 of CADBFP010000002.1, read as the reverse complement.
AGAGCGAGCGTCAGGGCCGCAGTGTATTCTACGGCGCCATGGTGGCGGAAGGTATCATCGCTCTGATCTGGGCGGCTGCCGGCGTGACCCTGCTGGGCGTGGAGAAACTGAATGAAATGGGCGGCGGCAACGCCACCACCGTGTACAACATCTGTACCACCACCATGGGAACCGTGGGCACCATTCTGGCCATGCTGGGCGTTATCGCCTGTCCTATCACCTCCGGTGACACGGCTTTCCGTTCTGCCCGTCTGACCCTGGCTGACTGGTTCAAGATGGATATGAGCAAATGGCAGACCCGTCTGGCCCTTTGTATTCCCGTGCTGGGCGTAGGCGCTGTGCTGGGCTTCGGCAATACCTTGAAGCATGAAGTGATCGTGGACGGAGCTGCCAAGATGGTTCCTTACATCGATTATCAGATTATCTGGCGTTACTTCAGCTGGTCCAACCAGACCCTGGCTATGATCGTGCTGTGGGCCGGTGCTATGTATCTGGCACAGAATAAGAAGAACTACTGGATTTGCGCCGTACCTGCCACCTTCATGAGCGCGGTTTCCATTACCTACTTCATGATGGCGCCGGAGTGCATGGGCCTCATTGAGTTCTTTAAAACCAATACCACCATCGGTTATGTGGTGGGTATCGTAGCAGCCATCGGCTTCCTGGCCCTGTTCCTGAGCAAGGCGAACAAGCTGGCCAAGCAGCCTTCCAAGGTGGCATAAGGATCCGACTGATCCATCATTACATCCCTTTGGGATAGAAAGACAAGGGCGGGAGGAAAACTCCTGCCCTTTGTCAAAACGGAGGAGAATATGGCATTAGTTTCCTTTCCTTTGGGGCAGCAGACGCTGCCGAAGGAGGAATTGAAGAAGGACAAAAGCAGCTGCAAGACGGCCGGCGTCTGCGGCGTGGGCCAGAAGGCGCTGTATATCGGCAGCCGTTTCGTAAGCCGCTGGTATTATATTCCCTGGACGGAAGTGAGCCGGGTTTATAAGCGGGTGGCCATGAGCTCCGGCGGTTTTACCGGAAAAGGGGTTTTCGGATCCATGTCCTACCTGGTAGTGGAATATCCCGGCGGCGAAAAGAAGTGCTATGTGAAGCACGAGCGGGATGTGGATAATATCCTGGACTGGATCCGCGAAAACAGGCCGGAGATCAAAACCTTCAGCCGGGAAGGGGAAAAACGCCTGGCGGAGACGGAGGAAAAAGAAAAAGCCAGATATCTGGCCAAGCTGCCGGAGGAGAGCGGGAAGGCGGTGGAGAGCCTCCGGGAGGCCAAGTCCTTCCTGGAGCACAGAAGCTCTCTGTCCTCTGCTCTGACGGATGCCGCCAAGCAAAAGCGGATCACGGACAAACTGCCCATGCGCCTTAGGATTTTCGGCGCAGCGGTTGGGCTTTTAGGGGCTGTGGCCGTTCTGGCAGGTCTTGCCATTCTGATTAGCGGAAATCAAGCCGGTCTGTATCTCATTATAGGCGGCGCCGCCGTCTTTTTCCTGATGCTTTCCGCCAATTTAATCCCCGGAAAGCACAACAGCATCAAGGTATCCAATCAGGCGTGGGATAAGGCCGTAAAAGACATGGAACGCTATCTGAAGACCTATGACGGGGCCTTTCCTGTGCCGGCTCCCTACGCCCATCCGGTGGTTTTGGAGCGGATGATCCGTCTCCTGCGGGAAGGGCGGGGCTCCTCGGTGCAGGAGTCTTATGATTTGATGAAGCAGGACTTAAAAGCCTTAAATGCCCAGGTCCAAGTGAGCCAGGCCGAATATGATGAAGTGGTGAAAATCAAGCCGCTGTTTTTGGTTTGCGATTATCAGGATACATATAAGGGGTAGCCATGGAGAAGATTTTGCAGTTTTTGAAGGAAGAAGGCCTGGAGCCCTCTTTGCTGGAGGGGGTAGAGGCCTTTCGGGCTGCCTATCCGGCCCCCGAAGAAGAGCTGAACCGGATCCCGGACCCGGAGTATCTGTATTACGGCAAGGATATCTGGGAACAGGCCATTTCCGCCCTTTTGGCAGGGAAAAACCTGCTTTTGGCGGGGCCCAAGGCCAGCGGGAAAAATGTGCTCTCCGAAAACCTGGGGGCTCTCTTTGGCCGCCCGGTCTGGAATGTGTCCTTCCACATCAATATGGATGCTTCCTATCTGGTAGGCACGGATACCTTTGACGGACAGGCGGTGCGCTTCAGGCCCGGTCCCATCTGGCTTTGCGCCCAGCGGGGCGGTTTCGGCATTCTGGACGAAATCAATATGGCGAAAAATGAAGCGCTGGCGGTGCTGCATGCGGCCCTGGACTTTCGCCGTAGCCTGGATGTGCCGGGTTATGAAAAACAGGACTTAAGGCCCGAAACCCGCTTTATTGCCACCATGAATTACGGTTATGCCGGAACCAGAGATTTGAATGAGGCCCTGGTATCCCGCTTTGTGGTGCTGGATATGCCGGTGATTACGGAGAAAAATCTGGACCGGCTGATGGGAAGCCGTTTCCCCTTACTGAAGGAAAAACTGCGGGGCCAGCTGGCCAAGCTTTACGGAGAATTGCAGAAAAAGACGGAAAGCGCGGAAATCTCCGATGCGGCCCTGGATCTGCGGGGGCTATTGGACGCCATTTCCCTGATGGAAAAGGGGCTAAGCTCCGGCCGGGCCCTGGAATTGTGTATCGTAAACAAAAGCTTTGACAGTTATGAACGGGGGCTGATCCGGGATGTGATCCATGCCCGTTTCCCTCTTGATTTGACCCGCCGGGATTTGTTTAATCCATGATCAAAAAGAACTTTACAGCCCAGGCCAGACGGGCCCGGAATACCATATGGAATGCAGCAGGGCGCTATGATTTCGATCCGCCCTTTTTGGCGTTCTATCCGGACGGAGAGGCGGATTATTATTTTGATATGATGATCGGCCTGGCGGATAAATGGCTGGGCTTATCCCGCCTTTGGGATTTCTTTGTCTCTTATGAAAGGCATCCCCGGGCGGAGGAGTTCGACGCCTATCTCTGGCTGGGGCTGGAAAACTGCCTGTACGAAAAGGAAGTGGAGGAGCGTCCCTTCCTGGAGCATCTGCGGCAGGAGAGAGGACGGCACTTCTTCAAGAAGCAGGAGGATATGTCCCGCCAGCAGATGGAACACCAGAGCATGGCGGTTTACACCCAGCAGCAGGCCCGCTGGGCCGCGGTATGCGGGCAGCGGGGGCCATTGGTGACGCCCCGGGAGAAGAAAATGGCAGAGGCCCTAAGCTTTTCCGGCAGCTGGGACTTAGCGGCGGTACTGGCGGCCATGGAGGCCTTTTTGAAGCAGTTTTTCCGCTACGAGCCGGGAATGCCCCGGAAAAGATCCGCCGCAGCGTCTGTTTTAAGATCCCTGCGGCGGCATGAAAAGCAGCGGAAAGACAGGCTGATTGTCCGCACCGGCAGCGGAGAGGGAGATCATGAGCGGGCCGTGGCCCAGCGCCATGAAGGCCTGGGACGACATACCGGGCCCAATCAGGAAGACCGGGACTTTATCCGGGCCGTGTTCGGTCCCTGCGTGATTTCCGAGGCGGAGCTTCTCATGCTGGAGGAGGAGCTGTGCTGCGGGGAAAATGACGGAACAAGGCTTTGGATCGGCAGTGGTAAACAAGGGGATATGGCGGATCCGGAAGCGGCCCGCATTAGGGAGGCGGCCCGGTATCAGCGGGAGAGAAACGAAGCCTTTCTGAAAGAGCATGCCTCTCAGGTGCAGCTCCACATCAAGAAGCTGAGCGCTCAATTGGACACCATTTTTTCCTCGTACTTGCGGCCCAGTCCGGAAAGTGCCCGCCGGGGACGGCTGCAGGCTGAAAAGGCATATCGGCTGCCGCTTTTGCAGGATGACCGGGTTTTTCTGAAAAACAGTGATGATGTGGAGTCGGATATCTGTGTGGATTTGCTTTTGGATGCCTCCCAATCCCGGCTGAACTCCCAGGAACTATTGGCGGCAGAGACTTATATTCTGGCCAGAAGCCTGGAAAAATCCTATATCCCGGTACGGGTCACCGCCTTTCGGAGCCTGCGCTCCCATACGGTGCTGGAAATCTTAAAACCCTGGAACAATTCGGATTGCCAGGGCTTGATGTCTTTCTTCTCCGGAGGATGGAATCGGGACGCCCTGGCCTTTCGGGCCATGGGACGATTAGATGACGATATGGTGATGCCGGGCAAGAAGCGTTTATTGCTGATTCTGACGGATGGCAGCCCCAATGATTCCACCCCCTTGACGGCGGGCGGAAAGCGGAAAGAATATGAGGGCGCCGCGGCTGTTCAGCTGGCGGCCCGGGCCGTTGCCGGACTGCGCCGGGAGGGGTTGCGGGTAGGCGCTGTTTTCCATGGCAATCTGCATAACCTGGAAAACATTACCCAGATTTTCGGCCACAGCTATGTGCGGGTCCGCAGCGCCTCCCAGCTGGCCCAGGGCATAGGAGAGTTGTTTTTGATGCTGCTTCGGGAAAGCGATAAGGATTAAAATACGTCCTTAACCGGCTTTTTCCGCAAGGAAGCGTCCACTAAAATGTCCTGATCCACCTGAGGAACCAGGCCGTTTTTCTTCAGAATCTCCAGAGCTTTTGCCTCATCCTCCGCAGGAACCCGTATCCAGTAAATGTCCCGGTCGATTTTGCCTTTCTCGCCGAAATTTCGGGGGTCCAGCTTGGCGCCGCAACCGCAGGCCATTACCGTGTCCTGCTGGAAGTGGCCGGATTTGACGCCGCCCAGGCCGGCTTCCTTCAGTGCCGCCCGCATCTGCAGCCAGCCTTCCCTGTCCCTCTTTTTGTAGATATCAATGCGTTTTTTGAACATGTTACGACTCCTTTTCCTTCTTGTTGTCTTTACTATAGCATCCTGACGGAAGGGGGGTCAAGACAAGAATCAAGGCATAGAAACAGTTTTCGGTGATAATGTCACCCAAAATGGTCAAGATTTTTTGTATGATAAGTTCAGTTGCCAAAAAGAAAGGAGAAAAGGATGTTTTTAGAAGCAGGAACCATAGCGCCGGACTTTACTTTGCCGGATCAGAACGGCAATCCCGTCCGTTTGTCTTCCTTTAGGGGGAAAAAAGTGGTGCTCTATTTTTACCCCAAGGACAATACCCCGGGCTGCAGCCGGCAGGCCTGCGCTTTTGCGGCCCGCTATGCCGGATTTAAGGCTCAAAATGTGGCGGTGATCGGCATCAGCAAAGATTCGGTGGCGTCCCATCAGAAGTTTGCGGAGAAATACGAGCTGCCTTTCATTTTGATTTCCGACCCGGAACGGGTGGCTATCGAAGCCTACGGCGTCTGGCAGGAAAAGAAAAATTACGGAAAGGTGAGCATGGGAGTGGTCCGGTCCACCTATATCATCAACGAAGAGGGGATTATCGAAAAAGTGATGCCCAAGGTGAAACCGGATACCAATGCAGAGGAAATCCTGGAATACTTGAAGGAATGAGGCAAGCGGGCTACTCCTTGCGTCGGCCGCCCCATAAAGCAACAGCCGATCCGATCAGGAAAAGCACGATGCCAATCCCCATATTCAGACTGATGTTTTCCTGCAGGAAGAGAAAGGCTAAAATCGGTGCCAGCATAGGCTTCAGGAAGAATACCACCGCTGCCTCCCGGGCGGAGGTCAGCTCTACCGCAATCATATGGAACACATTGCCGGCGGCGGTAACAATGACGCAGATATAGATAAAGATGGGCAGCAAATCCCAGCTGAGCCGGGGCAGCAGCGGTACATTTGCCAGCATGGAAAGCCCGGTGTTCTGCAGAAACTGCGCCACCGACGGCACATTTCCCAAAGCGAGCAGCAGCATCAGTTCCACCGAGCCGAACAGCACGCTGCCGCAGGTGATGACAATGCCCCCCAGCTCGCCGCTGCGTTTTTTTCCGGCCACGATATAACAGGCGTAGATAAAAGCACCGATCAGAGCGAAAATCAAACCCAGAAGATCCAGTTTCTGATCCCAGGGAGCGATTATGAGGATGACCGCAGATACTTCAAAAACCAGGGCGATATAATGATTCTTTCCCAGGGGCTCCTTTAGAATCAGTCCGGCCATCAGGGTGGCAAAGAGGGCATTGGTGGAAAAAAGGACCGCCACCGCAGAGGCAGGCGCCCGGTAGATGGCCATTTGATGAAAGACCATGCTCAGCACCACAAAGAGGAGGCCCATCACCAGAAAGAAGCCCAGATCCGCCGCTTTCAGCTTCCGGCCTTTTTTCTTTAGAGCCTGCCGGGCAAAAGGAATCAGGCACAGCCCGCCCACAAAAAAGCGGATGGCGGTGAGCTGCAGAGCAGCAAAATGCTGGGAAACGGATTTGATGCTCAGTTCCACCGTGCTGAAAATGACGGCGGAGAGGACGATCAGGAAATAACCGAGGGTTTTCTTATTCATGAGACATAACCTGCCGGAATTATAGTTTGCTTGCTCACTGCATTGTGCCACTAAAAGCCGGAAAAAGCAAGCGGGACCCTTGACAAAAGAGGGTAAAAAATCTAAAATCTCTTCTTGTCTGATGCATTTAGGAGAAGTAACCAAGAGGCTGAAGGTATCGGACTTGAAATCCGACAGGTCGGGCAACCGGCGCGGGGGTTCAAATCCCCCCTTCTCCGCTCCACGGAAAAGGACCCATCTGGGTCCTTTTTCTGTGGACCTGCGAAGGATTTGAACCACTGCGCCGGGGACCGGCGGGGGGCAAAACCGCCGAAGCGCTGCCAGCGGCAGAAAAAGCGAGGCGGTTTTGGTGACATCGTCCTGCATACCGACCGATGAGGGAAGGTTTGTAGCTGACGATGGAGGGGGCGGCGAAGCCGCGAAAATCCCCCCTTCTCCGCACAAAAAGGGAGCCGAAAGGCTCCTTTTTTGTGCGGGAGGGTTTGAACCCGAGCGCCGGGAACCGGCGGGGGTAAAAACTATTAACTGCTGAAATTCCGATATAGCCTCCGGGCTTCTATTATATCCTTCAAATCCCGCTGCAGGGTCCGCAGGGAGACTGGGGGGAGGCCGGTTTTCTCCAATACTTTCATAAGATCTGAGGCAAAAACGGGCTCGGCTTGCCTTACCAATTCATTGTTCTGAAAAAAGGCTCCGATGGAGTAGAACTGCTGAACGGAGACGGGAACTATTACGGTTAATGAATACCACCACAAAGATGCCGGGAGACCTTCTTAAACGAGTATGCGGAGACGGTCTTGAGATTAGCCCCGGAGGCCAATGATCTCTTCCTGCGCATACGATGAAGAGGTTGCTGTATCAGCAAACCGAAGATGAGGCGAATGCCTGTCGCAGATGGATGGGGATCGTCATTATGCGGCCTGGCAGGGGAGGAATAGCATACCATCCGGGCCCGCTTTCCGGACAAGAAACGGATCACGGTGTATCATCACATTGCCGTGCTACACTTGAACGAGGAACAGCTGCGGTACTTCCGGGAGAAAACGGATGCGGACCCGTATTTCAAGCCCATCATGGGTATGCTGCGGAAAAGGTAGGGACGCGGGCCGCTTTTACATTGATCCTATAGAAAAACGGATTGATTGATGCTACAATGTGTCAGCGGGGACGGTTTTCATTGACAGCTTTCAGAAAAGAGGAGAATATGCAGGAAATCTTATCGGTTCAAACTATGCGGGAGAGTGATGCGGCCGCTATCCGGGGAGGAACCCCGGGCTATGTTCTGATGGGGCGGGCGGCGGAGGCCGTGGCGGAAAAAGGGCGCTTTACAAGCCCGGTGGCCATCCTGGCGGGGGGCGGCGGTAACGGAGGCGACGGTTATGCCCTGGCCCTGTTGCTGAGGGACAGGGGCCTTGCCGTCACCGTCTTTCGGGTTTCCGATTCCTTTTCCCCGGAGGGCAGGCGCTATTACGAGCAATGCCTGGAGGCGGGAATCGATGTAAGGCCCTATACCCTCGGGCAGGAACTGTCCGGCTTTGCCACAGTGGTGGATTGTCTTTTGGGCACCGGTTTTTCCGGGATTCCCCGAGATCCGGTAGCGGATGCCATCCGCCAAATCAATTGCAGCGGCGGGCATATTATATCTGTGGATATCAACAGCGGCCTTTCCGGGGATACCGGCCTGGGGGACACGGCCGTTGAGGCGCAGCAAACCATTTCCATAGGCTCCTTGAAGCCCGGGCATTTTCTGGGAAGAGCCAAGGACTGCCGGGGAGAATTGGTGAATGCGGATATCGGGATTCCGCCTCTCCAGACCGATGCATTCCTGATGGAAGAGGAGGACGCGGCATCCTGCCTGCCGAAGCGTTTAAATTATGCCCATAAAGGCAGCTATGCCTATGTGGGGCTGGCCGGCGGCTCCCTTGCCTACAGCGGAGCGCCCCGCCTGGCCGCTATGGCTTCTGTCGCCATGCGCAGCGGCGCCGGGGTGGTATCGGCTGCCGTTCCCAAAAGCTTATGCCCCCTGATGGCCCCGTATCTGCTGGAAAGCACTCTCTTTCCTCTTTCGGAAGACGCGGGGGGAAACCTGCTTTTTGCGGAAGAGGAATGGGCGGATTTCTGCCGCCGGGTCCAGAGCATGGCCTTTGGCATGGGCATCGGCCGCAGCGACGAAGTGGAGAAAGCCCTGGCCTATGTTCTGGCCCATTATGAGGGGGCCCTGGTGATTGATGCGGACGGCTTGTACGCCCTTTCCCGACTGGGCTGGGGACCTTTAATCGAAACGAAAGCCCGGGTGCTGCTGACGCCCCATCTGGGGGAAGCGGCCCGGCTTCTGAAAACTACGGCGTGGGAAATTGAGGAACATCCGTTGGCTTCGGCCAAAGAACTGGCTCTGTTGGGCCGCTGCACGGTTTTGCTGAAAGGCCCGGCTACCCTGGTAAGCGACGACCAGGAGAGCTGGATAAGCGACCGAGGCTGTCCCGGCATGGCCACTGCCGGCAGCGGCGATGTGCTTTCCGGCGTCCTGGCAGCCCTTTTAGGTTTTGCTCAGGGATCTTTGCCGAAAGTAGGGGCCGCCGGCGCCTTCCTGGCCGGCCTGGCCGGAGAAGCGGCAGAGGAGGAAATGGGCCCTACCGCCATGACGGCGGGGGATACGGCCCGGCAGATTGCCCGGGCGGTGCGAAGGCTGGAACAGCAATGAGGGCTGCCGCCATCCTTGAACCCGGCCATCCTTGAACGTTTATTATTGAATGATACAAAAGGGATTCCTCTTTTGTTTTTTGCGAATCTGTGCTATGATATAGTGGCTGATGGAAACAAAATCCATTGATGCAAAAAACAGGAGGAAAATGAGATGATCAAAATCTACGGCATGCCCACATGTCCCTATTGTGATTTCCTTGAGGATCAGATAGCCGGCCGGGAAGAGGAATTTGAATACATCAATATCGGCGAGAACATCCGGAACCTGGGAGCCTTTGTCCGGCTTCGGGATTCCAGCCCCGTATTCGATCACTGCAAAGAGATCGGGGATGTGGGTGTTCCCGCCTTTGTTTTTGAGGATGGGAGAGTATCCATTGATCCGGCGGATGCGGGACTGATTGAATATGGTTCTCCCGCCGCCTGCTCCCTGGAGGATCATAAGAGCGGCCGGAAAGGCTGCTGAGATCCGCTTCAAAGGGCCGCTTTTGCACTATATAAAGGAGACCTGTATCATGCAGCAATCGAAACAAGGCTTTTTCCGCCGCTTTTTTCCACATTTGATCGTGTTGGCCGTGCTTGTTGGGGTATTGATTCTTTCCTTGAATTCCCCGAACAGCGTGCCGGAAGATTATGTTCCGAAGGTCCATTCCAGCTTCTGGGCGCTGATGCCGCCATTGGTAGCCATCACCCTGGCCTTTATTACCAAGGAAGTGTATTCTTCCCTCTTTATGGGCATTCTGGTAGGGGCCTTTCTGTATGCGGGGGGCAACGGAGAGCTGGCTCTCAATACCATGCTTTTCCATGAGGAAGGGGGGCTCATAGCAGGCATTACCGACGGCTCCCACGCCCGGATTCTGGTTTTCGTGATTTTACTGGCCACCCTGGTGGTCCTCATGAACCGCTCCGGCGGGGCTACCGCCTTTGGCAGATGGGCCGGCAAACGGATCAAGACCCGGGCGGGGGCCCAGCTGGCCACGGCCCTTTTGGGGATTCTGATCTTTGTGGACGATGGCTTCAACTGCATGACCGTGGGCTCCGTGATGCGGCCCATTACGGATACCCACAAGGTCTCCCGGGCCAAGCTGGCTTACATCATCGATTCCACTGCCGCCCCCATTTGCATTATCGCCCCCATTTCCTGCTGGGCCGCTGCGGTGTCTTACTCCATTCCTGCGGAATATGAGATTAACGGCTTCCAGATGTTTTTGCATACAATTCCCTATAATCTCTATGCCCTGGTGACCCTACTGATGGTGTTCCTGCTGGCAAAGCGCGGACTGGACTTCGGCAAAATGCGCCTGCATGAGCAGCGGGCAGCCGCCGGAGAGGGCCTGACATTAGGGGAAACCCCCTATTTTGAGGAAGTGAAAGACCCGGTGGAAAACGGCCGGCTTTCCAATTTGCTGATTCCGGTGGTGACTTTGATTGTGACCTGCATTCTGGCTATGGCTTATACCGGGGGCGGTTTTTCCGGAACCCCCTTCCTGCGCTCCTTTGAGGAGGCGGATTCCGCTTCCGCCCTGGTGATGGGATCGCTGATCACGCTGCTGATTACCCTTTGGCTGTACATGGCCCGGGGGGTGATTACCTTCAAAAGTTTTATGGAAAGCTTTGCGGCGGGTTTCCGTTCCTTCAGCGCCCCCATGATTATTCTGGTGCTGTCCTGGAACCTCTCCGGCCTTACCGGCCTTTTGGGGGCGGATTCCTTCGTCCACGGGGTGGTGGAGTCTTCAGCAGCTTCCCTGCAGATATTTATTCCCTTTATCGTTTTCCTCTTTTCCGTGTTTCTGGCCTTCTCCACCGGCACCAGCTGGGGAACCTTTACGATTCTGATTCCCATTGTCTGCGCCATCTTCCCGGTGGATTCGGAAATGCTGGTGCTTTCCGTAGCGGCCTGCCTGTCCGGTGCCGTGTGCGGGGATCATTGCTCGCCCATTTCGGATACTACCATCATGTCCTCCGCCGGCGCTCAGTGCAATCATATGGACCATGTGTCCACCCAGCTGCCCTACGCTTTAACGGCAGCTGCCGTCAGCGGGGTCGGATATCTAATCGCCGGTCTGGTGTGCCACCTAAGCGGCAGCGCCGTCACCATGCTGGTAACCCCCTTGGCCATGCTTTTGCTGGTGTTCGTATTGATGCTCATCCGGAAAGCAGAGGCGAAAAAAGGGTGATAGCCGGGCTCTTGTCATAACAATCGGAAAGGCGGAGGCGTATGATCACATTAAACGGAAAAGAAGTCAGCCCCAAGTATTTTTCGGACGGGGCGCTGGATATTAAAATAGAGCCGGAATTGTTGAATTTCGAAGGGCTCAATATCATCGGCTGGCGCTTCGATAAAAACGAGGAGCTGATCAGCATTTGTTTCCTGACCCGGCATTTGCAAAGCAAGGGCATCCGGGATGTGGAACTGCGCATGCCTTATATTCCCAATGCCCGGAAGGACAAAGCCCAGCGGGAAAAGGATGTGTTTTCCTTGAAATACTTTGCGGAAATCATCAATCAGCTGCAATTCAGCCGGGTGGTGGTGCTGGATCCTCACTCCACCGTCAGCGAGGCTTTGATAGACCGGATCCGGGTCATTACGCCGGAAGGGTATATTCATGCGGTGCTGGAAGAATTAGGGGATCAGGCCATCCTGTTTTACCCGGATGAGGGGGCGGTGAAGCGCTATGCGGATAAGACAGACCGGCCGTATGTGTACGGCATGAAAACCCGGGATAAAACCACCCGGGTCATCAATGATTACCGCATAGAAGGGGACCTGGAACTCATAGCCGGACGGGATATCCTGATGGTGGATGATATTTGCGCCAGCGGGAAGACCCTGGCCACGGCGGCCGGGAAGCTGAAGGAATTGGGGGCAGGAGAGCTGTTCGTGTTTGTATCCCACTGTGAGAATACGGCGGTGAAAAGCGAGCTGCTGGAGCTGATTACCCGTCTGTATACCACCGACAGCATCTTCCGGGAGACGCACCCGAAAATCCGCCTGCTGCCATCTTAGCAAGGAGCGTAAAGGGGATAATCAATGCATAAACAGCCGCCGGAAACAGTTGACTTTTTCCGGCGGATTTGGTACTCTACAGGTAATATCGGACAACAGATTGGTGTTGTCAGACAAGTAGATCGGAAGTATTGAAATATCCGGGAGGTCCAAGGTGCGGGAGTACTATGTGCTGTTAGGCGGTTTTGGCAGCGGAAAAAGCGAGCTGGCATTGAATTTAGCCATGGAAAGGGCAGCAAGGCAGGCCTGCATGCTGGTGGATCTGGATGTCATTAATCCATATTTTCGCGTAACGGAACGGCAGGACATGTTAGACAAGGCGGGGGTGGAGATTATCTCCCCGCCTTATTCTATGAAGAAAATCGAAATTATGTCTCTGTCCCCCCGGGTATATGCGGCTTTTACGCCGGGAGAGGGGACGGTGATTTTCGATGTGGGGGGCGACCATGTAGGAGCCGTGGCCCTAGGGCAGTATAAGCCGAATTTCAGCAATATTCCGGCAGATAAACTGAATATCCTCTTTGTGGTGAATCCCCGCCGTCCCGTGGCAGCGGATTTTCAGAGCGCCTGGGTTTTATTGGAAAAGATACAGGGGGTCAGCCGCCTCAGAATCACAGGGATTGTCAACAACGGCAATATGGCGGAGGAAACGGAACCGGAGCATTTGCTGGAAGGTTATGAGCTGGTGAAGGCGCTTTCGGATCAGACCGGGATTCCCGTGTGGGGAACCTGCGGGCAGCCGGAGATGCTGGAGGCTTTTGAAACCATGGCCCGGGAGAAAGGGCTGGAGGAGAAATATATAGGACAGCTTTATCCCATTGAAATCCTGATGCACAGGAGCTGGGGGAAGTATTTGGAGGAAGGATTGTAAAAGGAGGAAAGTATGAACAAAGTCACGATTTTAGAGGACTGGTGCAAAGGCTGCGGCCTGTGCGTGCGCATCTGTCCCAAGGCGGTGCTGGCGATTTCCACCACGCACCTGAACAAAAAGGGCTATTATCCCGCGGAAGTGGTGGCCCCGGAGGCCTGCATCGGCTGCGCAGGATGTTTCAGAACCTGCCCGGATACGGCCATTGAGATTGAGAAGGAGTAAAGACTATGGCAAAGAAACTCATGAAGGGATGCGAAGCCATTGCGGAAGCCGCCATCCAGGCGGGTTGCCGTTATTTCTTCGGTTATCCCATTACCCCGCAGAATGATATCCCCGAGTATATGTCCCTGCGTCTGCCCCAGGTGGGGGGCTGCTTCCTCCAGGCGGAAAGCGAACTGGCGGCCATCAATATGGTATACGGGGCCGGCGGCGCCGGCGCCCGGGTGATGACCTCCTCCTCCAGCCCGGGCATCAGCTTAAAGCAGGAAGGCATTTCCACCATTGCGGCAGCGGAGATTCCCTGCGTGGTGGTGAATATGATGCGGGGCGGCCCCGGCCTGGGGAATATTCAGGCCTCTCAGGGGGACTACTTCCAGGCGGTAAAGGGCGGCGGCCACGGCGATTACCACGCCATTGTCTATGCCCCTGCCTCCATTCAGGAAACCGTGGATATGATGCAGAAGGCCTTTGATAAGGCGGACGAATACCGCACCCCGGTGATTATCCTGGCGGACGGCTTAATCGGCCAGATGATGGAACCGGTGGAGCTGAAGGAAGCAAAAGATTTGCAGCTGCCGGAGAAACCCTGGGCAGCCACCGGCTACACCCCCGGCGGCAAGAAACCCCGCTCCGTGCTGAACTCCCTGTATATTGAAACCGAGGATCTGGACGAATTGGTGGACCGGCTCTTTGAACGCTATGCCGTCATTGAGAAAAACGAAAAGATGGTGGAGTGCTACAACACCGAGGGAGCGGAATACATTCTTTGCGCCTACGGCACCGTGGCCCGGATCTGCAAGGCTGCCATCCGGATTTTGGGTGAGCAGGGCATCAAATGCGGTCTGGTGCGGCCCATTACCCTCTGGCCCTTCCCCAGCGAGGCAGTTCACGAAGCCCTGGCGCAGGAGAGCGTGAAGGAAGCCCTCACGGTAGAAGTGTCCGCCGGCCAGCTGGTGGAGGATATCCGCCTGGCGGCAAACGGCATCAAGCCGGTGCAGTTTATGGGCAAGGCCGGCAGCCGGATTCCTTCTGCGGAAGAAATCGCGGAGCGCATTTTGGAAATGAAGAGGGGGTAAGTTATGAGCACTGTGATTAAAAAAACACCGGTATTGAGGGATGTGCATCTGCATTATTGCCCCGGCTGCGGTCACGGCATTGTCCACCGTATGGTTTCCGAGGTAATTGAAGAGCTGGGCATTCAGGGAAAGTGCGCCGGCGTGGCTCCTGTGGGCTGCGCGGTGTTTGCCTACAACTACTTTGAAATCGATATGTATGAAGCCGCCCACGGCCGGGCGCCGGCGGTGGCTACGGGCTTTAAGCGGGTCCATCCGGATCATTATATTTTCACCTATCAGGGCGACGGGGACCTGGCCTCCATCGGGACGGCGGAAATCGTTCATGCCGCCCATCGGGGAGAGAAGATTACTACCATTTTCATCAACAATGCCATTTACGGCATGACCGGCGGCCAGATGGCTCCCACCACTCTGGTGGGCCAGAAGACCACCACCAGCCCTCTGGGCCGGGATAAGGATCATTGCGGGGAGCCCATCCGCATGGCGGAAATGCTTTCCACCATTAACGGCTCCGCTTTCATTGCCCGGACGGCTCTGAATACCACTCCGAATCTGATCAAGACCAAGGCCGCCATCAAGAAGGCTTTCGAGACCCAGATGGCCGGTAAGGGCTTTTCCATGGTGGAGATTCTGTCTCCCTGCCCCACCAACTGGGGCAAGGCGCCGGCGGAGTCTATGGAATGGATCGGCGAGGCCATGATTCCTTATTACCCGCTGGGTACCTTTAAGGAGGTGTAAGATGGTTGAGAGAAACTTATTTGCCGGATTCGGCGGCCAGGGCGTGCTCTTGATGGGCCAGCTGCTGGCACAGGCGGGGATGATGGAAGGGAAAAACACCACCTGGGTGCCTTCCTACGGCCCGGAAATGCGGGGGGGCACCGCCAACTGCAGCGTGACCCTGTCGGATGAGGAAATCGATTCTCCCCTGGTAACGGTGCCCACGGCTCTGGTGGCCATGAACCGGCCGTCCCTGGAGAAGTTCGAGAAGATTGTGGCCCCCGGGGGCAGCATTTTCGTCAACAGTTCCATCGTGGATATTAAGGTGCAGCGGACGGATGTGAAGGCTTATTATGTGCCCTGCAATGAAATAGCCGCTCAGTTGGGGAACGATAAGGTTTCCAATATGATCATGCTGGGGGCGTATCTGGGGCAGTCCAAATGTGTGGAGATTGAGACCATTCTGGAGGCGCTGCTGGAGAAGCTGGGCGAGAAGAAGGCGAAGCTGATTCCCCTGAACCGGGAAGCGTTATTAAAAGGCGCAGAGTGCGTGGAATAATGCCGTAGGGGCGAGCCCGAGGGCGGGCGAGTGAAGCCTGCAGCCGTAGGGGCGACCATTGGTCGCCCGCGGGCGGGCGCTGCCCGCCCCTACGAAGAGGATTTAATCAATCTCAATATGAAAATCCTGCATGGTGTTCAGCATATGCAGGTGCATGGCGGCCTTGGCCCCGATAGGATTGCGGTCCTTGATATATTCCATAATCCGCCGGTGATCCCCCAGGGTATGCTCCGCCACCAGAGGCGACTCATTGGCTAATATGACCCCCTGGCGGATGGCCCGGTTCAGACTGGGAAAGAGGGCGGTAATGAATTGGTTATGGGCCGCCGCCGCAATGGAATTATGGAACTGGCGCTCGTACTCGTCCCAGCGGGGATCCCTGGCCAGCACAATGTCTTCCAGCTCCCGGCCGTAGCGGAGAATGGCGGAAAGCTCTTCCTCCGTAGCCCGCAGGCAGGCATAGTAAGCGGCCTGGGGCTCAAAAAGAAGCCGGATCTCGTAAAGATCCTTCAGACTTACACGGGTATCCTGGATCTTTAAAAGATCATAATCCGCATGGATGTGTTCGCTGCGGGTCACGAAAGTGCCCACGCCCCGGCGGACTTCCAGAATCCCCCGGGTAGCCAGCACCCGAATGGCTTCCCGAAGGGTGGTGCGGCTGACTCCTAATTCCCGGGAAAACTCCGGTTCTCCCGGTAGTTTATCCCCCGGCTGAAAGCGGCCTAGGGAAAGCATCTCGGTGATCTGTTCGGCAAGGCGAAGGGACAAAGCGTTGGCTGCGGACATATGATTACCTCCTGCAGGGGATTCCCTGCCCCTTGATTATAGCGAAACCAATAAGCAATCACAATAAAATCTTATTTCTTAAGGAGAAAAAGACGTGAAGAATTTAAGCATTCAGAAGACCACCAATCCCATGTCGAAGCCGGCTCCCGGAGAAGCTTTGGGATTTGGCCGCGTATTTACGGATCACATGCTGATTATGGAATATGATAAGGGCATCGGCTGGCACGACGCCCGGATTGTTCCCTACGGTCCCATCAGCATGAGCCCTGCCAGCACCTGCCTCCATTATGCCCAGGAAACCTTTGAGGGCTTAAAGGCCTATGCGGCGGAAGACGGCCGCATCCTTTTGTTCCGGCCGGAGGAAAACTTTAAGCGCCTGAATCTCTCCAACGACCGGATCTGCATTCCCCGGCTGGATGAGGAATTCTGCGTGGAGAGCCTGAAAGAGCTGATTAAGCTGGACAAGGAATGGGTGCCCCGGCAGGAAGGCTCCTCTCTGTATATCCGTCCCTTCGTCATCGGCAATGAGTCCCGTTTGGGGGTGAAGGACGCGGATAATTATCTGTACATGGTGCTGCTGAGCCCCAGCGGCGCGTATTATCCCGAGGGCCTAAAGCCGGTGAAGATTTATGTGGAAGAGAACTTCGTCCGGGCCGTGCGGGGCGGCATGGGCTTTGCCAAGACCGGCGGCAATTATGCTTCCAGCATGCTGGCTCAGCATACGGCCCACGAAAAGGGCTATTCCCAGGTGCTGTGGCTGGACGGCGTAGAGAAGAAGTATGTGGGCGAAGTGGGCGCCATGAACATCTTCTTTGTCATCGATAATGAAGTGCTGGCGCCGGAACTGGACGGCAGCATCCTGGCAGGCATTACCCGCAAGTCCATCATCGAATTGCTGAAGTCCAAGGGCTATAAAGTAACGGAACGGAAGATTGCCATTCAGGAAGTGGCAGATGCGGCGGACGCGGGCAAGCTCCAGGAATGCTTCGGCAGCGGCACCGCAGCGGTGATCAGCCCCGTGGGCGAGCTGAAATGGGGCGAGAAGGTGATGGTTATCAACAACAATGAAATCGGACCCATTGCCCAATATGCCTATGATACCCTGACCGGCATCCAGTGGGGCCGCCTCGAAGGGCCGGAAGGCTGGGTGCAGGAAGTCTGCAGATTATAGGGAGCGAGTCGCCCCCTCCCACCATCGTCAGCTGCAAACCTTCCCTTGTCGGTCGGTTTGCAGGACGATGTCACCAAAACCGCCTCGCTTTATCTGCCGCTGGCAGCGCAGCGGCGGTTTTGCCCCCCTCGACAGGGGGAGGGCAAGGGGGAGAGAGTCGCCCTCACCCGTTACCGGGAAAGGTTAAGAAAGGAATAATCAATGGAAAGAAAGAATGCATGGCTGTCTTATGACAAGAAGCAAAAGAAAGAATTGTACACCTTAGGAGAGGATTACCGGGTATTCCTCAGCAAGGGCAAAACCGAGCGGGAATGTGTGGATTTATCTGTGGCGGAAGCGGAGAAGGCCGGCTACATCAGCCTGGAGAAGGCCATTGCCGCCGGCAAGAAACTGAAGGCAGGGGATAAGATTTACGCTACTATTATGGGCAAATGCATGGCCCTCTTTACTATCGGCAAGGAACCTATGGAAAAAGGGATGAATATCCTGGGAGCCCATATTGATTCTCCCCGTCTGGACTTAAAACAGAATCCTCTGTATGAGGATACGGACCAGGCGCTGCTGGATACCCATTATTACGGCGGCATTAAGAAGTACCAGTGGGTGGCCCTGCCTCTGGCTCTCCACGGCGTGGTAGCCAAGAAGGACGGCAGCGTGGTAAAGGTCTGCATCGGGGAAGATCCGAAAGACCCGGTGGTGGGCATCACGGATCTGCTGCCTCACCTGGCCGCTAACCAGATGAATAAGCCGGCCGCCAAGATTATCGAAGGCGAAGACTTAAATGTGCTCATCGGCAGCGAAAAGGTGGCGGAAGAGAAACCCAAGAAAGAGGGCGAAGAGCCCAAGGCCAGCGTGCTGAAGAATATCAAGGCCATTCTGAAGGATGGCTACGGCATTGAGGAGGAAGACTTTATTTCTGCGGAAATCGAAGTGGTGCCTGCCGGCCCCGCCCGGGATTTCGGCCTGGACCGCAGCATGATCATGGGCTACGGTCATGATGACCGGATCTGCGCTTACACCTCTCTGGTGGCCATGCTGAAGGTGAAGAAACCCAAGAGAACCAGCTGCTGCCTGCTGGTGGACAAGGAAGAAATCGGCTCTGTGGGGGCCACGGGCATGCACAGCCTCTTCTTTGAAAACACGGTGGCGGAGATTATGGCTTTGATGGGTGAGAAGTCCGACCTGGCTCTGCGCCGGGCCCTGGCCAACTCCCGGATGTTGTCCTCGGATGTGAGCGCCGCTTATGATCCCAACTTCCCTTCCGTGAATGAGAAGAAGAATACGGCTTACATGGGCCGGGGCCTGGTATTTAATAAATATACCGGCTCCCGGGGCAAGGGAGGCTCCAATGACTGCTCGGCGGAATACATGGCTTATGTGCGCCGGGTAATGGACGAGGCAGGTGTGTTCTGGCAAACGGCAGAGCTGGGCAAAGTGGATGAAGGCGGCGGCGGCACCATCGCCTACATTGCCGGTAATTACGGCATGAACGTGGTGGACGCCGGCATTGCGGTGCTTTCCATGCATGCGCCTTGGGAACTGGCCAGCAAAGCAGATATTTATGAGGCGGTGAAAGGCTATGAAGCCTTCCTGCTGGCGGAGTAAAACATTCCTTTCTTAAGGGACGACAGGGCGGCTTCGGCCGCCCTTCTGGCGCATTACGGAATGTTTTTCTTGTATTTTGCGGGGAAAGCACTATAATCGGTATTGCAGGCAGTACAAATCTTAACGCTTACTGAGGTATCAAAATGATTACAATCCGTCAGGTGGAGAATAAAAAGGATCAAAGGGCTTTTGTGAAGTTCCCTTTGAAGATGTATAAAGACTGTCCCTATTTCGTGCCCCCCCTTTACGGGGACGAAATGAAGATGTTCCGTCCGGATTATGTATATCATGATACCTGTGAAAGCGTTTTCTATCTGGCTCTAAGGGAGGAGCAGGTGGTGGGCCGCATCCAGGGGATTCTGCAAAAAGCCGCCAATGAAAAGTGGGGGCAGAAGCGGGTGCGTTTTACCCGTTTTGATGCCATCGAGGATCAGGCTGTAGCCAAGGCCTTGTTCGATGCGGTGGAAAACTGGGCCCGGGAAAAGGGCATGGAAGAAGTGGTGGGGCCTCTGGGCTTTTCCGATCAGGAACGGGAGGGTCTGCTGATAGATGGCTTTGACCAATTGTCCACCTTTGAAGAGCAATACAGCTACCCCTATTACCCGGCGTTAATTGAAGCCCTGGGGTATGAAAAGGAAGTGGACTGGTTTGAGAGCATGGTGCGGGCCAAGGCAGAGGACGACGGAAAAATGGCCCGCTTAAGCGAGCTGATTGCCAAGCGTTATAAACTGCATTACTGCGATGCTAAAAACACCTCCGAGTTTATTGACCGTTATGCGGATAGTTTTCTGAAACTATTGGATGAAAGCTACAGTAAAATCTACGGAACGGTTCCGATAACCGAGGGGATGAAGAAGAACCTGATTAGTAATTTCCGCCTGATTGTCCGGAAGGAATATGTGACCGTGGTGCTGGATGAGGCGGAAAACCCGGTATGTTTCGGCCTGTGTTTTCCCTCTATTGCCCGGGCGGTGCAGAAATCCGGCGGAAGATTGACCCCCGGCTGCCTGCTGCGGATTTATCAAAGCCTGAGAAAGCCGGAGATTCTGGATCTGGCGCTGATCGGCGTGGCGCCGGAGTGGGAGAACCGGGGGGTGAGCGTCATGATTGCCTCGGAGCTGGATAAGATTTTGCGGTACAGCCCTACCATTCAGTATGCGGAAACCAATTTGAATCTGGAGGATAATCATGCCATCCGGAATCTGTGGAAGCAGCGTTTTGATTCCACGGAGCATAAAAAAAGGCGGTCCTATGTAAAACGCCTGTGATGATTCGGGTTTGCAGGGGGAGGCAACACCGGCGGTCTGCGGCAAAAGCGGTTGACAAAAACTGTGAAAAACGCTATTTTATAAAGGCAATTCATCTATCGAAAGGAGGAAATGACATGGACGCAGGAAGCGGTGGCAGTACAGGCCGAAGTACGAAGGACCCTCTCCCGGCGGACAGGGTGATTTCCTCGTAAAAACTTTCTGACTGCTGTTCTTTCCAGGCTCATGCCGAAGAACAAATCATGAACGAAACCAGTTTTTCGCTGGCAGGAACCTTTCAGGAACTGCTGGCCTCTAAAAAGTACACCACCATCCGGGATGTTCTGGTGACCATGAATCCCTCGGATGTGGCGGCGGTGTTAAACGAAGTGGAAGAGAAGGAATTGGCCCTTCTGTTTCGTTTGCTGCCTAAAGAACAGGCGGCGGAAACCTTTGTGGAAATGGATCCGGAGCTGCAGGAGCTGCTGATTAAGGGCTTTTCCGACACGGAATTAAAGGAAGTGATGGACGAGCTGTATGTGGACGATGCGGTGGATATAGTCGAAGAAATGCCCGCCAATGTGGTAAAGCGGATCTTAAAAGCGGCGGATCCTCAGATGCGGAAGGAAATCAATGAGATCCTGCGCTATCCGGAAAACTCCGCCGGGGCCTGGATGACCACGGAGTATGTGTCCCTCCGGCCGGAAATGACGGTGGGAGACGCCATTACCCGCATCCGCCGTACCGGGGTGGATAAGGAAACCATTTATACCTGCTATGTGACCAAGGACCGCCTTCTTTTAGGCCTGGTGAGCGTGAAGGATCTGCTATTAGCCCAGGACGACGACACGCTGATTTCCGATATTATGGAGACCAATGTGATTTCCGTGGATACCATGACGGATCAGGAAGAAGTGGCCCATATGCTGTCCAAGTATAACTTCCTGGCTCTGCCGGTGGTGGATACCGGCGGCCGGCTGGTGGGCATCATCACCTTCGACGACGCCATGGACGTGCTGCAGGAAGAGGCCACGGAGGACATGGAAATCATGGCCGGTATGACTCCCTCGGATAAGACCTATCTCAGATCCACCCCCTGGGATTTGTTTAAGCATCGGATTCCCTGGCTGCTTTTGCTGATGGTATCCGCCACTTTCACCGGGATGATTATTTCCGGCTTTGAAGACGCTCTGGCAGCCCAGGTAGTGCTTACCGCCTTTATTCCTATGCTGATGGATACGGGGGGCAACTCCGGCTCCCAGTCTTCGGTGACCATTATCCGGGCTTTGTCCTTGGGAGAGCTGGAGTTTAAGGACTTACCCAAGGTGATTTGGAATGAGGTGCGGACGGCGGCCATGGCCGGCGCCGTGCTGGCCGTGGCTTGTTTTGGGAAGATTATGCTGGTGGACCGGCTGATTATGGGAAACCCCAGTGTGACGGTGATGGTGGCCCTGGTGGTATGTATGACCCTGGCCATTACGGTGCTGGTGGCCAAAGTGATCGGCTGTACCCTGCCCATGCTGGCCAAGCGGCTGGGCTTTGACCCGGCGGTGATGGCTTCTCCCTTTATTACCACAGCGGTGGATGCCGTCTCGCTTTTGGTGTATTTCTTTATTGCTACGGCCCTGCTGCAAATGTAGGGAGTTAATCCGTCTCTCCGCCCGCCACGCAAAGGGTAGCGGCATATATTTCGGGAATGCCCGCCTCGCTTAACAGCCGGCTGATGGATTCCAATGTGCTGCCTGTGGTATAAATATCATCTACGATTAAAACCCGGCTGATGCCTTCCGGAAAATGCCTGATCCGGAAGGCATTTTCCATGTTATTCATCCGCTCCGCCGGCCCAAGATCTTTTTGGGCTCCGGTATGTTTGGTGCGGACCACCACATCCTCCCGGGCCGGGATGCCGCTGAGTTTTTCCAGTTCATAAGCCAGGAGGGCAGCCTGATTATAGCCCCGGGTTCTCAGGCGGCTGCGGTGAATGGGGACGGGAATCAGCAGCTGCGGCCGCAGCTCTTCGACAAAGGCGTGATGGGCCAGCCACCAGGCCCGGGCAAAGGGCAGGGCGTATTGCTGTCGGCCATGGTATTTAAAGCGGGTGATGGCGGAGCGGATCGGCTCCCGGTATTGCCAAAGTCCCCGGTTTTGCTGAAAATGAAATGCCTTCTCCCGGCAGTTCGGGCAAAAAGCGCCCCCGGCATCCCCCAGGGGGCCGCCGCAGCGCAGGCAAAGAGGCTCCCGCAGCAGCGCTCCGGCAGGAGAGCAGCGGGGATGAATCCAGACATCTTCCTCCTCCGCAGCCGGCAGAGGCGCCCGCAGGCGGGGACGAAGGGGCAAAGCCCCGTTGCAAAAGGGACATCGTTGAGGAAAGAGAAGGGACGCCAAATCAGCGGGGGTCCAGGGCCCCTGGTCTTTTGAAAATGCTTTCATACAATTGCTTATCCTATTGCTGTAAACTTAAATGAAGGGAGGAGTAGCGCTGCTGCTCCCGTTTGTTGTCAATCATTTGCTGGAATACCGCCGGATCCCCCACCAGGCATACGCAGCTCTGGGCCCGGGTAATGGCTGTATAGATAAGAGAGCGGTAAACCAGCAGGGGCGGTACCCGCCAAAGGGGAATCACAATGGCAGGATACTCGCTGCCCTGGGATTTATGTACCGTGATGGCGTAAGCCAGCTCCAGCTCATTCATCTCCGAAAACTGGTACACCGCCTTCCGCTCTTCATCAAAAAGCACCACCACTTCCTCGGAGAAGAAACGGATGTCCTCTATGACCCCGATATCCCCGTTAAAGACTCCGGTTCCCTGACGGTGGCCGGCAGTCCATTCCTTTTGATAATTGTTTTTGATCTGCATTACCTTGTCGCCCTGGCGGAAGAGGCCGCCGGCGAAGCGGCGCTCCTTTTTTCCTTCCTCCGGCGGATTCAAAGCCTCCTGCAGCCGCTGGTTCATGGTTTCCACCCCCAAAGGCCCTCTTCGGGAGGGAGAAATCACCTGGATATCCGAAATCTGGGCGCCTACATGCCCCGGCAGCTTGTCCCGCACCAGCTTCGTCACCACATCCTGGATGACCTCCGGCTGGTAGCGGCGGATAAACATGAAATCGTTGGTGGAGCGGGCTGTATCGATGGCGCCTCCCTGAATGATCCGGTGGGCATTGGACACAATCCGGCTGCCTTCCTCCTGGCGGAATACCCGGGAAAGGGCGATGGTCCTTATCCGGCCGGAGCGGATAATATCCTTCAGCACATTCCCCGGCCCCACGGAAGGCAGCTGGTTGGTATCCCCCACCAGCACCAGGCGGGTGCCCGGCACCAAAGCCCGCAGCAAGGCATATAATAAAGGCAGATCCACCATGGAGACCTCGTCCAGGATTACCACATCTTGCTCCAGGGGATAGGATTCGTTCCGGGTAAAATGCAGCAGCTCGGCGCTGTCCGTGTCCTGGCCCGGCGCCCCCAGGTATTCCAAAAGACGGTGAATGGTCTGGGCCGGCCGGCCGGTGGTTTCCGTCATCCGTTTGGCGGCCCGGCCCGTGGGTGCCGCCAGGGCCACGCTTAATTCCTTGGATTCAAAATAATCCAGCATGGCGGAAATAATGGTGGTCTTCCCGGTGCCCGGCCCGCCGGTGATCACTGTCAGCCCCTGCAGCACCGCGGTTTTGATGGCTTCCTGCTGCTCCGGTTCCAGCTGCAGCTGATGCCGGCGGAAGAGATATTCCAGATCTGCCGTCACCGCCGCTTCATCCAGGGGAAAGGTCTGATTCAGCGCCGTCAGCATGGCGGCGGCTGCGTTTTCCATATAGTAATAGGACGCCAGATAAACCACCGGCACATCCGCTACGCTTTTCACCTCAAAGCGCTTATCCAGATGGAACAGGTCGATTTCCCGGAGAATCGCCTCCTCCGGCACCTCCAGCAGCTTCACCGCATATTCCAAAAGCACCGCCAGGGGAAGAAATACATGGCCTCCTTCCAGGGCCTGCCGCATGGCATAATACAAGCCGCTGCGGATGCGGAATTCGGAGTCCGCCGCCAGACCGGTGCTGCGGGCGATGCTGTCCGCAATGCGGAAACCCACATGAGTAATATCATCAATCAAACGATAGGGATTGGTTTTCAGAATATCGTAAAGGGTATTGCCGTAGCGTTCGTAAATCCGGGTGGCCAGGGACAGAGGAATTCCCAGCTCGTCCATATAAATGAGCGCCGAGCGCAGTTCCCGCTTTTCCAGGGCGATGGCGCTCATCTTTTCCGCCCCTTTCACGGATATTCCCGGCACCTTGGCCAGGGTGCGGGGCTCTTCTTCTAAAATCCGCAGGGAGTCTTCCTGAAACTTTTTGACGATCCGGGCCGCCAGCATGGGGCCGATGCCCTTGATAACCCCGGAGGCCAGATAGCGCTCAATGGAGCGGACGGTCTGAGGGGTGGCAAAATGAAAACGCTCCACCTTCAGCTGTTCCCCGTAGGTGGCGTGCTGGACAAATTCTCCTTCCACATGAATCAGGTCTCCGTTGCTTAAGGCAGGGAGATTCCCTACGATAATCACGGAGCCTTTTTCATCGGATATTTCAACTACGCTGTAGCCGTTTTCCTCATTGCGGTAAACGGTATGCTCTACCGTGCCTTCCAGGGCAATCATCACTAAGCTTCCCGGGCTGTGCGCCGGCTTTCATTCATATAATCCACAAACTGGCCGGTGCCCACCGCCACGGCGGTCATGGGAGACTGGGCCAGCACCGTATTGATCCCGGTTTTTTCTTCGATGAGTTCGTCCAGGCCGGAGAGAAGCGCACCGCCGCCGGTCATCACAATGCCCCTCTCGTAAATATCCGAGGCCAGCTCCGGAGGCGTCCGCTCCAGGACGCTGTGAATGGCTTCCACAATCTGGAGGGCCGGGTCGTGGAGGGCCTCCAGCATTTCATCCGAGGTGATGGACATGGTTTTGGGAAGGCCTGTCATCAGATTCCGGCCCTTTACATCCATGGTCAAAGTTTCCGGCCGGGGATAGGCGCAGCCGATGGAAATCTTGATGTCCTCCGCCGTCCGCTCCCCGATCAGCAGGTTGTGGCGCTTGCGCATATAGCGGACAATGGCTTCGTCAAAATCATCCCCCGCCAGTTTCAGGGAGGTGCTCACCACGGTGCCTCCCAGGGAAATCACGGCGATATCCGAGGTGCCGCCGCCTATATCCACAATCATATTGCCGCAGGGCTTGAAAATATCAATGCCGGCTCCGATGGCAGCCGCCACCGGCTCCTCTATAATGGTCACTTCCCGGGCTCCGGCATTATAAGTGGCATCCTCCACCGCCTTTTTCTCCACTTCCGTGGCCCCGGAGGGGATGCAGATGGAGATGCGGGGCTTCCGGAGGGTCCGGCGGGCCATGGCCTTGTTGATAAAGTATTTCAGCATTTTTTCCGTGACAACATAATCGGAAATCACCCCTTGCTTTAAGGGGCGCACCGCCGTGATATTGCCGGGGGTCCGGCCGATCATTTTCCGGGCTTCCTCTCCGATGGCCACGATTTCCTGCTTGTCTCTGTCATAGGCCACCACCGAGGGCTCTTTCAGAACAATGCCTTTGCCTTTTATATATACCAAGATACTGGCCGTACCTAAATCAATGCCGATATCCATAGAAAGAAGGGGCATGGGGGACCTCCTTATTATCCTGCCTGAGCCTGGTTATAGGCCGCCCGCACCGCCAGAGCCAGCTGCGCCGCGCAGGAGGTGCCTTTGGAGCCGCAGACCACGGCGCTCAATTTGTTTTCAATTTCTTCTACGGTCATGCCTTCCACTAAAATGGGAATCGCCGTCAGATTGCCGGGGCAGCCCCCGTAAAAGACCACATTGTGGACGGTATTGCCTTCTAAATCCAGGCTGATAAGCTGGGAACAGGTCCCCTGGGTTTTATAATCGTAATGGAACATTGCAAACCTCCGAAATCCTATTTCGCTAACCTACATTATGCCTTAGCGGGCTTGCTCTGTCAAGGGCGGAGCGGGCAGTTTTCTTTCCTTTATCCTGCATCATTCTTTCACATCTTCTTCACGCTTTCTTCACAATTCGATTCTATGCTGTCCCTGGAACCTAAAGATAAAAGCTTTGGGATAAATGAAGGATTTGCTTGATTTTAAGCGGGAAAGAGTGTATAAAAGACTTGGGGGACGGCCTGCGGGCCTGTGCCGCCCCAATTTTCGGGAAACGAGGCATATGTCATGAAATCGGATGTGATTCTGGTAGGCAGCGATGGCAAGGGCCTGGTGGATGCATTGAACCAGGTGGAATCAGTAGCCGTTTTTAAGGGTTTATCGGAGAAGGACAGCCTGCATTTGCGCCTTTTGGCTGAAGAAATGCTGGGAATGCTCCGGGCCATAGTGGGAGATGTGGATGCGGATTTCTGGCTGGAAGATGAAAAAAAGTATTTTCAGCTGCATTTGAAGGCGGAAACCCTGATGGATCCGGAAAAGCGGGAAGCGCTTTTGGGGGCCTCCACCAGCGGTAAGAACCAGGCTGCCCGGGGGATTATCGGCAAGCTGCGGGATATATTTGCGGAAGCCATTGAAGCCCGGAATGCGGATGTGCCCCTCAGTGTTTACGATGACTGGCGTTTCGAGTCGGGCATGAGTATGGGCGGCAATATGCCTATGATGGCCTATGCCGGGGGCTGGTCCCTGAATCAATACCGCTCCAGTCTGACCCGGAATCATCTGGATGCCTGGGATGAGCTGGAAAAATCCGTGCTGGCCAAGCTGGCGGATGAGGTGCAGATATTCATCCAGGGAACCACGGTGGAAATGGTGATTTTTAAGAAGATCAAATAAGAAGATATAAGCGTCAAGAAAGATTTAAGGAGGATGCCATGAATATTCAGACCAAAAAAGATAACGATGCTTTAACGATTGTGGTGGAGGGCCGTCTGGACACTTCCACGGCGCCCCAGCTGGAGGAGTGCATTAAGAACTCCCTGGAGGGGATTACCAACCTGTCCCTGGATCTTTCTTCCCTGGACTACATTTCCTCTGCCGGTCTGCGGGTGCTCTTAAGCGCGCAGAAGCAGATGATGGCCAAGGGCGAGATGAAGATTACGGGGGCCAACGAAACCGTGATGGAGATCTTCGAAATTACCGGGTTTTCGGATATTCTGACCATCGAGTAGTTTTGTGTCATCCCCCTAAAGGGACCAGAACCCTTCGGGTTCGTCGCTGAGCACAGCGAAGGATTCCATACGGCGAACAAAAGAGAGCGGCCCTCCGCTCTCTTTGCACATAAAAAATGATAGAACGGAGGTGAATACCATGAATGCAGAAAAATACACGCAAAAAGCCCTGGAGGCGCTGCAGGCGGCGCAAAGCCTGGCGGTGGAACGGGATCATGCCAATATTACCCCGGAACACCTCTTTTATGTCCTGCTGGAGCAGGAGGGAGGGCTCATCGGCTCCCTTTTTGGCAAGATGGGCCTTGACAAGGCGGCCCTGACCCGGGAGACAGAGCGGATCTTAAATGCCATGCCCCGGGTTTCCGGCGGCCAGGTATATGTATCCCGGGAAACGGAAAAGGTAATGAACTTTGCGGAGAAGGTGGCGGCCCGGATGAAGGACGAATACCTTTCTGTGGAACATCTGATGCTGGGACTTTTCCAGCATCCTACGCCGGCCTTGAAAAAGCTTTTCCAGGAACAGGGCCTGAAAGAGGAGGACTTTATGAAGGCCCTGGCTTCCGTGCGGAATTTCCGGGTGACCAATGACAATCCGGAAGATAGCATGGATGCCCTGGGCAAATACGGGACGGACTTGGTGGAGCGGGCCCGCAGCGGCAAAATGGACCCGGTCATCGGCCGGGATGGCGAGATTCGCAGCGTCATCCGGATTCTGTCCCGGAAGACCAAGAACAATCCGGTGCTGATCGGGGAACCCGGCGTAGGCAAAACGGCTATTGCGGAGGGCCTGGCCCAGCGGATCCTGAAGGGAGATGTGCCGGAGGGGCTGAAAGAAAAAAGCGTTTTTTCCCTGGATATGGGAGCGCTGGTGGCAGGGGCCAAATACCGGGGAGAATTTGAGGAACGGCTGAAGGCGGTTCTGGAGGAAGTGAAGAAATCGGAAGGCAAGATTCTTCTCTTCATCGACGAGCTGCACCTGATCGTGGGCACCGGCAAAACCGACGGTGCCATGGATGCAGGCAATTTGCTCAAACCCATGCTGGCCCGGGGAGAACTCCATTGCATCGGTGCCACCACCCTGGATGAATACCGGAAATATATTGAGACGGATGCGGCTCTGGAACGCCGTTTCCAGCCGGTGATGGTGGATGAACCTACGGTAGAGGATACCATTTCCATCCTTCGGGGGCTGAAGGAGCGCTATGAGATTTATCACGGCGTCACCATTCACGACCGGGCGCTGATTGCGGCAGCCACCCTGTCCCACCGCTATATTTCCGACCGTTTCCTGCCGGATAAAGCCATTGACCTGGTGGATGAGGCCTGCGCCTCCCTGCGGATGGAAATGGAGTCCATGCCCACGGAACTGGATGAAATCCGCCGGAAAATCATGCAGATGGAAATCGAGGAACTGGCCCTAAAGAAGGAGACGGATCAGCTTTCCCGGGATCGTTTGAAAAAGCTGCAGGAGGAATTGTCCGCCCTGCGGGATCAATTTAACGAAATGAAATCCGCCTGGGATCTGGAGAAAAGCGCCGTGGAAACGGTGCAGCAGGTAAAGGAGGAACTGGATCAGCTGAACCACCGGATCGAAGCAGCGGAGCGGGAATATGATTATGAAACGGCTTCCCGCCTTAAGTTTTCCGAACTGCCGGCCCTGCAGGAGCGCTTAAAAGCGGCCCAGGAGGCGGTGGAAAAGAAGAGCCAGAAGCCTTTAATCGATTCCGCTGTCACGGAGGAACTGATTGCAGAGGTAGTAGGCCGCTGGACCGGCATCCCCGTCAGCAAGTTGATGGAAGGCGAGCGGCAGAAGCTGCTGCATATGCCGGAGGAATTGCATAAGCGGGTGGTAGGCCAGGAAGAGGCGGTGCAGGTGGTTTCGGATGCCATTTTACGCTCCCGGGCCGGTATCGGCGATCCGGGCCGGCCTATCGGTTCCTTTATTTTCCTGGGCCCCACCGGGGTGGGAAAAACGGAGCTGGCCAAGGCCCTGGCAGAGAATCTGTTTGACGATGAAAAGAATATGGTGCGGATCGATATGTCGGAATATATGGAGAAGTATTCCGTGTCCCGGCTCATCGGGGCGCCTCCCGGCTATATCGGCTACGACGAGGGCGGCCAGCTGACGGAGGCGGTGCGCCGCAAACCTTACAGTGTGGTGCTCTTTGACGAAATCGAGAAGGCCCATCCGGATGTGTTCAATATCCTGTTGCAGGTGCTGGATGACGGCCGGATCACGGATTCCCAGGGCCGGACCGTGGACTTTAAGAATACCATTATCATTATGACCTCCAATTTGGGTTCTATGATTCTGCTGGAGGATGTGAAGGATGACGGGGAAATCAGCGAGGCGACCCGCCAGGCGGTGATGACCACGCTGCGCCAGAGCTTCCGGCCGGAATTCTTAAACCGGGTGGATGAGATTGTCTTCTATAAACCTTTAAGCGAAGGGGACATCCGGGCGATTATTGATCTGCAGATGCTCTCTTTGGGGAAACGGCTGGGCCAGCGGGAACTGAAGCTGCAGCTGAGCGAGGCGGCCAAGGATAAAATCGTGGCGGAGGGTTATGATCCGGCTTTCGGAGCCCGGCCCATCAAGCGCTACATCCAGGCGCATATTGAAACGGCCATTGCCCGGGCCATTCTGAGCGACCGCTTTAAGGCCGGGGACACGGTGCAGGTGGATGTGAAGGATGGTGCCTGGAGCGTGGAATAAACAGTATTGTTGTGTGGGCGCTCGGGGACGGCGCCCCTGCGAAAAAAAAACGGGGAGGCCTTTAGGGGCCGCCCCGTCTTTCGTCTTTAGGTCAGTTTCTCAAAATCCTGGGCTCCGTGCTTGCAGAGGGGACAGATGAAGTCTTCCGGTAGTTCCTCCCCTTCATACACATAACCGCAGACGGTGCAGACCCAGCCCTTCTTCTTGGCTTCTCCTTCGCCGGCTTTGGGGGGGCGGGGCTTTACATTTGACTGGTAATAGCTGTAGGTCATGGATTCCACATTGCTTACTACTTTGGACTCCGTGACAGAGCAGATAAAGAGGCCGTGGGTGCCCATATCCTTATGCTCCTCCACCTTCAGAGACAGATAAGCATTGATATATTGATCCAGATACACCAGGCCGTTGTCGGAACGGCTGACAGTCTTTCCCGCAAATTTGTCCGTGGCCCGGCCGCTGACGAAGCCGAATTCCTGGAACACGCTGAAGGGCGCTTCCTGGGACAGGCAGTTCAGATTCAGCTTGCCTGTCTGCTCCACAATGTGGTGGGTATAATTCTGTTTGTTGATGCAGACCGCCACCCGGTTAGGGGTGGAAGTCAGCTGCACCACCGTATTCACAATGCAGCCGTTATCTTTCTTTCCATCATTCGAAGTGACCACATAAAGGCCGTAGCCGATCTTGAACATTGCTTTAGGATCCTGCTTGGCCAGTTCTTCGGCACCGGGCTTTTCATATTCCGCGCAAAGTTCCTGGGCCAGAGCTTTCAGCTGACCGTTGGATACCTCGTTTAAGGCGCCGGTGATTTTTACCGTATTCTCCGCAAAGACCAGTTCTTTACTACCCTCCAGCATGCTCTTCATGATTTTGGCAGCCTGAGGGGCCCAGGAACCGTTTTCTACCAGGGCAATGGTTCGCTTCTGGTAATTCCGTTCCTTCAGTTCTTCAATAAAGGTCTGCATAAAGGGAAAAATGCCGCTGTTGTAGGTGGTGGTGGCCAGCACTAACTTAGAATAGCGGAAAGCATCTTCCACGGCCTCCGCCATATCTTCCCGGGCCAGGTCTTTGAGGGCCACTTCCGGACAGCCCTCGGCTTTTAAGAGCAGGGCCAGTTTCTCCATGGCCTCCCGGGTGTGGCCGTACACGGAGGTATAGCAAATGGCGATGCCTTCGGTTTCCGCCTTATAGGAAGACCAGGTATTGTAAAGATCCAGATAGTATCCCAGGTTTTCTTTCAGCACCGGCCCATGGAGGGGGCAGATAATCCGGATATCCAGGCCGGAGGCCTTTTTCAGCAAATCCTGCACCTTGTCTCCGAACTTGCCCACGATGCCGAAGTAATAGCGGCGGGCTTCACAGGCCCAATCCGGATCCGGTCGGTCCAAAGCGCCGAATTTGCCGAAGCCGTCGGCAGAGAAGAGGACCTTGTCTGCCCTGTCATAGCTCATGATCACCTCCGGCCAGTGAACCATGGGAGCGGTGATGAACTCCAGCACATGTTTGCCTAAAGGCAGGCTGTCGCCGTCCCCCACCACCAGCCGGCGGTCCGCAAAGTCCGTTCCGAAGTAGTTATTCATCACCCGGAAGGCGGCGGCAGAGGAGACAATGGTGGCCTCAGGATATAGCTTCATGAAGTTCAGGATATTGGCAGAATGATCCGGTTCCATATGATGCACTACCAAATAGTCCGGCTTGGCTTCTCCCAGCTCCCCTTCCAGCTTGTCCAGCCATTCATGGGTAAAATGCCGGTCCACCGTGTCCATAACGGCAATTTTGTAGTCCTTGATCACATAAGAATTGTAGGCCATGCCGTCGGGCACCGTATATTGGCCCTCAAACAGGTCCAGCTGATGGTCATTCACGCCGATGTAGCGGATATCCTGGGTAATAAACATAGAGTCCTCCTTAGTAAAAAATAGTCTCGCAGGGGCGGCTGGTTATCGCACCCAAATCATCCTATAAATGTCACATTCCGGGCCCGGCGGGCGTACTCGATTTCCAGCTCGCTCTTATGATACAAATACCCGGCATCATCATAATAGCGGGCTTCCTCCGGGCAGCCTTTGATGCAGGCCCCGCACTTCATACAGACCCCTAAATACTGGGACACATCCCGGGGATCGATGCTCCCCAGGGGACAAAGGGTGACGCAGCGGCCGCAGCCGATGCATTTGCCGCCATCTACCTTGGGACGCACCTTCAAAATGTTGATGGGCTTCCCCTCCCGGTCCCGGGGGGTGTAATAGGGTTTAATATCCCGGGGCTCTTCCTTCAGCAGTTCCCACACGGTTGGGAACTCTCCCCGGCGCAGTTTTTCCGCCGCAAGGCGGCCGAATTCCCGGATGGCCCGCATATCCCGTCTGTCCGGCCGGCCGGCCCCCAGCTCCCGGGAAAAGGCATGTTCCCCCACAAAGGCCGCCGCTGCCAGGGGCTTAAATCCTCGCTCCGAAAGCAGAAGGCCTAGTTCCAGGAGGGCATCATCATAATTCCGGTTGCCGAAGCTTACCAGAAAAACCGCCGGCGTATCCTGACCCCGCATTTTATCCAGATAGGGCAGGAGCAGATTGGGCAGGCGACCTGCATAAACCGGCAGGGCTACCACCGCCACCTCCTCCGGCCCGAAGATTAAGGCTTCCTGGCGCCGGATGGGGACGGTAAAATCTGCCTGAACCAGGGGGACGCCCAGTTCTTCACTCAAAGTTGAGCCCAAGGCCATAGCCAGTTTCCGGGTATTCCCGGTAGGGCTGAAAAAAGCGGTTTTTATCTGTTTCATCTCTATCTCTTTCCGGCATCTCATCCGGCCCGGAAAGGGAACAATCCGGGAAATGAGGCCGATACTTTTATTTGTCAATCATCATATCACTATTCCGGGGGAGAGACAAGGGAAAAATCCCTGCGGTCTGTATTTTACGGTCGCTGCAATCCCCGGGCCGGGCTTAAAAACAGTAGATATTTCATAAAAAATATGCTATCATCTCTCTATGGTTGAAAGGAGGTTTCATCCATGACAATAGGCGTATTAACCAGCGGCGGAGATGCCCCCGGCATGAACGGCGCCATTCGGGCTGTGGTGCGGGCCGGCTTATCCCAGGGCTGGCGGGTGATAGGCATAGAACGGGGCTTTGCCGGCCTCTTAAACGAAGACTTCAGGGAAATGTCCTCCCGCAGCGTTTCGGAGATTATCCAGCGGGGCGGCACCATTTTATATACCGCCCGCAGTGAAGAATTGATGACTCTGGGGGGCCAGGCCAAGGCGGCGGCGGTTTGCCGGGAGCATGGCCTGGATGCCCTGGTGGTGATCGGAGGCGACGGCTCCTTTAAGGGGGCCTGCGCCCTGGCGGATTTGGGTATTCCGGTAATCGGGATTCCCGGCACCATTGATTTGGACATTGCCTGCACGGATTATACCATCGGCTTTGATACGGCGGCCAATACCGCTATGGAAGCCATCGACCGGATCCGGGAAACATCCTCCTCCCACGAGCGCTGCTCCATTGTAGAGGTTATGGGCCGCTCTGCCGGCTATATTGCTCTTTACTGCGGCGTGGCTACCGGCGCGGAGGATATTCTGATGCCGGAAAGCTTTGACGGGGATGAGGAAGCCATCATTCACAGCGTGATGAACGGCCGGAAATCCGGCAAGAAGCACCATCTGATCATCAATGCGGAAGGGGTGGGCCATTCCGAGGCTCTGGCGAAAAAAATCGAAGCCGCCACGGGCATCGAGTCCCGGGCTACCATATTGGGTTATCTGCAGCGGGGCGGCTCCCCCAGCGTCCGGGACCGGATTATGGCCACCCGCATGGGGGTAAAGGCGGTGGAATTGATAGCCGCCGGGTCTCTCAACCGGGTGGTGGCTTTTAAGAACGACGACATCGTGGATTTTGAAATCCATGAGGCACTGGCTATGAAGAAAAATATCAGCGACAGCTGGCTTTCCATGCTGCCCATGCTGAAACGATAAGGATTCATGGAAACATCTCAATTCGTACAGAAGGACTTAGAGCATCTGCGTCAAATGACCGAAGACTACGCCGCCCGGCTGGGACGGCAGCCTTCTGCTTTCGTGCAGACCTTCGGCTGTCAGATGAATGCCCGGGATTCGGAAAAGCTTTTGGGCGTGCTGCTGGAGGCAGGCTTTGAGGAAGGCCGGGATGAAAAGGCGGATCTGGTGGTAATTAATACCTGCACTGTCCGGGAAAATGCCAATGAGCGGCTCTACGGCCACCTGGGGCACCTGAACAGCATGAAGCGGGAACACCCGGCCAAGCTCATTGCCCTTTGCGGCTGCATGATGCAGGAAGCGGATGAGGTGGAGCGGATCCGCCGGACTTACCCTTTTGTGGATATGGTGTTCGGCACTCATAATCTCTATCGTTTCCCGGCCCTTTTGGCGGAGCGGCTGGAGCAGGGAAAACGGGTATTTGAAGTCTGGGATGCTCCCCGGGAGATGGTGGAGGATCTGCCCAAGAAACGGGAAGTGCCCTGGAAATCCGGGGTCAATATCAGCTTCGGCTGCGATAATTTCTGCACCTATTGCATCGTGCCCTATGTGCGGGGGCGGGAGCGGAGCCGCCGGCCGGCGGACATTCTGGAAGAGGTGGAAAGGCTGGCAGCGGACGGGGTCATTGAAATCATGCTTCTGGGCCAGAATGTAAACTCCTACGGCAAGGGTCTGGAGCATCCCATCAGCTTTGCCCGGCTGCTGGAGCAGATCTGTGCTGTGCCCGGCATTCAGCGGGTCCGCTTTATGACCTCTCATCCCAAGGATTTATCGGATGAGCTGATTGCCGTTATCCGGGACAACGAAAAGATTTGCCGCCACCTGCATCTGCCTTTGCAAAGCGGCTCCAGCCGCATCTTAAAGGCCATGAACCGGCGCTACGATAAGGAAGCGTATCTGTCCCTGGTAGAACGCATCCGGGCTCAGGTACCGGATATTTCCCTGACCACGGATATTATTGTGGGCTTCCCCGGGGAGACGGAAGAAGACTTTCGGGAAACCCTGGATGTGGTGCGCCGGATCCGCTTTGACAGCGCCTTTACTTTTATATACAGCCCCCGTACCGGAACCCCGGCGGCGGCCATGCCGGATCAGGTGGATCCTGCCGTGGTGAAGGAGCGTTTTGCCAGACTCCTGGATCTGGTACAGAAGATCGGAGCGGAGCAAAGCGGCCGGGATGTGGGTAAAACGATGCCTGCTCTGGTGGAGGCCCTGGATCCCCAGGTGCCGGGCCGGGTGACGGGCCGCCTGGGGAACAATGTGATGGTGCATTTTCCCGGGGAGGAGGGCCTCATTGGCACCATCGTGGATGTGAAATTGGAAGAGGTTCACGGGTTTTACTATATAGGGGTTGCGGCGAACCGCCCCCACCCGTCACGGCCTTAAGGCCGTGCCACCCTCCCCCTCGTTAGGGGGAGGGCAAGGAGGTTTAGAGTATGCTATCTCCCATGATGCAGCATTATCTGGCTACCAAGGCGGAAAATCCGGATTGTATCCTGTTTTACCGCCTGGGAGATTTCTATGAAATGTTTTTCGAGGATGCCCAGACTGCTTCCAAAGAACTGGAACTGGTGCTGACGGGAAAGGACTGCGGCCTCCCGGAACGGGCTCCCATGTGCGGCGTGCCCCACCACGCCGTGGACAGTTATGTGAACCGCCTGGTGGAAAAAGGCTACAAGGTGGCCATCGCCGAGCAGATGGAGGATCCCAAGCTGGCCAAGGGCCTGGTAAAGCGGGAAGTGACCCGCATTGTGACCCCGGGCACCAACATCAGCGCGGAAGCCCTGGATGAGCGGAAAAACAATTATCTGATGTCCTTAGTGGCGGAGGACAAGCGCTACGGCCTGGCCATTACGGACGTGAGCACCGGCGCCTTTTTCGTAACGGAGCTGGACAGCGAACAGGCGCTGACAGATGAGCTGGTGCGCTTCGCCCCGGCTGAAATCATTGGCAATGAGACCCTTTTGATGCGGGGCCTGGACTTTGACGCCCTGGGGCTTTCCGGAGTCTTTTCCGCTCTGCCAGCCCGGTATTTCAAGGAATCGGAGAGCGTAAGACTCCTCACCGCCCACTTTGGGGTAAGCCATGTTCAGGCCCTGGGACTGCAGGATTATCCCACGGCCCAATTGGCTGCCGGAGCCCTTTTGGCTTATCTGGAGGAGACCCAGAAAAACTCCCTGAAACATATCAATGCTCTGCAGCTCTACAATCCCACCCGTTACATGATGCTGGATTCCGCTGCCCGCCGGAATCTGGAATTAACGGAAACCATCCGGGACAAAAAGCGCATCGGCTCCCTGCTCTGGGTGCTGGATAAAACCAAAACCGCCATGGGCGCCCGGCGCCTCCGCGGTTTTCTGGAACAGCCTTTGCTGGACAAGGGGGAGATTCTGACCCGGCAGGAGGCCATTGAGGAATTAAACGGCGCCATCATCGACCGGGAGGAGCTGCGGGAATACCTGGGCCCCATTTACGATTTGGAGAGGCTCATCGGCCGCCTGGCCTTCGGCAGCGCCACCCCCCGGGATCTGATTGCCTTAAAGCAGTCTTTGCAGATGATTCCGGCCTTAAAGACCGTGCTGAAGCCGAAACAGGGCCGGCGGCTTCGGGAATTGCAGGAAAGCCTGGATCCCCTGGAGGATATGACGGCCTTGCTGGAAGCTGCTATAGCGGAGGATCCGCCCCTCACGGTAAAAGAGGGGGGCATCATCAAAGCCGGCTACAGTGAGGAAAACGATATGCTGCACCGGGCTTCCACCGAAGGCAAAAGCTGGCTGATGGAGCTGGAGTCGGGGGAGCGGGAGAGCAGCGGGATCAAAAATCTGAAAATCAAATATAATAAGGTTTTCGGTTATTATTTCGAAGTGACCAATTCTTTCAAGGATCTGGTGCCGGATTATTTTATCCGCAAGCAGACCCTGGTGGGAGCGGAGCGCTATACCACCCCCCGCTTAAAGGAACTGGAGGATATTATCGTAGGGGCTCAGGATAAGAGCAAAGCCCTGGAATATGGGCTTTTCTGCAGGATCCGGGAGACCCTGGTGGGGCAGATGCAGCGACTTAAGCAAACCGCGGAAGCCGTGGCCTCTTTGGACGCCCTGATTTCCCTGGCGGTGGCGGCAGACCGTTATGGTTATGTGAAACCGGCCATCAACGAAAAGGGAATCATCCAAATCAAGGACGGCCGCCATCCGGTGGTGGAGCAGATGCTGGAGGGGGACCGTTTTGTGGCCAATGATACCTATCTGGATGGCCGGGAAAACCGGCTTGCCATCATTACCGGTCCCAATATGGCGGGAAAGTCCACCTATATGCGGCAAACGGCCCTGATTGTGCTGATGGCTCAAATCGGCTCCTTCGTGCCGGCAGCCCAGGCGGATATCTGCCTTTGCGACAGGATTTTCACCCGGGTAGGAGCCTCGGATGATCTGGCCTCCGGACAGAGCACTTTTATGGTGGAAATGACGGAGGTGTCCAATATCCTGCGGCATGCCACCCCCAAAAGCCTGATTATTCTGGATGAAATCGGCCGGGGCACCAGCACCTTTGACGGGCTCTCCATCGCCTGGGCGGTGGCGGAGCATGTGGCCAATCCCAAACTGCTGGGGGCTAAAACCCTCTTTGCCACCCATTACCATGAATTGACGGAACTGGAGGGCAGCGTAGCCGGCGTGAAGAATTACTGCGTGGCGGTGAAGGAACAGGGAGACTCGGTGATCTTCCTGCGGAAAATCATTTCCGGCGGAGCGGACAAGAGTTACGGCATTCAGGTGGCAAGACTGGCGGGGCTGCCGGAGTCTGTCCTAAAACGGGCCCGGGAGCTGGTGGAAGAATTATCGGATGCGGATATTTCCCGCCGAGCGGCGGAAATTGCGGCGGCAGGCAATGGGAAACCTCCCGGGACGGCGGCCCAGCCGGTCAAACGGCCGGATGCGGTGGACCGGGGGCAGCTGAGCCTTTTCGGGCCGGCCAGCGAGGATGAAGTCATAGAAGAAATCAAAGCCCTGGATTTGGAGGAAATAACTCCCAAAGAGGCCTTGAATATATTATATAAGCTGCAAAGCGACGTGATGAATCGGATGTAGGAGGTATTATGATGATTAAGAATCTACTGAAGTTTATTGAACAAAGCCCGGTTTGTTTCCATGCGGTGGAAAATGTAAAGAACCGCCTGGAGGGGGAAGGCTTTGTGGCTCTGCCCTCTTCGGACTGGGAATTGGTGCCCGGGGGGAAATATTATATAACCCGGAACGGTTCCTCTCTCATTGCCTTTAAGCTGCCCCAGGGGGAGGCGAAAGGCTTTGTGATTTCTGCCAGCCACTCCGACAGCCCCTGTCTCAGAATCCGGGATAATGCGGAATTAAGCGGCCATGCCATCCGCCTGGAAACAGAGCGCTACGGCGGCATGATCAACCCCAGTTGGGTGGACAGGCCCTTAAGCATTGCCGGCCGGGTATTGCTGCGCCGGGAAGGAGGCCTCAGCGCCCGCCTGGTGAATCTGAAAAAGGACTGCGCCCTGATTCCCAATGTGGCGGTGCATATGCAGAAGACCATCAATGAAAGCGCCAAATACGACCCGGCCAAGGATCTGGTGGCTTTGTACTGCGAGAAGGAAAATGCCGGCAGCCTGCGGAAGGAAATTGCCCGGGCGGTGGGCGCGGAGGAAGAGGATATCGTTTCCTGGGATCTGTATCTGTATAACAACCAGCCCGGCACCATTTGGGGCCCGGACCAGGAGTTTGCTTCCAGTCCCCGCTTTGATGACCTGGGCTGCGTCTTTACCTGCACCGAAGGCTTTCTGGATGCGGCGGAAACGGACCGGATTCCGGTGC
Source organism: uncultured Lachnospiraceae bacterium (assembly GCA_902793995.1). Lineage (GTDB taxonomy): Bacteria > Bacillota > Clostridia > Lachnospirales > Lachnospiraceae > UBA6987. The sequence goes on along the minus strand of CADBFP010000002.1, from coordinate 49,472 downwards.
TTTGCGTATTCGACAACGAGGAAATCGGTTCCGGCACCAAGCAGGGGGCGGCTTCCGACTTTTTGCCCCGGGTATTAAAGCTGATTACCGAGTCTCTGTTTTTAAGTCCGGCCCAGCATTTAAGTCTGCTGGACAACAGCTGGATGCTGTCCTGCGACAACGGCCATGCCAAGCATCCCAATCACCCGGAAATCGCGGATACCAATGAGGCGCCGGTCTTAAACGGCGGCGTGGTGATCAAGCATTCGCCCCGCTATGCCACGGATGCGGTGTCTTCCGCCATATTCAGCGAAATCTGCCGGAAGGCTGGCGTGCCCACCCAGCATTATTCCAACCGGCCGGATATGCCCGGCGGGGGAACTTTAGGCCTCATTGCCAACCTGGATACGCCGATTTATACCGTGGATATCGGAATGGCCCAGCTGGCCATGCACTCCAGTTTTGAGACCATGGGCAGCCGGGATGCGGCACATTTTTATGAGGCTATCAAGGCGGCATATGAATCCCGGGTGAATTTCCGGGGCGAGGAGATTCGTTTATCGTAATGGCATTCATACATATTTTAGACGAACAAACCATTGATCAGATAGCTGCCGGCGAGGTAGTAGAGCGTCCGGTTTCCGTAGTAAAGGAGCTGGTAGAAAACGCCCTGGACGCCGGAGCCTCCGCCGTTTCCGTGGAAATAGAAGGGGGCGGCATGGATTTGATCCGCATTACGGACAACGGCAGGGGGATACCCGCAGAGCAGGTTCCCCTGGCCTTTTTCCGCCATGCCACCAGCAAAATCAACACCGCCGAGGATTTGTTTACCGTCAGCACCCTGGGATTTCGGGGAGAAGCCTTGTCCAGCATTGCCTCCGTAGCCCGGGTGGACTTAGTGACCCGGACGGCGGACTCCTTAAGCGGCTGGCATTATGTGATAGAAGGGGGCGAAGAGCTGCTTTCGGAGGAGACCGGCGCCCCTCTGGGAAGCTGTTTCACTGTGCGGGACTTGTTTTTTAATACCCCGGTGCGCCGGGGCTTTATGAAGTCCCCTGCCACGGAGGCCACTTATATCGTGACCATGATGGAGCATCTGGCTTTCAGTCGGCCCGGCGTGGCCATGAGCGTGAAGGCGGAGGGAAAAACCCGGCTTCAGACCAGCGGCAGCTACGGCTTAAAGGATATTATTTATTCGCTTATGGGCCGGGAGGTGGCTTCTCATTTACGGGAGGTTTCCGGCGCCGGAGACGGCATGGAAGTGAAGGGTTATATAGGAGAGCCCTCCGTCAACCGGGGGAACCGGAACGGCCAGCTGCTGTTTGTCAACGGCCGCTATGTGAAGAGCCCCTTACTAATGAAGGCTATCGAACAGGCCTATCACGGTCTGGTGATGCAGCATAAGTTTCCGGTGGCGGTTCTGCAGCTGAAGCTGGAGCCGGAACTGGTGGATGTGAATGTGCATCCCCAGAAAACGGAAGTCCGTTTCCGGGATGAAAAAATGGTATTTAACCTGATCTACCGGGCAGTGCGGGACGCTTTGTTTTCCCGGGACTTGATTCCGGAGACGGAAAAGGATGGGGCAGAAGCTGAAGTGAAAACCATCCCCGCCAAACCCATAGAAACAGTCAGCGACTCCCTGTCCTCTTCCGGCAACGGAGAGTGGCACGGCGCAGCCAGGCCGGGTGAGGGCGACTTCCTGCCCTCTCCCGGAAGCGGGAGAGGGTGGCCCGCAGGGCCGGGTGAGGGCGACTTGAAATCCACCTCCCTCCGGGAAGCCACCGATTACCGGGTGGAAGCGGACCGACGCATGCTGGAAGAAATCCTGCAGGCGGCGCCGCTGCAAGAGGAGGAGAAAGCCGTTCCTCCCGCCCCGGTTCAGACCAGTCTCTTTGAGGAAAAAATCCTGGAACAATCCAAGGAGGCGGGCTTCCGCCTCATCGGACAGGTTTTTAACACCTATTGGCTGTTGGAGTACGGCTCCTGGTTTTTGCTGGCCGATCAGCACGCCATGCATGAAAAAATACTTTATGAACGGACCATGCGTAGCCTGAAGGAAAAGCAGGCCACTACCCAGCAGCTGCTGCCGCCCCTGGTAATGACTTTAAGCGCTTCCCAGCAGGAGGCTTTGAACCGCTATCAGGATTCCTTCACCGCCCTGGGCTTTGAAATTGCTTCGTTGGGGGGCCGGGAAATCCGCCTGGACGGGGTGCCGGACAATCTCTTTTCCCTCTCCGGAAAGGCACTGTTTACCGAAATGTTGGACGGACTGGCAGAAGAACGGAGTACCACGCCGGAATTAATAGATGAAAAGGTGGCCTTGATGAGCTGCAAGGCAGCGGTCAAGGGAAACAATACCTTGTCCCGTGAAGAAGCAGAGGCTCTGCTGAAGGAGCTGTTGCAATTGGAAAATCCTTATACCTGCCCCCACGGCAGGCCCACCATGATCCGTATGAGCAAAACGGATCTGGAAAAGAAGTTTAAGCGGATCGTATCATGAAAAAAGATCCTGTCCTGGTACTGGCCGGCCCCACGGCGGTGGGGAAAACCGCTCTGTCCCTGGGACTGGCGGAACATTTTGGCGCTGAAATCATCAGCGCCGATTCCATGCAGGTATATAAGGGCATGGACATCGGCACAGCCAAGGCCACGCCCCGGGAACAGGCCCGGGTGCCGCATCATATGATCGATGTGGCGGACCCGGCCCTTCCTTACAGCGTGGCGGATTATGTGGGGCAGGCGGGGCCGCTTTTACAGGATATCCTGGCCCGGGGCAGGCTTCCTCTGATTACGGGAGGCACCGGCTTTTATATTCAGGCTTTGCTGAAGGGACTTGATTTTTCGGAAACCCTGAAGGATACGGCCATTCGGAACCGCTTGCAGGCGCGGATGGAGACGGAGGGACCTTTGGCCTTGCACCGGGAACTGGAGGAGTTAGATCCGGCGGCTGCGGCAGCCATCCATCCCCATAACCGGAAACGGCTCATCAGAGCCCTGGAGTATTTTGAGGAAACGGGGCAGCGGTTCTCGGAGCTGAACCTGAAGCAGCAGGCGCAGGCGAGCCCTTACCGAGTCCTGTATCTGGTGCTGAACCTGCCCCGGGAGCTATTATATCGGCGGATTGAAGAACGGGTTGAGCAGATGTTCCGGGCAGGACTGGTGGAAGAGGTTAAGGCCCTGAAAGCCAAGGGCATTCCGGCGGAAAGTACGGCGATGCAGGCGCTGGGCTATAAAGAGGTGCTGGCGTATCTGGAGGGCCGCTGTAGCCGGGAGGAGGCCATAGCCCGGATCAAACTGGGCTCCCGCCATTATGCCAAGCGTCAGTTGACCTGGTTTAAGCGGGAACAAGGGACCATTTGGCTGGATAGGACCCAATACGAAAATGAGCAAACATACCTTCAGGCGGCCATGAGGCTGTGTGAAGATTTTTTAGAAGGCGGTCATCCGTCTGAGAAGGAGGAGATAGTATGAAAAAGTCATTATGTCTTGCACTATCTTTCATAATGATCCTGAGTCTGCTGGGCGGCTGCAGCGGACAAAAACCGGCGGAAACCACGGCATCGCCCACCACCACGGCATCGCCCACCACCACGGCAGCACCCACCACTACGGCAGCGCCTACCACTACGGCGACTCCCACCACCACGGCATCGCCCACCACTACGGCGACTCCCACTACCACGGCAGCGCCCACTACCACGGCGGCTCCCACTACCACGGCAGCCCCCACTACCACGGCAGCCCCCACCACCACGGCGGCGCCTACAGAGCCCGCCACAGAAGAACCTACGGAACCGGCTACCGAGGCGCCGGAAGAAGGTTCTGCCCTGGCGGCTTACCGGGATGCTTTGGAGAAATTACCCAAGGATTACAGCCTGAGCATCCAAATGGATTCTGGCCGGATGATGGGGGAAGAAGCGCTGTTTATCCGTGATATCCGCCGGCTTTTCGTGCGGGATGCAGGGGCTGACACCATGCAGGCGGCGGAAAACTGGGAAAGAAGCATAGAGGGCAACGCCTTTTCCCGGGAATATACCTATCAATATTATTATACCGGCGGCAATGTGATCCTGCAGCGGGATGAACAAAGCTTCAGTGGAAAACAAACGGCGGAAGACTTTCTGAATGCCCGTATTCCGCTGGCCATGATGCATCCGGAAAAATACGGCGCCATAGATTGGCTGGATGATTCCCATAGCGTGGTTCACTTCTCCGATCCCAAGGATACGGAGTGGGAATGGATCGGGATGGACTGTTCGGACATTCAGAATGTGGACGGCCGGGTGTTTTTAGACGAGGAAGGCCGCATTTCCAAGACCGTTTATCTGGCGGAGTTTGCCCTGGAAGGGATTAAATTCGCAGTAAATGTGACGGTTCAGCTGACTCCCGAAGAGCCGGAGATCACCTTCCCGGAGCTGAAAAGCAATCAGGTTATTGCTTTCGGGGCCGTAGATGCGGTTCCCCTGATGGATCTGGCGTCCTGCTACAGTCTGACGGACGGCATGACCGCTTCCTTTATTGCATTTATTCAGTCTTATGCAAGCGGGGCGGTGGTTCTGCAGCAGGAGTGGATGGGACTGGACGAGGACGAAAAAGGCCCCATGGTCTGGTTAAAGGCCAGCCGGGGCATCTATAGCTATACCAATACCTTCTCGGATTACGAATACCGACATTTTGACGGTAAAACGAAGTATACGGAGGATAAGGCAGAAAAGGACGCTTCGGCTTCGCCGGAAGAAATGGAAAACAATGTCCTTGAATTGCTGGAGCGTTACTGGCTGTATCCGGAATGCCTGAAAAAAGTCGGTATGTCCGACGAAGAAGACTGCTGGCTCATTGAATTCGAGCTGGATACCCGGGGACAGGATCAGTTTTTTGCCAATACGGTCCTTCTGGTGGAAGGCAACGAAAACAACAACAGCAGTTTCAAATCGGAGAGCAGCCGCGGTTATTTATCCATCGACAAGGGCAGCGGCCTGCCCATTCATATGAAGGTGGACCTGGAGGGCAGCCAGAAGGTGTCCGGCCAAAGCGCCGCGCTGTTTGCCGGCTACGAAATCAATATGCTGGGGGCGGATCCGGATGCGCCTTCCACCATACGGGATGAAATAGATAAAGGTGCGGCTCCCGAAACCCCGGTTACCCCGCTGTTTTACGAAGTAACGGCGCCGGAGGGGGGCAAAATGTGGCTCATCGGCACCATTCATGTGGGGGATAAGCGTTCCTCGCACCTGCCCCAGGAGATTTATGATGCTTTGCTGAGCGCGGATGCCCTGGCGGTGGAAATCGATGTGTCCAACATGGAGGAAAGGCTGGAGGAGGATGACTCCTTGATGGAAGCTTATCAGACGGCCTCCTATTACGATGACAATTCCACGGCCTACGAGCATCTCTCGGAGGAGCAGGCTGAGAAGTTGGAATTGGCGGTTAAGAAATACGGCGGGGATATTATGCTGTCTCCTTTGTGCTACAATGTATCCAGCCTGACCAGTTTTCTGGAGCAGTCCGTTCTGCCTCTGGGCCGCCTGCACAGCTATGAGCGGGGCGTGGACAATCAATTGGTCAAATTGGCCCAGGATAACGATATTCCCGTCTGGGAAGTGGAGGATTTTGCAGAGCATATCGCCCTTCTGGGAAATTTCTCCGAGGAACTCCAGGCCCTGATCATGGAAGAAACGGTAGATGCAGGGCGCTACAGCAGCAACTTGGGCACGGTGGAGTTGTTTGATCTATGGTGCCGGGGCGATGAGGCGGAAATAGAAAAGAGCTTCGAGGAAGAAGAGAACGAAGACGAGGACCTGACAGAAGAGGAAAAAGCACTGGTGGAGGAATACAACCACGGCATGATGGTGAAGCGGAATGCCCAGATGGTAGAAAAAGCCAAGGAGTACATGGCTTCGGACAAGGTGGTGTTTTATGCTGTGGGGCTGGCACACCTGATGGGAGAGGACGGTCTGGTCCGCTGCCTGCGGGAAGCGGGCTATACGGTGGAACAGGTGAAGTTCGGGCAGTAAACGCACCGGATGACTTTTAAAAAGTCGTTGACAAGGATTCAGATTTGCGCTACACTATCAAAGCTTGCGGGTTTCCGCATACCGCTCGGCGAGGGCCAAAGCGCAGAAACTGCCCCCGGAGCCGGCGAGTCTCTTATTTGGAGGTAGTAAAATGTACGCAATTATTGCCAATGGCGGCAAGCAGTACAAGGTCCAGGAAGGGGATGTAATCCGCGTGGAAAAGA
>CADBFP010000002.1:0-43207 GCA_902793995.1 uncultured Lachnospiraceae bacterium | reverse complement strand
GCCTCGGTGAAGGCCACCTGCACGGCCCAGGGTAAGGGCAAGAAGGTAATCGTTTACAAGTACAAGAGAAAATCCGGCTACCACAAAAAGCAGGGTCACAGGCAGCTCTTTACCGAGTTCAAGATTGACGCCATCAACGCATAAGCAGGAGAGGAGGAATAATCATGGCACATAAAAAAGGTGTAGGTTCTACAAAGAACGGCCGGGATTCCGAATCGAAACGTCTCGGCGCAAAGCGGGCGGACGGCCAATTCGTTCTGGCGGGCAACATCCTGTACCGTCAGCGCGGCACCAAGATTCACCCCGGTGAAAATGTGGGCCGCGGCGGGGATGACACCCTGTTTGCTCTGGTGGACGGCGTGGTTCGTTTCGAGAGACTGGGCAGAGATCGGAAACAGGTTTCCGTATATCCCCGGGCTATAAACGAATAAAAAGTCCCTGTTTTAAGGCCGGCATTATGCCGGCCTTTGTTTTTCCTGCCTCCCCCTGAAGAGGGGGTCCCTGAGCAGTCCCTGAGCGGTCCCTGAGCTTGTCGAAGGGCCTGTCGAAGGGCCGCGCCGGGCGAGGGCGACTTGAGGAAGAGTAATATGTTTGTTGATTCAGCCAAAATCTATATAAAATCCGGCAAGGGCGGAGACGGCCATGTGAGCTTCCGCCGGGAGCTTTATGTGCCCGCCGGGGGCCCGGACGGCGGCAACGGCGGCCGGGGAGGCGATATCATTTTTGAAGTGGATAAAGGCCTCAACACCCTGGGAGAATTCCGCAGCACCCGCCGCTTTATTGCCGAGGACGGGGCGGAAGGCTCCAGCAAGCGCCGCAGCGGCAAGGACGGCAAGGACCTGGTGATCCGGGTGCCGGAAGGCACGGTGATCCGGGAGTTTAACAGCGGCAAGGTGGTGACGGATATGTCCGGGGAGAACCTGCGGGAAGTTGTCCTGAAGGGCGGCCGGGGCGGAACCGGCAATATGAATTATGCCACCCCCACCATGCAGGCCCCCCTTTATGCCAAACCCGGCCGGCCCGGCCAGGAGCTCACCGTGACCCTGGAACTGAAGGTGATTGCGGATGTGGGGCTTCTGGGATATCCCAATGTAGGGAAGTCCACTTTTCTGGCGGCCTCCACCAATGCGAAACCTAAAATAGCGGATTATGCCTTTACTACCATTACCCCCAATCTGGGGGTGGTGGACCTGCCCGGCGGTGCCGGCTTTGTGATGGCGGATATTCCGGGGCTCATAGACGGCGCCGCAGAAGGAGTAGGCCTGGGTCATGATTTCCTAAAGCATGTGGAGCGAACCAGGCTATTACTGCATATCGTGGACGCCTCCGGCTTTGAGGGTAGGGACCCGGTGGAGGATATCGAAAATATCAACGGGGAACTGGCCAAATATAGCGAGGCTCTGGCGGCCCTTCCTCAGATTTTGGTGGCTAACAAAATCGATGCGGTGGATCCGGACAGCGATCATCTGGCCCGCCTTCAGGCTTACGCCCAGGCTCATGAGATGCCATTCTTTGCCATATCCGCCGTTAGCGGCCAGGGGATCAAGCCCTTATTGTATAAAGCCTCAGAAATGCTTCAGGCCATCGGAGAAAAGCCCCTGGTCTTTGAGCGGGAGTTCGACTTTGGGGATCTGGTAGCGGCAGACCTGCCCTTTACCACCTCCTACGATGCCAAAGCCAAGGAGTATGTGGTGGAAGGCCCCGCCATTGAAAAGATGCTGGGCTACACCAATTTGATGAGTGAAAAGGGCTTCCTCTTTTTCCAGAAGTTCCTGCGGGAGCGGGGCATCCTGGATCAGTTAAAGGAACAGGGCCTTCAGGAAGGCGACACCGTTCGCCTCTACGGCCATGTGTTTGAGTTTTACGAGGATTAATGTTTTTTGCATAATGATGCCACCCTAAAGTGACCGCCGGCTCCCATGGCCGGCGGTTTTTTGTTACTTCTTTTGTTTTCCCATTCTTTCCAGAACAGCCGTCAGACCCATCATGATCAAAACCTCTGCCCCGGCAAAGGCCAGGCAAATGAGGGCGGTATGGCCGGTGACCCGAAGCATTTCAAAGAGCTCATTGAACTGCATGGCGCACACCACAAATCCCAAAAAGGAAAGGGCAATGACTCCCAGGCGGTATTTGTTTAAAGGCCGGGAAATGTGCAGCAGAATCAAAAAGCCCACCAGGGAAAGCAGATAGGTGCAGGCGGTGCCGATTTCCCCTTCCGGAATGCCCCAGTCCGGGGCCAGCCGCACGAAGAGGGCTATCGCCAAAAACGAGGTGAGAGCAGCAGGGATGGAACGAATCAGCGTGTTCCGGATAAAACGGCCCTGCTGCTTCTTTTCATTGGGCTCCAGGGCCAGCAGAAAAGCGGGAATGCCTATATTAAAAGCGGAAACCAAGGAAACCTGGGCGGGCCTGAGCGGATAAGTCAAAGCCAGCAGGATGGAAAAGAGAGCCATCAGCAGGGAGAACATATTCTTATACAGGAATAAGGTGGCGGAGCGGGTGATATTGTTGATGTCCCGGCGGCCTTCTCCTACAATTTCCCGCATATGGGAGAAATCCGAATCCAAAAGCACCACCTGAGCCGCCTGGCGGGCGGCATCGGATCCGCCTCCCATAGCCACGGAGCAGTCCGCTTCCTTCATGGCCAGGATATCATTGACCCCGTCTCCGGACATGGCAACCTTCAGGCCCTTTTCTTTCATGGCCAGCACCAGATCCTTCTTCTGCTCCGGCCCCACACGGCCGAACACGGTGCAGTTTAAGGCAGCTTCCTTGATCTTCTCCGGCGTATCCAGCGTGGTGGCGTCCACATAATTCTCCGCCCCGGCAATCTGCGCCTGAGCCGCTACCCGGGACACGGTAAGGGGATTATCGCCGGAAATAACCTTAACAACCACGCCCTGGTCTGCAAAGCCCTTAAAGGTCTCCACCGCATTCTCCCGGATGGCATTGTGCAGGGCAACAAAGAGGATGGCATTGGTCTTTTCTCCTTCATCTTCCGCAAAAACCAGCACCCGCTTGCCTTCTTCGGCCCGGGCCTCGATCAGGGGGCGGTTTTCCTCATATTCCCTGGGAGGCAGGATATACTCCGGCGCCCCCAAACGGAACACGCCCCGGGGAGACTCAATACGGGAGTATTTGTTTTTGGAATTAAAGGGCGTGATTTTCGCATCTTCCAGGGGCATTCCCTCCGGCAGATAGGCCCGCAGTGCTTCCATGGTGATATTGGAATCCGGCATGGTGTGGATGTAAGAGGCCAGAAGATTCCTGGCTTCCTCCGAATATCCCACGGTAATATCATAAGGCGGGAAGAGTTCGCTTACATTCATATCTTCGCTGGTAATGGTGCCGGTCTTATCCAGGCAGAGTACATCCACCCGGGCCAGGGTTTCAATGCTGCGCATATCGTGGAGCAGTACCTTGCTTTTAGCCAGCCGCATGGCGGAAAGGGCCAGGGCCATGGTTAAAAGAAGATACATCCCTTCGGGAATCATGCCGATGACGGCGCCCACCATGGAAACCACGGAATCATTAAAGCTATTGCCGTTAACCGCCATGGATTGGTACAGCAAAATACCGCCGATGGGAATGATGAGAATGCCGGCGGTTTTAATAATAGCTTCGATATCCCGAATCATTTCGGACTTTTTGTCTTTTACTTCCTTGGCCCGGGCGGTGAGTTGGGCCGCATAGGACTCCGCCCCCACATGGGTAAGACGGGCTATGATGCTGCCGGCGGTGAGAAAGCTGCCGGATTTCAATTCGCTGCCGGGCTTCTTTTCCACTTCATCGGATTCTCCGGTGAGCAGGGACTCATTGACCCCGGCTTCCCCCTCCAAAACCACCGCATCCGCCGGGATTTGCTGACCGATGGCCAGCTTGATCACATCCCCCAGCACCAGCTTGTCCGCCGCCACTTTTACCTCGGCGCCGTCCCGGAAAGCCGTATATTCCGACATATCCAGAAGCGCCAGTTCGTCCAGAACTTTTTTGGAACGCAGCTGCTGGAAAATGCCTATCAAGGTATTGGCGATGACCACCGGCAAAAAGGTGAGACTGCGGAAGGAGCCGGTAATGATCAGGAGGATGGCCAGAAAAGCAAATATGGCATTGAAATAGGTGAATATCTGATGAAAGAAAATGGAAGGAACCGAACGGCTGGCTTTATCCGGCACCCGATTGATTTTGCCGTCTTCTGTGAGCTGCCGAACTTCCGAAGATGTTAATCCTTTTTGCGCCATAATCCCGCCTTTCCGCTACTCTGATATTGGCATCAGTATAGCATGAGGAGGCAGGGTTAGGCAAGAGGGAGTAGGGGGGGAGTAGGGAGTAGGGAGTAGAATAAAACAGGGCGGCCGAAGCCGCCCCTAAGAAAAGAGGGTAAAACTTGTGGATTATTTCTCGACTTTTTCTTCCATCTTCTCGGACACCTTTTCCAGGGTCTTCTTGGCGAAGTCGCGGCCGCCGATCCCGAAAGCAACGGCAAAGGCGATGCCCAGAGCTGCCAGAACGCCGATGAAAGCGTAGGTGACGATGTTGGAAGCGATGCCCAGCTGGGTCAGTACCATAAAGCCGGCAGCGGCAAAGATCAGACCCTTCACCAGCACGGTGTAGCTGCGCAGATTGGTCTTCTGCAGAGCATTTTCCGCCAGGCGGGCCAGAACCACGGCCAGGACGAAGATAATGCTGGCAGCCAGGACGTTAGGCAGGTACTTGATGATGTTGGAGCCGATATCCTTGAGTACGGAGAAGCCCAGCATATTCACGCCTTCCACGACGAAGAAGATGATAATCAGGGCTTGCAGTACGATGCGAACAATCTTGGACAGGGTGAACTTGCTGTCCGCATTGCCCATGGCCGTGCGCAGTTTGGAGTCCACGCCGGTGGAGGCAATCAGGTTTTCCACGATCTGGCCGCCGAAACGGGCAATCACATAACCCAGGCCAATTACCAGAAGGGCTACGATAATCTGAGGGATGGCAGCAAAAATCTTATTCAGCATGCCCACCGCCGGTTCGGAAATGGCTTCAATCTGCAGAACCTTCAGGGCCACGATCACAACGGGGATCACGATCAGGGCATATACGATGTAAGCCAGGGTGTTGGAAAGCTTGGCGGAATCCGGAACCTGAACACCGGCTTTTTCCTGCAGCTTGTCCACTTTAATCCGCTGGAAAATAGGGATCAGCAGCTGACGCACCAGACGGGCCACAAAGAAGCCCACCACCAGCACGATAATGGCGGCAATAATGTTGGGCAGGAAGCCCCATACTTTATTAACCAGATTCAGGATGGGAGAGGCAATGTTGTCCGCATGCAGGGCATTTAAGATGCCGGGCACAAACAGAACAAACACGATGAAATAGACCAGCTTGCCAATGAAGCTGGCAGTGCCGCCGGGATTGTCAGCCGTGTCAACTTTGCTGACGGCGTTTTTGACCTTCGGTACATTCAGCAGCTTGGTGACCAGCATCTTTGCCAGCGCTGCGGCAATGAATGCCAAAATCAGCAGCAGTAAGGCGTGTACAATTGCGCCTATGCCGGTTGCAAAGAATTTGCTGAGTTCTTGACCGATTCTTTCGAACATAGGAAACCTCCTCTTGCTTCTGTGATGAGACAGATATTTTTAACCATAATACCCCTTTTTTTTTATTTTGTAAACTGTTTTTTTATGATTTCTTATTTCTTGTGTTTAGAGTAGTTCGGCCGCAATGGCCGCTGACCGTAGACGCCGATTTACCGCCTGTTTTTTGATCTTATTCGCTGATGCGGTCTTGACAAGGGACCCGTCATACAGTACTGTGTTTTTACATAGGGGTTTTGAGACGCTTATGCATGTATTCGACAGATTTGAGGATACTGAAAATTTTTATTGTTTAGGGGGTTCAAAATGAAAAAGCTAAACACTTTAACGATTTCGCATCTTCTTTTAATGTGCTTAATGATATTCGGCACAATCGGTGCAACTGTAAAATTCCTGATTGGATTTACCGATTCAACCACCGGTATGGAAAGATTTTCCAATCTAAGCAATGTAGTCTTAATGGCTGTTATTTTGGCTATGCTGGTGATTGGTGTCTTATATTTGGTTAAAGATTATAGTAAGCAAGCGGCAAAATACTACAAACTATTCCTGATTCTGAATGTTATTGTATGTATTTTGACGATATTTATTGATTTATTCTTTTATAAACCAACCACATTAATGTATCTAATCAGCGTATTAAATGCGGGCAAGATCATTACTCTTCTGATGCTGGCATTTGGCAAAGATTTGGGGGAGAAAAAGACATGGGCAATCTTTTATACTCTGTTAGCGATTGACATTGTCAAATTCGTGCTTGCCTTTATGAATATGTCTAAAATTGGATTTGACTTTAGTTTCGCAGGGTATGTCACGGCCTTAATTTCCGACGGAACAATAGGACTTGCGATTAAAGGCAAATATGATGATAAAAAAGCAAGAGGAAGAGTATAAGCAAACATAGAGGAAAGACCTCGTGGCTGATGGGAAGCAGGATTCAGATGAGCGCTTTAAGGATTATGAAATCATAAAATGATTGTTTTTTCCTGAGGAATGTTCTAAAATGTCTCCATATTCGCAAAACTTAACGGAAGGGGAATCCTGATTATGCTTGAGAGAATCCGAACCCGATATGCCCCCAGCCCCACAGGCCGTATGCATGTGGGCAATTTGCGCACGGCTTTATATGCTTATTTGATCGCCAAACATGAAGACGGCGACTTTCTGCTCCGGATTGAGGATACGGACCAGGAACGCCAGGTGGAAGGGGCCGTAGGCATTATCAACCGCACCCTGGAAAAAACCGGTCTGATTCCGGATGAAGGCCCGGACAAGGACGGAGGCGTGGGCCCCTATGTGCAGAGCGAGCGGGTCAGCGCCGGCATTTATATGGAATATGCCAAAAAACTGATTGACAAAGGGGAAGCCTATTATTGCTTCTGCACCAAAGAGCGGCTGGAGAGCTTAAAGCAGACCATGGAATCCGAGGGAGAAACCAAGGAGATTACCATATACGACAAGCACTGCCTGCATTTGTCCAAGGAGGAGATTGAAGCCAATCTGGCGGCGGGCATGCCCTTTGTGGTGCGGCAGAACACCCCCAACGAAGGCACCACCACCTTTACGGATGTGCTTTACGGGGATATAACTGTGCCCAATGCGGAGCTGGATGATATGATTCTCCTGAAATCCGACGGTTTCCCCACCTACAACTTTGCCAATGTGGTGGACGACCATCTGATGGGGATCTCTCATGTGGTCCGGGGAAATGAGTATTTAAGCTCTGCTCCCAAATACACCCGCCTGTACCAGGCCTTTGGCTGGGAGGAGCCGGTCTATGTGCATTGTCCTTTGATTACGGATGAGCACAAGAAAAAGCTGAGCAAACGCAGCGGCCATTCTTCTTATGAGGATCTGGTGGAGCAGGGCTTTGTGGATGAGGCCATTGTGAATTATGTGGCCCTTTTGGGCTGGAGCCCGGAGGACAATGACGAGATTTTTACCCTGGCAGAACTGGTGAAGAAGTTTGATTACCATAAAATCAATAAGTCTCCGGCGGTCTTTGATATGACCAAGCTCCGCTGGCTCAACAGCGAGTATATCAAGGCGATGCCGGCGGAAAAATACTATGAGAGGGCCCTGCCGGAGGTGGAAAAGGTCATCCGCAAGCCGCTGGATTACAAGAAGATCGCGGATCTGATGCAGACCCGCATCGAGGTCTTCCCGGATATCTGCGAGCCCATCCGCTTCTTTGAGGAATTGCCGGAATATGACACGGAAATCTATACCCATAAGAAGATGAAGACGGATGAGGTGCTGTCCCTGGCGATTCTGCAGGACCTGCTGCCCCGGCTGGAGCAGTGGGATGATTATTCCCTGGAGGGCTTAAAGAGCTTCCTGGGGGCTTATATCGAGGAGACCGGCCGGAAGACCGGCCAGGTGCTCTGGCCCCTGCGGATTGCCGTTTCCGGCCTGGCGAATACCCCCGGCGGCGCCTATGAGATTATGGAGATCCTGGGAAAAGAGGAGAGCCTGGCAAGGATTCGGAAGGGGATAGAGCTGTTAGGCAATAGGCAATAAGCAATAAGCATTAGGCAGTAGGCAGTAGGCAGTAGGTAGTTTATTTGTATGCAATACAACACGGAACAGCAGGAGGTGATCCTGCACAAAGAGGGGCCGGCCCTGGTGCTGGCCGGCCCCGGTTCCGGCAAAACAACGGTCATCGCAGGACGCATTCTGGCGCTCCTGACCCATTATCACATACCACCCACCCAGATTCTTGTTATCAGTTTTACCCGGGCCGCGTCCCGGGAAATCGAAGACCGTTTCCGGGAGCAGACGGCCACCCCTGCCCCGGTCCGTTTCGGAACCATTCATGCCATTTTTTACCGCATTTTAAAAATCAGCTGCCCGGAGACAGCTTTTTCCGTCTTGCCGGAAACTCTTAGGCAGCAATGGATGCGGGAGCTTTTGATGGAACTGTTTGAAGCGGATCAGGCCGCCGTCCTTTCCGAGGAGGAGCAAAACCGTCTGCAGGAGGCCTACCGGAGGCGGAAGGAGCGGGAAGGCATGCTGGATTTTGAGGATATATTGGAAAAGAGCCGGGATCTCTTTCGGCGGCAGCCTGATCTTTTGAAGCATTGGCAGGAACAATTCCGCTATATCATGATCGATGAATATCAGGATACTTCCCCGCTGCAGCTGGAGCTGCTGAAGATGCTGGCCGGAAGGGAGCAAAACCTCCTGGCCGTGGGGGATGACGATCAAAGCATTTACGGCTTTAGGGGGGCGAACAGCCGGCTGATGCTGGCTTTCCCGAAGGACTTTCCCGGGGCCCGTCTGTATAGGCTTTCCGCTTGCTATCGCTGTTCCCCGCAAATCCTGAGCAGCGCTTCCTCCTTCATAGCGCATAATACCAGGCGCTACCGGAAAGAACTGAAGAGTCTGGCCATGCCCGGCCCGAGGCCGGTATTGCATATCTTTTCGGAAGAAGGAGAGGAAATGAGAGCCTTGCTGGAAGAATTAAGGAAGCAGGGCCTTGCCGGCGGGAATGCTGAGGCGGCGGCTATTTTATGCCGATCCCGCTTTAGCTTGCGGCGGGTGGCCGCGGCTTTGGCGGGGGCAGGCCTGGCCTTTTCCTGCGATGAAGGCCCCGCTTCGGATCACAGGCACTGGGTGGCGGCGGATCTCTTTGCTTACCTGCGGCTGGGCCGGGGGAGCCGCAGCCGGGATGACTATTTGACAGTTTGCAATAAGCCGCTGCGGTATCTGAGCCGGGATTTGTTCCGGGAGGAAGGGATCAGTCGGCAGGGGCTGCTCTCCAAACTCTGGGAGAAGCCCCGGATGGCGGCGCAGCTGATGCAGTTGTTCCGGCAGCTGGACCGCCTGGGGAGCCTTATGCCCTTTGCAGCGGTGGAATACATCCGCCGGGAAATCGGTTACGACCGCTATTTGAAGGAATATGCGGCAGCCAGGGGCATTTCCCCGGAACCCTTTTATGAGCTCCTGGACCGGCTGCAGGAGGAAAGCGTTTTATTTGCCACGGCAGCGGCGTGGGAAGGCGCCCGGGAAGCGCTGCTGAAGCGGCAGGAAAAGGAAGATTTCAGAGATAATCCAAAAGAAAAGCTGGCTTTGATGACCATGCACGGCGCCAAGGGCCTGGAGTTTGACCGGGTATATCTGCCCTTTTTGAATGAGGAAGAGATCCCCGGCGGCCGAGGACTGCAGAAGGAGCAGATAGAAGAGGAGCGGCGACTTTTATATGTGGCCATGACCCGGGCCAGAAGGGTTCTTTGGATGAGCTGCCGGGCACGAAAAAAAGGCGGACAGGGCCGCCCTTCCCGGTTTTTGCAGGAAATCGACGGTTTAGTCCTCCGTGGTGGGAACTAATTCATCAAAGTCCTCTTCGTCGCAGATTTCGTCGAAGCGGTCGCATACCGCCTCAAATTCGTCATCATCTTCGATATTGCTCAGAATCGGCTGGCCGTCTTCGTCCTCGCTGTATTCGTACAGGAAAATATCGCCCTCTTCCTCATCCGCCTGATCGGCGGGCACCAGAGCAATGTACTGCTTTTCTACCGTTTCCTCTTCCCGGGTGACTTCCATGGGGAAAATCGCCAGCACAATGCAATCCACGCTGCTTCCGTCATCCAGTTCCAGGGTGAGAGTCAGCTCGTCTTCATAGCTGTCGTCGATGATGTCATTCTCTAGAAAATCTTTGTTTTCCATGGTGGTTCTCCTTTTGTTGCTGTTATTTAAACATTGAAACGGAAGAGGACTACATCCCCGTCCTGCATCACATACTCTTTGCCTTCTACCCGGACCTGCCCTTTTTCCTTGGCGGCGGCATAGGACCCGGCGGCCAGCAGATCCTGGTAATTTACCACCTCCGCCCGGATAAAGCCCCGTTCGAAGTCCGTATGGATTTTGCCGGCGGCCTGAGGGGCTTTGGTGCCCTGTTTGATGGTCCAGGCCCGGGTTTCCTTTTCCCCGGCGGTGAGGAAGCTCATAAGGCCCAAAAGCCGGTAGCTGGCGGCAATCAGCTTCTCCAGGCCGGCCTCTGCCAGACCCATATCTGCCAGGAACTCCACCCTTTCCTCCGGCTCCAGTTCGCTTAGTTCCGCCTCCAGCTTGGCGCAGATTACAAAGCTTTCGCTGCCTTCGCCGGCGGCAAAACTCTTTAAGGCCTGCACGAAGCTGTTGGAGGCCCCGTCATCCGCCAGGTCGTCTTCCCCCACATTGGCGGCATAAATCACCGGCTTGTGGGAGAGCAGCCCCAGAGACTGGATGAAGGCCGCTTCTTCCGCATCCGCCGGCTCATAGCTTTTGGCCTGCTTGCCTTCGCTTAAAACCTCCTGCAGTTTCTTTAGTATCTTTACCTCTGCCGCAGCGGCTTTATCGTTCATGGCGGCCCGGCCGGTTTTGGCAATCCGCCGCTCCAGCACTTCCAGGTCCGCCAGAATCAGTTCCAGCTGGATGGTTTCAATGTCCCGCACCGGATCCACACTGCCGTCCACATGCACTACATTACCGTCTTCAAAGCAACGCACCACATGGAGGATGGCATCCACCTCCCGGATGGCAGCCAGAAACTGATTGCCCAGCCCTTCGCCTTTGCTGGCGCCCTTTACCAGACCGGCAATATCCACAAACTCAATCACCGCAGGGGTGATCTTTTTGCTCTTATAAAACTCCCCCAAAAGCCCCAGGCGCTCGTCCGGCACCTCCACCACCCCCACATTGGGGTCGATGGTGCAGAAGGGATAATTGGCGGCCTCCGCTCCGGCCCGGGTCAAACTGTTAAACAAGGTGCTTTTCCCTACATTGGGAAGGCCTACGATACCTAATTGCATATTCGTTTCGCCCTTTCTTTCGGTAGTGGATTTTTATTCTTTCGGCGTATCCTTGAGGATGGCTTCCTCGGGAACGGCTTCCTCGGGAACGGCTTCCTCGGGGATGGCTTCCTCAGGAATGGCTTCCTCAGGGATGGTTTCTCCGGCGGTTTCTTCCGATAACTCTCCGGCGGTTTCCCAGACAACCTCGTGACCCTCGTCGATAAAGCCGTCTGTCTCTTCCTCCAGCAGGAGAGCGGGATCATCGGGAATCAGCTCCACGGCTTCTTCTCCCTCTTCCCGGCGGATTTCTTCCGCTTTATTCAGAATGCCGCTCATCACCGGCCAGGCGGGGTTCAGTTCTCCCGGCGCCTCGGCGCTGCCCGCTTCCGCAGCGGGGCCGGCCTCCATTCCTTCCGGTGTTCCCTCCGCAGGCAGTTCCCCTACCGCAGCCCCTTCCGGCGTCTCCTCGGAAACGATTTCTTTCTTGCGGTTGGCATCCAGCAGGAGATGGACCGCCAGCATGATCAGGAGCAGCGCCAAACCGCCCAGGGAGATCATCAGGCCCAGCTGGAAGCCTTCCGGTACGAAATCGATGACGACTTCATGATGGCCCGCCGGTACTTTCACCCCCACAAAGGCATCCGCCAGGGGCGTGATTTCCACATCCTGCCCATCTACCGTGGCATGCCAGCCCGGATCGATGGGGATGGAATAGACCAACAGGGAATCCTGCTGCGCATCCACCGTGCCCCGGATTTCCGTCTTAAAGGTTTTGTCCGTAAACTCCGTAATCTGCAGGGGACTGGCGCTGAGCCGCTGGTGGAAGGCGATGAAGTTGTCCATATTGAGGCGGTGCATGTTGCCGGCCATATTGGCATCCTTGTCCGATGCCACCAGCTTTAGCTGATCTCCCTCGTTTACATAGCCGTAGTCCACCAGGTAGTTCCGGTCCAGGCTGTCCCAGACCCGGGATTTATCTCCGTTTACGGTGGCGGTGACTTTTTTCACTCCCCCTGTCACATGCACGAAATAATGGCCTGCCTGATCCGCGGTATAGGTCATTTCCGTGCCGGAGATATTGGGATTTACGCTGTCAAATACATTGCCCACCCCGGCGGCCAGATTGGCATAGCTGTTCTGGCTGCGGACAGGGTTGCTGGAATTGGGATTCCACAGATCTCCTATATCCTGCGGCGCCAGATAGGCCAGGGGCAGGGTGTAAAGATTGCGGTAGAGATAATTGGTGCCTCCCTTCCGGTTCTGCGCAGAGGTGATCAGCTCGTAAACCGGGCTGTCCGGCAGCCGGGCATCCGTTAACTTGTATTCAATATCCAGGAAGGACCACATAAAAGGGGTGGCGCCGGTGATGGCATAGGCGTTGGTATTGCCTTCCAGACCCACCTTTTTGTAGAACTCGGAGATGGCCTTGTTTGTGGTGGAAGAGAAGATGGAGGCGCTGTTGTAGCCGAAGTAAGCGCCGTCGTTTTTGGTTCGGATATACTGGCGCTCCACCCGGGTAAAGATTTTGTCCCGTTCGGCTTCCGCCACCAGGGTGTCAAAGCTGTCGTTAAACATCATAAAGTCGGAACGGCGCACATAGGAAACGCTGGTCACCGCCGTGTTCAGACCCATTTCCACAATCAGCACGCAAAGCATTAAAGCGTACATGGAGCTGCGCTCCAGATAGCCGGCCTTGTGCAGATAAGCAAAGAGGGTATAAAGAGCTATAAAAGCGATGCTGGCATAGCAGGCATAGTAAGGAATCTCCTTGGAGTCCGTAATCAGTTCCGCCAGGAGGATGAAGAAGATGGCGCCCCACATTACCCGCACCAGGCTTTCCTTCTTCACGGTATCCCACTTCTGGAAGCCTTCAAAGCACATGGCTGTCAGCAGGAAGGTGTAAAGGAAGGAGAAGCGGCAGGGCAGGGAATTGGGGTAATGGAAGCCATGCCACATAAAATCCAGCATGTTCATATTGAAGCTGAGAAGCAAAAAGCCCAGCAGCATGGAATTGGCAATTTTTTCCCGGAAGCTGATCCGCCTGTTCATGTAATACAGAGGCACCAGCAGGAACACCAGCACCCCGGAATAGATATTGGGCCAGTGATCCAGGCCGATTTCGCAATCCACCACCACCAGGTGGCGTGCCAGCATTTCCACAATGGAGAAATAATTGGTCAGGGTTTTGGGGAAGATGGAGCCGGAGGAGGCAGTGCCCTTTAAGGCAAAGGCCGCCGGCAGCACCAGCACCGCCGCAATGGCTCCGGCAATCAGGGAGTAAAGGGCGAAGGATAAGGTCTTCCGCAGCACCTGCTTCCAGCCCAAAGGCGAGTAAGCAATCAGCCGGTTCAGGAAATACAGGGCCAAAAAGGCGCAGAGCATGATGCTGATATAATAATTGCACAGAATGGCCAGGGCCAGGGAAACGCAGTAGAGGATGGGTTTGTTTTCCTTTATCAGCTTTTCCAGGCCGTAAAGGGCGATGACGCCCAGCCAAAGCACATCCAGCCACATGACATTCCAGCTGTAAGCCGCCAGATAGCCGCTTAAGGCATAGCAGATGCCGCAAATGGCTATGCCGAAGTGGCGGGTGTTAAAGCGCTTGGAAAGATACCAGGCCATGGCCCAGCCGCAAAGACCGATTTTCAGCACAATCAAAAGGGTGATGAACTCGATCATATATTCCGTAGGAATCAGAAAAGCCAAAAGGTGCAGAGGTCCGCAGAGATAATAGGCAAAGAGGGCGGAATAGTTGCTGCCCAGGCCTATGTCAAAGGCGAAGAAAAGACTTTTTCCCTCCCGCATGCGGTCCCCCAGATCCTCGAAAAAGGCCACATATTGGTGGTATAAGTCGGTACGCAGAAAACAGTTGTCCCCGAAGGGCCAGATTTCTTTCCCGGCAAAAATCCCCAGCATGATCAAAATGGGGATCACAAAGGCCAGAATCAGGGGGAGCTTTTCCTGGAAACTCCGTTTTGTTTTCATGGGATTACTCATGCTTTTCTTCCTTCTTCATCTTATTCTTGAATATAAACAGCTTGCTGAGAACATAATTTACAATCACCACCGCCACGGAGATGATCAGCTTCATGATCCGGTCGTTCCCCCCTAACAGATCCACGGTAACATAGAGGAAAACCTGTTCCATCAGCAGGGTAATCAGGCGTCCGGCGGCGAAGCGGCCCATTTCCGGCAGCATCACCCGGGGGGAATAATCGTGGCTCTCAAACACGAAGTGCTTGTTGGTGAAATAGGCAAAGAGCACGGCGGCCACCCAGGCAGCCGCATTGGCAATCATGTAATTGATCTCAAAGTGCCGCAGGCCGTAGTAAACAAGGTAGTTCACCACGGTGGTAAGGACCCCGAAAATCAGGTAGCTGACGGTCTCCCGATTGAAGAGCTTTTTCCAAAGATTCTTCATACGGATCTCTTTTCCTTCCGGGGATCCGGGGTGATTTCCGGACTGGCTATGTCACTTTCCTGAAGGATGTAAATGGGCCGGTCCTTCGCTTCCAGATAAATGTGGGCGATATATTCCCCTACGATTCCCAGGGACAATTGGAGGGTCCCTCCCAAAAAGAGCACCACGCAGAGCAGGGAGGCATAACCGGGCACATCCTTCCCCATAATCAGGGTTTTGATCAGGGTGATGAGAATGTACAGGATAGCGCAGACAAAGAGAAAAAGACCCGAATTGCGGATCAGTTTCAGGGGCTTGATGGTAAAGGAAGTGATGCCGTCTATGGCATACTTCAGCAGGCTCTTAAAGCTCCATTTGCTGGCCCCTATGGTCCGTTCCACATTTTCATAGGGGATCCAGACCGTGTCGAATCCCACCCAGACGAAAATACCTTTGGAGAAGCGCTCCACTTCGGAAAGCTTTAGGATGGCATCCACCATGGGCCGGCTCATCATACGGAAATCCACGGCGTTCTGAGGCATTTTGACCTCCGAGAGGGAATTGCTGATGCCGTAAAACAGGCCGGAGATCCGGCTGGTGAGGCTTTTTTCCCCTTTCCGGTTCATGCGGCAGGCAGCGGCGCAGTCATGGCCGGCCTCGATTTCCTCGATCATCTTGGGGATCAGGGCAGGGGGATGCTGCAAATCCGCATCCATCACCACCACAAAGTCCCCGGAGGTGTGCTTGAGGCCGGCGTACATGGCGGCTTCCTTGCCGAAGTTCCGGGAAAAGGAGAGATAATGCACCCGCTGGTTTTCCCGGCTCATTTGCCGCAGGATAGACAGGGTCTCGTCCCGGGACCCGTCATTGACGAATATATAGGAAAAGCGGTAATCTCCCAGGGGGGAGAGGGTTTTCTCGCTTTCTTCCAAAAAGGCGCGCAGCACCTCCGCTTCATTGTAGCAGGGAACCACGATATCGACCGTATGCATAGCTGAGTGTCCTTCCTTTGGCTGCCCTGCCGGAGGGGCAGACAGCATAACTGAATAGACCTGAAAGGCCTATCTGCTGTATTATAGAATAAAAAGCGTTTTTTGTAAATAAATTTATTGCGGGATTCAGGGAGAATCGCCGGGTTTTTCCGCTTCTTCGGCGGCCCTTTCCGCCCGGCGCTTGGCTGCCTTTAAGAACAGAATGAAAATGTACAGCAAAACCGGCAGGGCAACGGTAAGCCCCAGGGTGGCCTTGAAGATGATTTGGGCCTTTTCGGAACCGATAAGAGCGGCAATAAAACAGATGACATACAGGGAAAGGAGCAGGCCGATGACCGCGATAGCCCCGATCCGGCGGATTTTATTGTGCATGGGTGATCCCTCTTTCATTGACGAATGTTTCCGGATGAATTATAATCAAAGCAGGTTGGAATGTCAACGCAGAGGGAGATGTGCTATGGCAGCTAAAAAGACAAAAAAAGGCGGACTGCTGGTGATATCCGGTTTTTCCGGCGTGGGAAAGGGAACCGTGATCCGGCATCTGATGGAGAACCATCCGGATTATGCGTTTTCGGTGTCCGCCACCACCAGACCCCCCAGACCCGGTGAGGTGCATGGAAAAGATTACTTTTTCATCGATGCGGAAACCTTTGACAAGTGGGTGGAAGAAGATAAATTTCTGGAATACGCCCGCTTTTTCGAAAAGGCCTACGGCACCCTGCGGGAGCATGTGGAAGAACTGCGGAATGCGGGGAAAACCGTGGTGCTGGATATAGAGGTGGAAGGAGCCGTCAATGTAATGAAAGCCTGCCCCGAGGCGGTTTCGGTGTATCTGATCCCCCCCAGCGCCAGGGAATTAAAGCGCCGCATTGAGGGGCGGGGCACCGAGAGCCGTGAGCAGATCCTTTCCCGGCTGAAAAAAGCTGTGGCGGAGGCGGATGTGGTGCCGCAGTACCACCATCTGGTGGTGAACGATGTGGTGGAAGAGGCTGCCGGGGAGATAGACGGTCTCATGCACCGGAAGAAAAAACTGGGGCTTTCCCGGCGGGAGGCCTTAAAGCTGACCAGGCAGATCCAGGCGGATTTGCGGAATATCTTGCAAGATGAAGAAGCTTGTGATAGGATAAATTGATTGATTTTTTGCTAAAGGAGTTTCATTATGCTGCATCCTTCTTATTCGGAACTGATGGACAAAATCAACAAAGACGCGGGAGAACCTGTGGTGAAAAGCCGCTACTCCATCGTGATGAGCACGGCGAAACGGGCCCGCCAGATGGTGGATAAGGACTACTATACCCTGCCGGATCATGCCCGCAAGCCCCTTTCCATAGCGGTGGAAGAGCTTTACGAAGGCGATATCCGTATTCTGTCTGAAGAAGAGAATAAGAAGTTCCAGGAAGAATACGAACGGCGCTGGGTCGAGGAAAAAGCCAAACGGGCCGAGGAAGAAGCCAGAAAGCTGGAAGAAATGGAAGCCATGCGCCTGGCGGACTTAAAGGCCATGCAGGAAGAGGATGACGAGGAGGACGAAGAGGGGCTGGATGAGGCTGATTTTGCCGATTATGATGACCCCGCGGAATCCCCGGAGGAAGGCGAAATCGAGGATGATTCTGCGGAGGAAGGCTGATGGCCCTGGTCTATTTCCTGTCTCTGGGCTGCGATAAAAACCTGACGGACAGCGAGGCCATGCTGGGACTTCTGGCCAAGGCGGGGCACCGCTTTACGGAAGATGCTTCCCAGGCGGAAGTCATCGTGGTAAATACCTGCTCTTTTATCGGAGATGCCAAAGAGGAAAGCATAGACGCCATTTTGGAAATGGCGGCATATAAAGAAAACGGCCGCTGCCGGGCTTTGCTGGCGGCGGGATGCCTGGCGGAACGCTATCAGAAGGAAATCCTGCAGGAACTGCCGGAACTGGACGGGGTGCTGGGCACCAGCGCTTATGAACATATTGCGGAGGCGGTGGAAGAAGCTTTGAAAAAGCCGGCGGCTCCGCTTCGTTATTACAATAATCTTTCGTACCTGCCCCTGGTTCGGGAACGGATTCTCACCACCGGCGGGCATTATGCTTACTTGAAAATCGCGGAAGGCTGCGATAAATACTGCAGCTATTGCGCCATTCCTTTCGTGCGGGGGCCCTATCGGAGTCTGCCCCTGGAAGAAGTGGTGGAGCAGGCCAGGCGGCTGGTGGAAGGGGGCGTGAAGGAACTGATCCTGGTAGCCCAGGAAACCACCCTTTACGGCACGGATCTGTACGGAAGCAAAAAACTGCCGGAACTGCTCAGGCGTCTGGAAGAGATAGAGGGACTGGTCTGGATCCGTTTGCTGTACGGTTACCCGGAGGAGATAACGGAGGAGTTGATAGAGGCCATGGCCTCTTCGGATAAAATCTGTCACTACCTGGATCTGCCCATTCAGCATGCGGCGGACACGGTGCTGGCCCGGATGGGGCGCCGCACCAACCGCCGGGAAGTGACGGCCCTCATCGGGCGGCTCCGGGAGAAGATGCCGGACCTGGCCTTAAGAACCACCTTGATAGCCGGATTCCCCGGAGAAACGGAAGAGGAGCATGAAGAAAACCTCCGCTTTATCCGAGAAATCGCCTTCGACCGCCTGGGAGTTTTCTCTTATTCCCGGGAAGAGGGGACGGCGGCTTACAAAATGAAGGGGCAGGTGCCTAAAAAGACCAGGGAACGCCGACGCCGGGAATTGATGCTGGCCCAGCAGGAGGTGGCCTTTGCCAAGGCCCGGGCCATGAAAGGCCGTCAGCTGAAAGTGATGGTGGAGGGCTATATGCCGGAAGAAGGGGTTTGCGTGGGACGCAGTTACATGGACGCCCCGGAGGTGGACGGTCTGGTGTTTTTTCCGGATGCGGGTCTTAAAGAAAGCGGAGATTTTGCCGAGATCCGTGTCAGCGGCGCCCGGGATTACGATTTGCTGGGGGAAGTTTTATGAATACACCCAATAAATTGACGGTTTTCCGCTTCTGCATGATCCCGGTTGTGGTGGCGGTTCTATGCCTGGGACAGTTTGATCTTCTCTGGCTTCGGATCGCCTGCAGCCTGTTTATCGTTGCTTCTCTGACGGATTTGCTGGACGGCCATTTGGCCAGGAAGAACAACCAAATCACCAACTTCGGCAAGTTTATGGATCCCCTGGCGGATAAGACCCTGGTCTGCGCCGTGCTGGTGGCTCTGATTGAATGGAGCCTGGTGCCGGCCTGGGCGGTGATCCTGATCCTGACCCGGGAATTTGCCATCAGCGGGGTAAGGCTCATTGCTTCGGAACGGGGCGTGGTGCTGGCAGCCAGCCGGATAGCCAAGTTCAAAACCAATGTGCAGATGATTTGGGTGATAGCCCTGATGCTTCAGCCCGGCTGGTCCTTTTGGAAAGCTTTTACGGATGTGCTGATGGGGGCTTCCGTGTTGCTCACGCTGGTGTCCTTTGTGGATTACCTTTTGCGGAATAAAGATATATTGAAAGACTGAAACATGATCTGGCTGAAGGATTTGTACTGGGGAGAGAAGGCCAGGAGCCAGGGAAAAAAACTGGTGATGGCCGCCGAAGGAGGCAGGAAAGGAAAGAAAGATTCCTGCTGGCTTGTTACGCTCTCCGTGTATCCGGAAGGCCAATTGGATATATTCAGCAGCGGCGATTTGCGCAGCCGCCTCTTCGACCCCGGAAACATGGTGGTGCTGGGGGTGGCCCGGGACAAGGCCGAGGCTTTTGCTCTGCTGGAGAAAATGACGGCGGAATGCCTGGCTCAGGGAGGCGGCGCAGGGCTTAAAGCCTATTTCGGCGCCAAGGCCACCACCGATTGGAGGGGGGTGAAACCATAGGCGTTCTACTCTCCATCCTGTTATTTATTCTGAAGTGGCTGGGTATTCTTTTCCTGGCAGTTCTGGGCTTGATTATCCTGCTGATTCTGCTGATTTGTCTGGTTCCCATCCGATATCAGATCAAGGGCCGGGTAGCGGAGGGGGTGAAAGCCCGGGGGGATGTGACCTGGCTGCTGCATTTGATCCATGTTTGGCTGGCGGCCATCAATGCGCAGATTCTTTGCAAGATCAAGGGCCTGGGTTTCTGCCTGAAAAAGCTTCACCTGGGAAACTGGGGAGAAGAGGCGGCGGAAAGGGCCGACGCCGGCCGGGAAGAGACATCTCCTTCGGAGAAAGTCCCCCGGGAAGTCTCCGCCAAACAGGATAAAGTAAAAGCAAAAGAAGACAAGAAGGCTTCCGCAAAGCAGGAAAAAAAGGCGGAGGCCGCTCCGAAAAAAGACAAGTATGACCGGCTTTTCGAGGCTCTGGAAGAAGAGGAAAAACGAAAGGCCCGGGAAAAGGAAGGGCCGGAGGCGGAGCTTTCGGAGGAAAGCAAAGCCCGGCTGAAAAAAATCAGGCATATTCTCCGTCAGGTGCAGGACTTCTGGGAGGATGAAAAGAACCGGGAGGCAGTGGCACTTATCAGGCGGCAGTTTCTGAAACTGGGCAGGCATATGCTTCCCACCCATTTTCTCCTGGAAGGGGAGATCGGGCTGAAGGATCCGGCGGCCACCGGGGAGCTGGTGGGCAAGATCTACCGTTTCTATCCTCTGTACGGAGACCATATCCGGCTGCAGGGGGTGTTTGACCGGCAGACGGTGAATCTATACGGCGAATTAAAGGGCCGATTCCGCCTGGGCATCCTGGTGGAGATCCTGATCCGGCTGCTGCTGAATAAGCGCTGCCGCAGCTGGGCCCGGCAGATGCTGAAGAAAGATAAAGACAAGGGACAAAAGAAAGGCCGGAAGGCGAAGAAAAAGGAAGCCGGTCCGGCGGTCAGCGGATAAGCCCAAGGAGGAAAGACCATGGCAGAGAACAAAAACAGATTCAGCGCCACTATCGAATCCATGTACGACAGCATGAAGGGAATGATCAGTTCCAAAACCGTGGTGGGGGAACCGGTCATCATTAACGAGAACACCTTTGTGCTCCCGCTGATGGATGTTTCCATCGGGGTGGGGGCCGGCGCCAATGTGCGGGAAGGTTCCGGAAAAGACCTGGGCGGCGGCGGTATGGGGGTGAAGTTTTCTCCCAGCGCCGTGCTGATTGTGCAGGACGGCGTGGCCCGGGTGATTAACATCCAGGAACAGGACAAGCTGCTGCATTTAATTGAGTCTGCGCCGGATACGGTGAACCGGGTGCTGGGGGCCCTCCACAAGAAGAACAAGAAGGTGGATGCCGCGGTAGAGAGCGCTTTTGACGATTTGGAGATTTGACTGAAAAGGCGTCCGAAAGCCGTGCCCCAAGGCCTCTGGTCGGGACTGCAAAAAGATTTTGCAAAAGTTTTTTGTTTTTTTGAAAAATGCCTCTTGCAATTTCGGCGGGGCTTTGTTATATTACTTCTGTTGCGGTTTTTGCTGCAGCCAGGAAAAAAAGAGGAGGTGCTGTCATGGCAAAATGTGCTATTTGCGGGAAAGGTGCTCATTTTGGGAACAATGTGAGCCATTCTCATAGACGTTCCAATCATATTTGGAAGCCCAACGTGAAGTCTGTTCGCGTGAAGACCGCCGGCGGGACGCAAAAAATGTATGTTTGCACTTCCTGCCTGAAGTCCGGCAAAGTGGAAAGAGCGCTTTCATAAGAAAATGCTTTTTTGACAAATGGCCCGTCTGCCTGGACGGGCCATTTTGTTTACTTTTATTCCTTGCCATATCAAGATTTCACATTTTCAATGTTGCTTTTTTACTCTGCTGGTGTTATAGTGCTTTTGCAATAATCCTGCGGAGCATGAAATGGGAAGGACCGATATGAGAAAACAAAGCAAACGGGTGGCCGTGACTAAGGAATCCATAGAAGTGGCATATCTGGATCTGCTGGAAGAAGGCGGATCCGGCAAGATAACAGTGAAAGAGGTTTGTGAACGGGCCGGTGTGAACCGCACCACCTTTTATAAGTATTATGCGGACGGGACGGACTTGGGACAAGCGGTCCGCCGGAACATTCTGGAGTATTTGGAACAGCTGCTCCAGGAAACCATTCCGGAAAACCACTCGGATGCCTTTGAATTGGTCTCCCGGGTAATTTTGCAGATTTACCGGGACGGCCGTATCCGCAAGATTCCCCTGCTCTACCGTGAGGATCAGTTCCGTATGCAGGTGGAACAGCTGCTGATGAAGTATTATTTTAATCACCGTTTCGGTCCCCATATGTCCGAAGAGGACTGGATCCATACCACCTATGCCCGCTGCGGCCTGATGGGGCTTATAGAATCCTGGATCAAGGACGGCATGACCATTTCTCCGGAGAAGATTTCCGGCCAGGTTATCTTGCTTTCAAAGAGAATCCGTGAGTTAAAATAGTTGCACTTTTATCCTGCGAGAGATATAATACTATATCGATTTGCATTTATGGGAAAGGAGACTGTTCATGAAAGCAAATATCAAAACGGAAAAAGGTGAAGTGATCATCGATACCGAAGTGATTGCCAAGTATGCCGGAACCGTTGCTGTGGAATGCTTCGGCGTGGTCGGCATGGCCGCCATGAATATGAAAGAAGGGATTAACCAGCTGCTGAAAAAGGAGAATCTTTCTCAGGGAATCAGTGTGCAGGTGAAGGATGGAAAGCTCCTGCTGGAGTTCCATATTATAGTGGCTTACGGCGTAAGCATCGCCGCCGTTTCGGACAATCTGATTGAGAACGTCCGATATAAGGTGGAAGCCTTTACGGGCATTCCCATTGAGAAGGTGAACGTGTTTGTGGAAGGCGTTCGCCTGATAGATTAAGGGGGAAGAACCGGTGGCAAGCTATCAGATGGATGCTTCCCGCCTGCAGAGCATGTTTATTTCAGGCTCCGCGGCGCTGGAGGCCAATAAATCCTGGATTAATGATTTGAATGTGTTCCCGGTACCGGATGGAGACACGGGCACCAATATGACCATGACCTTAAACTCCGCAGTGCGGGAACTGGGCAAGCTCAGCGACCCGGACATGCAGGCGGTGACCAAGGCCATTTCCTTTGGGTCTTTAAGAGGGGCCCGGGGCAACAGCGGCGTGATATTATCCCAGCTCCTCAGGGGCTTTTGCAAAGCGGCGCAGGAGTATTCTTTTTTGGATGTGCACAGCATATCCGAGGCCGTAAACCGGGCGGTGGAGACCGCTTATAAAGCGGTGATGAAACCCAAGGAGGGCACCATCCTCACCGTAGCGAAAGGCATGGCCACTTACTGGACGGATTTTGCCCAGGGGGAAACGGATCTGGAAGTGCTCTTTGAGAAGACCTTAAAGCACGGAGAGGAAGTGCTGGCTCAGACACCGGAAATGCTGCCGGTGCTGAAAGAGGCCGGGGTGGTGGACTCCGGCGGCCAGGGCCTCATTGTATTTCTGAAAGGTGCCTATGCCTGTCTCATGGGACAGGAAATCGAGGCGCCGCATCAGGAAATCAAAGCCGACGGCACCATCGAACATGAAGAAGTCATTGTCAATAATGAGAACCTGGGTGAAATCACCTTCGGTTACTGCACGGAATTCCTGATTAATCTGAACAATCCGATGACGGAGGACGAAGAGGCGGGCTTTAAGGCTTACCTGGAGAGCCTGGGGGATTCCATTGTGATGGTGGCGGATGAAGAAATCTGCAAGGTTCATGTGCATACCAATGACCCGGGCCTGGCCATTCAAAAAGCGCTGGAATTTGGCGGTCTTACCAATATGAAGATCGACAATATGCGCTTCGAACATGAAGAAAAGCTGATCCGGGATGCTTCCCGCATAGCTGCGGCCGGCAGGACGGAAATCAAGAAAACCGAGGCGCCCGCCGTGCCGAAGGAAAACTGGAAGGCCGTTGGTTTTGTGGCCACCGCCGCCGGGGAAGGCCTGGTGGATATTTTCAAGAGCCTGGGCGTGGATAAGATGGTGGAAGGGGGACAGACCATGAACCCCAGCACCGAGGATATGCTGGAAGCTATCCGCCAGGTGCCCGCCCACACGGTATTTGTGTTCCCCAACAACCCGAACATTGTTCTGGCGGCCCGGCAGGCCGGGGAGCTGACCCGGGAAAAGGAAGTGATGGTGATTCCCACCCGCACCATTCCGGAGGGCATTGCCTGTATGATCAATTATGATCCGGGCCTAACGCCTCAGGAGAATGCGGCCGCCATGGAGGAAGGTTCCAAGGCGGTTGTCAGCGGTGAAATCACCTACTCCGTGCGGGCCACCACCATCAGCGGGCAGAAGATCCGCAAGGGGGATATGATGGGGCTGGGAGGCCCTACCGGCCTGTATGCGGTAGGACGCAAGCTCCAGGATGTGGCGCTGAAAACCGTGGAAGCCATGATGATGGAGGATGCCAGTGTGATTTCCCTCTACTACGGTTCGGAAGTGGAAGAGGCGGAGGCCCAGAAGCTGGCGGACGCCCTGGCGAAAAAGTACAAGGGCCTGGATGTGGAACTGTACCAGGGGGGACAACCCATTTACTACTATATTCTTTCCGTGGAGTAAGACGCATCCGGCGGGAATGGATACATACGGACAAGGGGCAACCTTTGTCCGTATTTTCTAAAGAAGGGAAGATTCGGCATGGGAGACAAGGCGAAAGAAGCCTTAAGGCAGCTGGAGGGCATCGGCCCCAAAACGGCGCAGCTTCTGGGGACTATGGGCATTCATACCCCGGCGGATCTGCTGCGACATTTTCCGGTGGATTATGAATGGTTTACGCCGCCTGTCCCCATCCGGCAGGCGGTGCCGGGCAGCTTTTTGACGGTCCGGGCCCGGATCGATACGGCTCCCGTTACCCATGGCTTCGGCAAAAATGCCATCGTTTCCTTTAGAATCCGGGATGAGAGCGGCAGCCTCCGGATCAGTTATTTTCATGCCCCTTATATCAAAAGCAGCATTCATAAGGGAGAGGAAAAGGTCTTTCGGGGCCGGGTAAGGGACGGCGGTTCCTACGGTCTTTCCCTGGATCAGCCGGAGATGATGGAGCCGGAAGCCTACGAGGCCCTGACGGGTTCGATCCGCCCGCTTTATTCCCTGCCCAAGGGATTAAGCCAAAAGCGTTTCCGGGAGGCCATCAGGCAGGCATTAAGGAGCGGCGCTTCCTGGCCGGATTTGCTGCCCGCCGATTGCCTGGAGGCCGGGATGCCTTCCGGCGCCGAAGCCCTCCGGGGGATTCATTTTCCCGCATCCCGCAGCCAGCTGGAGGCGGCCAGAAGCCGCCTGGTGCTGGAGGAGTTTACGGCTTTTATTTTACGGGTCCGCCTGCTCCGCCAGGAGGAGGGGAAGGGAGAAAATCCCTGTCCCATGCCTGTCTCGGCCCCCTCGTCCCAGCCGGAGCAACTGCTGCCTTTTGCTTTGACCGGCGCCCAGCAGCGGGCCTTAAAAGAGATTGAAGCGGACCTTAAGGGAGAGAAGCGGATGAACCGGCTTTTGCAGGGGGATGTGGGCTCCGGCAAGACCGCCCTGGCTCTTTTGGCTTTGCTGAGGGCGGTGGATAACGGTTATCAGGGAGCGCTGATGGCTCCCACGGAAGTGCTGGCAGAGCAGCATTTTGCCAAGATATCCGCTTTGCTGGAAAGCTGGAAACTGCCCGTAAAAACGGTGCTGCTGACCTCCTCTGTGAAGGGAACGGCCCGGCGGGAAGCCTTGGGGGCCATTGCGGCAGGGGAAGCCGGGATTGTAATCGGCACCCATGCTTTGATTCAGGAAGGGGTGGCTTTTCACCGCCTGGGCCTGGTAATTACCGATGAGCAGCACCGTTTCGGGGTGCGGCAGCGGAGTGTTTTGGCAGAGAAGGGAACCCAGCCCCATATGCTGGTGATGAGCGCCACCCCGATTCCCCGGACTTTGGCGATTATCCTGTATGGGGACCTGGATGTTTCCGTGCTGGATGAGCGGCCGGCGGGGCGCCTGCCTCTGAAAAATGCCGTGGTGCCGCCCTCTTATCGAGAAAATGCTTACCGCCTGATTCTGCGGGAAGTGCAGAAGGGGAACCGGGCTTATATTATCTGTCCTCTGGTTGAAGAGGGGGAAAGCCTTCAGGCGGAAAATGTGGAAGATTACAGCCGGCATTTGCAAAACTATTTCCCCCCGGAGGTGAAGGTGGGGCAGCTCCACGGCCGGATGAAGGCGGAGGAAAAGAACCGCATCATGCGGGCCTTTGCCGCCGGGGATGTTCAGGTTCTAGTGGCCACCACCGTGGTGGAAGTAGGGGTGGATGTGCCGGAGGCGACGGTGATGATGATTGAAAATGCGGAGCGCTTTGGCCTGGCGCAGCTGCACCAGCTGCGGGGCCGGGTGGGCCGGGGAAAGGATCAATCCTATGCCATTTTCGTAGACGGATCCGGGAAAAAAGAAAAGAATAAACGGCTGGAAGTGATGGCCTCCACTAATGACGGTTTTCAGATAGCGGAAGAGGATTTAAAGCTTCGGGGACCCGGGGACCTGTTCGGCATACGCCAAAGCGGCGATATGCGTTTTGCTTTGGGCGATATTTACCAGGACCACGCCCTCCTTTTAAAAGCGGCAGAGCTGGCTACCCGGGTTTTAGAGAAAGATCCCGCCCTTCAGGCAGCGGAACATAGCGCTTTGCGGGAACTTGTGCTACAATATGAGCCGGAGGATATGGGATTATGAATTCACGATCGATGGATCCGGAACATATATACGGCGCAGAAACCGAGGCGGCCCATTCCTGTTACCGCCGGACAAAGGCATTATTCCGGGAAAGTTTCGGGCAGGAGCCGAAAGCCTATTACCGGGCTCCCGGCCGGGTGGAACTGGGAGGAAACCATACGGACCACCAGGGGGGCATTACCCTGTCCGCCTCTTTGACGCTGGATATGATAGGCGCCGTAGGCCCCCGGCAGGACGGGATGATATATTTTCAGTCCGAAGGCTACCCGCTGCTGAAATGCCATTGGCAGGATACGGCGATGAAGGAAGAGGAAAAGGGAAGCAGCC
Organism: uncultured Lachnospiraceae bacterium; assembly: GCA_902793995.1. Taxonomy (GTDB): domain Bacteria; phylum Bacillota; class Clostridia; order Lachnospirales; family Lachnospiraceae; genus UBA6987. The sequence goes on along the minus strand of CADBFP010000002.1, from coordinate 16,521 downwards.
TTTCGCTGCTCCGGGGAATGCTGGCGGCTTTTGAAAGCCGGGGATATCTGCCCCAGACAAGCTTCGGCGGTCTGGATATTGCTCTGATCAGCCGGGTTCCCATGGGAAGCGGCCTTTCTTCTTCTGCTGCCCTGGAAATCCTTTTGGCCTGTATTTTCAACGATTGTTTTGAAGCGGGGCTTTCCCCTCTGGAACTGGCCCGGATGGCCCAGGAAACGGAACGGGATTATTTTGGCAAGCCCTGCGGCCTTCTGGATCAGCTCAGCTCCGTCTGGGGCGGGGTGATCTCCGTGGATTTTTCGGAGCCGGAGCCCCGGATCCGGCGGCTGTGGACGGATTTTGCACAAACGGGATATCAGTTGTTCATGGTTTTTTGCGGCGCCGGGCATGACAACTTAACGGAAGCCTATGCCGCGATTCCTGCGGAATGCGGGGCCGTGGCCGCCTTTTTCGGTGAGAAACAGCTCTCCCGGGTGCCGGAGGCGTCTTTCTGGGAGGCACTGCCGGCCTTAAGAAGCCGTCTGGGAGACAGACCCGTGCTGCGGGCTATCCACATATATGAGGAGAATCGTCGGGCCTTGGCCCAGGCAGCCTGTCTGGAACAAGGAGATTTCGAGGAATTCCTGCAGCTGGTGCGGGAATCCGGCCGTTCTTCCGCTTTGTATTTGCAGAATGTGACCCTTCCCGGGGCCGTGGCGCATCAGGAAATGCTGCTGACCCTGGCTTTGTGTGAAAATGCCCTGGAGGGCCGGGGGGCCGTCCGTGTCCACGGAGGCGGCTTTGGGGGCACGGTGGAGGCTTTTGTGCCCCTGGATAGGACGGAACAGTTTCGAAGCCGTTTGGAGAGCCTGCTGGGGCCGGGTTCCGTCCTGCCTTTGTCACTCAGTCCGGCAGGGGGTGTAAAGGTGGTGGATGTATGAGTAGTCAGATGCGCAGAATCGGCCAGGTGCCGGAAGGGGATGTGTACGAAATCCTTTTGGAAAACCGCCGCGGGCTTTGCGCCAGGATTTTCAGCCTGGGCGCCACTCTCGGGAGCCTCCTGGTGCCGGATGCCCGGGGAGAACTGCGGGATGTGGTGCTGGGACTGGCGGAACCGGCGGATTACCTTGAGAGCAGTGCCTATTTCGGAGCTACCGTAGGCCGTGTGGCCGGACGGATACAGGGGGCCGGCTTTACCCTGGACGGAGCAGAATACAAGCTGGATGCCAATGAAGGCCCTAATCACCTTCATGGCGGCTCCTGGGGCTTTTCCCGCCGTTTGTGGATGCCTATCGTCTTAAGTCCTCAGGAGGCCTTGTTCCGCCTTGTTTCTCCGGAGGGGGATATGGGCTATCCCGGCCAGGTGGAGGCGGAAGTCCGCTATCGTTTGGAAGGCAACGCCCTGCGGCTTAAGTACCGGGCGGAAAGCAGCCGTCCCACTCCTTTTTCCCTTACCCATCACAGTTATTTTAACTTAAAGGGGCATGGGAGCGGATCCGTGGCATCCCATCAGCTGCAAATCAAGGCAGACGCCTATATCCCGGTGGACGGGGATCGGCTGGCCACGGGAGAGATTTGTCCTTTAAGCGGAACGGCCCTGGATTTCAGCCAGCCGAAGCGCCTTTCGGATTGTCTGTACCAGCCGGAACTGGCCGCAACCCAGGGGCTGGATCATTTCTTCGTTTTATCAGAGAGCGAAGGGCCGGGGGCGGTTTTGTCCGAAGAGGAGAGCGGCCTGGCTTTGGAAGTTTACACGGATCAGCCGGGAATGAATGTGTATGCCGGCGGCCTGCTGAAAGATGTAAAGGGCAAAGAAGGAGCCCTGTATCAGCAGCATCAGGGTATTTGTCTGGAAACCCAGGCCTTCCCGGATCCGCTGCATCATCCCGGATTTCCCCCAAGCATTCTGCGGCCGGGAGAGGCATGGGAGTCGGAAACGGTTTACCGTTTTGAAGGAGCCGCCGCGGCAAAAGGCAGGCGGGCTCAGATGATATATCTTTGAATGGTTTTGAAGGAGGATAAATAAATGGATATTACGGTACTGAATACCTGGAGCTGGGTGGGATTGGCAGTGGATGCCGCCATAGTCATCTGGCTGCTCATTTCCTTCATCCGGGGCGCTAAAAACGGATTTGTATATTCCCTGGTGGGGATCGCCACCCTGGCCATTGCGGTAGTAGGCGCCTGGGTGCTTTCCGGCCTTTTAGTGGATCCAGTGACAGAGCTGATCCGTCCCGAGGAGATTACCGTGGCGGGGGTCAGCACCAAACAGGTGGTGCGGGTGGCACTGGCCATCGTTTTGGCCCTGGTTATCGCGGTGGTAGTAAAAATCCTGGGGAAGGGCATTTCCCGGACCTTAAACGACCTGCCCCTGGTGGGCGGCCTGAACCAGCTGCTGGGGGCGGCGCTGAATGTAGTGGTAACGGCGGCCCTTATCCTGGCCATCCTGTATGCCTGGGAAAGCTTTTTCCCCGCCTCCTACCACAAAGTGCTGCCCGGCGCCCCGGTGGCCCGTTTCGGCGGAGAGCATAACCTGCTGGCCCAGATGTTTGGTCGGCATTGATAACGAATCCGAGAAAAAACGGACATAAATAGCCTGTTAAAGCGAGAAAAAACGGACAAATATGCCCTGAACCTATCATCTTACTGGCTTGGTATGATATAGGTTCAGGGAATTCTTCAGCGATTTAATCCCTCGTAGGCTACGGCGGTGCGGGCGGCCAGCCGGGCGTTGTTTAAGACCAGCTGGATATTGGAAGCCAGGCTTTCCCCGCCTGTCAGTTCCGAGACCCGGGCCAGAAGGAAAGGCGTGGTTTCCTTGCCATGGATGCCCCGCTCCCGGCACTCCCTGAGGGCCTGCTCGATAGCCTCGTCTATCACATGTTTCGGCATGGCATACTCTTCGGGGATGGGATTGGTCACCAGCATACCGCCGGAAAGCCCCAGCTTGTGGTGCACATGGAGGGCGGCGGCCAGCTCCGCGGGATCATCCACCCGATAGTCCACCGCAAAGCCGCTGCTGCGGACATAAAAGGCAGGCAGTTCCCAGGTCTGGTAACCAAGCACGGGCACTCCCTTGGTTTCCAGGTATTCCAGAGTGAGACCCAGATCCAGGATGCTTTTGGCGCCGGCGCAGACCACCATCACCGGGGTATGGCCCAATTCCTCCAGATCCGCAGAGATATCCATGGTGGTTTCGGCTCCCCGGTGCACGCCTCCGATGCCGCCGGTGGCAAAAATCCGGATGCCCGCCAGATGGGCAATCATCATAGTGGTGGTCACCGTGGTGGCCCCGTCCAGCCCCCGGGCGCAGAGCATGCCCAAATCCCGGCGGGAGGCCTTGGCGATGGCCCGGCCTTTCTGGCCGAAGTATTCAATTTCTTCCTCGCTGAGGCCGGCCTTCAACCGCCCGCCGATGATGGCGATGGTGGCAGGAACGGCTCCCTCTTCCCGGACAGCCGCTTCCACCTTCAGAGCGGTTTCCACATTCTGCGGATAGGGCATACCGTGGGAAATGATGGTGGATTCCAACGCCACCACCGGGCGATGCTCCTGAAGGGCCTGAGCCACCTCGGGTTTAATATCTAAATACGAATTCATAAAAGGCTCCTTGAAGTGTATTATAAAGACATTATAGAGGAAGCGCCTTTTTTTTTCAACGAAGATTTACACCCGGAAATTCTGCAAAGCCCTCACCCCTCATCCCTACTACCTACTGCCTACTCCCTTCCCGGAATCTCTTGCCTTAGCCCCTCCCCCCGTGCTATTATACCCCGGGACAAATAAAAGGTCAGAAAGGGCGCCCGTAGGGAAGGATTTATGATTCAGAGTGGTTTTAGCAGGAAGTACTTTGGAGATAAACAATTTTACAAACATGTTTTTTTGGTGATGCTGCCCATTATGATTCAGAATGCCATCACCAATTTTGTCAGCATGCTGGACAATTTGATGGTAGGACGGCTGGGCACAGCGGAAATGTCCGCCGTATCCGTAGCCAACCTTCTGGTTTTTGTGTATAACCTCAGCATTTTCGGGGCGGTTTCCGGCGCCGGCATTTTTACGGCCCAGTATTTCGGCAAGAAGGATCATGAAGGCATCCGCTATACTTTCCGCTTTAAATTGCTTATCAGCGTGGGGCTGACCCTGCTGGCCATCCTCTTGTTTTTGCTGGCTGGGCGATTTCTGCTGTCTCTGTATCTGAAAGGAGAGGGCGACCCGGCGGAGGCGGCCCGCATCCTGGATTTTGCTTATGATTATATGCGGGTGATATTAATCGGGCTGATTCCCCATGCCATGACGCAGTCCTATTCCAGCACCTTACGGGAAACGGATAAGGGGGTTCCCCCTATGGTGGCCGGAATCATAGCGGTTTTGGTCAATTTGTTTTTGAATTATGTCCTGATATTCGGACATTTCGGCGCCCCCCGGCTGGGGGTCATAGGGGCGGCAGTGGCCACCGTAAGCTCTCGCTTTGTGGAGTTGGCGGTGGTGGCAGGCTGGACCATGCGGCATAAGAAGCTGAATCCCTTTATCGAAGGGGCTTTCAGGAGCCTAAAGGTGCCGGCTTCATTAAGCATCAGCATTTTGAAAAAGGGACTGCCCCTGATGGTCAATGAAACCCTATGGGCCGGCGGCATCGCCTTCCTGGAGCAATGCTATTCCACCCGGGGCCTCAATGTGGTGGCGGCCTGCACCATCAGCAATACATTTTTTGATGTGTTTGCCGTGGGCTTTATTTCCGCCGGAGCGGCGGTGGGGATCATCATCGGGCAGCAGCTGGGAGCAGGAAGAATCGAGGAGGCCAAAGAGGACGCCCGACGGCTGCTGGTGTTCTGTTTCCTGCTGGGCCTGGGCATCGGCCTGGTATATTTGGCGGCCGCCTCTTTCATCCCCCTGCTTTATAACACCACCGCGGATGTGAGGCAGCTGGCCACTTCTCTGATGATGATCTGCGCTTGTTTCTTCCCCTTGGAGGGGCTTTTGAACGGCAGCTATTTTATGGTCCGGGCGGGGGGCAAAACCTTGATTACCATGCTGACGGACAGCGGCCTTCTGTGGGGGCTTCAGGCCAGCGCGGCCTTTATTATCAGCCGTTTTACGAACTTCCCCATTGTGCCTTTTTATGCCTTGATTCAGTCATTTATGATAGTAAAAGCCCTGGTGGGGCTTTGGTTTGTAAAGCAGGGAAAATGGGCCAATACGATTGTGACGGAGTAGTTTTTCTTGCTTTACCGGGCAAAATATGATACAGTTAATAATGCTTTTTTCCAAAACAAAGCTTGATAGGAGCAATTTATGGACAAAGATCATAAAAAAAAGAATCCGTTTCAGACTTCCAGCCGAAGCCGGAAACGCACCCCCAGGCAAAAAGCCTGGCTGGCGCTGCCCTTGGCTTTGCTGGTGCTTTTGATAGCCGGTGCCTTGTTTTTTACGGTGAAGCACGCCATAGGCAAATGGGGCGGCGGCGATAAAAAGGAGACCACTACGGTGGCTGCCACCACGACAGAGACGGCGGCCACGACAGCTGCCCGGACCACTACGGCGGCGCAGACGACCCCTGTGCAGACAACTCCGGCGCAGACGAGCCCGGGTCAGACCCAGACGACCCCGGCGGCTTCCTCTGAAGCGGCAGGAAGTTCCGCCGTTTCTACAGAGCCTCTTGCCTCCACACCGGCGGTAACGGAGCCTGTCACCACGGCCCCGCCGGAAACCACCACAGCCGCAAATCCCGGAGCAGCCACGGGCTACCATCTGTACACCGCTGCGGAAGTTTTGCCGGTACCGGAGGGAATCAGCCGAAACTTCTTTGACGATATCAATGCCAGCGATGCCGGCGGCAGCTGGTGGTTCGGCAAGCGGACCCGGAATCTGGAAACAGGAGAGGTGGAAAAAGGATACGACCGCAGTGCTGCCACCCTGGCCTTAATTGACAAGTACCACGCTATTTACCGCAAAAATGAGGACCAGAAGGTGACATATCTAACCTTTGACTGCGGTTATGAGTACGGCTTTACCGCTTCCATTTTGGATACGCTGCGGGATAAGAATGTAAAGGCCGTGTTCTTTATTGCCGGGGATTTCGTGAATGATGCCAAGAATAAGGAACTGCTGCAGCGGATGTATAATGAAGGGCATATCATCGGATCCCACACGGATCACCATCCGGTGATGCCCACTAAATCCGATGAAGAGTTTATCGACGAGCTGAACAATCTGCAGATCAAGGTCAACAACATGCTGGGCCTGGAGTATCAGATCCGTTTTTACCGGCCGCCTCAGGGGTCTTCCTCGGAACGGGATTTGTACCTGGCGGAGAAGATGGGTCTCACCACGGTTTTCTGGAGTTATGCCTATGGGGACTATGATACCCAGAATCAGATGGAAGTATCACAGGCTCTGGAAAAAGCCAAGGTGGGCTTGCATGACGGCTCCGTTTATCTGCTGCATGCGGTCAGCTCCACCAATGCGGCCATGCTGGGAGATTTGATTGATTATATGCGCGGCGCAGGATACGAGATCCGCCGGATAGATCAGTAGAAGCCGGGGATATTCCGGCGGGAAAGCCATAAAGATGAGGATAATCAAGCTTTTAATAGGGGGGCTGCTCCTGCTGTTTATGCTGGAAGGATGCGGACAAAAACCTGTCATAATAGAAGAAAGCCATAGCCGGGGAGAAGATAGCTCCTCGGCTGCTTTAACGCAGGAATTAACCGGTTCCGCAGAGGCAACCCTTCCTTTTACAGAGCAGCCGCAGTCTATAGATGCCCAGGCGGAGGAGGGGCAAACAGAATCTCAAACCCTTCCCTCTATCACGGATTATTCAGAGGAGAGTCAAAAGGATACAAAAGCGGTTCATCCGGCAGCCAGGAAGAACAAAGAGATCATCCCGGGAGCATTGGCAGAAGAGGGACAGCGCGACCTTAGAGATTCTTTGGCCGATCATAGAGGGGGAAGCTCAACCAAAAGCGGCGAGGATGTGACCGGAGAGAATACTGAAAATACTGAAGCGGCTTCCGGGGAGAGCAAAGCGGAGGGAAAAAGCGGAGAGAATGATCCGGAGGCCCGGCCCACCCCGGAAGCGTTGCCGCCGGTTACGCCCCTGCCTTCTCCCGGACTGACAGGGCAGCGTTTGGAAGGGGTAAACTATGACGCCTATTTGCCGGTGCCTTCCTGGGCCGGAAGAGGAGAGGCCTCCCCTTCTCTTGCCATGAAATACGGCGGATACTATACCAAAAATGCGTCGGAAAAAGTCATCTACCTGACTTTTTGTATGGATTATGAAAACGGTTATACCAAACAGATGATGGATACCCTGGCATCCCTGGGAATCCGCAGCTGTTTCTTTATTACCGGCACTTACCTGTCCCGCCGCCCGGACATGGCCCGGTCAATCTTAAACCGGGGGCATATTCTGGGATCCCACAGTTATCGGCATTTATATACCCATGAGCTTTCGGATGTGGAGCTGATCAATGATTTTGTCCTGAGCCAGCGGCTGTTCAGAGATGCCTTAGGGGTGTCGCTGCAGTATTATCGTCCGGCCTACGGCTCGATTACGGAACGGGATATGGTGCTGGCTCAGCGCTTCGGCCTGACTACGGTCATGTTTTCCTTTAATTATGCGGATTATGACTTAAACAATCAGCCCGGCAAAGGGGCTGCGCTGGAACGATTAAAAGGGGGCTTAAGGCCCGGGGCCATCTATTATCTGCATGTAACGCCCTGCAATATTCAGGCACTGCCGGATTTTGCCGCTTATGCCAGAAGCCAGGGGTATAGCTTCCTGAGGCTGGATCAAAACAGCGGAGGCGAAACACCACAGCCTACACAGCCTCAGCCTACGGCTCCTCCTGCCACATCGGTGCCTGCTACGGCGGCGCCCACTACGCCGCCTCCTGCCACGGAAGCTCCTGCCACGGAAGCTCCTGCCACGGAAGCTCCTGCCACGGAAGCTCCTGCCACCCCGGAGGCTGCGACGGATGCAGAAAGCGAGTCCTCCGGATCCGAAATCCCTTCGGAAGCAGAGAGTACGGAGACGGAAGCGGCTTCTACGGAAGCTTCTGCGGCTTCCGAACCGGCTCTTACGGAGGCGCCTGCTACGGAGGCCCCGGCCACGGAGGCAGCTGCTACGGAAGCCCCTGCTTCCACAGAGACTCCGGCCGATACAGAGACTCCGGCCAACACGGAGGCCCCGGCAGCGCCATCCTCTGAAACAAGCCCGGAGAGCGCGGAGCCCCCTTCCAAAACGGAAGGAGAGAGCGAAACAAAACCGCCGGAGGAATCCCCGGCGGCTTGAAACAAATCGGATTTGACAGGGCGGCAGTGTCCGTCCTTTTTTATTCCTCCAGACTGGCCAGCAAATGGCTGTATTTGCTTTGGGTGGAGTGGGCCGTGGTACCCTCCCGGGTGCTTTTGATGACCGCTGCCGTAGCCTTTTGAATGGGAGCCAGGGTGCCGGCGCCCCCCACGCATCCGCCGGGGCAGGCCATGCCCTCCAGCAGATATCCATTATATTTTCCGGCCTTGGCCAGCTGCATCATTTTCCGGCAGGCATCCAGACCCTCGGCCCGTTCAATCAGCACCTCCCGTCCGGGATCCATATCGGCAATGGCATTTTTTACTGCATTGGCCACCCCGCCGCCTATGCCGAAGCCCCGGCCGTCGCTGCTGGCTTCTATCAAATCCGGGTCGTCCGGCATTTCCGCCAGATTGATTTCCTTGGCTTCCAGCATGCCCAGTACCTCTTCGAAGGTCAGGACGAAATCAATGTCGCTGCGGACGGAATGGCGGCTGGCTTCCAGCTTTTTGGCGGCGCAGGGGCCGATAAAGGCTACCTTGCAATCCGGATAGCGCTGTTTGATCAGCCGGCCCGTCAGCACCATAGGGGTGAGGGCCATGGAAATGCAGGAGGCCTGTTCCGGGAACTCCCGCTTGGCCATCACGGACCAGGCCGGACAGCAGGAAGTGCCCATAAAGGGCAGCTTGGCGGGGACTTCTTCCATGAAATCCCGGGCCTCCTCGATGGTGCAGAGATCCGCTCCGATGGCCACCTCCACCATGTCCTTAAAGCCCAGGGCTTTCATGGCAGAACGGAGTTTTCCCATGGTAATGCTGGCTCCCAGCTGGCCGATTACTGCTGGAGCAATGGCGGCAAACACCGGCGTTTCGCTGCGGATGGCCTGAATGGCCTGGAAAATCTGGGCCTTATCCGCAATGGCGCCGAAGGGGCAGTTGGCCAGACACATGCCGCAGCTGACGCAGTGTTCCTGATCGATTTCCGCCCGGCCGTACTCGTCGTTATGAATGGCATGCATGCCGCAGGCTTTGGCGCAGGGCCGTTCCAGATGGATAATGGCTCCGTACTGGCAGGAGGCCATGCAACGCTCGCATTTGATGCAAAGCGCCTGGTCAATATAGGCTTTATGGTTTTTAAAGCTGATGGCCCCCTTGGGGCAGCTTTCCTTGCAGGGATGAGCCAGGCAGCCCTGGCACTGATCCGTCACCACCACCTGGTTTTCCGGGCAGGAATGGCAGGCAAACTTGATGATGTTGATGAGGGGAGGCTGATAGTATTTCTCCGGATACACGCATTCCTCCGCCCCTTCATAGACCACGCTGTGTTCCGCCGCCGTCCTGAGGGGCAGGCCCATGGCCAGCCGAAGCCGCTCCCGCACAATGGCCCGCTCCAAAAAGACGCTTTCCCGGTAGTGGGAAACCTCCCCCGGGATAATGCGGTAGGGTATCACCCCCATTTCTTTCAAATCCTCCGGCCCCTGGTAGTTATAGGAAAGCTGGGCCAGTTCCGTAAACACCCGGTGGCGTATGTCATTGACGGATGTATAAATGCCTCGCATAGACATAAATCTTCCCCCTGCAATTTAGTTGTTTTCCAAAGAATCGATGGAATCGATGTATTCACAGGCCAGGGTGGCGGCCACAGCCCCGTCTCCTACGGCGGTGGTGAGCTGCCGCACCTGCTTGTCCCGGCAGTCCCCGGCGATAAACAGGCCGGGCACATGGCTGCGGCAATCCTCGCCGGCTGCGGCATAGCCCTGGGGCGTGAGAGGGGCAAGATCCGCCGCAAAAGCCAGATCCGGCGACTGGCCTACTGCCAGGAAAATGCCGTCGGTTTCCAGAGTCCTTAGGCTGCCATCTTCCTTATGCTCTGCCTCCAGACCGCAGATGACCCCGTCCCGGGTCAGATACCTGAGGGGCACATAGGGAGTCACAAACTCGATATTACTCTTGCTGCGGGCCTTTTTCACCAGAGCCTGCGCCGCCCGGAAGGCTTCCCGGCGGTGCACCACATAAACCTTCTTACATAGCGCCGAGAGATAAACCGCATCCTGCAGGGCCGTGTCTCCGCCGCCAATTACCGTAGCCGTGCGGTCCCGGTAAAAGGCTCCGTCGCAAACGGCACAGAAGGAGATTCCGGCTCCCACCAGGGCTTCCTCATTTTCCAGCCCCAGGCCCCGGTGATGGACGCCGGTGGCTAAAATCACGGCAGGGGCCTGCAGGGCATCGTCCCCGTTGACCCGAAAGAAATCTCCCTGTTTTTCCAGAGATCCGGCTTCCGTATAAGTAATTTCCACGCCCAGCGCCGTCACCTGCTCCTGCAGCTGCAAGGCAAAATCCGCCCCGTTGATGCCGGGGAGGGCGGGATAGTTTTCCACCAGGGGAGAATTGACAATCTGGCCCCCAGGGAATTCTTTTTCCACCAGTAAAACTTTTTTGCCGGCCCGGGCTCCGTAGAGGGCGGCGGTCATACCCGCCGGCCCGGCGCCGATGATGATGATATCGTACATAGACTCCTCCTGATGATTATTTGGAAAAGTGAAATAGTGTCATTCTGAGGGGGGCAGCGCGAGCCGAAGAATCCCATCCTATGCTGTTATGCCGGGGGATTCTTCGACTCTGCCCTTGGCAGGGCATCGCTCAGAATGACACGGTAGGGTAAACGGAAAGAGCCCGTTATTGCTCGTTAATATATCTCCGGATGGGGCCCAGTCCGGCCAGCTTCACCGCTTCTTCTTCGCCGCTCCGGATAATCAGGGTGGGAGAGAGGCGGATGCCGTATTCCTTCACCAGCTCGGTGTTTTCCTCTGCCAGCAGTTTGATATAGGGGATGCCGGCGGCTTCCAGCAGCTTGCCGGCCTGCACGCAGTTGGGGCAGGTGCGGGTGGCCACCATGATGATTTCCTGGCCTTCCTTCAGGGCTGCCCGGGTAAGGGCCGGATCCGCTTTGATATCCACTAAAGTGGGCTCCATCACTACCTTGGCTTCCGGCTTTTGGGGCAGGGCATGGGAGGTCTTTAAGGTGCTGCGGCCGATATCATACAGCCGGCGGTCCTTGAATTCCTGAGCCTTGCCGTCATTCCAGTTCTGCACCGGCCGGTAGTAGCCGGTAATGCGGCTGTAGACTTCCGTGGGTTTGCCGCAGTAAGGGCAGGTATTTTGCTCCCCTACCAGATAGCCGTGATCCCGGCAGATGGAGTAGGTGGGGCTCATGGTGTAGTAGGGCAGCTTGAAGTTCTCCGCAATCTTCCGCACCAGGGTGGCTGCGGCCTTCCAATCCGGAAGCTTTTCTCCCAGGAAAGCATGGAACACAGTGCCGGAGGTGTAGAGAGTCTGCAATTCGTCCTGAATCTCCAGAGCGGAGAAAATGTCCTCCGTGAAGCCCACAGGCAGGTGGCTGGAGTTGGTGTAATAAGGGGTGCCGTTCATATTGGCGGTGATGATGTCCGGATAATCTTCCCGGTCGTGCTTGGCAAAGCGGTAGGAGGTGGACTCCGCCGGGGTGGCCTCCAGGTTGTACAGATCCCCGTACATTTCCTGGTAATCGGAAAGCCTCTCCCGCATATGATTCAGCACGTCTTTGGCAAATTCCTGGGTCTCGGGATGGGTTAGATCCTTACCCAGCCACCTGGCGTTTAAGGCAGCCTCGTTCATGCCCACCAGACCGATGGTGGAGAAGTGGTTGTCGAAGGTGCCCAGATAGCGCTTGGTATAGGGATACAGGCCGTTGTCCAGCAGCTTGGTGATGACGGTGCGTTTGGTCTTTAAGGAACGGGCCGCAATATCCATCAGCTTGTCCAGGCGCTTGTAGAAATCCTCCTCGTTTTGGGATTCATAAGCCAGCCGGGGCAGGTTGATGGTCACCACGCCGATGGAACCGGTGGATTCCCCGGAGCCGAAGAAGCCGCCGCCTTTGCGCCGCAGTTCCCTAAGGTCCAGCCGCAGCCGGCAGCACATAGAACGCACATCCGAAGGCTCCATATCGGAGTTGATATAGTTGGAGAAATACGGCGTTCCGTATTTGGCGGTCATCTCGAAGAGCAGTTTGTTGTTCTCCGTTTCGGACCAGTCGAAATCCCGGGTAATGGAATAGGTGGGGATGGGGTATTGGAAGCCCCGGCCGTTGGCATCGCCCTCAATCATGATCTCGATGAAGGCCTTGTTTACCATATCCATTTCCTTCTGGCAATCCCCGTAGGTGAAGTCTACTTCCTTGCCCCCGACGATGGCGGGCAGGTCCTTTAAATCCGCCGGCACCACCCAATCCAGGGTAATGTTGGAGAAGGGGGCCTGAGTGCCCCAGCGGCTGGGGGTGTTGACGCCGTAAACGAAGGACTGGATGCACTGCTTCACTTCCTTCTGACTCAGGTTGTCGATTTTTACGAAGGGGGCCAGATAGGTATCGAAGGAAGAGAAGGCCTGGGCGCCGGCCCATTCGTTCTGCATGATGCCCAGGAAGTTCACCATCTGATTGCAGAGGGTGGACAGGTGGCCCGCCGGGGAGGAGGTGATTTTGCCGGGCACGCCCCCTAAGCCTTCCTGGATCAGCTGCTTTAAGTTCCAGCCGGCGCAGTAGCCGGTAAGCATGGAAAGGTCATGCAGGTGGATGGCGGCGGAGCGGTGGGCTTCGGCGATTTCCTGATCATATATCTCGGAGAGCCAGTAATTGGCGGTGATGGCGCCGGAATTGGCTAAAATCAGGCCGCCCACGGAGAAGGTGACGGTGGAGTTTTCCTTGACCCGCCAGTCGTTGACATTCAAATAATCGTCCACCAGGACTTTGTAGTTTAAGACCGCAGATCCCACATTGCGGATTTTTTCCCGCTGCTTGCGGTAAAGGATATAGGCCTTGGCCACATCCGCATAGCCGGCTTCGGAGAGGACTTCTTCCACGCTGTCCTGAATATCTTCCACGGCGATCTGGCCGTTTTTGATTTTGGGCTCGAATTCGGATGTGACCCGCAGGGCCAGCATATCCACCACGCTGGGGTGGTATTGCTTGCTGACGGCATCGAAGGCTTTGGTGATGGCGGCGCTGATTTTCTGCACGTTAAACTCAGCGATTTCGCCGTCCCGTTTGACAACTTGGTACATGGGTTTTGCTCCTTTATCTGAAAGTATAGTTGAATATTCTAAACCGGATTTTCGTCCGGTGAAACGGCATAAGGGGCCGAATGCCCCGCTGGGCGAGGCGAGTATGAGTGTAGCACTCCCGGAAGTACATGTCAATATATAGTTGGAAGATTTTTGAGAAAATACTATATATTGTGTCTTGGTCTGTCAGCGAAGCTGACTGGGGGGTTATCACACCCCTCTCAGCTCCACCTTCTCCACATACCCTTTCATCATCTCCGCCCAGCGGCGCAGTTCCTCCTCCTTGGGCGCATGGAGACCGGCGGAAAGCACGCTCTCCCGGTCCGTGAACTTCTGCAGGAAATACCGCCCGGCGCCCCGGATCATTTCCCCTATGGCAGGGAAGGAGGCATCATCATGAAACTCCGCCACCACTGTGGTGCGGAATTCGTAATCCACCTTGCCTTCTTTCAGCAGGGCAATGCTTTCATAAAGCGGCGCTAGATCCAGATCCTTCCGGCCGGTGGTCGCTTCATACCGCTCCGGGGCGTTTTTGATATCCATAGCCACATAATCAATGAGGCCTTCCTCTATTAAGGCCCGCAGGGGACCGGGGCGGAAGCCGTTGGTATCCAGCTTGATGGGATAGCCCAGGGCTTTGATCTTCCGGCAAAGATCAGGCAGTTCCGGCCGCATCAGGGGTTCCCCGCCGGTGAAGCAGACCCCTTCCAAAAGCCCCTGCCGGCTTTTCAGGAAGGAGAGGAGTTCTTCTTCCTCCATCAGGGCCGGGGCGTTCATATCCAGCAGATCGCTGTTGTGGCAAAAGGGACAGCGCAGATCGCAGCCCCCGAAGAAGACGGTGCAGGCCACTTTGCCGGGAAAGTCCAGCAGGGTCATTTTCTGTAAACCATGTATTTTCATATTCGAAGTCCAATCTGTTTTGTTCTTAGCCGGGACGGCCTTTCATGCGTCGGCCGGAATGGCCTTTTATACACTATCATGTATATGATAAAAAATCAACCACAAGATATAGGGTTTTTGTGATAATATCACCGATTGTTCGGCGGAGGTATTTTTATGGTTGACAAACAGGTGTTCGAATGCTATAGTGGGGACAAAGCAGGGGGAGAATCGAGGCATAAGCTGTGGAAAAGACCTATATCGCCATTGATTTAAAATCCTTTTACGCTTCCGTGGAGTGCGCCGAACGGGGGCTGGATCCCCTAAATGCCAATCTGGTGGTGGCGGACGAAAGCCGGACGGATAAAACCATCTGTCTGGCGGTTTCTCCTGCCTTAAAGGCTTTGGGGATTTCCGGCCGGGCCCGGCTTTTTGAAGCCAAGCAGCGGATCCGGGAGGTGAATGCGGAACGGCGGAGAAAGGCCCCCGGCGGCCGCTTCGGCCGCAAATCCGTGCTGGCCAGCGAGCTGGCGGCGGATGCTTCCCTGGAACTGGGGATGATTGTGGCGCCTCCCCGGATGCGGCTGTATATGCAGCTGAGCCGTCAAATCTATGAAATCTATCTGCGCTTTGTGGGGCCGGAGGATATCTTTGCCTATTCCGTGGATGAAGTGTTTATCGATGCCACCCGTTATCTGCAAGCCCAAAAAAGTGATGCCCACGGCTTTGCCATGCGGATGATCCGCCAGGTATTGCAGGAAACAGGCATCACCGCCACTGCCGGCATCGGAACCAATCTGTATCTGGCGAAGGTGGCGATGGATATTGTGGCGAAGCACATGCCGGCGGATGCGGACGGGGTGCGGGTGGCGGAACTGACGGAGCGCAGCTACCGGGAAAAGCTCTGGGCGCATGAGCCTATCACGGATTTTTGGCGGGTGGGGCCCGGCATTGCCCGGCGCTTGAAAAGCCGGGGGCTCACCACCATGGGGGATGTGGCCCGCTGCTCCCTGGGAAAGCCGGGGGATTTTCATAATCCGGATATGCTCTACCGCCTGCTGGGAGTGAATGCGGAGCTGCTGATCGACCATGCCTGGGGCATAGAGCCCGCGGAGATGAAAGACATTAAAGCGTATCAGCCGGAAAACAAGTCCCTGTGTTCCGGGCAGGTGCTGCCGGAGCCCTATCCGGCGGAGACTGGCTGCCTGGTGGTGCGGGAAATGGCGGATTATCTGGCCATGGATCTGGTGCGGAAGGGCCTGCTGACAGACCAGCTGGTGCTGGATGTGGGCTATGATATAGATAACCTAACGGACCCGGAGCGGCGCAGGCAGTATAAAGGGCCGCTGAAGGCGGATTATTACGGCCGTCAGGTGCCGGCCCCGGCCCACGGCTCCCTGAACTTCAAAAGCCCGACTTCTTCTTCTCTGGAAATGATAGAGGCGGCGGAAAGCATTTACCGCCGGATTGTGGATCCTTCCCTTCTGGTGCGGCGTTTTTATCTTTCGGTGAACCGGCTGAAAGAGGAGGGGACTGAACCAAAGACGCCGGCCCCGGAGCAGCTGAGCCTTTTTCGGGATTATGAAGCGGAGGCCCGGCAGGCGGAAAAGGAGGCGGCCCGGCGGAGCAAAGAACGCAGGGCCCAGGAAACGGTGCTGGCCATCCGGGACCGTTTCGGGAAAAATGCCGTGCTGCGGGGAATGAATTTTGAGGAAGGGGCCACCGCCCGGGAGCGGAACGCCCAGGTGGGAGGGCATCATGAGTGAGAAAAAACTCGAACAATACCAGGATATATTAGAGCGGGAGAGACCCGTCATCCCGGGGCATCCTCCTATGTCCCGGGAAAGCCGGGCAGCCCAGTTTTCCCCTTTTGCCGCCCTGACGGGCTATGAGGAATTGATAGAGGAAGGGGCCCGCCTGACGGACAGTAAAATCATCCTGGGGGAGGAAGCCCTGGAGGAGCTGAACCGGGTTCTGAAGGAACTGCCGGAAATCGTGGCCCGGAAAGAGCCGGTGGAGCTGGTCTATTTTGAGAAGGATGCCTGGAAAGCAGGCGGTGCCTACCGCCGCTATAGCGGCAGGATTATCAAATATGATGCCATAGAAGAGTGGATTAAATTAGAAGACGGGACAAGGGTTGCTTTTGCAGAAATCACAGAACTGAGCCGCCATGAGCCGTAGACTAACTATTATAAGTCAAGCACATTTTTCAGATTGATCGGGGGCCCGCCCCCGAACCCCTGGTACCTCACCGAACAAGTTCGGCGAGGCTCG
>CADBFP010000001.1 GCA_902793995.1 uncultured Lachnospiraceae bacterium | reverse complement strand
TGAAGACAGCGTTTCACTGATCATGGATGACGGTGATTGTTTTGTCGGAGATCTTGAGCCTTTCGAGTATATAGAAGTATATGAAGAGAATGAAAAGCTAAAAAGCGACTGGGAGCATATATTGTCCTTCCAACCTAAACGGGTCTTCTATTCACATAGACCTGAAAGGGTATTGGATTGAAAAATCGGCATTTGCGGGGGTGATTTCAGTGAACAATATCTTTTATGAAATGATATTTAGGAGAAAGTCATTTCATACTTTCAGAAATGCTGGGAACGAATCAATCAGCGAAGACGAACTTAATGATATACAAAATGCATATTCAGAGTTTACTCCCCTGAATCCCGAAATCAAAACCGCCATTCGTATTGTTCCCGAAAAGGAGACTAACTGCAAACGAGGCGGAGAATACTGCATTCTGCTTTGCAGCGAAAAGAAAGACGGCTATCTGCAAAACATCGGTTATCCCGGGGAACAACTCGACCTTTATCTTGTATCCCGAAATATCGGAACGCTCTGGTTCGGAATAGGCAAACCAAAAGAAGAACCATTTGAGGATATGGAGTTCGTCATTATGCTTTCCATCCGAAAGATCAGTGATAGCTCTAAGTACCGCAAGGATATGTTTAAGAGCAAAAGAAAGAGCGCCCAGGAAATATGGGAAGGAAAACAAATTCAGGGTGTAAGCGATATTGTCAGGTTTGCACCGAGTGCCTGTAATTCTCAGCCGTGGTTTGTAAAGAACAATGGCGAGCTTTCGGTTTACAGATACAAGAAGCCCGGCAAAAGAGGGATCATGCCTGCCAACAAGGTTTCATTTTACAATCGAATCGATATAGGAGTTTTCATTTGCTTTATGGATATTTGCCTTGAACATAGCGGTATCAGCTTTGAGAAAAAACTGTATTCTGATGATGGCGAAGATAAAGAATACGTGCTGAACGCAAAGTATAGACTCGATTGATAAATTCGAATTTGAGTTTATTGTTTCCCTTGCTTTCCCTTATAACTCGTAGGATGTTATTAAACTCCTGTGAAACCCTTGAAAACAAAGGATTTATTGCAGTCTGCCCACTGTCAAGTTTCATATCATGTTATTAGCAGAAGACGGATGCATAAGCACTAATAAGGGCAAAAATAAGGGAAGCGACAACCAGTAACAAATTATAACAAGTCACGGCTTCGGGGAGAGTGATATGGGGTTTTGATTAAATGGTGAGATTTCTTTTCTCGCCATTTTTATTTGCCGATTCTCTCATCGACTGCAATTTACTTTACTATTCTTTGTATCTGTGGTACGACGCTGGCAAGTATTTCAAACATTTTAGATAATCTGTCAGAACAAAATTGTCTTGGTATGTTTTCTTGCGTATACTCTTCGCTCCATTGGTTCTCATCCCAAATATTATCCGCATGGTGAACAGAAAAACTGAAATGTATTTCTTCCGCACTCGCTCTGCACATAATAGGATTGGATGCGTCCGTATCTGAATAGACCAGATAATAGGCAAAGATATTATACTCATGAACGCTATTCAGTATTAGCAGGAAGAAAACAGTTTCCAGAGAATTGTCCGTGTATAAAACAATTTCTTCATGAATCCACGGCGCATATAACAACCCTGCAAAAGATTCTTTCTTCCACTCTATCGCCTTATTTGTCCAATACTTCTCCTCTTCCTTCAATTTGTTCTTCATATCATCATAAGAAAGTAATTCATATTCTAAATGCGGACAATCCGCACCGTGCCACTTTCTATATGGCAATGTGGCATCTATTAGCTGCCAACGCTCCACGCTCCAAACCGCTGCACAAATATGATCTTGAGGATTGCCATAACAGTCAACGCGAATATAAGCATATTTTGCTTTATATCCCAGTCGCGTCAAAACCGAAACAATTAAATTTGAATAATCTCCACAAGTTCCGGATTTCATTTTTAATACATCAATATCACTTCTTTGAAGCGGGTAGTATGGTGCGTTCAGTCGGCTATACGATATGTTATTGTTAAACCAAAGCAACAGCGTCTCAACAACGCTGTTTAAAGGCAAATCACATAAATCAAGCTCATTTATGAAGCACTCTATTTCAGATGATTGCGGATGTATATACTCGTCGCTATTAAACATTATTAAAGTCCTTTTATAAATTCTAAATACAGTTATTCACAAAATTCGGGTTATCAACATTCGCATTATGTGCAGCGTTTGGAATTTGAGTTCTATGTTTCCCTTGCCTTCCCGGCACTTGCCGTAGACAATCACTATAATACCTTGCAAGTATTGAAAATGAACTTCCTATTCCAGCCCGTAATGTTTTTTAAGGTGGTCGGAGCAGATAATCACTTCTAATTCTTGTTTTTTATGCTCGGTAAAAAACCATGCTTTTGCATCTTTTCGTGATCCTATAATAAATTGTTTCCCAGATGCCTCCACAAATGCAGTATCATTTTCTAACGCCAATCCATCGTAGTCTATATTGGAAATCATTAAATCAAAAGTGTCTCGTCCTTCTTCATTATAGTGTGGGCAAAGACAATATGGATATAATTCCAGCATCCCATCCAAGATGATGTATTCCCAATCCTCACCACAATTAAAACTATCACTGTCGCTATGCCCGGATCTAAACCAGCATATGGCACCTGCGCTAAGCCCTGCCAAAACCGCTGTATCTTTTTCATATATTTCCTTTAGCTTTTTATCCAGCGAATACTGCTTCCAAGTTTTCATCATTGTTCGTGTGTCACCACCGCCAACATAAATAATATCTGCTTGATTCAGTATGCTATCGATTTCCTCATCCTTATAAGTTGTCGTCGTAAGGCAGAGCGCTCTAACTACACAACCTAAGCTCTCAAATTCCGTTCGAATCGCAGATATATAACCTTCTGCATCATGACTGGCTGTTCCGATAAAGAGGAAATTTGCATTTTTCTTGCCTGTCAACTCAACAATATATTTATTAATGCTATGTGTGGTGTTTAATTCTCCACCACCGATTGCAACTACTCTACCCATATAATAGCCATTCTCCTTTACAAACTCACGCTTTTATCAATGCTTCATATATCAGCCTATAATATCATTCTATCGATAGTTCTGCCGATTGAATCCAAATACATCAGGAATCGCATCTGCTCCAAATGTCTTTAATTATAATTCTCTCCATGATCATAAACCGGCCTCTGCATGTTTTCGGCAGATGTATAGCAAATGACTTGAACTGCCCAGCATTTCTCTCTTCTCACAGATATGCATCTGATAATCCGCAAACGCTTTGAAATCCTTATCTGTCATAGCAAAATCCGGTCTTGCTTCTGCAATCTCAAGGACATTATCCACTGCTACAGTTGTTATATAATCAACAGGTTTTCTATCAAAGAGTTCTTCGAACTCACATACATCAAATCCGGTAAAAAGCTGTTCCTTGAAATGCTTCACCTTATAGTCATTATCGAAGTTTTCTTTTATCCCGACTGTTGTCGGTAAAAAGTCATATAAGTAATTTGTACAGATGATCGCATGGGCTGATAGGAAGGCAACAAGGATCACGCCTCCCGGCTTCGTCACCCGGATTGCTTCATCCAAAGCTTTATGCTGATCTTTTGCATCATACAGGTGATACATGGGGCCGAAAGAAAGTGTCACATCAAAAGTATTGTCTTCAAATCTCCCTAAGTCCAGCGCATCCCCCTGAAAGGCCTCGATGTTTGTCAGCCCATTGGCGTTTTGTTGAAGCTCTTTCAGATTCTTCTCTACCAGTTCTATTGCAGATACTCGATACCCTTCCTTCGTAAGCGCAATAGAATACCTGCCTGTCCCTGCACCTATTTCCAGGACTCGGTCACCTTCTTTTATGAACTTATGAATATAATTCATCGTAACAAAGTATTCGAGCTGCCCTTGGCGCCTTTTCTCCAAACGCATACCCTCGTCTATCTTTTCATAAAAACTTGTCACGATTTCTGCTCTTTCTAGTCTTTTCATTTGATCCAATTCCTGATAGACAGAACTCCTTCTAAGGATATGCGCCTGCATTTCCAATTCTTTGCCAGAATCTGTAACAAGTTTTTCAACTCCCTCATCAGTTATATCGTACTTGCCCATAAACTTATGCAGCAGTTTGGTGCTTGCAGAGTTACGAACGTCAGCCTCATAGAAGAACTCTTTTTTATCATTATTCTCTACAACATATTCAAGAACAGCATCTAGAACTTCATGTGCGTATCCCTTGTTCTGCTCGGAAGGGAATATCCAGATACCAAGTTCCGGACATTCTCCATCAAGCCCATGGACTTCAACGCCGCCGATGAATCTGCCGTCATCGGTTAGAATTGCGCAAAATAGAGATACTCCCTTATTCATTTCGTCAATGAAGCCTTGAAGAACATCTCTTGCTGTATCACGATTATCAAATGGATCTGGCCATTGGTATTTTGTAATTTCAGCATCAAAACCTTTGAAGTACTCTTCCAGAAACTTCATGTCAAAGGGGATAATACTAGTTCTTTCAGTTTTTATCATTTGGTTCTATTTCTCCTCACTGTCTAGAAGTCGTTTTAAATCATCGATATCCGGCAGTGCTTTCCTTATTTCTTCAGGCATATCCTTAGATGTCTTATAGGTGGCAACTCCCATTGGTTTATCAAAATCTCTAATGATGAAATCAACAAATGGCTTTTCCATATCTCTACATAAGATGATGCCAATAGATGTGTTCTCGTGTTCTTTCTTCTCAAACTCATCCAATGCGCTTAGATAACCACTTAATTGTCCAAGATACGAGGACTTGAATGGGCCGCTCTTTAGTTCAACAGCAACAAGGCAGTTTAATGCTCTGTTAAAGAATAACAAATCAATATACTGATCTACTCCAAAAGTATCTAGATGATATTGATTTCTGATAAAGGAAAAATCTTTACCAAAAGCAAGGATAAAATTCCTAATATCATGCACGATTGCTTTTTCAAGGATTTTTTCATCCACATCTTCCTTATCTCGTATGTTGAGTTCTTCTACATTGATAAAATCAAGCAAGTATTCATCCTTGAAAGCATTTACCGCTCTAAACGCTTGATCCGACACTGGCAGCGTAGAGAAGAAATTATGTGTAATTGCTCCCTGATGATGATAGTCATCAGCCTTAATGCTCCTGTCCAGTGCCTCAACACTAAAATGCTCCTGCGCACTTTTTTGAATATAGAATAGGCGCTCATCTCTATCTTTACATTTTGACAGAATATGACAATGATGCGTAAATCCAATGCTCAAGAAGCTATTTGCTTCTAAATTTGGAAATTGCGATTTCCAAATTACATCACTAGGTGCACTCTCAATTTTGGAAATTGCAATTTCCAAATTAGACGGGTCACTTTCTGATACTAAAGCTTCTTCGCTCCAAGCCTCATAGAACGCTCTCATATTACGTAGATTTCTTGCGGTAAATCCACGCAATCCAGGCATTTCCTTTTGAAGTTGCTCACTGATTGTGTCAATGGCTCTGGTGCCCCAAACGCCACTTCTTGAGTTTTCCGAGATATATTTACCAACGCCATAATACAGCATTAACTGCTTTTCATTTGCATACTTTGCTGCATTATACTGACTTTGAAGGATCGCTGTTTTAATGACGGAAACCGCTTCTCTGTAATTGGCAATCTCGTTTGGGCTATCTTTTTTTATCTCATTCTTGTTCATGATAACTACCTCAACGCTGGAATACTCGCTATTTCTGCGTATAAAAATCCATTTTCATTATAACAGTTCGATGCGCTTAATTCTACCGTCATCGCTCCATATCCCTCGTATTTCTTGTCTCTTGTCGGCTTCTTTGTGGCTTATCTTGGGCTTCCTTTTTAAGCCTCGCCAGTTGTTCTCGGATGCTTTCCTTTTGAGGTCTGGTCGCTTTTCTTTCCGGCGGCTTCACACCAGCCTTGATGGCCGCCACTTCTTCTTTCCATGCATCTAGTTCCTGCCTATATTGGATCACCAAATCTCTTGCCTGCTCTAGTGCCCTCATGAAACGCTGTGTGTTTGGATATCCGGCTTTCCTTACCTTTTCATTTATAGCCTTTGAATGCTTGTCTCTTGCTGCTCCGGCCTTTTCAATCCTGTTGTTCAGACGCTTCCGCTCACCGGACTTAAAGATTCCTGTGGAGCGATTCAGCTCTTGTCGTAGTGACACAATCTCTTTGTTCAGATTTTCAACAGCATTACTATGCTTTGTTATATCCTTGTAAACTGCGACCATGCTGTTATAGACATCGATATCGACCTTAGGCAACGGTTTAGGTGGCAGCTTCATGCTGTAGATCAGACCTTGCAGTTTCTCCTTTGCCTTATGAACTATGCTTTTGAATAGTCCAGGCAGCCATCCTTCTTTTTTCACGGATTCACTTGCAGCCTTTTGGATATCCTCACGTTTGACCTCGATGATCTTTTCCTCCGGAACACCGGAGACAAGAGCGACATCCGCAGTCTGGTTCCATTCTTGTCTGGCAGCATTGTCCGCCTTGATCTCCGCGGCCTTTGGATTGTTCTTCCCGATCTTTTTTGTTGGAAGATAAACACTGTCTCCATCGAATACTTTCAAATGTTTCTCCGGCTCCTCGATATGGAGATTGATGAGATCAGTGTAGAACTCTTTGGCCTCAGCCAGGAATTCTTTCCCCTTGAAACGCGGATCCTTGATCCCGAGAAGATGCTGCTCATAGACTTCACCTTTCTTTATAACAGAGCATCCTTTTCGGATGTTTCCTTCGCTGTCTGTGATCTCTTTTTTCGTTCTTACCTTCTTTCCGGTCTCGTCATAAAACATATTTCTCGTTGCGATCTTGACCTCCGGTTCCGGCAAACGCTTCCTCTCGGAGAAGATGAGATGGATGTGATAATTCGTTTTTGTTTTGTTGTGATGAAGTGCCGATATGCACTCGACTCCGTATTCCTTTTTGAACGCATCCGTGAATTCTTTCAGGACAGTTTCGGGATCGTATTCGGTATAGTTTTCCGGAAGAGCGATGATGAGTTCTCTTGCCTCGATGCATCTTCCTTCCGTTCCGCTTTTGCGGAATTCCTTCTGGTTTTCTTCGGCAAGTTTCTTCCAGTATTCATCATCGACAGGCTCGGCCGTATCGTAATATACATACAAGAACTCCTGCTTTTCTGTGCTTGTGATATAGCCGATTCGCCCCTGAACGTCTCGGAGTTTTGTCTCCTGTATGAACGTATGCCGCGCCATCTGATCCCTCCTTTCTGTCTTCGTTTTTCAAGGTGCTGCGATAGGTTCTGTGTAAGGGAAAGCCCTCGTTTTCCCTTATGGTTCTTCTGTGTGTGCGACCTTAGGGAAGCGGTTACACACATACGCCCGTATCCGGGCTATGTAAGCGGCGTCCGGTCAGATAAGGATTCCGAAGCGCTAAGCGAGGGATTCTTTTCTGCATGGATGCCGCGCATGATATTTCTGCAAAAGCCGGGGAGGGTTTTGTAGAAATATCATTGATACCGGAAAAGTCGGAAGCATCTGCTTCATGGCGGCGTTTGACGGTATCAGCCCTCCGCAGGAGCGAAATACACAGAGCATAAAACGAAGTTTTGTGCGATGGGTGTATTTCGCTCTCAAACGGCGAGGCCTTAGGGGATACTGTTCTTCCATCTTTTACACCACGCTTTTTACATCTGCTTCTGCCATCAGGTTTCTGCCCTGATTGATCTTCAGAAATTCTTCCAGCGTATCTCGTCGGATGATTGTCTTACGTCCGACTTTCAGCACTGGAATCTTTCCCCAGTCAATGAGACGGCGCATGGTGTTCCTTCCAATTCCGGAATACGTTGACGCTTCCTCGATCGTCAGTCCCATTTTTGCTTCCTGCATTTGCTCACCTCCTTATAAATAGACTCAATTTGCACCTGTTTTGTGTTTATTATAGTCTGGTTGTTATTAAATGTCAACTCATTATAGGTTGTTTTTGCGAACATTTTTGCAATGATAGACTTATTTTAGGTTGCAATTTGTTTCTATCTATGATATATTAGACTCAACGGAGGTAGAAACCATGAAAGAAAAGACCGTTTTTACACCTAAGCAGATAGGCGAAAGGCTTAGGGAAAGAAGGAAGGAACTAAAACTTACTCTCCCCAAAATGGCAGAGAGAATGGGCGTCAATAAGTCCACCATCATCCGCTATGAATCCTATGGCGTTGATCCGAAAAAGAACTATCTCATCGTCTCTTTGGCAGAGGCACTTCAGACAACACCGGAGTACATTTCCGGACTTTCGGATGAAAAAGAGTATGACACCCATACCATCTGTCAGAAGATGCTGGATGAACATGTAAGGGATTATCTCTCGGTACTGACATCATCCTCTCTCGGAGAACCGAGGCAGGAACTCATTACCACTTTCCTTGGAGAACTGATTGATCTCCACGCAGTTTTAGCAAGACACTTTGCCATAGCAATGGATGAAGCCGACCGGATTGCAGAGGACGAAGGATTAAAAGAATCCATAAAAAGGTACGCCATTGAATCCGGAGACATCACGGAAAGAGCCTACCAAAATGAAATGGCCGCGCCGATTGAGGACATGAAAAAACTTTTGGATCTCATCCTAAAGCTATACGACAAGAACGAAAGAAATGTCATCGGCAAGATATACGGCATCAAAGCAGAAGCCAGACAAAGACTCGCTGCAAAAGACAGCACATACATAAATCCAGACCCACTGGAAGACGATTAAACACCGTGGCACCTTGAAAAAGACATATCTGACCGATCCAAAAATCGGTTACAATATGTAATATCAACCCTATATCACAGACCCGGTTGCCACGGACAAAGAAAGGAGAATTATTTACCATGGCAAAAGGATCTGTAAGAAAGAAAGGCAAGAAGTGGTACTATCGCTTCTACGTGGAAAATGAGAGCGGAAAGCTCGTACAGCGTGAGTTTGTCGGAACCGAAAGCAAAGCGGAAACCGAAGCTATGCTCCGCAAAGCAATGGAGGACTACGAGGCTCAGAAGTTCGTAGCAAAGCCGGAAAACCTCACTTTAGGGGATATGCTTGATCTCTGGGTAGAGGAAGAATTAAAACCCGGCAATCTCTCCAACGGCACCGTGATGGCCTATCAGGGGACGGTGAGAAGAATCAAAGCCTATCCCATTGGAGAAAGAAAGCTAAAGACCATCAAGCCGGAGCATCTGCAGCAGTTCTTCGACCATCTGAGCTTCGGAGGAAAGAATCCGGACGGCACCACGCAGCAACCGATCTCGCGAGGATATATGAGACTCTTTACGGCGGTGATGCAAAACGCATTCCGTTTCGCAGTATTTCCCAAGAGACTCATCGGATTCAATCCTATGCAGTATGTACTATTAAGGGGACAGAAGGACGAAGTGGATCTCTTCTCCGGAAATGAGGAAGACGCGATTACCGTCCCGACACTCTCCCATGAGACCTATAAGGAACTCATGAGCTATCTGCAGAAGAAAAAGAATCCGGCGATCCTTCCGATCCAGATCGCCTACTACACCGGGCTTCGCATCGGAGAGGTCTGCGGCCTTACATGGCAGGACATCAATCTCGAAGATCAATATCTCACCGTAAGACGCAGCGTCCGCTACAACTACGAGCGAAAGAAGCACGAGGTCGGCACCACGAAGCGAAAGAAAGTCCGCACGGTAGACTTCTGCGACACGCTGGCGGCCATCTTGAAAGAAGCCAAGGTAGAACAGATGAAAAACCGCATGAAATACGGCGTGCTCTATCGCAGGAATTACTACAGGGAAGTCTCGGAAAAAGACCGCACCTACTATGAACTGTACACTCTCTCCGGAGAGGATCCCATTCCGGATGACCACAAGGAAATCGACTTCGTATGCCTCCGGGATGACGGCGCGATTGAACTTCCGAACACGGTGGCACTCGTCTGCAGAACGGCAAAGAAAAAAGTTCCGGGACTTGAAGACTTTCACTTCCACATGCTACGTCACACCTACACCAGCAATATGCTGAGCGGCGGTGCAGCACCAAAGGATGTGCAAGAGCTTCTCGGACACTCGGATGTCAGTACCACGATGAACATCTACGCTCACTCTTCCAGAGAGGCAAAGCGCAACAGCGCTAAGCTTCTCGACAAAGCGGTCGGTGCGGATGCTTGAAACAAAAGTTTCCCTTGTAAATGCTCATAAGGGCAAAAACAAGGGAAAACCGTAAAATCTGCTGATGCGATACCGCATAAATGCAGTAAAATCAAGGGTTAAAAGAGGGATAGACTGATAAACTTGAATTTGTCGTGATGAGGATATAGCCTTTTATCTCGCAAGAGAATTGAGCAAGAGAATTTGAATAATCATTTGATTGGGGTGTCCTGTGGAAAATGTGATAATACGGCGGGCAGAGTTTAATGAGTGCCCGGAATTGGCGAAAATCAAAGGGGAAGTTTGGAACACAACATACAGAGGAATCTACGCGGATGAGGCTCTGGACAACTATGATATTGCAAAGAATACCCGGATCTTCGAACAAATCCGTAATAACTCCGGAATAGAATTGGTTTTGGCGGAAGTCGACGGCAAGATTGTCGGACTTATGACCTGTGGCAATCTGTATAAACCCGTGGAAGGATTCTGTCAGGAAGTCGGGTTGCTGTACATTCTTAAAGATTATCAAAGAATGGGAATCGGACGTCGGTTCCTAACTGTTGCTGCTGAAATCGTCAGGAGAAATGGGCACGATCGATTTCTGGTTTCCGTAAACAGTCGGAATCAAAATGCTATTCGTTTCTATGAAAGAATGGGAGGTCTTGAGATTCCGGGAAACGAGACTCAGAAACGTTTTTGTTTCGACGTTTCTAAAGAGTAGTATTTTGGTTTTAGGGTAATTAATCGCAAGATGCTTGGGCAGGACTATTTGAAGATTCCTGATTATGAGTACAGGCAGCTTCTGAATCTCAGATAGATAAGCAATGGAGGTAGAAACCATGTTGCCGCAGGAAAACTACATTCGGTATGCAGCCAAATTTGCTGCGGAGCATAAGATTCACATCCGGCTTTGCGGGTCGTTTCAAAAGGGGAGCGCATCGCCGTATTCCGATGTGGATCTCTGTGTCGCCGGCAATGCCGGGCAAATAAAGCAATTGCTGTACAACTACGGGCAGCCGGTGTTCCTTTCACATACGACCAATCCGCCGGGAATCCTTGTCGTTATCTACGAAGACGGTGTTCAGGTCGACCTGGAGGTTGTTTCGGACGTCGGGGTAACCGGAATCGGGTATTTTCACCGCGATGGGAACGGGCCTGGCGCATACGCGAGAAATGAGACCATTTTCCGTGAGCTGGTTCTTCGGGACGACGAGCCGTATCTGGTCTCCCGACTGTTTCATCGAAGCCTGACCAAGTACCTTTCCGGGAAAGAAGACGCCGGGGTCGCGATTGCAAACGAGATAGTTGCTTCTTTGAAATACGGGGAAGAGATTTTGAAGGATGATTACCGGTCCGGAATGAGGAAACTTCTGGACCGATTTTCCGAGAAATATCCCATGGAGAAGGGATACGAAGAGCTTCTTCGGAAAATGCTTGGGAGGGTGTCACGTTGAGACGGTATGCTGCTTGTACCACCAAAAGGAGGAATTCATTTCTGTGCCCTATGAACCGAAAGACGCAGAGTATCTGAAACAGGATATATGATATTGAAAACAAAACAGTGGGAGAAGAATCATGAAGATCGAAAAGGTCATAAAAGGATCATTTGCAGTGATTGGAAAAGAAGGCTCAACTTCTGATGGCGATGGCTTTATAAAAAAATTATGGAGGGATGCCAACTCACACTTTGATCAAATCTCACATCTGGCAAAGAAAGATGAAAACGGAAACCTGGTAGGTATATGGGGAGCAATGTCTGACTTTACGCATACTTTTTTGCCTTGGGAGGACTTCAAGAACGGTTTCTATCTTGCAGGTGCAGAGTGTATAGACGAAGCGCAGGCTCCTGACGGATGGGTTAAATGGGTCATCCCAGGCTATGAATATCTACGGGTGGAGAACGACGGGAAGAATACTTTTTCGGAGATGCTGCGGTACATGGAGGATAACAGCGTTTCACTTGTTGGCGCAGTTCATGACTTCACATGCCCGCAGACTGGAAAAAACTATATGTTCTTTCCGATCAAAAAGCTTTAAACATATTCTGCTTGTCGATATGTTTCATCCGCTCAATTCTCTGGAAAGGCTTTGTTTTGGATGACGACCGTCTGAAGCAAGGGAAAACTGCGTTCGGAAAAGATTACTTCTGCGAGTTGTTGGAGCGTGTTCGTTCAATCCGAGCCAGCGAACGGCGTATCTGGCAGCAGATTACAGATATTTTTGCTGAGTGTAGCATTGATTACACAAGGGATTCCGAAGTGGCTTATCATTTTTATGCAACGATACAGAACAAGTTTCATTATGCAATCACAAATCATACCGCTGCCGGGCTTGGATAATCTGAGGAACTATAAATGAATCCCATCCAAACAAAATCCATCATGATTCAGAATCTGTGTGTGCCCTGCTGCAACCGCTGCCGCTATTGCCTCTTATCCTGGGATGGAAAGGCAGTCGGAACAGAGTGGGAACGAAGTGTTACACTCGCCGAAAGATATATAAACGAATTAAAAGAAGCACGCCCTGATGCAGATGTGTCCTTTTCCTTTGGCTACTCCATGGAGCATCCGGACTTAAGAAAAGCGATTCAGGTACTGCGAAGACTGGGAAGTCCCATGGCCAGGTTTCTGCAATGCGACGGCATGGCTATGCGGGATGAAACGCAATGCCAAAAGCTGATGCAAATGCTTAAGGACGAAGGCATAGAAGAACTGAACTTTACGGTCTATGGACTAAGAGAATACCATGACCGTTTTGCAGGAAGGAAAGGGGATTTTGATCTGCTGTTCAGGATGATGGAGGCGGCCCATAAGACCGGCATGGCATTCAGCACAGGGGTTCCCATTACCAAAGAGAATATACGGGATATTGACGAATTGATTGAGCTCTTAAAAAATGCAGGAAGTCACACAAGCCCGCTTTTCATTCCTCATGAGGAAGGCCGCGGAAAAAACCTGCGTCATATTCGTTTGGAACAGCAGGATCTGTCCATGCTTTCTCCCGAAGCATTCAGTCTGCTGAATAAAACCATATACAAGACGGAATCCGAATGGCTCCATTCTCCTGCCCCTTTTCAGGAGTCTAATAGACTGATCATCATTTCCTTAAGAGCCGATAATATTGACAACTATGAGAAGAAAAACGCCTTGTCCGCAGTAGAAGAAGTGGAAGCACTGGATGAAGAATACTACGCAGCTTTTCCGCCCTTTGAGGAACTGGCGAAACAATATGGTGACTATGAAGGAACAAGGCTTTATAGAATAAGAGATTTATATTATCATTACCGCAGGCTTTTCCTGGCTGATCATAAGTTGGATCTTTATGATGTTACTGACGAAAGACAGTCCGGAAGCAGAAGGTACTGAAACACATTTCGATGTTGATAGTCGGCAATATTTATGGAGGGCTGAACATGAAGAGGATTATCGGTTTATTTGTCACCCTATGCTTGGCGGCATTGCTTTGCGGATGCAGCAAGCCCGCTGAAAAGCAGACGGATGATTCGGAGCCCGGTATTGCGAATGGCTCCAAAGTGGATCTGGATGCCATTATGGACTCGGTCAAAAAGATAATAGAGAATGACTTTAAGCCGCAGTTAGGCATTGTCCTTGGATCCGGTCTGAACGCCCTGGCGGATGAAGTCGAAGTTGTGCAGATGATCGCCTACGAAGAAATACCCGGATTTCCCCAATCAACGGTTACCGGGCACAACGGCAGATATATACTGGGTAATCTCGAAGGGGTGCCGGTCATCATGATGGACGGCCGTATCCATTTTTATGAAGGATATACGATGGAGGAGGTTGTCACACCGGTGAGAGTGATGGCCAAACTGGGCGTGAAGGCGATCATCACCTCCAATGCCGTCGGCAGTCTCAGAGCCGAATATCCGGTGGGCTCTCTTGTTTGTATTGAAGATCACATTGCCTCCTTTGTGCCGGATGTCCTGATCGGCCCCCATGACAGCTCCCTTGGCGAGCGCTTTGTAGGCATGGACAACATTTACGACAGTGCCCTGAGAAAAACGGCTCACAAGGCAGCTGACAAACTCGGCATCCATCTGCTGGACGGCATTTACCTGCAGGTCACGGGGCCGTCTTACGAGTCCAAGGCAGAATCCGCGATGTATGCTTCTCTGGGAGCCGACATAGTCGGTATGAGCACCGCCTGCGAGGCAATCGCCTTAAAGCAAATGAATATGAAGCTCCTCTCCATTAGCTGCATCACGGACTACTGTCCGAATGTGAATAATAGCAGCAGCACCACACATGAAGAGGTTCTGAAAAACGCCGAAAAGGTCAGCCAGGAATTTGTGGCCCTGATAAAGGAAATCGTAAAGAGTGTCGGAGAGAACCTTCCCCACTGACACCTCACATTTTCCCATAAGTTTTTTTGATTCCCGCCGTCTCTGCCCTTGCCATTCGGCCTGTTTTCACATAGAATATAGGTGGTGTAATAGGGGCTTTCCCAAAACCGCCCGTACATAGACGGGCATTTTGTATAGAGGCATCAAAAACATGTTTAAGAACCAGGGTTTGAGACAAAACATGCTCATTATTTATATCGTGTTCGGCCTGGTGCTGATCGCGATTATCTTCCCCATCCTGAATGCCAGCGTTACCCGGATGGAGGAAGATCTGATTTCCAGCAGACTGGTGGCGGACATCCATTATATTGAAGACCTGATTGGCGCCGGAGACTGGAATATTAAGGACGGCAGCATCTGCCGGGGCGATGTGGTAGTCGGGGACGGCACCCAGGAAAAGGCCAATCTGGATCCCTTCCTCCTGCATGAAGAAAAAACCGGCACCTTCGCTTATGTTTTCATCCGCTGCGGAGACGAGGGTCTGGGCTATGTGGAAAGCACCCCCACCCAGGCAGGCTATCAGCAGGGCCACTTTTTGCGGGTGGCCGGCAGCACCAAAGACCCCAACGGCAACTCTATCGTCGGCACCTATATGGACAAAATCGTGGCGGACATCCTGGACAAAGAGGATGTGTATGACGGGGAAGCCAATGTGGCCGGCGGCATGATTTTCTGCCGCTATGAAACCCTGAAAAATGCCGGCAAAGAAACCATCGGCGCCATTGTGGTGGGCCGAAGCATTACGGAGCTGAAGGCACAGATCAATAAAACAAACCGTTCCGTCCTGTATGCCGGTCTGGCGGCCATTATCATCGGGAGTACTCTTCTGCTGCTGATTATGAACCGCTGGGTCACGGCCCTGCAGAAATCCACCCATTTCCTGGGACGGATTAAGACCGGCGATATTCCCGAGGAAAGATTGCTTCCCCGTGGCCTGAAGGAAGTAGATATTCTGAATCAGGGCATCAACTCTCTGGCGGACACCCTGAAAGAAAATGAAGAACTCCGAATAAAGTCGGAAACAGATCAGCTGACAGGCCTGGCCAACCGCTTCGGCCTCAACCGCTTCGGCGACGAGCTCTTTGATACCTGCGTAAGGGAACAACGGCCCCTGGCCATGGGGGTGATGGATATTGATTCCTTTAAATTGTACAACGATAATTACGGCCACCAGGAAGGGGATGAATGCATCAGCAAAGTGGCCCAGGTGCTGCATGCGGTGCAGGAGCCCGGAAAGATTATGACCGCCCGTTACGGCGGCGATGAATTCATCGTTCTGGCCAGCGATATGGATCAGCACGGCCTGATGCAATTGGCCGACCGGATCCGAAACGGCGTGATGGAACTGGAAATCCCCCACGCCTTCTCCAAAACGGTTCCCTTCGTTACCGTCTCCCAGGGGTATTATGTGGCAGTCCCGGAGGAAGGCCAGTCCCTCTCCTTCCTTTTGGCCATGGCAGACCGGGTCATGTATGAGGTGAAAAACGGCAGCCGGAACAATTACAAAATCAAAAACCAGGGAGATGCGGCGGCAGCGGCAGCGGAAACACCCCAAAACGCTCATGCCAATGATATCGAATGGAGCACCTACCACGATTACCTGACCCAGCTTCTGAACCGGGAGGGCTTTTTCCTGCAGGTGCCCCAAATACTCCAAAAGAATCCGGAGGAGGAATACTATCTCATCCGCTCCAATATCCGGGAGTTCAAGCTGGTGAATCAGCTTTTCGGCTATGACAAGGGAAATGAGATTCTGATTGACACCGGCGAAATGCTGCGCAGCGGATCCATTCCGGCAGAGGCGGCGGCCCGCATTCAGGGCGACCATTTCGCCATGCTGGTGAAAAAGGCGGATTTCAACGAGGACATCATCCGGGAAAGCTTCGCCGGCCTGTCTCAGCTCGTCACGGAGTCCCCATATGTCCTTCAATACCATTTAGGCGTCTATCCCATTAAGGACAAGAGCATGGATGTGTCCATTATGTGCGACCGGGCCAAGCTGGCCATTAACTCCATCCAGAACGAATCCAGCGTGGTGATTGCCTATTATGACGACAGCATGATGGAAAATATCCTCTGGGAAAATGTGGTGATCACGGAATTCGAGAGCGCCCTGAAGACAGGCCGGTTCCGGGTATTTCTGCAGCCGATTTTTGACAGAGAGAAGAATCTGGTGGGGGCCGAGGCCCTGGCCCGCTGGCTGCGGGACCAGGATGAAACCGTGGTTTCCCCCGAAGCCTTCATCGGCATTTTGGAAAAAACCGGGCTTATCCACAAATTGGACGCCCTGGTCTGGGAGGAATCCGCCAGGATCCTTCAGCGCTGGAAGGGCACCGCCCTGGAAAATCTGTCTATTTCCGTCAATGTATCGCCCCAGGATGACCGTTTCCTGGATATTGAGCAGGAATTCCTGCGGCTGACGAAGGAATACGGCATACAGCCCCACCAGCTGAACCCGGAGTTCACGGAGACCACCCTGATTTCGGATACCAGGCGCTATGTCAAATTGGTTTCTACGCTGCAGCAGAGAGGCTTCCATGTGGAAATCGACGATTTCGGCAGCGGCTACTCTTCTCTGAATATGCTGCAGGATATTAAAGCGGATGTGCTGAAGCTGGATCGGCTCTTTGTAAGCGGAACGGAAAACAAGGACCGGAATTTAAGTATTCTGGCCAGCGTGATAGAAATGGCCAAGAAACTGAATATGCAGGTGGTGGCCGAAGGAGTGGAAACCGAAAGCCAGTTCCTGAGTCTGGCAGGCCTGGGCTGCGAGTACTTCCAGGGCTACTATTTCTCCGTCGCCATCCCGCCGGAGGAGTTTGAAAGCCGCTATACTTTCTGGCATGTTTGAATGCTAAAGCATTCCCGGTTTGCATACACATTTTTCTCCTACCCTGGATGCCGCTTCGGCGGCGTCCCTTTTTATGGAACATACCGGACCTTAGCTGTCAAAAAAAGAATTGACGGAAAACCTGTTTTCGTTTATACTCGAAACGCACTAACGGGCCTGCTACGAAAGGATTGTTTATGGAACATGCCTTGCAATCAGATTATATGATTGTATATTTGGAAATACTGGCATTCTGCTTCCTTGTATTATCCGTCATATACTTTAATGTGCACCGGGATCTGGGTACGGAGCAGGAAGTCATCGCGTTTAAGTGGATGCTTCGGGTCTTTATGATTGCTCTGGTATCCGATGCCATTACCCATGCCCAATACCGGGGCTTTCTGAATCTGCCCATTCCGGTGATAGCTTTTTGCTATGCCACCTACATGTTTATTTTCTCGGGGCTTTTGTCCCTCCTGTGGCTGGTTTTTGCGGAGATGCGCTTTGGTTACAGCCCTTTCGAACACAAAAAAGCCTTTATCCTGGCTACCATTCCCATTCTCTTAGTGGGATTTTTCAGCTATGCTTCCATCTTTACCGGATGGTTCTTTACCTTTGATGCGGAGGGCGTCTACCAGCGGGGTCCTCTCTGGATTTACCAGACCTTCGTCCCCTATGTTTATTTCCTCTTTACCACCCTGCACGCCCTGTATCTTGCCTCCCGCACCAAATCCCGGATCCGGAAAAGGGCGCTTTATGTCATCGCTTCTTTCGTGATTTTTCCGACCCTGGGGGCGATGCTGCAGATGTTTGTCGGCACCCATCCTTTTGTGGCGCCTTCCACGGTGATTTCCATTTTCCTGGTGTTTTTATCCATCCAGTCCAACATGATCAATCACGATGCTCTCACCGGCATCGGCAACCGCAAAAGCTGCGACCAGTACCTGGAAGCCATGGTGATGAAGGCCGGTCCCCAAAATCCTTTTTATCTTTATATGGCGGACATTGATGCCTTCAAGTATATCAACGACACCTACGGCCATGTGGAAGGGGACCAGGCCCTGCGCATCACGGCCCAGGCCCTGCGAGAGTCCGTAGAACCCTACCACGGCTTTGTCAGCCGCTTCGGAGGGGATGAGTTCCTCTTTGTTCTCGAAAAGGAAAATAACAGCGATCCCGAAGCCTTCATCCGCAGCATCGGCCGGAATCTGGAGCGGGCCTGCCGGCGGGAAGGCCTCAGCTACACCCTGCAGCTTTCCATCGGATATACGGAGTGCAAGACGGCCGGCGCCCGGGTGTCAGATCTGCTGGAAGAAGCGGATAAGGTCCTGTATAAGGCAAAAGCCGGCAAGGGCGGCGTCCGCCCCAGTGAATTTGCAGGATGAAAAAAGGCGGCCGAAAGCCGCCTTTTTATTGCCCCCTACTGCCTATTGCCTATTGCCTAATCCCTATTCCCTCCTTTTCATTCCCCTTGCTTTGTGCTACAATCAATTCCATGAAAAGCATTTACAAAAATGATATGACTATGGATCCTTCGGGTTTTGTGCTGCTGTCGGATTTTATTCCCCAGATTCTGCAGGAAATCCGCTATTATTCGTCCTATAATTTTATCGGCGAGCGGATTGACGGTTATGAAGAGCCCTGCGCCCTGCTGAGCCGGGAGGCGGCCCGGGCTTTAAAAGCAGTGAGCAACGAGGTCTTTGTTCAGGGCTACCGGCTGAAGGTGTTTGATGCCTACCGGCCGGCCTGCGCCGTGCGCCAATTTGTGCTTTGGGGCCTTGAGGATACGGACATCCGTATGAAGCCCTATTTTTATCCGGAGCTGGAAAAGCAGGAGCTCTTTGCCGGGGGCTATATTGCCAGCCAGTCCAGTCACAGCCGGGGCAGCGCCATAGACCTGACCCTGCTGGATATGAAAACGGGGAAGGAAGTGGATATGGGCAGCCCCTTTGATCTCTTCAGCCCTATCTCCCACCCGGATTATCCCGGCGTCACCCCGGAACAGTTTGAAAACCGCATGCGCCTGCAGCGGGTCATGGTCCGCCACGGATTTCTCCCCATCGACTGCGAGTGGTGGCATTTCCGGCTGGCAGAGGAGCCCTATCCGGATACCTATTTTGAATTCCCCTGTTCCTCAGCTTATCTGAGGCGATAATCTTTGCTATCGGAGGTCTTTATGAGCACTTTATTTGACCCTTTGAAACTCTCCTATCCTTCCCGGCGATACCCGATTTACGCAAAGGGGGGCATGGTAAACTGTTCCTGCCCCCAGGCTTCCGCCGCCGGGCTGGAGGCGCTAAGACGGGGCGGCAACGCTATGGATGCAGCCGTGGCCGCTGCCGCCGCCCTGACCGTGACGGAACCCACGGCCAATGGTCTGGGCTCCGATGCCTTTGCCATCCTCTGGTCGGAAAAGGATCAGAAGCTGTACGGCTTAAACTCCAGCGGTAAATCGCCGGCGCTGATTTCGCCGGAGCAGCTGGATAAAGACGGCCTGGGAAGGGATGGCAAAATGCCCCGCTACGGCTGGGCGCCGGTGACGGTGCCCGGGGCGGTGAAAGCCTGGGCGGAATTGAACCGCCGCTTCGGCCGCCTCAAGCTGGAAGAGGTTTTAAAGCCTGCCATCCGCTATGCCGCCGAAGGCTACCCCTGCTCTCCTGCCATCAGCAGCGCCTGGGAGAAGGCCTTTGTCCTGTATCAAAAAGAACTGAAAGCCCCTTGCTTTGAGGAATGGTTCCGCACTTTTGCGCCGAAGGGCCGGGCGCCGTTGCCCGGAGAGCCGGTCCGCCTGCCGGACCATGCCGCCACCCTGGAGGAAATCGCCCAAAGCCGGGGAGAAAGCTTCTACAGCGGACGCCTGGCCCGGCAGATGGATGCGGAAAGCCGGAAATACGGCGGATACCTGCGCTATGAGGATCTGGCGGCCCATGAGGCCCTCTGGGTGAAGCCCCTTAGGGTCTCCTACCGGGGCTTTGAGGTCTGCGAGCTGCCTCCCAACGGCCAGGGCATAGTGGCACTGATGGCCTTAAATCTCCTGAACCAGTTCCGCCTCACGGAAAAGGAATCCGTGGAGACTTATCACCGGCAGATCGAAGCCATGAAAATGGCCTTTGCGGATGCCTTTCATTTCGTCACGGATCCGGCCCATATGCAGGCAGATCCCCAGGATTACCTTCAGGAAAGCTATGCCCGGGCCCGGGCGGCCGAAATGCAGGATAGGGCCAAGGTATGGAGCCACGGAACCCCGCCCAAGAGCGGCACGGTATATCTTTGCTGCGCCGACGGGGAAGGCAATATGGTTTCCTATATCCAGTCAAATTATATGGGCTTTGGCTCCGGCATCGTAGTGGAGGGCACCGGCATTGCCCTGCAGAACCGGGGAGCAGATTTCTCCTTAAATCCAGCGGATATCAATTATTTGCGGCCCGGCAAGCGCTCCTATCACACCATCATTCCCGGCTTTTTGATGAAGGACGGAAAGCCCCTTGGCCCCTTCGGGGTGATGGGAGGTTACATGCAGCCCCAGGGCCATGTACAGGTGATTTCCAATTTGCTGGACTTCCATTTGAACCCCCAGCAGGCCATCGATGCCCCCCGCTGGCAATGGATGCGGGAGGGCCATGTGACGATGGAGCCGGGCTTTGCGCCGGAAATCATCGAAGGCCTGCGGCAACGGGGCCATCAGATTGAAATCAGTGAAAATACCGCCTCCTTCGGTCGGGGACAAATGATCCTGCGGCAGCCGGAGGGCGTGCTGGTAGGGGGGACGGAGTCCCGCACCGACAGCAATATCGCCTGTTTTTAAGAAAAGAAGGATGTAAGACCAATGCGTAAAATAAAGCAGGGAGAAGCGCATCAGGCGGCACGGACCAGGGATGCTATCATTGTGCGGACCAGCATCATGGGCATAGTGGCCAATGTGCTTCTGGCCGCCTTCAAGGCTTTCATCGGTCTGGCCTCCCGCTCCATTGCCATCGTAATGGATGCGGTGAACAATGTCTCGGACGCTGCCAGTTCCGTGATTACCATCGTGGGCACCAAGCTGGCGGGAAAAGAGCCGGATAAAATGCACCCCTTCGGCCACGGGCGGATCGAGTACCTGAGCGCCATGCTTATTTCGGTGCTGGTGCTGTATGCGGGCATTACCGCCCTGGTGGAGTCCGTCAAAAAAATCATCCATCCTGAGACACCGGATTATTCTGCTGTATCACTGGTAATCGTTGGGATAGCCGTGCTGGTAAAGGTCTTCCTGGGGCGCTATGTCAAAAGCGTGGGGCAGAAAGTCAACTCCGACTCTCTCATCAACTCCGGGGCGGATGCCTCCCTGGACGCCCTGATTTCCGCTGCCACCCTGGTGGCTGCCCTGGTTTTTGTGCTGTTTAAGGTTTCTTTGGAGGCCTGGCTGGGTGCTCTCATCTCCCTGGTGATTATCAAATCCGGGGTGGATATGCTGCAGGGCACCATTTCCAAAATACTGGGGGAAGGGGCCGATGCAGAGCTGGCCCGGTCGATTAAAAAAACCATCGCCGCCTACCCCGGGGTCAGCGGCGTTTACGATCTGGTGCTGCACAACTACGGCCCGGACGCCTTCAACGGCTCGGTGCATATCGAGGTGCCGGACACTTACTCCGCCAACGAACTGGACAAATTGATCCGCACCATCAGTCTGGATGTTTACGAAAAGCACCATGTGGCCCTCACCGCCATAGGGGTCTACTCCGTTAATACCCGGGATCCTAAGGCCATTGAGGTCCGGGAACGGGTGCGGGCTCTGGTGATGGATACGCCTTATGTGCTGCAAATGCACGGTTTTTATATGGATGAGGCGGAGAAGACCCTGCGCTTCGATTTTGTCATCAGTTTCGATGCCGAAGACCGGGCCGCTGTGTACCGGGAGGTATGCGGGAAGGTGCAGCAGGCCTTCCCGGATTACACTTTGCAAATTACCATGGATACGGATTTTACTTAAGAGGACAACACGATGAATCTTTGCGATTTACATTGCCATTCCACCTTTTCCGACGGCAGCTTAACGCCCTCCCAGCTGATAAAGCTGGCAGAGGAAAAGGGGCTGAAGGCCCTGGCCTTAACGGATCATAATACCGCCGGAGGCCTGAAGGAGTTTATGGAAGCCGGGGCCGCCAGCTCCGTGATCCCCGTGCCCGGCTGCGAGTTCACCTCCGAGTACGAGGGCCATGAACTGCATATCGTGGGGCTGTTTTTCCGGGAGGAGCACTGGCCGGAGGTGGCGGATTATGTGGAGCTGATGCATCTGGCCAAGCATCATGCCAATCGGCGGCTGATCCAGGCCTTAAACGAGGGGGGAATCGATATCCGCTACGAAGAGGCGGCGGCCTTAACGGATGCGGAGGAGTTTAACCGGGCCCATGTGGCCCGGGTGCTGGCAGCCAAGGGCTATGTAAGCAGCGTCCAGGAAGCCTTCCAGAATATTTTGAAGGAGGGCAACGGCTTTTACCGGCCCCCCCGGCGGCTCACCAGTCTGGGCACCATCCGCTTTATCAA
This sequence comes from uncultured Lachnospiraceae bacterium, assembly GCA_902793995.1. Lineage (GTDB taxonomy): Bacteria > Bacillota > Clostridia > Lachnospirales > Lachnospiraceae > UBA6987. The sequence goes on along the minus strand of CADBFP010000001.1, from coordinate 121,681 downwards.
GCAATACGGGGCGGTGGCGGTGCTGGCCCATCCCTTCCTGAACCTGAAGGAGGAGGAGCTGCTGGAGTTTCTGCCCAAGGCCAAGGCCGCCGGGCTGGATGCCATGGAGACCCTCTATACGGAATTCGACGAGGAAACCACCGCCAAGGCGAAGGCCATCGCAGCCCGCTTCGGCCTGGCCCAGAGCGGCGGATCGGATTTCCACGGGGAGGCCAAACCGAAGATTTCCTTGGGCTCCGGCTGGGGCAATCTGGCGGTGCCCTTCTCGTTCTATGAACACTTAGAAGCCATCGCCCATTCTCCCCGAGAATAATGCGCCGGTCACTCAAAAACAAAGGAGAAAGCCATGAACATTTCCACTCAAGCAACAGCTGACAGAAAACTCGTGGTCGCCATCCGGGAGCTAAGTGCCTCCCAGCGGGAACAGATTCGGGCGGCCGCCGCAGCCGCGGGGCTTTCCGTCCATTTTTTTGAAAGTCCCCAGGAAGCCCTGCCCGCCGCCCGGGAGGCAGAGGTGATTTTTGCAGACGGCACGGCCCTGGCGGGGGCAGCGCCGGCCCTGCGCTGGATGTGCACCCCCTATGCCGGGGTGGAGCCTTATACGGCCCCCGGGGTTTTTGCCTCTCCCCAGGCAGTGCTCACCAATTCCTCCGGCGCTTACGGGACCACCATCGCCGAGCATGTCATCCAGGTGAGTTTGATGATGCTGCGGCAAAACGAGGCCTATCAGCAGGTGGTAAAAAAGCGGGAATGGATCCGTAACCTGCCGGTCCGCTCCTTAAAGGACAGCCGCATCCTCCTGCTGGGCACCGGAGATATCGGCCAGGAATGTGCGGAGCGGCTTCGGGCTTTCGGTCCCGCCAGCCTGACGGGGGTGAACCGCAGCGGCCGTCATCCTGGAGGCTCCTTTGACCGGGTACTGCCTTTGGCGGATCTGGACGCTCTCCTGCCGGAAACGGATTTATTGATTATCTCTCTGCCGGGCACCCCGGAGACTTATCATTTGATAAATGCGGAGCGCCAGAAAAAGCTGCCGGATGAGTCCCTGCTGGTGAATGTGGGGCGGGGCAGCGTGATCCATCAGGCCGCTCTGGAGCAGGAACTGCGGGCCGGCCGCCTGTTTGCCGCCCTGGATGTGTTCGAAACGGAGCCCATCCCGGAGCAGGCTACCCTTTGGGACTGCCCCCGGCTCCTCATTACTACCCATATTGCTGGCAATATGTCCCTGCCTTATACCGTGAAACGGATCACGGAACTGTTTTTGGAAAACCTGGACCGCTACGCCCAGGGCCTGCCCCTCCTGCGGCAGATTGATTTGAAAAAGGGGTACTAAGGGGTATTAAGCGCCCCCGTTCCGAATTTCGGGCTTGACAGGGGGCAATCTTCTACGCTGTATGACAGTCAGGGTTTTAAGGAGTAGTTGAGACAGGGGGACGGTTCTTTCCGTCCCATTTTAGGCGAAGTCCCGAAGATTTCTATTGAGAAGCTGCACCATTTTTTGCCTACTTCTCAATAATGACGGAGAAGGGGAAAAGTTCTGCCCGCCCCGCACCTGTGAGGAAAAGATGAAAAAGCTCGAAGTCAGAAATCAAAAAATCATTGGCGCTGTGCTGGAAAAGGAGAAAGAACTCTGCCCCGGGGCCATCGCCCTGATCGGAATTTACGGTTCCTTTCAGACGGGGGATATTCATCCGCTGTCTGATCTGGATCTGCTGATACTCATCAATGACGAAGGCGGGCGGCAGCTTCAAAAAGCCTTTATTCAGGAGGATCTGGGCGTCGGCCATGATATTTATTGCACGACTTGGGAAAGCCTGCGCCGGGACGCTGCCTATGAAGATCCGAATATTTCCAAGCTGATGGACTCCCGGATTGTTTACTGCGCGGATGAAAAGTACAGAAACGAGCTGGAAAGGCTTCGCGCTCAGGTGCGGCAAACCCTGGCGGAGCCCTTCTGTGAAGCAGATTTACGGAAGGCGGAGAAAATGCTTCAGGAAGCCCGGCAATGCTATGCCGAGGCAATGATCCGGGATGAGCTGCCCCAGGTCCGGAGATTCGCCGGCGGCGTCCTGTACTTTGCGGAAAATGCCATCGCTATGCTGAACAAAAGCTGGTTTCATATGGGTGTCCGCCGTCGATATGAAGAACTGGGCGCCATGCCGAAGCGGCCGGAAAAGCTTTGCGAGAGAATCGAAGATGTGCTGACGGCCGAGACCGCATCCCTGTTGAAAGAACATTTGACCGTACTGATGAAGGAGCTGACGGCGTGTTTCGAGGCGGAAAGGCAGGCCCTTCAGCCGGAAAAAAAGTCAGCGGATGCGGAAGCCCTGTCCGGCACTTATGAGGAAATGTTTTCAAATTGGCATGGTAAAATGCAGCTGGCGGCAGAAAATGGCGACCGTCATCTGGCTTTTATGAGCCTGAGCAGCTGCAATGAAATGATGGCTGATATCAGCAGCCTGACCAAGACCGGTTCCTATGACGCGCTGGCCGCTTATGATCCCGCCGACCTTCAAAAGACAGCGGAAGGATTTGGGGATATCCTGGAAAGCTACCGCCAAATCTATGAGAGCATCGGCCTGCAAGCGGAAGTATATGCCGATATAGATGCTTTTATTTCGGCTTACCAAGCCGCCGGCGGCGTTGAAAGCAGGACGCTGCACGGAAACGACGGCCATCTGCGGCAGGCCGGTCCGGCGGATGCTTCCCATGTTGCGGAACTGGCCTGCGCCCTGTGGCCGGAGCATACGCATCAGGAGATGATTGAAGAATTCGAAAGGCTGCTTAGCAAAGAGGATGCGGCACTTTTCCTTTATTACAAAAATCATCAACCCGCTGCCTTTGCCCAATGCCAGCTAAGATATGATTATGTGGAAGGAACTAAGACCTGCCCCGTCGCTTACCTGGAGGGCATCTTTGTAACGACGGCAGAACGCCGGAAGGGTATCGCCCGAAAACTGCTGCTGGCCTGTGAAGACTGGGCCAGGAAACGCGGATGCACGGAGTTTGCCAGCGATTGCGAGCTTTCAAATCTTACAAGCCAGGCATTTCATCAGGCTGTTGGTTTTGAGGAAGCAAACCGGATTGTTGCTTTTGTACGGAAGATATAGGAGCATGTATTATCAGTACGGTGACAGCGTTTTGGAAAAGCGATATGATTTCATGATTATCCTATCCCCATGTCGGGCGATGTATCTCCGTCAGTCACTCATTTTTTCCGCATACTCCCCAAACCAGGGAAGGGCCAATTCCACATGGCCGTTTTGAGGACTTAGGATCACGCCGGCTTTCAGCAAGCGGTCACGGTATGGATTAAACTGATTGCTGGACCAATCAAGAATTTGGCGCACCCGGGCTATTTCCCCGCTTTTGGAACGATGAATGGCCAACACCACCTCACGATCGTTTTTCGACAACTCTGACCAGATTTTCTGATAAGCAAACTCATACAGATACTCCCCCGCATCCTTCATGGCGGTATTCAGGTCATCTGCCTGCTCCCAGGCATAGTACCCGATGGTTTGAAAAGCAAAGGCATAGCCCTTACTGGCCCTGGCCAGCCTCATGGCAACATCCTCCCCAACCTCAAGGGTTTTGACATAATTCGCTGTCATAGCATCGGCATGCAAAGGGGCAAGCACCGTGCGGGGCGCCCTTTCCAAAAAAGTCATTCCTTCCGCATTTCTCAGGCGATCAATGTGATTGTAGAGACCCGTCATCAGAAGAAAGACTGGAAGCCCTTCCCTTAGGAATATCTGATATGCGCTGGCAAAAATACGTATATCCCGGGAATTGCTTGCTTCGTCGATGGTAATCAATACTCGTTTTTTATGTTTTTGGATACTTCGAAGCATTCTGCTCAGGGCTTCTTCAATATCCGTGATGGGGGCGGTTCCTTTTATGCCTACGCCAAATCCGAAAGCCTGGAGATTGATTTCCGCATCCCGGAAGATTTTGCTGAGGGTCTTATCGCTGCTCAATTTTGCCGCCAGAGAGACCAGCAAATCCCGCTGGGGATTCAGATTAACAATAATCCATTCTTTTTTCTCCCGCAATCTGTTGGCAATCTGAGTAATAAACACTGTTTTGCCACAGCCTCTGATGCCTGTGACCAGATTTAAATAGTTGGAAGGTCTTTCCTGGCAGAATTCGCTGATAATCCGATCCGCCTGGGCCTTGCGCTCTATCATTTCAAGTGGCGGTTGCCCAAAAACCAGTGTATAAGGATTTGACATAGCCTGCGCTCCTTTCTGACGGCATAAACTGACGGTATGTTGCATTTCATCAAATTGTTCTATCTTATCCGTACTCTTTTACTGTCCGTTTACTGTTATAAAATAATTTACTGTCTGTTTACTGTCTAAAATTCCTTTACTGTCTGTTTACTGTCTAAAAATCCTTTACTGTCTGTTTACTGTCTTCACTGATTATACCTAGGGCACATATTCTTGTCAATGTAAATCCCTGCCACCTTTCCGAAAAAGGGAGAACCCACCAGGAGCCAGTTTTATTAGAACCAATCCTTTCAATCAGATCCTGTTCTTTCAAACTTTTGATAACTCTGTTGATTGTTGATACAGACTTTCCGATAGTATTCGCTATATCTTGTTTTGTATACTTTCGTCCGTTCTTTTTTTATAACTCCAGTACCAGTCGCTCGTCAGTCGTTAGTTCTCCGGTTATCGTGTCATTTATCATATCATCATTTGACCTGATAAACTCGAAGGTGAAGCCGGCTTGTTGCCTTTGTCCGGAAGATATAGGGGGATAAAGGGGTTGCCATAATTCCTTACCTCCTGTTATTCCGACCATTTGAGCATACCGTTTGTTTCCATCAAATAACGGCCCTGAAAATCACACTCTATTGCAAAACCGTCATATTGCTGATTCAGTAAATCTGCCTCCTCGGGAGAGTGCACCGGAAACCAGTCTGTGTAGTATCCGTAAAGGGAAATGCAATGCTGCGAATCTTATGCTTTACCCCCTCCGCCAAGCAATGACTTGTTTGCAGCGTTGACTATAGCTTCTACATGGGACACCTTTGTGATGTTGCCTTTAGCCAAGCGTAATTCGGTTTTAAAAGCAGCCGTTGTCTTCGTCATCTTTCCAGAAAAACACTGTCGGTTGCTGCCGGAATGGCCGACGCATATGAATATATTTGGATTCCCACTCAGAATCGTAATAGTGGCTGTATTCATTCATCTGACAGCCATGACAAAGATCGTCGGCAATTTCGAGAATCACATCCGAAAGTTCCAGGTTCTTTTTCCACTGATCTGCGATCCTGTCATATCCAAGAAGTGCCCCAAGGATATTGCCTGTCACGGCACCCGTTGAATCACTGTCTCCGTTATGGTTCACGGCAGCGATAATACCGGCTGAGAAATCATCCTGATGTCGAAGCGCGCAGTACAGGGAAATGCCAAGTGTCTCTTCAGCCACCCAGCCCTCCCCTAACTGATGGATGTTGTCCAAGTCATTCGTCAGATCATTTTCCGAAAGCCGGACAGCACGGTCGATAATATCCGTCAATTCCCCAAGATGCGGATCTCCCTCAAAGATTTCCGCAGCCGTTTCTTTAGCATCCAGCACTATCTCTTTCAGAGACATTGCTTTTCCTTCGGCAGGGAAGACAATGCGGTTGATGATATGTACCAGCACAGCTGCCGGCATATAACCAAGAGAGTGTCCGTGAGTGATAGCCGCCAGCTGAGCCCCTTCCCTGTCCAGTTGGGCGATATTCATCGTCTGATAATTCACTGCCAGCGGAGCCACACGCATGATGCCGCCGCAGCCCTTGCTGTTATTTCGTTTTGCCTTTATATAGTCTTTTTCGTGTTCCGTACCGTCCGTCAAAGCGGAAAGGCAGGTATGGCCCGGAGCACGCCGGGCATAGAGTTCCGGCACATCCAGAAGCCAGGAATATCCTCCGGCATCTGTATATCTTTTATGACGGGAGACTTCCTGGAGGGAGGATTTCTGCGTTTTCAGCCAGTCCTTATATGCCATTGCCACATAGCTTCTTGGCGAGCCTTGAATCCCGCGCATTGCACCTCTGGTATCCCCGACCAGAAGCCCATTTGCCGTAAACAAGGACATCTGCGTATCATCAGAAATCTCTGCTTTGCCTGTCACGGAGTTTGTTTCATATGCGGTGATCCCCGAAATGCCATATTTCTCAAAGATTTCCTCTTCCTGAAGAAATTCCACCGGAAAACCAAGCGCATCGCCGACAGCACCGCCGAAGATACATCCCCTGATCGCATCGAGGTGGATCTCCTTCTTTTTTTTCTTTTCAAGTGCATAATCGACTTCTTTTTGATCCTCATCTCTGTAAAAATGTGAGAAGTTCCGTGAGAATTCTTTGAAATTATATTGATTCTCGGAATGATCCATAACAGCAAAATCGATTCTGCGGAACATGTCTTTTTCTTTCATTCCATCAAAATCGAATTCCTTTAGAGCTTTATAGAAAATGTCTGAAACGACCTTCGCATCATTTTGGAAGGCACCGCATCCGAATGCCCCGAGAATCAAATGCCGATAACCCAGGTATGCCGCCACCTTCAGCATGCCTGTAATCCGCCGGTACATCAGTTCCTCATATTGCTCCTGCGTCATGCCTTCCATTCCGTAACGCAGCATAGGCGCAGCACAGGTCATAACCGCAACAATTACGGAATCGGGCAGCAGAGCGCCGGTTTCATCTTTGATGATTTCCACCAGGGGATGGATCATGACTGCGTCAGAACCCATATTAGTATCCAACGCACGGTTATACGCATAATAGGCCGATGCTTTTGCGCTCTCCAGTGATACCAGAAGAGAACTCTTCCTGCAAAGGTCCTCTTCCTGAGCTTTTGCGCCTCTGCGTACACCCCCGCCCGGATTCACCGGATTTGCAAAATTCAATACAAGGACTGGCTTTGCTCCTTTTTGTTTCAGATCATAGGAGAACTGCTCGGTCCGTTTCCTGGCCAGGCTGAAAGAGTCTGCGTTTTCGCAGCCATAGCCGCACCGTCCCATTACATGGACATGTTGAAAATCATTTCTTTGGCAGATTTTCTGAATGTCTTCAGGCAGGAAGACCGCTACCGCTTCTTGCCCTTTTCGTGTGAGCTTCAGCGGGATCGTTCTTCCGTCTAATTGATAAGAGCCCTTTTCTAAGATACTTAAGGTATCCTGTAACATTGTCAGATTGTCCAGTCTCATGTTGCATCCTCATCGTTCTTAAGATATTAAACAGCACTTTCAGCCTAAGTACTTTGCATACGGCGCCAGCCTATGCTCCGCCCAAGGGATATAAAATCGGGATTAAGCAAACGCGCTTGTAACGCAAATCCCGTTTGTATGAGGCGATAATCTGCCCAAATCCCCGTTTGTATTGCGCTTCAGACGCAGTATCTATAACGCCTTAGCGGTATTCGCAATCTTCCAGATGGTCATTCACGATTCCGATGGACTGCAGAAAAGAATAGGTGATCACCGGGCCTACGAAGCCGATGCCGCGCCGCTTCATGTCCTTGCTCATGGCTATGGATATTTCCGAGACGGTGGGAATCTCCCGGGGCGTTTTCCAATGACCGTCGATCTGCCTGCCCCCCGTAAAGCTCCATAGATAGGCATCCAAGGAGCCGAACTCCTTTTGAATCTTCTGTACGATCTGCGCGTTCTTTCGGACGCTGTAAATCTTGCTCCTGTTGCGGATGATACCCGGATTTGACCGCAGGGCTTCCAGCTCTTCGTCGCTCATGGCGGCGCATTTGTCAATGATAAAGCCATGAAACGCGGCCAGGTAAGCCGCTCTCTTATACATAATGGTCCGCCATGACAAGCCCACGCTGGCCCCTTCCAGACAAAGCATCTGGAATTGGAAGTCGTCGTCATGGCTCACTTTGCACCATTCACGATCATGGTACGCCTCCAGAAGGGGATCACCGCCGCACCAGTTTCTGCATTCGCTCATAGATTTGTTCCTCGCCTCACGCCTTCCGTCCCTTTCAGCACCATCCGCCTGTATTCCTCTTTAACACTCGCCGGCGCATTATGGTGACATCCCTACTTACCCTTTCAAATTATACGCAAAAACATGAGGTTTAACAATAATAACTTAATCTAAAAATAAGGGGCGCTTCTTTCCGCCCCCTGTCTCATATCATATCACGTCACCGTCTTCTGCCGCCGCCGGGTTGTCCCCCCTGGCCGCCGGGTTGTCCCCCCTGGCCGCCCTGGCCGCCGGGTTGTCCGCCCCATCCGCCGCCCATAGGGCCGCCCATCATTTGATTGCTAAGGCTGCTGATTTGCGTTCCGTTTACCATGACGGTGCCGCCGGTCAGGCTTCCCTGCCCGTCATAATCGAAGGGGGACTGGGCACTGATTTGAATCACCCCACCGGTGATGGCCAGATCCCCGTTGGAGTCGATGGCATCCGTATCCCCGGCTCCCATCACGATGCTGATTTCTCCCCCGTTGATTTCTATTTTGATGCTTAAGGCACTGGATTTTTGGCCGGCGTTGATGCCGTCGTCCGTGGCCTGGATGCTGATGCTGCCGTTGTTTATGAACAGCTGGGTGGCTTCCATTCCCTCTCCGGCGGCGATGGTCAAAGTCCCGCCGTTTACCGTAAGGCTGGTGGTGGCATGGATGCCGTCATCTCCTGCCTGGATAGTGAAGGTGCCTCCTTCAATCCGAATTTCTCCTACCGTGTCGTCCTCATTGTTTTCCGCATGCAGGCCGTCGCTGCCGGCGGTCAGGGTATAGGCGCCGTCCCAGGCATAAATGCCTTCGTGAGCCTTTAAGGCGCTGCCCGTGGTCTGAATGTTCCAGCTGCCGCCGGTAAGTTTTAAGTCATCATTGCTGCGGATGCCGTCCTTCGAAGAAACGACCGTCACGCTTCCCAGACCGTTTAAAACCAGGTCGTCCCGGGAGAAGACCGCCGCATCCTCCTCGCCGCTGAAGGCGCCGCTGACCGTCAGACTGTTTTCGCTGTCCTGGGCGGAGGTTATGAAAACCTTGTCCGCATTTTCCACCAGGATGCAGGGCTGATTGGTATTGGTGATGCTGACGCCATCCAGTACCAGCTGGACCTTGTCCTCATCCCCGGCCTGGATGATGAGGGTGGCATTTTCCGCGCTGCCGTTTAGGATATAGACGCCAGCCTCGCTGATGGTGAGGTTCTGCCCGCTGGTAAGGGTCAGGGTTTTGGCGCCGCTTGTGTCTGCTGTTTGGGCAAGGTCCCGTTCTGTGAAGAGATCGACGGAGGCCGTGTTTGAGGATGCGGTCTGGGCCGCGACAGTTCCGGCCGAGGCGGCTGCTGCCGAGGTGCCGGCCGGTACCCCTTGATTTCCTGTGCCGGCGGTGGCCTGGGCGGTAGTCTGAGCACTCTCCGTCTCAGTACCGGCTGCCGCGTTTGTGCTCTGGCCGCTCTGGCTGCCGCAGCCGCCCAGCAGCAGGGATGCGGCCAGGATGAAGGTGATGATAATACTTGTTAAGGTATGTTTTGTTTTCATGGTTTTATTCTCCTTTACAACTGATTCGTCTGCTCCACATAGGGCAGCAGGGATATTTCCAGATTTCCGTTCCGGGTCCGCAGCGCATCAATAAAAGCCTTCTCTTCTGCCGGATTCTTCATCTGCACTTTGTAGGACAAGCGGAACATGCTTCCCATGGCGGTGGTTTTGATCCCCACATTTTCCGCCTTCTTCAAATACCGGCTGAAGGCCTCTTCAAAAACTCCGCCGTACTCTAAGGTCTCCGGAATGGTAATCTTCAGCAGCTTCTCCGCCCCGGCACCTTCGTGTTCAAAAAGAGGCAGCCGGCTCAGCAGCATATACAGCAAAGCCATACCCAGAAGGATAATGACGCCGTAAGCGATATAGCCCATGCCGAAGGCGATGCCGGAGCCCATGGCCCCCAAAATGGCGGCGATTTCGTCCGCACTCCCCTGGGCAGAGCGGAAGCGGATAAGGCTGAAGGCTCCGCCGATGGCCACCCCGGCGCCGATATTGCCGTTTACAAAGGTAATGACGGCTCCCACCACGAAGGGGATCAGGGCACTGACGATGAAAAAGCGTCTGGTGGAGCGGACCTGGAAGCTCATGATCCAGGCGGAAAGAATGCCAGCCAAAAGCGCCGCCCCCGCCATCAGGAAAAACTGGCCCGGCGTCACCGCCGTGGTATAAATCGAGTTAAACATCTTATCTGCCCTCCTTTCTCTTAAGCCGCGCCTATAATCTTCGGCGCTGTCATAATCAGGCCGTTGTTTTCTTTTAAAGCTTCCCGCTGAAAGGCCTCTCCGTATTTGGAAAAGCTGGTTTTGTAAATCTCCGCCTGGCTGAGGGCGGCGGAGAGCCAGAGAGGCATGGCCCCCTGCACCTTGATTTCCAGAATGCACCAGCCCTCTCCCAGCAAGGGAATCCCCTCCAGGGAATGGGTGAGGCTTAAATCCTCCATCCGGTAGCGAGGCCGCTCGTCTATAGTTAGCCGCAGATCCCCTTCCCTTTCGCAGTAGGCCCGGCGGTCGTACAGTACCAAGCAGGCCGGTTCCAGATTTTGATAAAAATCCCTGAAATAAGCCAGCTCCTTCCGGATCTGCGCATCCCCCGCCAGGGCGTCGGTCCCGGCCATAAAGGCCTGCACCTGAGGAAGGGTGGCCTCAATCCGGCGCTTATAAACGATCCCCTCCGCCTTCCGTTTCAGTTCCAGATAAACAGGGGAACTCTCTGTGGCCAGGCCATAGGAGCGCAGCCTCAGCTTTTCCTTATATTCCGGCTTCTCCAGACTGGCCCGCACCAGCCGGGCATCCGGCGTATCATAATAAAGGGAAGCAATGGTAGTCAGGCCGTAGGCATCTATCTGCATATGTCCCTTCAGGGCCTTTCTTAAGGCGGCGGTCTGCTTCTTATCCATCAAATATTTCAGTTCATATCGTTTCATCACTTTTATGGCTTCCATCTTTGTTCCCTCCTCTTCGGATCTGGCCCAAGGATACTTCGGAAAGATTGATGTTTTATTGAAGATTCCCAAAAAGTTTTTCAACACTTTTTCAATCTTTGGGGGTATGATAGGAGGTAGGGGGTAGGGAATTACCATGAAGATATTAGTTGTAGAAGATGAAAAAGGCTTGCGGGAGGCGCTGATCCGCAGTTTAAGCGGTGAAGGCTATCTGGCGGACGGGGCCTCGGACGGGGAGGAAGGCTACGCCCTCATCTGCAGCGGCCTGTATGATTTGGTCCTGTTGGATATTATGCTGCCGGTGTACGACGGCCTGGAGGTGCTGCGCCGCATCCGCGGGCAGGGGCTGCAAGTGCCTGTGATCCTTCTCACGGCCCGCAGCAGCGTCAGCGATAAGGTAGGGGGCATGGATCTGGGGGCGGACGATTACCTCACCAAGCCCTTTGCCATGCCGGAGCTTTTGGCCCGGATCCGCATGGTGGCCCGGCGGGGGGCCGGCAGCGGGCCGGACCCTCATATCAAAGCCGGGGATCTGAGCCTGGACCCTCAAAGCTTTACCCTGACAGGCCCCGGAGGCCGCTCCGTCCGGCTGGGAGCCAAGGAGTACCAGTTGATGGAATATCTGATGCGGAATCCGAAACAGATTCTCTCCCGGGAGCAGATCACCCAGCGGGTCTGGGGCTATGATGCGGAAGCGGAATATAATAATGTAGATGTGTATGTGTCCTTCCTGCGGAAGAAAATCAAGTTCGTCCAGGCGGCCTCCAAAATCAGCGCAGTCCGAGGCGTGGGGTATGAATTGGAGGAGGCAGAGTAATGATTCAGAGTTTAAGGCGCAAGGTTTTTTGGAGCATCCTTTTAAGCGCTGCCGGGGTGCTGCTGCTGATTCTGCTGGCCATCAACGGCCTGCAGCTGTCTCAGACCGCCTCCAAGCGGGAATCCATTCTGGATATGGCCATGATGCTGCTACGGCGGGATCCCGGTCCCATGGGTATGCCCGGGGAGGATTTCCGGGGGCCCCGGCGGGATGAGGGCAAAGCCGATCTGCTGCGCTCCGTTTCCGAAAATGAATTAGGCATTATCCTGCTGGATGCGGAAGGGAACATACAGGAAAAAGCCGGTTGCGCCGATCAGTTAGGGGAGGAAATGCTCTCCGCTTTGGCTGCGACCGCCCTGGGGGATGAAGACGGCCGGGGCCGGAAGGATGGCTGGGAATATAAAACCATCCGTCTGGGGGAGGGAAGCGCCGTTTCCCTCCTTAACGCCTCCTCCCTCCGGCGGGAAAGCCTGGAAACCGCTCTCCTTTCTCTGGCGGGCTTTGCTGCCGCCTGCGGGCTCTTTGCCCTGCTGGCCCGCTTCCTGGCCCGGATCATCGTAAAGCCGGTGGAGGACAATATGCAGGCTCAGAAACGCTTTGTGGCGGACGCCAGCCACGAGCTGAAAACCCCCCTGGCGGTGATCGATGCCAATGTGTCCGTGCTGGAGCAGTCATTGGGGGACAATAAATGGCTGAATTATATTAAGGAGCAATCCGGCCGCATGGCGGAGCTGGTAAACCAGTTGCTGCAGCTGTCCCATTTAGAGGAGGAGCAGGCGGTGGAAAAGCCCCCGGCGCCGGAGGCCTTTGACGGGGCGGAAGCGGTGATGGCTACTGCCCTCCCTTTTGAAAGCCTGGCCTTTGAGCGGGGGCTGAATCTGGATACGGACATACCGGAGAGCCTGCCCATGACGGGGCGGCGGCAGGATCTGGAGCAGCTGGCCGCCATTTTAATAGACAACGCCGTCAAGCACGCTTCCGAAGGAGGAACCGTGCGTGTTGCCTTAAGCCGGCAGGGGCAGCGCCGGGAGAGCTTGCTGGAGCTTCGGGTGTCCAATCCCGGAGAGGATATTCCCCCCGAGGCCTTATCCCATCTCTTCGACCGTTTTTATCAGCTGGATCCGGCCCGAAGCCACCAGGAGAATACTTACGGTCTGGGGCTGGCCATTGCCAAAAAACTGGCGGAGCGGAACGGGGGGGATATATCCGTAAAGTCCCGGGAGGGCATCACGGAGTTTACCCTGCAGCTGCCTTTGGGGGAGGAATCTTAGGCAGCGTGTCCCGCTGACACCCTTGATTTTCGGCCCGGTTTTTAGTAGGATAAGAGAAAGAAATACATCCGTTCCGGCTGATAATCAAGGAGGAAACCTTATGCATTCCGTACTGCGTTTCAATAGAAAACAATGTCTGGCAGCCATGATCAGCGCCATCGTGGTCATCGTCTGCGTCTGCATCGGCGTGGTGATGAATCTTACCACCCTCTACGACGAAAACTTCGACCAGATGGGTCTCAAAACCTTCCATATGTTTACCGTCAACTCCAACATTCTGGCGGCCATCGCCCTCTCCATGGTGATTCCCTACACCGTTGACGGCCTGCGGAAAAACAATTACCACCTGCCCAACTGGGTGGTGGTGCTGAATCTGATGGGGGTCACCGGAGCAGCCCTGACCTTTCTGATTTCCCTTTGCCTGCTGGCGCCGGTCAAGGGCTTTGTTCTGATTTTTACCGGCTCCCGCTTCTTCCTCCACGGGGTCTGCCCCATTTTAGCCATTGTCGCTTTCTGCTTTTTCATCAGCGATCATAAAATCTCCTTAAAGGAGTCTTTCTGGGCGCCGCTGCCCACCCTGATTTATGCTATTTTATACTTCGTGATGGTGGTGCTGGTAGGGGAGGAGCACGGCGGCTGGAAGGATTTTTACGGCTTTGCCACCCGGCTGCCCATCTGGCTGCCCTCCCTGCTGATTATGCCTCTGACCTTCGGCATTGCCACGGTGCTGCGGCTCCTGCATAACGGCAGCTACGACCGGCGGAAGGTCAAAGAAGCCGCTATGTTTGAGGCAGAGTACGCCGGCAAGGATGTGGCGGAGATGGTCCGGGCCATGGCCCGGGATCAGCGGGAAGCCCGGCACATGGCGGATATCGTGGTGCCCTCCCGCATTATTTCCCTGATGATCAAACACAGCGAAGACGAAGCTCATCTGGACGAATGCTGCAAGATTTTTGTGGAGGAGTATTTGAAAAAGTAAGGGCGGACATTGCCTCCGCTGTCATGAGAAATGATCGGAAGGATTTTCTTGGACCCTTTCGACACAAAAAAGGGCGGCCCCGGCCGCCTCTTTTTCTTATGGTTATGTTTTTACGGTTCTGCCGCCCCGTCGGTGAGAAGGCCCTCCCCTTGGATTCCGTCATGCCGCTGGCAATAACTGCAAAGCTTGGACTTTCCGGCCGCAATGGCTTCCGCCACGGTGCCCCGGGTCAGGGAGTCGGAACGGTTTAAGTAAGGGCAATCCTTGCCGTCTTCCGTGGTATGGTTCATTGCCTCATCCAGCACATGGGTGTGGTACACCTTGCCGTAGGGGGTCCAATACACCGCCGTGCCTTCCAGGGCTGCCACCGCTGCTTCCTTTTCCTCTGCGGAAATGGGATTGTAATCGATGCTGGCTGCGCCGCCGATCAGCAGAGCTACCGCCGCTGCCACCACGGCAATGGTCTTGGTTTTCTTATCCAAATCCTTGTTGGTCAGCAGCAGGATGATCAGGGGCAGGAAGCACAGGATGGCCACAATGAGGCCCATATTATTCCACAGCCAGAACTTGGTGGGATTTTTTTTGGAGGCCGGGTTGATATGGTTTGCCTTTTTCCATAGCTGGGAGCCGATGACCAGGAATACCAGATCCAGGACAATGAGGATAATCAGGAAGGTCAGGGTGTTCATGAAACTGATGGTGATTTTCCCAAACAGGGTGAAAATTGCCACCACTTCGCACACCAGAGCCAATACCCAAAGGACGATCGCGCCGATCCGGTATCCCGTGGCGTTGCCTACGGGTTTCGCATTTTGAATGGTGCTGACGGTATTCTCGCTGGCGCTTTCAATTTTCTTTCTTTCTGCCATTTTGTCTCCTTCTTCTTCGTGTGGTTTTGTTTTCTGTGAGAGGGAGGTCTTCCTCCTCTGCGGGCGAGCCATGCGGCGGCGCACAGCGCCCAGTCCTTTAGGGCTCGCCCCTGCGCATCTTCCTTTCGTAGAAGCGATGATCAATCGCCCGAGGATTACAGCCCGCCAGGGTTCTCCCCCCCGTAGGGGCGAGCATTGCTCGCCCGAGGGACCTCAAACGGCGGGAACCACCCCTGCGGCTCATCCTCTTTCCGTAGAATTATAAAGATTATATATGAAAATTCCGTGAAATTCAAGCCGAAACCTTGACAATTCCTGCAAAAATGTCCCATAATGGTACAGAATAAACATGCAGCCTCCTAGGGAAGGCAGAAGGAGTTAAACATGGACGTAAGCAGCATTATCGGTCAGATCTTCGACAACGAGCAATTGGCAGGCATTGTGAAAACCGCCGGTGCCACGGAAGGGGATGTAAACAAGGTATTAAGCAAGGCCCTGCCTCTGGTAGCAGGCCAGACCACCCAGCGCGGGTTTAATATCGGCTCCCTGGCTTCTCTGGCAGGCGGCAACCCCGGCAATATCATCAGCTCCCTGCTGGGCGCCGGCGGTGCCCAGACCGTTGCGCAGCAGAGCGGCGTATCCCAGAATGCTACCAACAGCATCCTGTCTGCGGCGGCTCCCGGCCTCCTGTCCTCTCTCACCGGCAGCAACGGCGGCAATATCCTGTCTATGCTGGGTGGCCTGGTAGGCGGCGCCGGCAAAGCGGAAGACAAGGTGGATGATATGATCGCCACCGCCACCCAGACCGTCAATAACACGGCCAACGCCGCTGCCGACACGGGCAAGAAGACGGAAAGCAAGTTCTGGAGCTTCATCGCCAGCCTCTTCGGAAAGAAGTAAGGTTAGGCAGTAGGCAATAGTAGGGGCGGCCATTGGCCGCCCGTTTTTGTTTTCCTATTGCCTGTCAAAATATTTTTTCCCGCCGTCCGGTTTGAAATAGGTCCGGATGTATCCGTCCTTCGAGAGCACCACAAACTCGTTGGTGGCCTCGATATAAAAGACATGATCCCCGTCTTCCTTCTCGGTTTTGTACAGGGCCGCCGGATTGTTGATGACGGCGCTGGCCGCCGCCTCGTATTCCTTGGCATTCTTAAAGCCCATCTCCTTGCCGTGCTTGTCATAGTGACCGTCCAGCAAAGACTTGTTGCGGAAATAATAATCCTTCCGGGCCACATGGGACTCGCCTCCCGCCTGGGCCGCCGTGGTTTTGGCCGCCGCCGTAGTTTTAGGTGCCGCCGTAGTCTTAGCCGCCGCAGTGGTCTTAGCTGCCGTGGTCTTATCCCCGCCGGCCTTGGCCGTGCTGCTCTGGGTCTGGGTATTGCCGCTGGCTGCCGCCTGCCCCGTCACCAGAGGAATCTGGGCCATGGTCTCGCTGCCGGAAGACTCATGCATGGTTCCGCCAAAGAGGTTCAGCTTGCCGCTGACCATCAGGTAAATCAGGGCAATGGCCAGGATAATCCCCAATATCATCCGGATATCGATTTTTCCTTTGTTATTGCTCATGCTGTCCCTCCCAATGTTTCCGGGCCTCCTTTAAGGACAGCCGGTTGGCGCCCCCTGCCAGATCCTCCTCCCGGCGCTGGGCGGGGTCATCCTCCCAATCGCACACCGGACAGATCTCGTAGGCATTTTTCTCCGTAAAATAAAACTTGCCGCAGCAGGGGCAGCGTTTTTCCTCCGGAGATTCCAGATAATAAACATCCTTGCCTCTTGCCACCGCATAAGCGATTTCCGAACGGGTGCTGGAGCCGATATAGCCTTCCTGGTTGATTACGAAAACGGCATCCGCCATATCGATTTTGCGTTTATGCATATCGTCCAGCATTTCTTTGGTGCGGGTCAGGGTGCCTTCATCCATATTCTCCCAGACTTCGCTGTCCCCGCTGTGGCCGTAGAGCCCCACGGAAATCACAATAAAGCCTTCCAGGGTCAGGCGTTTGTTCGCCTCCTCGAAGGCCTTTCGAAAGCGGGTAGAGCCGCAAAGGGTGATCACGGGATAGATGCCTTGCATGAAATCATTCCTTTCAGGAAAGGGGCGATGCCGCATCGCCCCTTAAACTTCGTAAACTTATTTTAACTCAAAGCTGAATTCTTCCGTGTGGAGGGCCTTTTCGGCGAAGAGATCATCTTCCTTCACCTCCAGGGTCGCGCTGATCACCTCCAGGGGATCCGCGCCGGCCGCTTTCACCTTGTTTTCGGAAATGCTCAGCACCACATAACCCCGGGAACCAGCGTTCAGGCGGGCGCTCCAGTAAGGATCATCCACTTCCTTATCATTGGCCTTCACATCGCTGAACTCAAAGCGCAGGGCCTGGTCACTCTTGTTTTCAAAGTAAACCAGCAACTCATACCCGAAGATGTCGTCCTTCTCGCAGCTTAAAATCACCACGCTTGCGTCTTGGTTGTCCAGGATCACGGCTTCGTTTTCCGCCGTCTTCCGCTCCGGATGCTTTACCTGGCCTTCCTTCATGCCGGTGGGATAAATGACATAGTCCTCATCAATCCGAAGGGTAGTGTTATCCCCATCCTTTTCATAGCCTCCTACATGGAAGCGGATCTCGTCGATGCTGCTCAGTCCGATGGGCTTTAAATCATCGGGCCAGATACTCAGCTCGAAGCTGCCCTGCTTGGAGGCCTCGATATCTTCCATACTGAAAGCCGATACGGAATAGCCGCACACCTGTACATCCCTTACCTCGAAGCTGAGAGCCTTATCTGTATGGTTGTCTACCAGGAACTCGATGTCAATGACACCGTCTTCCCCGGCTTTCACGGAAGCCACGCTCAAATCAAACTGTTCCGGGCTGGCAATCACTTCGTCCTTCAGGGTGAATTCGCTGGCCAGCCAGGGATACTCTTCCGTATCGCCGGCAGGCTTGGGCTTAGCCTCTTTTTCCACGGAGGCGGGCAGCTCATAGTCGCCCTTATCGTAAGTAATGTTCAGGGCCAGTCCCAATTCCTCCAGCTTGGCCTGGAAGCCGTCCATAAAGGAGGACAAATCAATGGCAAAATCGCTGACCTTCAGGCTGAGCTCGGTGAGACGCTTTTCGGTATCCGCCTTAATGCGGACCGTGGCCTTCAGCTGATCCAGGGAGAGCATCTCCATAGCCGCCTGGATTTCTTCCTGTCCCATGGCTTCTCCCAGACCTACCAGCTCTTTGATTTTCAGATCCCCTTCAAAGAGATAACCGTCTTTGCTGGCGAAGAACTCGTATTTGTCGAAAAGGTCATCCAGATTAAGCTGGACCTCCGGCATTTCCTCCGGCAGCTTTTCCATTTTCAGTTCCGAGTAAACCCACTCGCCGTCTTCGCTGGTCCGCTCGTAAAGCTTGCCGCTTTCCAGATCGGCATAGGCCTCAAACTTGCCCCCCGGGGAAGTTTCCGCCCCGCCGGCGCCGCCTCCCAGCAGCATGGCCAGCATCCCCAGATCCGCCAGATAGCTGACATCCACATGGGCGCCCTTCTTGCTGTCCATCACCCCCTTCAGGGTGGCGCTGGCTTTTAAGGGCATATCCATCTTCTGTTCTCCCATGGCGATGGTGAGATTGATATCCACATTGCCTTCGCCATCCAGGCTCAGCTTCATTTCTTCCGCAGTTTCTCCGTTAATGCCCTGGGCAATGCTCATCAGATTCTGAACCATCTGATTGAACACATCCTGAGCCGATTCATCCTCCGCCACCGGGGTGGTTTCCGGCGCCGCCGTGGTGGTAGGGGCTGCCGTGGTGGTAG
The DNA here is from genome assembly GCA_902793995.1 of uncultured Lachnospiraceae bacterium. Classification (GTDB taxonomy): domain Bacteria; phylum Bacillota; class Clostridia; order Lachnospirales; family Lachnospiraceae; genus UBA6987. Next base: position 103,000 of record CADBFP010000001.1, on the reverse strand, counting down.
GGGCCGGAGTAGTAGGGGCCACCGTGGTAGTGGGAGCCGGCGTAGTAGGAGCCGGGGTAGTGGCCGCCTCCGTGGGCGCCTCCGTCGTTACCACAGCCGGCGCCGTGGTGGTTTCTTCCTGTTTGCTTCCGCAGGCCGCCATGGTCAGCACCATGGAAAGAGCCAGCAGCACCGATAATATTCTCTTCATCTTCTTTCTCCTTCTTTCTTCAAGCCTAAGCTTGTATTTTGGGCAATTGCGTGGTTCCATACCGATAAAGCAGTTCCCTGCTTTCCCACCTTGTATACCATATTTTCCCTTTTCCTTCAAGCATTGAGACAAGAAATAAAAAGAGAAATCTTTGTGAATTCGCATTTTCTCAATAACCCAGGGCCTTCCCGTCCCGACGGGGGTCCGCCGCCCCCTTCAGGCGGCCGTCCGTGAGGCGGATGCAGCCCTGGATGCAGGGGAAGGTAAACCAGACCTCGCCGCTGTTTACCTCATGGCCCATGGCTTTTAATTGTTCGATAACCGTTTCCGGCACCCGGCGTTCTAAAATCAGCGTTCCAAAATCGTCATGCATGCGCACGGCGTCAATGGCCTCCTGCAAGTCCATTTTGTGGTCGATCACCTTGCTGATCACCTGCAGAACCCCGGTGATGATGCGGGTGCTGCCCGGCGCCCCCAGGGTCATAAAGGGGGTTCCATCCTTTAAAATCAGGGTAGGGCTCATGGAACTTAGGGGGCGCTTATAAGGGGCCACCACATTGGGACTTTCCGGATCCGTGGAAAAGTCCACCAGGGTATCGTTTAACAGAATGCCGGTACCTGCCGCCACCAGGCCGGAGGCGAAGGTGGCATCCACGGTTTTGGTAACGGTAACGATATTGCCCGCCTTGTCCATAATGGAATAGGAGGTGGTGGAGGCGGATTCCTGAGGGGCGCTGCCTGAAGCCTCGGCACTGCTCTCTCCCGCCGCTTCCGTGCTTTCTTCCGGCAGCTTCGGCTCTCCGGCGCTGTACTGCCCCGCCTTCCGGGTATCGATCCGGGATGCCTGCTTCACGGCATAAGCTTTATCCAGCAGGCCCTCCACTGGCACCTCCACAAAGGCGGGATCCCCCATATAGGCAGCCCGGTCCGCAAAGCCCAGCTTAAAAACCTCGGAAAACAGGTGGAAATACTCCGCTCCTTCCGGATCCATGGCTCCCACATCAAAGTTTTCCAGAATGTTCAGCATTTCGATGATGATGGTGCCCCCGGAGGAAGGCAGGTTGGAGGAATAAATATCATAACCCCGGTAGCTGCCGTGGATGGCCTTCATCACCCGGATCTCATAACGGGCAAAGTCCTCCAGGCTGAGATAGCCCCCCTCTGCCTGTACCGCCGCTACGATCTTCTCCGCAATCTCTCCCCGGTAAAACACCTCTTCTCCCTGGGCGGCAATCAGCTCCAGGCTCCGGGCCAGATCCGGGTTTTTCAGCACGCTGCCTGCCTCCCAGGGCATGCCGTCCTCATCCAGGTACAGGGCTTCCGTAGCGGGAAAACGGCTGATCTGGCGGTAAGCGTCTTTAATGTCCCGGCTGGTGATATGGGAGACTTCAAACCCGTTTTTGGCCAGGCGGATGGCCGGCTGCATTACCTGCTGCCGATCCATGCTGCCGTAAGTGTCCAGGGCATACAAAAGCCCCTTCACTTCTCCGGGCACCGCAATGGAAAGAGCACCGATTTTGTTGGCATCATCTATCACCTTGCCGTTCTCGCCTATCTCCCATTTGTCCAGGGTGGCGCCGGCGCCGGCCATATCCCGGAAATCAATAAACACCACTTCCCCGGTGGAGGCAAAGCGGACGGTCATAAAGCCGCCCCCGCCTATGCCGGAGGATTGCTGTTCGGAAACCCCCAGGGCAAAGCCGATGGCCACGGCCGCATCGATGGCGTTGCCCCCGGCCTTTAAGATGTCTATGCCAATCTGGGTGGCATCCGCCCGGCCGGTGGAGACCACGCCGTTTTCCCCTATGGCGTCCCGGCCTCCCAGGATCACATCCTCCCCGCCAAACAGGGTAGTGGGCTGGGCGGCCGTTGTGGCGGCCGGGCCGGTGCCCCCCTGGGGGTGGTTAACGGTGGTGGGGGCGGTCTGTTCAGAGGGGACCGCCGTAGAGGGCGTGATTGCCCCCGGCTGGCCTCCGCAGGCGGAAAATGTCAGAGCTACCACTAAAAACATCCATAAAAATCTGATCTGCCGTGTCATAAGGCCCCCTATTTATAATAAAAAAAGATACGAAATCGAAAAAACAAACCCTGATTTCCTGACAAAAACGTGTTCTTTCATGCTAAGATCGAAATCAGCTTAACAATAGCAGGGGTTGTGAAAACCCCCCTATGATTCCTCCGGCCGATATAAAGACGATCAAACCTGATTATTCCGGTAAACGCAGGTAAAGCTCAGCCATGCTGCCGGTTTTTTGCCATAGATATCCTGCGGAGACAGTTCTCCTCGTTGAAGTCCCAGCAAAACACGCACCGTATCTCCCTCCTTAAGGTTGTTGTTCCAGTGGTCCAGGTTAAGGGGAACTTCCATCTTTTCGCCCGGGGCCGCATGCATACTGTCGGCCATTCTATCATACACGATGGCATAATTGACAGGAACTGTGATCCAGTCATCTGCCGCCTTTTTCTGGACGACATACCAGTCCACCGCAGTCATTTGCCAGGCATTAAACACATGGAAGGCAAAAGTCTCCTCGTTCGGGTTTTCAAAGCTCATCCAGAGAACATGATCCCCGCCCAGGCGGCAATCCGCCTTCCACTGCAAACCGTCCAGCAATTCATACTGTGTCGAGTTCAAAGAAGGGGATCCGGTCCCCTGCCCCTGGGACGCACAGGAGGTACAGAAAACGGAGAGAATCATCAGAAGCAGAAAGACTGTTCTGCACTTTTTCAGTATTTTTTTAGTATATCTCATCGTTTGACACTCCTTAATTAGTTTTCAATGTAAAACCATTAGAAGAAAAGAGTGAATAGGGAGTGAAATACATATATTTAACAGGTTGACCATTTATACAAGTAGCTTATGGTATAAGGATTTCATCACAATTCCTCTTTTCTGTGCTTTCTTAGAACAGAATAACACAAAATAGGAAAAGCCACAAGGTCAATGGGACTCATAAAAAAGACCGGCCTTTCGTCTTCTCACTCTCCGATTCCTTTCAGTTCCTTTCTCTGCACTTTTTGTCCAAGTATTTTTACCATAAATACGATGTGCTGTGCTATCTTCATCCTCCTTTCTCTCCTCCCAAAAGGCCAATTTGCGAGGAGTTAGCCTTAACCATGGTTAATCTGTTTCTATATATATAAACGATTGAAAAGGCCAAAAACGGACATCAAATGACATAATTTTGAAAAAACGAATATAATTAAGCTTGTGACCCTCGGCTCTTTCGAAAAGTAAGTCACAGGTAGGGGCGAGCTGGGGAACCCCTGTAGGGGCGGCTATCAGCCGCCCACATCAAACTCCTCAGCAAAACAGGACTTATATCTATCACCAGTCATCACAAATAACACCAGGCGTTATCTCCCAGATTTAAGTTTCCTATAATGGCCGGTAATTCGGGGCATCTGAACCACAGCCCAGAAGAAGCAAGCACATGGCCAGGGATCTGATGCATCTAAAAAAAGCAGCGATAAAAAAGGGGATGTCATCGCTGCTGTCAAATATGAATTCTTCCCACCTATGCGCCAGGATCATGCGGTATTTGCCTATGGAGCGCACGACCCGTCCCCTGCAGCACGAGCAAAGTCCCGATTTATAAGAGGGCTTTCCCTTCGCCCCAGGCCTGGCCCACTTTTTCACCCACGGCCATATAAGAGGCTCTGAATTGATTAAAGAGCACCAGATCCGCCTTGTGGATGCAGGGCTTTCCGTCTTCCTTCAGCACGGCTTCCTCTGCCAAGGTGTCCACCACCTGCACCACAAAGCAGTGCAGATGCTCCGTCTCCACTTCTTCCAGCAGCTCGCATTCCATCACAATGGGGAAGCCCTTGATGATGGGGGCGTTCACCTTTTCGCTTTTGACGGCTTCCATGCCGCTTTTTTCGAACTTGTCCGCCATCTTGTTGCCGGAGGCAATGCCGAAGAAATCTGCCTCCTTTAAGTGGGCTCTGTCCGCCATGGCCACGGTGCAGGCCTTGCTGATGCGCAGGTTCTTGGCGGTTTTGTGGGTCCCGGTGAGGCAAAGCATCAATTTGTCCGGGTCGCAGTTCATGCCCCAGGCCGCGTTCATCACATCCACCACCCTGTTTTCGTCGTAAGTGGCGATCATCAGAACCGGCATGGGAAATACTGAAGCATTGTTTCCTAAAGATTTAAACATAGTAGTACCTCCTTTATTTGTGTATTCCTCATAGGGGCGACCATTGGTCGCCCTGGTTCCTTAGGCGGGTGGTAGCCGCCCCTACGGGATTAAAACCCCATCTTCTCTGCGATTTCCAGGATTTCCCCGCTTTTTACCAGCCGCTCCGCCTCCCGGATGTCCAGCCAGATTTCCGTGTCGGTATCGTAAGGCGGGATGGTCTCCCGGACCTTATGGTAAATCGCCTGGTGCAGGGGGGTAATCCCCTGGCCATGGGTGTTCAGCATGCGCCGGATATCTATGGCCTGGCAGGCGGTTAAAAGCTCATCCGCCAGCACGCAGTACAGATTTTCCACGATCTGAGCCGCCTTCCGAGCCGCCGTGGTGCCCATGGAGACAAAGTCCTCCTGGTTAGCGGAGGAAGGAATGGAATCCACGCTGGCGGGGTGGGCCAGCACCTTGTTTTCCGAAACCATGGAGGCCGCAGCATATTGGACAATCATGAAGCCGGAGTTGACCCCTGCCTCCTTGGTAAGGAAGGGGGTGAGGCCGTTGGAGAGGGCGGCATTCACCATCCGCTCCGTGCGGCGCTCAGAAATATTGGCAAGCTCGGAAGCAGCGATGCCCAGGGTGTCAAAGGGGATGGCCATGGGCTCGCCGTGGAAGTTGCCCCCGGAGATCACGGACTCGTCGTCCGGGAAAATCAGGGGATTGTCCGTCACCGCATTCAGTTCCCGGGCCACGATGGTCTGCACATATTCCAAAGCGTCCCGCACCGCCCCGTGGACCTGGGGAATGCAGCGCAGGGCGTAAGCATCCTGCACCCGGTCCTTCTGGCAGTTGTCAATGATTTCCGAACCCTCCAGCAAGGCCCGCATCCTGGCCGCTACCTGCATCTGGCCCTTCTGGCCCCGGGCGGCGTGGATCCGCTCGTCAAAGGCGTTCCGCAGGCCGGTTAAGCCCTCAAAATCCAGGGAGGCGATGATATCCGCCAGATCCGCTGCCCGGAGGGTATCATATAAGGCCAGGGCCCCCACACTGGTCATAGCGCAGGTGCCGTTGGTCATCCCCAGGCCCTCTTTGGATACCAGGGTATCCAGGGTGGGAATCCCCGCCCGCTGCATGGCCTCGGCGCCGGGGAGGAGCTCCCCTTCGTAAAAGGCCTGGCCCCGGCCCAGCATGGGCAAGGTCATATGAGCCAGGGGAGCCAGATCCCCGGAGGAGCCTAAAGAGCCCTTCTCGGGAATCAGGGGCAGCACATTTTTATTCAGCATTTCGAGGAGCATTTCCACCAGCACCGGCCGCACCCCGGAAAAGCCGCCGCAGAGAGCATTGGCCCTCAGCAGCATGATGCCCCGGGTGACTTCCGGAGAATAGGGTTCCCCGGCAGCGGTGCAGTGGCTGAGGATCAGATTGGTGGAGAGCTGGTTGGACATGCTCTCCGGCACCGCCACCTTCTGGAAGTCTCCGAAGCCGGTGGTGATGCCGTAAGCCACCCGGCCCTCTGCGGCGATTTTTTCCGTCAGGGTTCGGGAAGCCTGCAGGCGCTTTAAGGCCTCCGGGGCCAGGCTGACCCGCGCTCCGTGACGGGCCACCGCCACAAAGGAATCCAGGGTCAGGGAATGACCGTCGATGACTTCTTCCTGTATGCGTTCATGCATAATAAACCTCCGAATAATATACATTTTATCTTGTATTTCTTGTGTCGTTCTGTGTTGCCTGTGTCATTCTGAGCGAAGCGAAGAATCCCATCCCTCTTTCCAGTCATAGGATCCTTCGGCCTTCGGCCTCAGGATGACACTAAAATGCGGCCTCAGGATGACAGTATTCATTCACCCAAACAACTTCACTCTTTTTGATGACCACATCTGCCAGATTGCTGCCAAGGCGATAAGGCAAATACTCCAAATCCTCGGCCTTCCAGATCACCATATCCGCCTGCTTTCCCACTTCCAGGCTGCCCAGCCGGTCCGCCCGGTTTATGGCCGCCGCCCCGTTTAAGGTGACGGCGGTAAGCATTTCTTCAGGGGTAAGCCGGTATCTCAGGCAGGCCATGGTCATGGCCAGCTGCAGATTGAGCCCCGGGCAGGAGCCGGGATTAAAGTCCGAGGCCACCGCCACCGGCACCCCGGCGTTAATCATCTCCCGGGCCGGCGCAAAAGCGGCTCCCAGGTAAAGGCTGGTCATGGGCAGCAGGCAGGCAATGGTCCCGCCGGCCGCCAGGGCCCGAATGCCGCTTTCCTGACAAACGATCAGGTGCTCGGCGGAAACGGCCCCCAGCTCCGCGGTGAGTTCCGTGCCGCCGATGGCTTCTATCTCGTCCGCATGGATCTTGGGAATCAGACCATGACGCTTGCCCGCTTCCAGAATCCGGCGGGTCTCCTCCGCCATGAAAACCCCTTTCTCACAGAACACATCGCAAAACTCTGCCAGGCCCTCCCGGGCGATTTCCGGAATCCATTCCTCCGTCAAAAGCCGCAGGTATTCCTCTCGGTTTTCTTTATATTCCGCCGGCAGAGCATGGGCCCCCAGGTAGGTGGCAGCCAGTTCCACCGGGCCCTCCTGGTTTAAGCGCCCAATGGCCCGCAGCTGTTTCAGTTCCGTTTCCCGGTCCAGGCCGTAGCCGCTTTTGGCTTCCACCGCCGTGACGCCGTAGGAAAGCATTTCCTTTAAGGCCTTCCCGGCTTTTTCCGCCAATTCCTCTTCCGTGGCAGCCCGGGTGGCTTTCACCGTAGACAAAATGCCGCCGCCGGCTTCCAGAATTTCCAGATAGCTGGCCCCCCGGAGCTTTAAACCGAATTCATTCTGCCGCCAGCCTCCGAAAACCAAATGGGTATGGGCATCCACCAGGCCGGGGGTCACCAGCCTGCCGCCGGCGTTTATCACGGTGAAAACACCGAAAGTATCCGGGGCCGGGCCCTGGCCGATTTCCGTAATCAGGCCCTTTTCATTTGCCAAAAGCCAGGCATTTTCCAGCTTCCGGATCTTGCCCTGGGCGGCGCCGCCCCGGGCTGTTTTGCCCTCTGGTGTAGCCAAAAGGCCGATGTTATGAATAAGCAATTTCTTCATGGTCATCCCCTGCCATTGTTCTTTCATACGTTCGTTCATTCCTGGAAGGCGATTAATAATTGCCCCTACGGATGTAAGCTTCTGTCATCCTCACCCGTAGGGGCGACTACCAGCCGCCCGGATTCGCCATCGGCGAATCCTCTTCCGTCAATTTTCTGTCAGGCAAATTGTCATTTATTCCCCCAGCACCTTCCGAATCATCTCCGTATCCGCCTCGTAAGGCAGGGTAATATGATCCGAACCGGCATTCATTTCGTTATATTCCGCCGCCACCATGAGGGCATTTTCATTCCTGGCCCAGCTGCGGCGGGCCACCCCTACCATGGTATCCCAGGGCATGGACATACGCAGAATGGTATCCACCCGCTCGGAGCCGTCCAGCACCATGCCGAAGCCTCCGTTGATGGCATTGCCGATGCCGGTGCCGCCCCCGTTGTGCAGGGCGATATAGCTCATGCCCCGGGCCGCATTCCCCGCGAAACACTGGGTAGCCATTTCCGCCATGATATTGGAGCCGTCCTTGATATTGGAGGTCTCCCTGAAAGGCGCATCCGTACCGCCGGTATCGTGGTGGTCCCGGCCCAGGATCACGGGGCCGATTTCCCCTCTCCGCACCATCTCATTAAACTTCAGAGCAATATTCATCCGGCCCAAGGCATCCTGATACAGGATCCGGCACTGGGTGCCCACCACCAGCTTGTTCTCCTTCGCATCCCGGACCCAGACATAGTTATCATAATCCTGATAGCGCCGGTTATGGGCAAGAATATACTCCGCCGCCGCCGCATCCGTCTTGTCCAGATCCTCGGGCCTGCCGGAGAGGCAGCACCAGCGGAAGGGCCCGTAGCCGAAGTCAAAAAGCTGGGGCCCCAAAATATCCTCCACATAGGAAGGGAACACAAAGCCCTCCAGATCGTCCACTCCGTTTTTGCAAACGGATTTTACCCCGGCGTCGTACACCGCCTTCAGGAAGCTGTTGCCGTAATCGAAGAAATAAGTGCCCCGCTCATGGAACTTGCAAATCATTTCATAATGCCGCTTCAGGCTGGCATCCACCAGCTTGCGGAAGCCGGCGGGGTCGTTTTTCAGCATGGCGGTGCGCTCTTCGAACACCAGGCCCTGGGGGCAATAGCCTCCTTCGTAGGGCACATGGCAGGAAGTCTGATCGCTCATGAGATCCACATGCACATTGTTTTGATACAGGTATTCCAGCAGATCCACCACATTCCCCAGATACGCCACGGCGCAGGCCTTCCCCGCCTGCTGATGTTCCCGGGCAATCTGCAGGGCTTCCGAAAGATGATGCGTCCAATGGCTCACCCAGCCCTGTTCATAACGGGTGATAATCCGGGATTCGTCCACCTCCGCGATAATGGAGGCTGCCCCGGCAATCATGGCCGCCTTGCCCTGGGCGCCGCTCATGCCCCCCAAACCGGCGGAGATAAAGAGCTTGCCCGCCAGATTCCCCTCCTGAGGGATCCCCAGCTTCAGCCGCCCGGCATTGAGAAGAGTGTTGAAGGTGCCGTGGACAATGCCCTGGGGGCCGATATACATCCAGCCCCCGGCGGTCATCTGGCCGTAATTGGCCACCCCCAGGGCCGCCGCCCGGTTGAAATGGGTCAGATCGTCAAAGGTTCCAATCATCAGGCCGTTAGTGATAATCACCCGGGGGGCCAGCTTATGGGAGCGGAAGAGGCCCAGGGGATGGCCGCTCATCACCACCAGAGTCTGTTCATCCGTCAGCTCCTCCAAATACTTCTTTATCAGCCGGTACTGCATCCAGTTCTGGCAAACCTGGCCCGTCTCCCCGTAGGTGGTGAGCTCATAAGGGTAGAGGGCTACGTCAAAATCCAGGTTGTTGTCAATCATCACCTGAATGGCCTTACCCTCTATGCATTTGCCCTTGTATTCGTCAATGGGTTTGCCATGGAGCGCCCCCTCCGGCCGGAAACGGTAGCCGTAGATGCGGCCCCGCTCCTCCAGTTCCTTCGCAAATTCCTCCGCCATTTGGGCGTGGTGGTCCGGATGGATGTAGCGCAGGGCGTTTTGGATGGCCAGGACCCGGTCGTTTTCCGAAAGCTTCGCCTCCCGGCGGGGGGCCCGGCGGTACTTTTCCTCCATAGGGGGATAAGCCGGCAGCTCATAGTCCAGCTTGATTTTCATGGCGTTTTGCAATTCGTTCATGTGGAACCTCGCTTTTTGAAATATATTGAGTGGGTCGTTCATTATTTTATTTCCTGCATGATGCGGGCGGGCCCTAAAGGACTAGGCGCTGCGCGCCGTCGCAATGCCCCTACGAGGCGGGTTGCAACTGTCTCCGTAGGGGTCAATGCCCTCATCGACCCGCGGGCGCATCAAGGGATGCGCCCCTACGGATATATCCTCGCAGGGGCGACCATCGGTTGCCCGAGGGATCACGGCCTGTCAGAGTTTTGCGGGCGGGCCCTAAAGGACTAGGCGCTGCGCGCCGTCGCAATGCCCGCCCCTACGGAGGCAATCTTCACGCATCTTTCTTCGTCCTTTCAAAGACAGCCCCAAGTATAACAAAAAAAGCCCCCCTCCGCAAGGGCGAAAAGGGGCTTTTGGGACACTTACAGCAAGGATCAGATCTTCGCGTGAGCCTCCCGGAACTTCTTGGACTTGCCGTCCAGCAGGTGGAAAGATTCCTCCGTAGGAATATCGTTCATGCCGGAATTGATGTAATTCCGCAGCACCCCCACCAGCACGAAGGGCCGGATGAACACGGAGTGAATCATGGACCAGAACAGCAGACCCACCAGGGCCGCACAGGCAATCATCAGGGTGGAGGGATTGACGAGCCACTGCGGGATCTTAGCCCCCTCTTCCGCCATTTTGATCAGGGACTGGCTCAGGCTTTCGAAGGCACCAGGGAAACGGCTCATAATCAGGTAGGCAATCCCCCCGAACACGCCCCCGATAGGGATCAGGGTAGCCAGGCCGATGCCGAAGACGCGGCCCATATTCTTGGCAAAGGTTTTGCCGTGCTTAAAGAAAAGCACCGCTCCTTCGCAGGTGGCCTTCATGGCTCCCACGCCCTTCCGGTAGAACACCCAGCCCAGGCAGCAATCGCACAGATAATTCACGATGGTCTGGAGCACGGTGGAAACGGCGCCGCCCACGGCTCCGCCTGTATCACCCCCCAGAGACTCCCCGGCTTTGGTGATGCCCCGGCCGATCTGATTGAAAATCCCCTTAATAACACCGGTGGCCGCAAAGAAGGCCGCCACTGTAACAAAGCGCTCCTTCACGATCTGCTTGCCCTCTCCCAGCACATCCTCCGGCAATTCGTCCTCGGTAATGCCCTTGGTCATCATGGCGATCTGCCCCGCTTTATAGCGGTAGGATATGAAGCGGGTCAGAATGATGGCGAGGATGAGGGCCACCACGGCGCCTATGACCAGGCCGATGATGCCCTTGCCGGCAGTTTTATCCGCAATGACGAAGCCGGCTACGCACAGCACCGCCGCCAGCAGCAGGGTCAGCACATCCCACAGCAGGCGGTGAATGGAAAAGGTCAGGGTTCTTTTGTAAATGGTTTTGTTGTCCAACATGACTTTCCTCCTTACAGAGGCCCGGGATTCCGGGTCGTTTTATGGGAAACATGAAATTTTGTTTCCTTACATACCCGAAGATATTCCTCCCATGGTTAATGGAGGGTTATACACACAAAAAAAGACGGCCGAAAATGACCGTCCTCAAGGATCTACGGCAACAGGCTTCACATATTCTTGTAGGGGCGACCATCGGTCGCCCGAGGGGTTACGGCCTGTCAGAGTTTTGCGGGCGGGCAATGCCCGCCCCTACGCATCTTCCCTCACGGATCTTCGAAAAGGATCTTTTGCCTGGAATCTTTCTCTCATCCCTCTTCTTTTTCTTCAGCATCGCCGTCCGTCAAAGCAGGGCCGGGTGCTTTCTGCGCCAGCTTTTTCTGGGACTGCTCCATTTGTTCCTGCTTCCTAAGTTCTTCCACGTATCCCGCCGTTATAATACCGGCTGGAAGGGCTACCACAGCAATACCAAATAGTGCGGATGCCATTGTAATTACCCTGCCTATTGTGGTTACTGGATATATATCTCCATAGCCTACTGTAGTCAAGGAAACAGTTGCCCAATAAACAGCATCAAAGAAATCATTAAAAGACTCTGGTTCAACATTAAAAACCACCAGGGCAGATACCAAAATATACCCAATCGCCAGAGTTCCCACAGCTATTAGAGATCGTTTTGAATTCCTTAAAACGTTGCCAATGATTTCAAAACTACGAGAATACCGCAGGGCTTTGAAAACACGGAAAACTCTCATTGCTCTTAACATTCTTAAAACACGAAGAACCTTAAACCCATTACTTATAAAACTAAGAGAAGGCAGAATAGAAACCAAATCTATAATGGCCATAAAACTGAATGGATATCTTACGAAGGAAGACCAGTGATGCCGTTCAAATTTGTAATCTGCTGTGTACCAACGCAGGGCATAATCGATAATAAAAACTAACATTGCCATTTTATCCATGGCAGCAAATAAAGGAGTTTCAGCCTTGAATGCCAAAGGAATCAAACTAATGACAATCATGATTATCATGAAGAAATCATAGGCTGCACTTAGTTTGTCCTTTTCCTCATTTTTTTCAATTATCTCAAATAATCGTTCCCTGGTCATGGTTCCTCCCGGGTTTTTGTTTTGGGCGATTGCAGGTTTCACGCATCCCCGTAGGGGCGACCATCGGTCGCCCGCGGGTTTTCAGCTCGTCAAGGTTTTGCGGGCGGGCACTGCCCGCCCCTACGGCTGCAAGCTTTACTCGTCCTCGTAGGGGGCTGTCAGCGAAGCTGACTGGGGGCTTACTCCGTCCGCTTTTTCATCGCCTCCCGCTTCCGCAAAGTAGGATCCAAAATCCGCTTGCGGATCCGCAGGGTCTTGGGGGTCACCTCCAAGAGCTCGTCCGTATCAATAAACTGCATATACTGTTCCAAACTCATTTGCTTGGGAGGCGTCAGCCGCAGGGCATCATCAGAGCCAGAGGCCCGGGTATTGGTAAGCTGCTTCCTCTTGCAGACATTCACTTCCACATCCTGGGCCTTGCCCGTCTGGCCCACCACCATGCCGGCGTAGACCTTTTCCCCGGGGCCGATGAAAAGCTGCCCCCGCTCCTGGGCATTGAAGAGGCCGTAAGTCACCGCCTCCCCGGTCTCAAAGGCAATCAGAGACCCCTGGTTCCTATAATGAATATCCCCCTTGTAGGTGGCATAGCCGTCAAAAAGCTGGTTCATAATCCCGGTGCCCTTGGTATCCGTCAAGAACTCGTCCCGGTAGCCAATCAGCCCCCGGGAAGGGATCATAAACTCCAGGCGGGTGCGGCCCTCCCCGAAGGGGCGCATATTGGAGAGCTCCCCCTTTCGCAGGCTCAGCTTTTCGATCACCGCCCCGGAAAACTCCTCCGGCACATCCACATAGACCCGCTCCATGGGTTCCAAAAGCCGGCCGCTTTCCCCCCGCTTGTAAATCACTTCCGCCTTGGAGACCGCAAATTCATAGCCCTCCCGGCGCATAGTTTCAATCAAAATGGATAAATGCAATTCCCCCCGACCGCTGATCTTAAAGCAATCCGGAGACAGTTCCTCTACCCTAAGGGACACATCCGTATTCAGCTCCCGCATTAGCCTATCCCGGATATGGCGAGAGGTGACATACTTGCCCTCCTGCCCCGCAAAGGGCGAATCGTTCACCATCATTTGCATGGAGATGGTGGGCTCGGAGATCTTCTGGAAAGGGATGGGGATGAGGTCACTGGGATCGCAGAGGGTATCCCCGATATGGATGTCCGAAATGCCGGACACCGCCACCACGGAGCCCATCTCCGCGCTCTCCACCTCCTTCCGGGCAAGGCCGTCAAACTCATACAGCTTGCTGACCTTCACCCGGCGTTTGGCATCCGCCGCATGGGCGTTCACCAGAATCACCTCCTGGTTCACCCGAAGGGTCCCCTGATCGATCTTGCCTACCGCAATGCGGCCTACATACTCGTTATAATCGATGGTGCTCACCAGCATTTTTACCGGGGCGGCGGGATCTCCCTCCGGGGCAGGCACCGCCTCCAGGATGGTCTCAAAGAGGGGCTGCATGTTCATCCGCTCCTCCCCCAGATCCCGCACGGCCCAGCCCGCCTTGGCGGAGGCAAAAACAAAGGGGCAGTCCAGCTGCTTTTCCGTGGCATCCAGATCCAGCAGGAGGTCCAGCACCTCCTCCACCACCTCTTCCGGCCGGGCCTCAGGGCGATCCACCTTGTTGATGCACACCACCACATCCAGGTTCAGTTCCAGGGCCTTGGACAGCACAAAACGGGTCTGAGGCATGGGGCCTTCGAAGGCGTCCACCACTAAAATCACCCCGTTTACCATTTTCAGCACCCGCTCCACTTCCCCGCCGAAGTCCGCATGGCCGGGGGTGTCGATAATATTGATTTTTACGCCCTTGTACTGCACGGCGGTGTTTTTGGACAAGATGGTAATGCCCCGCTCCCGCTCCAGGTCGCCGGAATCCATCACCCGCTCCGCCACTTCCTGGTTTTCCCGGAAAACGCCGGACTGCTTTAAAAGCTCGTCCACCAGGGTGGTTTTGCCGTGGTCCACGTGGGCAATAATGGCAACATTTCTAATATCTTCTCTGATCATGGTATCTCCTTTATTATGCGGGTCGATCCGGGGATCGCCCCCTACAAAGAACGCTTCCTGTTTCTCCGTAGGGGCTCATGCCCTCATGAGCCCGTAAACATCAAAACACAGGACGGAGTTCGCCCTGTGTCTATTGTAATGATTCTGCGGCAAAATGCAAGTTTTTATTCGGGATTATCCTCTTCTCCCAAAAAGCGGTTGCCGATAAATTGCCAGCTCTCTCCTACCGGTTTTAACTGCAAAAGGCCCGGCCGGCCGCCGTAGCCGTCCTCATACACCAGCAGCAGGCTGCCATCTGCCAGCTCCCGCCCGGCCAGTATATGCCAGGGGATGATGGTGCTGCCGGGAGACTGCATATACCAGGCATCATACTCTTCCGCATAGCCGCCGGGGGGCTCACTATGCATATCCGAAAGGCCCAGCCCCAAATAACGCTGCAGCAGCGTCTCCAGGGCAGAGGATTCATAACGGATCAGCGTCTCCCCTTTCCGCAGTCCCAGCTTTAATTGCTCGTTAACCTTTTCCCACTCCGTCTGATCTTCCACGAAGCTTAAGCCCGCAAAAGGCCCCGCCTCATCGACCCAGACATCCGCCAGCAGCCAGCGCATATCCACATCCCGGGGGTCCTCGTATTCCGACAGCAGGAAACGGCCGGGCATTCCCTCTCCAAACCAGGTATTAAGATTTTGCAGCGTCTGCTCATCCACTTCCGGGGCCGTCGCCCCCGCCGCTTCCTCCAGAGCCTGCAGCAGGGGATCCTTGTCCGGCGGGGTAATGTCTTCAAGGCCAATATGCAGCCGGCACAGCTCCAGGGCTCCTGCCCGAGGCATCAGCACCGGATTCCTGCCATAATGATTGCTCCGTATAAAGCGCCCGGGCACATAGGTCCAGTCGGAAAAATCGATCTTACTGGCTCGGGCCACCACTTCCCCCCAAGGGGCGTCCCGGTAATCATAATAAACCCGGAAGGAGGCTTCCCGGCCCTCCCGGTCGATCAGGCCCAGGGTCAAAGATGTTTCCGCAGCGCTGATGATCCGGATCTCCCGCTCGGTTTTGGGCAGCAGCCAGGTCACTACGCCCACCCGAATGGCGGGGCCCTGCTGCGTCTGCACCCAGTGATAGCCCTTTTCCGTGGGGGCAAAGCTGCCCCCGCCGGCCTCCTCCGGCTTCAGGCCGAAATTCCCCTTCTCCCTGGTCACCAGCACCAACTCTCTTTCCCTGGCGCTGCGGCTGATCAGCATATCCTCCACCTCATCCCCGGACAGATCCCGAGGCAGAGAGAAATGATTCCAGGAAGGTGAACTGCCGGAAAGGCCGGTCTCATATACATGCACCGCCTCCCGGTCCAGGATATAGATCTCCTCCCCGCTTTCCGCCAGCACCAGCCGGGGATCCTGGCAGAAATCCAGAGACACGGTATTGTTTGGCACCGGCTTCCCGCTTTCATAGGGGCCCGCGATCAGCAATTCCTTATCCGCCCGGTTCAGCAGGATGGCCAGGGCCGGAAAGCTGCTGCCCTCCCCGTAAATAATTTCAAAATCCTCTATTAATAAGCCTTGTTCTGCGGATCCGGCAGACGGATCCGCCGGAATCTGAATCAACGCCTGTATTTCCCGGGCATCCCGGTCTGCCTTCTCAATCACGGCAGCGGATAAGGGAACGGTTTTCTCCTCCCGCTCCACCGAGGCGCCCAGGGCCAGATCCATAAAATATGTATACACCTCCCTGTCCAGTTTCCGGGTGAGCTCCGCTGTCAGAAGGGCGTCTATTCTGTACCCTTCCCTGTCCAGGCTGCTTATATACAGGCCAAAAGATTCTACCAGCATTTGCCCGTCCCGGTTCAGATACAGGGCCGGATAGCGGTTTCCGCTGCTTTCCTGCCGGCTGTCACGCACACTGATTCTTACCAAATCCTTTTCCTGACTCAAATCCCTGCCACTGGAATACATCGCGTCATCGGAAAAGAATTCTTCAAAGCGGCCGCTCCTGCTAAGCTTGCCCAGCACCTTCACATCCTGGCCGCTCAGCTGCCGTATTTCCCCCTGATATTCCACTTCCACCAGCCAGTATTCCTCCGGCGGTGTCACAGAATCAAAAGGGAAGGGGATCGACACGAACTCATGGGCATCCAGATAACGCACAACCAGTGCCATCAAATGCAGCTGCTCTTCCTCCCGCAGGGCTTCCCAGGAAATGCTGTCATAGGTCACGTCCTCCTCCAGCACCTCCAGGCCATGGAGCAGATATCCCTCCCGGGTCAGGGCAAAAACATCCGTTTCCCGGCTGTCAGCCCGGCTCATACGAAAACAGGCTGCAGGCGTCTCCTGCTGCAGGCGTTCATCTGCCTCCAGAGGCCGGTATTTCTGACAGGCGATAGTTTGATACAGATAGGCATAATCGCCTGCACCGGAAATGGGACCGCTGGTATAGCGATAGCCGTAATGACTGTTATAAAGGGTTCCGGTAAAATGGCAGGGATGTTCCTGCGGGGTTCCGCTTTCCCCAAAGCTGTAGCGCCAACAGGTGGAGGATAATTCCGGTTCATAAACGAAGTGACTTACCACCACCTGATCCGCTGCCGGTGGGGTCTGATATTCTTCCTTTATTTCTTCCCCATTTTCCGTGGCAGGCCCCAGGCGGCCTCCCCCCGCCATGACTCCCAGCCGATCGAAGGGGTACTGGGCCCAGGGAGCCAAATCCCCCGGGTTCCAGGCCTTCAGCTGCTCATACAGGGCCGGATCCGCCTGATCCTTCAGCCGGGCATAGACCTTCCCCCGGATCTGGAAGCAGGCCTCCCCTCCGGCGGGAGAAATCTTAAGACCGGGCATTTCCGCCGCTAAAACCCCCTGGGGGCTGATATACAGGGCCGTCTCTCCGGCAGTCCCGTCCGCCCGGTAGGGCTGGCCGCTGCCATCGCTTACCGTAAACTTCAGGGCCCCCTCCGGCCGGGCCATCACCTCCGACAAATGCTGGCCCCAGGCCTCCGCCTCCGCCTCCCGGTCGGGGTGGGGATAACCCAGCAGCAGGGCCAGGCTTAAGGCCTCGGCCCCCGTCATCTCTTTCATCTGGCCTTCCGCCTCCAGGCTGGCCACCCACTCCCGGAAAGCCAGAGGCTCCACCGGGGCATCGCTGTCAAGCAGATAACGCATCCCCAGGGCCACCAGGTGCAGGCGCACCATTTCCGGCAGGGATTCCCGGGAAATATACAGCTCCTGGGTCCCCAGGGCGGCCCAGTCGCTCCAATACGCCTTTCCGTCCCAGGCCCCGGCCACCACATAGCCGTCCTCCGTCAGGGCGTATAGATCCTGCTGTCCCATCCGTTCCTCCCGGTTGTCACAGCCTTTGATGTAGGCCATGGGAGCCCCCAGGCTCGCCCGCTCCTCCAGGGTCAGAAGCCGATAGGCCAGGCCGGCGCTGTACTGATAGAGATAGCTTCTGTCTCCGCCGTAGTGCATGCCGTCGCTCACATACAGGTTTCCCTGGTCCATTAAGACCACATTCAGGGGGTATACATCCTTGGCGATAGAGTCCGGTTCCTGGAAGGTAAAGCTGTATATGGTCCCCGCTTCGCCCTTCCCGTTCACATAGCGGAGCCGGATCTCATTCTCTTCCGGGAGGCTTTGGAATTCCGCCTCGCTGATCACCCGGCCCTCCTCGGATAGGGGGCCCAGTCTGGTTTCCGACAGCATGACTCCTAAGCGGTCAAAGGGATAGTCCTCGGCCTTGGCCGGGGAGAGGGTCCCCGTTTCCGGGGATGTCTCCTGCCCCGGAGCGGCGCTCTCCTTTTCCCCTAATCCGCAGCCGGAAAGCAGAAAACACGCTATCATTATACAAAGAATCAATCCCTTGGTTCTCATCTTTCCATCTCCTTTTTCTGTCTTCTCACTGTCTTGCTTTTTGTCTTTCCCTATTGTATAATACAGCCTTAGATACAGTCAAGAAAAGGTCGCAACCCATGAAGCATACCCTCCGGCACCGGATCCTTATTCTTTTTGCCCTATTGCTTTTAACCCTGCCTCTGTCGGCCCAGGCCACTACCTTCGGCTACAGCCGGGTGTACCATCAGCCCGCCATCACTTTCATTGTGCTGGGGGCCTCTTCCCAGGTGGAAATGCGGGTCACCATGGAACTAAGCGACGGCACTCAGTTCCGTACCATTCCCGAAAAGGAACACCGTTTATGGGAGAACTATTTCCGCATCTACCGCCAGGGGGTGCAGGGGAAAAGCAGCTGGTTCGGCAATCAGAAGGATTTTACCGGCGCCATTATGCATATCGCGGACGGGGAGAAAAGCTACGATATCCCCCTGCCTTACGAAGAGTTCCACACGGACAGCACCCCCGAATACATTTTCGTGCATATGAAAGACGGGAGCCTGAGCCTGGGTATGCCCGTGGTCAGACGCTGGGCCTTTTTCTTCATGCACCTGGCTATTTATCTTCTGGTGGAAAGCTTCATTTTCTGGCGCATGGGCTTTAAGGGCAAACACCATTGGTGCTTTTTCCTGATCTATACCGCCGTCAGCAAAGGCCTGGTGTGCATATTTATCCGCAAATGGCTGAACGTGGACACGCGTTTCTATATTCTCTTTGCCGCCCTGACCCTCTTCCTGATGATGGCGGATGTGGCCGTCTTCCTCTTCGCGCTGGATGAAGACCGGAACAAGGTGGGAAAATTCAGCGGCCTGGCTAACGCCCTGGCGGGCTTTGCCATCTACGAAGCTATGACCCATCTGCCTATGTGACAGCCCCATGGATTATGCAGGTAATGTCCTCTCTCACCGCCACTTCAGCCCCGGCGTCCCCAACTCCGTCTGCTCGCCCCTGCCCTCGCAGTACCACAGACCTGTGGCCAAGAGCTGCAGCCAGATTTCCTCGCCCCAGGTCTCCAAGGCCGTGACGGCATCCACGGAAGGGTCCGTGGGCATGGGCCTTTCCGGCCAAGTGCCGCTGCTGCGCAGGAGCCGCCCGTTATCCATCACCAGGAAAATGCTGCTCTCCACCTCATCCCTTTCCGCATAGATCCAGGCCAGGGGCTCTCCGTAAGCCTCTTTTTCTTCCTGGGTGACGGGCCTGAAGCCCCGGCAGACGCAGCAATACCAGGCAAATTCCAGATCCTGCCGGCCGGTAATGAGGCCGCTTTCCAGATCCTTCTCCTGCCCCCGGATCACCATCCGCAGGCTGGCAAAGGGAGTCCACTCCTCTTTATCTTCTTCGAATGAAATGCTGTACCCTTCCGTCCGGCTTCCGTCCTCATACAGGTAGCCCAGCCGGATCTCCTTTTCCGGGGATCCCTCCCCCAGGCTCTCCCAGTCTATGATCTTCCGGCGGCCTTCCTGCTTCTGCACGGTCCCGTGCAGAGCCAGACTCATGCGGTGATCATACTGTATGCTGGGGCTGTCCGCCGGATCTCCCCAGCCGAAAAGCATCCCCGTTCTATACCCTTCCGGTAGCATTTCCTGAATTTCCTTCTGGTTTTCCTTGCTCCAGGGGAAAAGCCAGATCTCCAGATAGCCCCCGTCACTGATCTCTGCTGCCCGGAAGTACTCCGGTTTGCCCCCGGGGCCGTATTGTTCCGCAAAGGCAGCCTCCAAAGCGGCCACGATCTCCTCCGACCGGGCCCGGCGCTCTTTATCACCCATGGCCATGAGTTTTTCCTGCCATCCCTGCATATCCGTACATTTTTCCAAATACTGCTGCAATTCAAACAGGGTCATGGTCAGACGGTTCACATCGCTGCGATCCATGCCATTGTCGCTGCCGGAAAATAAAACCCTGCGGGACCCGCCCTCCGCAAACCAGCTGATTTCTATCCGGGTGGTCTCGTGGCCCCCGGCATTATCCCCGTCGGAGAGCATTTCCGGCATATCCTTCAGGCGCAGCAATGCGCGGTATATTTTATCCAGAATCTCCTTTTCCACCCTCACCCGGGTTTCCAGGTTTTCTGCCCCGTATTCCATTTCCATATGAGCCGTTCCTTTGACGGAATAGAGGCCGCTGGCGCTGTCGAAGCTGCGCATATATGTATCCTCCGGTACAAGACCATAGGATCGGTAACTGAAACTGAAGATAAAGTCCGCCGGCGCTTCGGTTTTGTCCCCGATCAGCTGCCGGGCGTAGGCCTCCGCCTGATCCAGGGTCCAGCTTTTTTCCAGACCGATAAAGGCATGTTTATCATAGGACAGGCCTCCCCCGGGCATTTCCCAGATGGCGAAGCGCTGGTTATCCCCGGGCACATAATCCGCCAGCTGGGTCATATATTCCGGATGCCACTCCTCCATGGGATGGAGCATAATGATCCCCTCCCGGCCCTTCCCGGCGGTCCGCAGGGAAAGACTCAGGTCCTCCAGGGAGGTATTGGTATAGTAATTGGCAAATACCTTCACCGTCTCCTGCCCCGGCGGCAGTTCGCCGTGGAGCACCGAGATGGGCTCAAAGCTCATCAGGGCTGCATAGATCTTGTTATCGGAAAAGATCGAGTATTCTTGAGTGATCACCAGGGGCTTATAGTCCGTCAAAACTGCCCGTATCACCAGGGGCTGGGTGAAAAGCTCCTGTTCGGTGAGATAGGCAAGTTCGGCTTCCATCCGGGACCCGCTGCTGCCGCCGCGGCCTTCCTGCACCGTGATCCCGTCCTTTTGATACAGAATGGCCGGGGCCTGGGTTTCTGCAAGGGCCGTGGTTTCCGCAGTAAGCTCATTTTTTATGGATGACGGAGCCGTAGTGCTCTCCAGAACCGGGGCAGGAGCCGGGGCCGTGCTTTCGGATTCTTCCGCTATTTTCTTTGCTTCCCCATAATCTATACTCACTTTGCTGACCATCATGCCTCCCTCCGGCTCCGTTTCCCGCTTAAACCAGCCGCCGCTGATGGCCAGCACCCCCAGCAGCATACAGGCAGCAGCCACCGCCGCCGGGATCCAGCGCTGCGTTCGGCGGCTTCTGCTTCCCTTGGGCGCCGCCTGCTCCACCAAGTCCTGATCCACCTCTCCGATAGCTTTTAACAAATCCTTTTTATCCATCCCACAGATCCTCTCTTTCCAGATGAGCCTTCAGTTTTTTCCGCGTGCGGTGTAAAAGAACCTTGGTATGACTCCTCGTGAGGCCGTTCTCCCGGGCCACTTCTTCCACAGAGAGGAAGTACCAATAGCGCTGCAGAAAAACACGCTGTTCCCGTTCCGGCAGTTCCTTCAGGAAAGCGCTGACGGCTTCCTCCAGGCTCAGGCGGCCCGCCCAGTGGCGGCCGTCCTCCCCGGTGGGGAGACTCTCCTCCAGCTCCTCCAGAGCCAGATGTCCCTGGCCGCCGCCTCTTTTCTGGGCGGTCTGCTCCTCCAGCCGGTCCAGGGCCCTCCGCCGGCAGATGGTCCTCAGCCAGGGCAAAAGGGGCAGGGGCTCCGCCGGGGGGATTTGATTCCAGGCAGCGAGGTAAACATCCTGCTCCACCTCTTCCGCGTCCTCCCGGCTGCCCAGAATCCGCAAGGCCAGGGCACGCAAAAGGGACCCGTAGGCGCTGCTGGTTTGGGCGATGGCTTCTTCCGAGCGCTCCCGAAATAAGGCGATAATCTGCTCGTCGATATTTCTGCTGCCGCTGGTCATACAAAGCTCCTTTATCCTATATATCGGGAAAAGGGTGGGATGGGTTACAACAAAATATATAAT
Organism: uncultured Lachnospiraceae bacterium; assembly: GCA_902793995.1. Classification (GTDB taxonomy): domain Bacteria; phylum Bacillota; class Clostridia; order Lachnospirales; family Lachnospiraceae; genus UBA6987. Next base: position 81,257 of record CADBFP010000001.1, on the reverse strand, counting down.
ACGGGCGTTACAAAAAGGGCCCCGGAAAATCCGGGGCCCAGTTGTTGGGGGCAGTCTGAATTAGACAATGCCCTGAGCGATCATGGAGGTCACGATCTTGTCAGCAGCAGCCAGGTTGGCGCCTTCGATCAGGGCGTTCACGCCGTCCAGACCGAACTTGTTGGCAGCCTTTAAGGAGCTGTTGAAGATGTCCTTCATGATGGCGTGCAGCTTCTCTTCCACTTCTTCCTCAGTCCAGTAGTACTTGGAAGCGTCCTGAGCCATTTCCATAGCGGACACGGCCACGCCGCCGGCGTTAACAGCCTTGGAAGGAGCTACGACCCAGCCCTTTTCACGCAGGAAATCGATGGCTTCCTGGGTGGTAGGCATATTGGCTACTTCGATCAGCACGTTGCAGGTGCCTTCCTTTACCATGCGCTCCGCATCTTCCATGCGAACGTCGTTCTGCATGGCGCAAGGCATATAGTAGTCGGCTTTTACGCGGCCCCAAGGCTTCTCGCCTTCGTGGAACTCGGCGCCGAACTTATCAGCGTAAGGCTTGCAGTGCATCGGATCGTTAGCACGCATATCCAGCAGGAAATCTACCTTCTCTTCGTTCATGCCGTCTTTGTCATAAACGTATCCGTCGGGACCGGAGATGGAAACCACCTTGGCGCCCAGCTGGGTGGCCTTCATGGCTACGCCCCAGGCAACCTGGCCGAAACCGGAGATGGCAATGGTAGCGCCCTTGATGTCGCGGCCCAGAGCCTTGATCAGCTCTTCGGCATAGTACACAGCACCGAAACCGGTGGCAGTGGGACGACCCAGGGATCCGCCGTATTCAGGAGACTTGCCGGTCACGGCAGCCGCTTCGAAGTTACCGGTAATCCGCTTGTACTGGCCGTACAGGAAGCCGATTTCACGAGCGCCTACGCCCATGTCGCCGGCAGGGCTGTCGGTGTTGGCGCCGATGTAGCGGTACAGCTCGGTCATGAAGCTCTGGCAGAAACGCATCACTTCCGCGTCGGACTTGCCGATGGGATCGAAATCGGAGCCGCCCTTGCCGCCGCCGATAGGCAGGGTGGTCAGGCTGTTCTTGAAGCACTGCTCAAATGCCAGGAACTTGATGGTGTCCAGGGTCACGTTTTTAGCAAAACGAAGACCTCCCTTGTACGGGCCGATCGCGCTGTTGAACTGTACGCGGTAGCCGCGGTTTACATGAGCAACGCCGTTGTCATCGGTCCAGGGAACGCGGAAGATCACGGTCTTTTCGGGCTCAACCAGTCTTTCCAGCAGAGCGATTTTGCGATACTTTTCCTCGTTGGGATCGATCATGGGGCGCAGGGAGTTGAGCACTTCGCGTACCGTCTGTAAAAACAGGGGTTCGTTCGCATCGCGAGCCTCAACCTGGGCTAATACTTCATCAACATAAGACATGGCAAATTACCTCCTAAATATAATATTGGTCGTTGCCTTTAGATGTATTAAGAATACCACAAAATCCCCTCTCTTGTCACTATTAGAAAAATAAGATTTCCATAGCATTTTTTAATTTTTCAAGGCAGGATATAGGTTTTGATTTATCCTCTTATTCCGGGGGCTGTTTCGGCTTTTCCGCAGGCAGGGCCTCCTCCGGTTTCCGCAGGAGGGAAAAGTACTTGGCATGGCTGCGTTCGTAGATTTCGTTGAAGCTTTCATCCCCGTTTTTATGCAGGGATTCCAGATATAAATGTTCGTGATCCGCCAATTCCGGATACACCCGGACCATGGTGGCGATTCCCACATTGGAGCAGATATCCGCAATGCGCTTGAACTCCACCATCAAATTGGTAAAGACCGCATCCGCATACACATCGCATTCCCCGCGGCTCATACGCTTTAAATGATTACGCTTTAGCTCCGCAATAATCTCTCCCGCCACCTGAAGTTTGGGCTCTATCCGTCTTGCCGCATCCACATCCCGCTTTTTGAAGGTCTGCTCCGCCTCATCCAGGATCCCCATGATAGAGGCTTCCAGCACCGCCAGCTCCGAAAGGGCTTTGGCGGAAAAGCGGGTATTGTTTTTCTTCATGGCGGCGGCATGCTCCGCAATATTCACCGCGTGGTCCCCCAGGCGCTCGAATTCCGAAAGCACCTTATAGTACTGATTCAGAATGGCGATATGGTTTTCCAATTGCAAATGGGACAAAAGCTCCACCGTATAGCGGCCTATGCAGTCCGTCATATGGTCGATTTCATCTTCTTCCGTCAGGATCTCCCTATGCAGGGCGTCATCGTAGCGCTCCAGCAGGCGGAAGGATTTTTCGATATTGCTCCTGGCGGCGTAAAACTGGGTCAGCAGGGCGTCATAGCAGCTGCGCAGGGCCAGGGCCGGCGTGTTAAAGAATACCGGGTTTAAGGCATCCAGGTTTTCCTTGTATTTGGAATCCGGCACCGGATCGTCCTTCACCAGTTTGCGGCCCCAATGCTCGTAAACGCCCAAAAGGGGAAGCAGCAGCAGGGCGCTGCCCAGGTTGAACACGGAGTTGGTATTGGCAATCACGCCGGAGTTCACCGGCTCGTTCCACAGGCCATCCAGCCAGCCCAGGGAATGAATCAGCAGCACGCCTCCCAGTACCAGCACGCTCTTGCTCAGGTTGTAAAGGATATTGATAATCCCCACCCGTCTGGTTTCGGCTTTGGCGCCGATCCAGCAGACAATGGCGGTGGTGACGCAGTCTCCCAGATAAATCCCCACAATCACCGCATAAATAGCTTTGAAACTTAGCAGCCCCGTGGCGGAAAAGGCCTGCAAAATACCCACGGCGGCGGAGGAACTCTGCAATACAAAAGCCACCCCGGCCCCGGTGAGATAGCCCAGCACCGGATGATCCCCCAGGCCCACAAAGAGGGACTCCAGGATGCCGGAGCTGGCCAGATTGTTCACCGCCCCGGTCATATTCAAAAGACCGGAGAAGAGAATGCCGAAGCCGATGGCAATCTTGCCGACGGAGTGGGCGTTTTTGATAAAGTTCCCCATGATCAGCACCATGCCGATGATCAGGGCAATGGGAGCCAGGGTGGAGGGCTGAAAGAAACGCAGCACCGAGGTGCCGGAAGCCTCCACATCCAGCAGGCGGATAATCTGGCCGGTGACGGTGGTGCCCAGATTGGCGCCGATGATAATGCCCAGGGATTGATGCAGAGACAGGATGCCTGCCCCCACCAGACCGGCGGTAATGACGATGGTGGCGGTGGAGGATTGGATGAGGGCGGTAATCAGAACGCCTAAAATGAAGGCCTTGAAAGGGTTGTTGGTAACCTTTTCCATGGCAGCCTTCAAGGCGCCGGAGGAGTTTTCTTTTAAGGAGTCCCCCATGAGGCGCATGCCGTAAAGGAACATGGCCAAGCCGCCCAGAAGGGAAATGATGTCAAATATGTTCATAGGTCGCTTTTCAGAAAAAAAGGGCACCCCGGCCAAAGTCGGGGTGCCCGTAAGATTGACTTATCAGTCGATGATCTCAACCACAGTGCCGGAAGCAACGGTGCGGCCGCCTTCGCGGATAGCGAAGCGGAGACCCTGCTCCATAGCGATCTTGGAGATCAGCTCCACCTTGATTTCCACGTGGTCGCCAGGCATGCACATCTCAACGCCGTCAGGCAGATTGCAGATGCCGGTCACGTCCGTGGTACGGAAGTAGAACTGAGGACGATAGTTGTTGAAGAAAGGCGTATGACGGCCGCCTTCTTCTTTGGACAGCACGTAGATCTGACCCTTGAAGGTGGTGTGAGGCTTCACGGAGCCGGGCTTAGCCAGAACCTGGCCACGCTCGATTTCGGTACGCTGTACGCCACGAAGCAGGCAGCCTACGTTGTCGCCGGCCTGGCCTTCATCCAGCAGCTTGTGGAACATTTCCACGCCGGTAACCACGACCTTGCGGCTCTCGTCCTTGATACCAACGATTTCCACTTCGTCGGATACGTGCACAACGCCACGCTCCACACGGCCGGTAGCCACGGTGCCGCGGCCGGTGATGGAGAATACGTCTTCCACGGGCATCAGGAAAGGCTTGTCGGTATCGCGCTCGGGATCGGGGATGTACTTGTCAACCTCTTCCATCAGCTCGATGATCTTTTCCTGCCAGGCGGGATCGCCTTCCAGGGCCTTCAGAGCGCTGCCGCGGATGATAGGGGTATCATCGCCGGGGAACTCATACTCGTTCAGCAGCTCGCGGATTTCCATATCCACCAGATCCAGCAGTTCGTCGTCATCTACCATATCGCACTTGTTCATGAAAACAACTACGTAAGGCACGCCCACCTGACGGGCCAGCAGGATGTGCTCGCGGGTCTGGGCCATAACGCCGTCGGTAGCAGCCACAACCAGGATAGCGCCGTCCATCTGAGCAGCGCCGGTGATCATGTTTTTAACATAGTCAGCGTGGCCGGGGCAGTCCACGTGAGCATAGTGACGGTTAGGGGTCTCATACTCTACGTGAGCGGTGGAGATTGTGATACCACGGGCTCTCTCTTCGGGAGCTTTGTCAATCTGATCGAAAGCCACGAAATCGCCAAGGCCGTACTTTTCGTGCAGGGTCTTGGTAATGGCAGCCGTCAGGGTGGTTTTACCATGGTCAACGTGACCGATGGTACCGATGTTACAATGGGGTTTGGTTCTTTCGAACTTAGCTTTTGCCATTTTGGTTCTCCTTGTTTCTTATTTTTTGCCCCATTTGTAAAGGGCATTGCTTTTTTTCGTGTGCCAACTGCCATTATAGGACAGATGGGCTTATTTTACAAGTATTTTTTTAGGATCCTTCGACTTCGCGCCCAAAGGCGTTCCGCTCAGGATGACACTGCGTGTCATTTCTTGGCGATGATCTTCTCCTGGACGGACTTGGGAGCGGGCTCATACTTATCGAAGAACATGGAGTAAGCGCCGCGGCCCTGGGTCTTGGAACGAAGATCCGTGGCGTAGCCGAACATTTCGGCCAGGGGCACATAGCAGCGAATCAGCTGGGATCCGTTTACATTGTCCATGCCTTCGATGCGGCCCCGGCGGCTGTTCACGTCGCCGATGACATCCCCCATATATTCTTCCGGCGTGGTGATTTCCACCCGCATCACCGGTTCCAGGATGATGCAGCCCGCCTTTTGCATGGCTTCCTTGAAAGCCAGGGATCCGGCAATCTTGAAGGCCATTTCCGAGGAGTCCACTTCGTGGTAGGAGCCGTCGAACACCGTGGCTTTTACGCCCAGCACGGGGTAGCCGCCCAAAATGCCGGCCTTGGTGGCCTCTTCGATGCCGGCCCCCACGGCGGGGATGTATTCCTTGGGAATCACGCCCCCCACCACCTCGGAGTTAAACTCGAAGGTGTGCTCCGCATTAGCATCCATAGGCTCGAAACGGACCTTACAATGGCCGTACTGGCCCCGGCCGCCGGACTGCTTGGCATACTTGGAATCCACTTCCACGGTCTTGGTGAAGCCTTCTTTGTAAGCCACCTGAGGGGCGCCCACATTGGCTTCCACCTTGAACTCCCGCAGCAGACGGTCCACAATGATTTCCAGATGCAGCTCGCCCATGCCGGCGATTACCGTCTGGCCCGTTTCCTTGTTGGTGGATACCCGGAAGGTAGGATCTTCCTCCGCCAGCTTGGCGAGGGCTTCGCCCATCTTATCCTGGCCCGCCTTGGTCTTGGGTTCGATGGCTACATCGATAACCGGTTCCGGGAACTCCATGGATTCCAGAATCACGGGATGCTGCTCGTCGCAGAGGGTATCCCCGGTGGTGGTGTTTTTAAGGCCCACCATGGCCGCGATATCCCCGGCATAGACCTTATCGATCTCCTGCCGCTTGTTGGCGTGCATCTGCAGGATGCGGCCCACCCGTTCCTTCTTGCCCTTGGTGGAGTTATACACATAAGAGCCGGAATTCAAAGTACCGGAATAAACCCGGAAATAGGCCAGCTTGCCTACAAAGGGATCCGTCATGATCTTGAAGGCCAGGGCCCGGAAGGGGGCGCCGTCCTCCGAAGGGATCTCTATGGCATTGCCGTCCATATCCTCCCCGTGAGCCGGGGGGATGTCCAGAGGAGAAGGCAGGTATTCCACCACGGCATCCAGCAGCTTCTGGACGCCCTTGTTGCGGTAGGCGCTGCCGCAGCAAACCGGAATGATATCCATGTTGATGGTGGCCCGGCGCAGAGCAGCTTTAAGCTGCTCCTGGGTAGGGACCTGATCCTCCAGATACAGCTCCATCAGTTCTTCGTCCGTCTCGCAGATCTTTTCGATCATGGAGGTGCGGTACTCTTCGGCCTGATCCTTCATATCCGCCGGGATCTCGGTGATTTCAATCACCTCGCCCTTGTCGTCCTTGTAGAGATAGGCCTTCATTTCGAAGAGGTCGATGACCCCGATGAAGCTGTCTTCTTTCCCGATGGGCAGTTGAATGGGCACAGGGTTGTGGCCCAGACGGGTGTGGATCATATCCACGGCGTTAAAGAAGTTGGCGCCCATGATGTCCATCTTGTTGATGAAAGCCATCCGGGGAACCCGGTACTTATCCGCCTGCCGCCAGACCGTTTCGGACTGGGGCTCCACGCCGCCTTTGGCACAGAATACGCCCACCGCGCTGTCCAGCACACGCAGGGAACGCTCCACCTCTACGGTGAAGTCCACGTGGCCGGGGGTGTCGATGATGTTGATCCGGTGCTCTAAAGCCCCGGGAGCGGGCTTGTGCTCAAACTCCTGGGTCCAGTGACAGGTGGTAGCGGCGGAGGTGATGGTGATACCTCTCTCCTGCTCCTGCTCCATCCAGTCCATGGTGGCGGTTCCCTCGTGGGTGTCGCCGATCTTATAATTCACACCGGTATAGTATAAGATTCTTTCCGTAAGAGTGGTCTTACCGGCATCGATATGCGCCATGATACCGATATTTCTGGTTCTCTCCAGCGGATATTCTCTTCCCGCCATGAATTCAACCTCCAATTAGAAACGATAATGGGCAAAAGCCTTGTTGGCTTCTGCCATCTTGTGCATGTCTTCTTTCCGCTTCACGGAAGCCCCGGTGTTGTTGGCGGCGTCCATAATCTCGCCGGCCAAACGGTCACGCATGGTCTTTTCGCCCCGTTTGCGGGAGAACATAGTCAGCCAACGCAGCGCCAGAGCCTGACGGCGGTCCGCCCGGACCTCGATGGGCACCTGATAGGTGGCGCCGCCTACCCGCTTGGCCTTGACTTCCAGTTCAGGCTTGATGTTGTTCATAGCCTGCTCGAAAACGTCCAGTGCGGCCTTGCCGGTCTTGGCTTCGATCTGCTCAAAGGCACCATAGACGATTTTCTGCGCGGTTCCCCGCTTTCCGTCCAGCATGATGTTGTTGACCAGCTTGGTCACCACTTTGCTGTCGTAAATGGGATCCGCCAAAACGTCTCTCTTTTGGTTATGTCCTTTACGCGGCACGTTACTTCCCTCCTTAAATAATAATGATTTAAGTCATCGGTACTCACATAGCTGATGTGTCCGTGCACAGCGCACTTTTCGGATATGTTCTGAAAATATATGCCTGCGCACTTGCTTCAGTTGGTTGTGATTTTAGATGAGTTGTCCCTTATTTCTTCTTGGGACGCTTGGCGCCGTATTTGGAACGGGCCTTCATGCGGTTGGCCACGCCGGCGGTATCCAAAGTGCCACGCACAATGTGGTAACGGGTACCGGGCAGGTCCTTCACTCTTCCGCCGCGGATCAGCACCACGCTGTGCTCCTGCAGGTTGTGGCCCTCGCCGGGAATGTAGCTGGTCACCTCAATGCCGTTGGACAAACGGACACGGGCGATCTTCCGGAGAGCAGAGTTGGGCTTCTTGGGGGTGGTGGTCTTTACCACGGTGCACACGCCCCGCTTCTGAGGGGAAGCCTGATCCGTGGCTTTCTTATGCAGGGAATTGTAACCCTTTAAGAGAGCCGGTGCGGTGGACTTCTTCTCGGAAGTCTGTCTGCCCTTTCTCACCAACTGGTTGAATGTAGGCATACATTTTCCTCCTTCTTTCAAGATTTTTGCCGTTTTTTTGCCCGGGGCGGCCGGTGTTGCTTTCGCACACAAAAACACCCCCGCAAAAAGCGTGCTGGACTATCATAGTACAAGAAAAAACCGCTGTCAAGCGGTTTTTTCAATGGGTTGCCGTAAATTGCTTCTTCGGAGGGCCCTGGCCGGGCCTCTCTCTTATGCGATTCTTCTCTTCTTCCCGGCCTTGTCCGCATAAAGCTGCTCGTCCGCCCTGGCAATCACATCCGCCAGGCTCCGGGATTTATCCAGACAGGTCTCCTCCCCCATGCTGAGGCTCAGGGTAAAGGGCGCTCCCAGCTGCCGGTTGACGGCGCTTAATTCCTGTTCCAGATCCTCTTTGAAGCGGGCCACCGTATCTTCCTTCAGCCCGGGCAGCGCCGCCACGAACTCGTCTCCGCCCCAGCGGGCCAGAAAGCCGTGGTGCCGGGAAATCGCCTTCCTTAAGGCTTCGGAAACTCCGATCAGGGCCCGGTCCCCTTCCAGATGGCCGTACACATCGTTAATGTTTTTAAAGTCGTCGATATCCATCATAAAGATGCCCAGGGGGCTATCCTGGCTGCTTTCTTTGATGGCGGAGCTGATGAAACGGTCCGCCAGCCGCCGGTTGTTCAGGCCGGTGAGGGAGTCGTTGAAAATCTTGCTTTCCTGCAGAATGATGAAGAGCAGATTAAAAGACAGCATAATGGCCATGGGCATCACCGGCGTATCGGAAACGGCAGCGTCCGTAATGCCTCCGACGGTGCAGATCACAATAAAGAGAATATGGGCTGCATACTCTTTTTTCCGGAACCCTTCCTTATCCTTTCTCCAGAGGATAATGGCATGGATGACCACTGCCACCCCGTAGAGGTTGTCAATAAGGCCGGAAATAGCCAGGGCCGGCCCCGGCACCACGGCGCCGCTTTCATCCACCCGGGCCACCGCCCCGGTCACCACGGAGCTGATATAAATCAGCAGCATGATTATCAAGGGAATGGCGGTCAGAAGCTTGAAGCGGGCGGTATGGGCTGCGGGATTGCCGAAGCGGGTTTCCGCATACTGGAACCAGGAATAGACCATGATGGGAATAAAGGCCGTTCCGATGATCTTAATCAGGCCATGGGCAAAGGCTCCCAGAGGCAGCCTGTTGCTTACGCTGAGCACCCAGAGGATCTCGCAGAACAAAAAGGCCATATAGGAAAACAACATATTGCGGAATATTTTGTTTTCCGTTTCACTGCCGATATTGCTGCCCAGCCGGGCCAGTATTACCACAGCCGACAGCACACAGATAATGTTGACAATCAAATAAACAAAAGAATAGCGAAAATCCATTTATAACGTCACCCTCCCACAGGTTCCTCTCCTTTTTTTTCGGAGAACAAGGATATTGTACCATTTCTGTCTGGTACTGTCCAATATTTTTTGAAATACTAAAAAAGGGCCGTTCTCCGGCCCTTTCTGGATTAGTATTTGCCCAGAGATCCGGACAGCTTGTCATTGTGATCCAGATCCGTACGGCGGCCCGGCAGGATGGCATTTAGGACGATGCCCACCAGGGAGGCGATGGCCAGGCCGGAGAGGGAAATCTTCAGTTCCCCGATGGCGAAGCTGATGGAGCCGGCGGCGGAATAGCTGATGCCGATGGCCAGGCCGATGATGAGGGCGGCAATGATGACATTCCGGGACTTCTGGAAATCCGTGTGGTTTTCCACCATATTCCGGATGCCGATGGCGGAGATCATGCCGTACAAAATCAGGGACACGCCGCCGATGGTGGCGGTGGGCATCACCCGGATGATGGCCGCGAACTTAGGGCAGAAGGACAGTACCACGGCGAAGACGGCCGCCAGCTCGATCACCAGAGGATCATACACCTTGGTGAGGGCCAGAACGCCGGTATTCTCCCCGTAGGTGGTGTTGGCGGGGGCGCCGAAAAGGGAGGCGATGGTGGTGCCGATGCCGTCCCCGATAAGGGTGCGGTGCAGGCCGGGATCTTCAATAAAGTTTTTGCCCACGGTGGAGCCGATGGCGGAGATATCCCCCACATGCTCCATCATGGTGGCTACGGCAATGGGCACGATGGTGATGATGGCGCTTAACACCAGGCCGCCGTTCACACCGCCGGAGAAGAGGCCGAAAACCGTATCCTCCATTTTGAAGGGCAGGCCGATCCAGGCGGCGTCCTTCACCAGGCTGAAATCCACCTTGCCGAAAATGGCGGCCACCAGGTATGAAGCCACCACCCCCAGCAGGATGGGAATGATTTTGATCATACCCTTACCCCAGATATTGCAGACCACCACCACGGCGATGGCCACCAGGGCGATCCACCAGTTGTCCGCGCAGTTATTGATGGCGGAGGGGGCCAGGTTCATGCCGATGGCGATGATGATGGGGCCCGTGACCACCGGGGGGAAGAACTGCATCACCCGCTTGCTGCCTACGGATTTGCAGATCAGAGCCAGCACCAGATACAAAAGGCCGGCGCAGGCCACGCCGATGCAGGCGTAGGGCAGGGCCTGGGATTCCGTAAGGCCCGCTTCCACGCCGGAGGCCTTCACCGCGGCATAGCCCCCTAAAAAGGCGAAGGAGGAACCCAAAAATACGGGGACCTTCCGGCCGGTGACCAGGTGGCAGAACATAGTGGCCAGCCCGGCAAAAAGCAGGGTGGCGGAAACGGACAGGCCGGTGATGATGGGCACCAGCACCGTGGCGCCGAACATGGCAAATAAGTGCTGCAGGCCCAGGACCAATGTCTTGCCTGTGCCCAGTTCCCTGACGCTGTAGATGGCGCCGTCTTTTTCGTTGCTCATTGTTATCTCCTCCTAAATCATTTCTTTGTCATCCCGAGCGGAGCGAAGAATCCCCTTGCCCTCCCCCGGACGCGGGGGAGGGTGGCTGCCGCAGGCAGCCGGGCGGGGGCGACTTGTCATCCACTTATCTCATACAGCTCCACGGAACAGCTTTCCTCATAGGGCTGTATATTCACTTTAATAAACTCATTCCGGGCGGTGGGCACATTTTTTCCCACATAATCCCCCCGGATGGGCAGCTCCCGGTGCCCCCGGTCCACCAGCACCGCCAATTGCACCGCGGCGGGCCGGCCCAGGTCTTTTAAGGCGTCCAGGGCGGCGGAGGCGGTGCGGCCGGTGTAAAGCACATCGTCCACCAGCACCACGGTTTTTCCCTGTACGGAAAAAGGAAGCCGGGACTCTCCCACCACCGGATTTTCGGAAATCTTTTCCAAATCATCCCGGTAGAAGGTGACATCCAGCTCCCCCACCGGGGGACGGCTTCCTTCTATCATTTCTATATGCTCCGCCATGCGCAGCGCCAGGGGAATGCCCCGGCGTTTTATCCCCACCAGGCACAGATTTTCTATGCCCCGGTTGCGCTCCACAATCTCATGGGCCATCCGCTTGACGGCCCGGCCCATGGCCTGCTCATCCATCAATACCGCTTTGCAGCGTTCCATAAACTCTCCCTTTCGGACGTCACAGCATCCGTTTAAAGTTTTGTTCGGAGTAAGGATAGCACAGGAAAGCCGGCTTGTAAAGAGGAATTGGGACGCGGGGGATGTTTGAATTTCATATTCATCACCATTATGGAGCGTCCTGATTTTCAACAACGGCAAGATCCATGAGATTGCATGACACCAGCACCTGTCTGACTGCTTGCATATATTCCTCTGTGGTAGTAAATACAATCCGACCGATGCTTGCCCTGAACGCATAGGAACTGATCTGTATTCCTTCCCGGAGCATTATATCGGCTGCCCGCTCTGCCATTTCCATCATCTCGTTCAGGGAATAAGGCATTTCCTTGATCCTGCATACATCACTGTATTTCGCAGCAATCTTTTCATAATCCGCATAATCCAGCCCCTGCTTCACAGCAATCACCAGATATTCTCCGTCATCGTATAAGCCGGTATAATTATCCGGATAAATCCAGGAGCCGTCCGGATTAGTCTTAAAAAAGCTGTGAACCTGCTCGCTAACCTCCGCCTTTCTGTGTAATGCTCTCTCCGCCGTCATTTCCCGATACCAGTTCATCACCGCCGCCCGGGCGCCTGAATCAAAGAACAGCCAGGAAAACAGTCCCATGACAATCATGGCCGCTACGGCCCATCTGCGCCGGCGGGGAGGTGTTTTTCTGTCCCGGCGGGACAGCTCTTCCCGGAATATCTGATCCATTCTGGCCTGGAAAGCCGGGGACAGTTCCTGCATCTCCTCTGTTTCCGTAAGAGCCTCGGCCTCTTCCAGCATCTCCTGCGCCCGCAGCGCACAGGCCGCTTTCAGATTTTCCCTGTTCAAAACTTTTTTATTCATGTCTGTCACCCGTCCATTTTTTCCTGTAATACGCTTCTGGCCCGGTATTCCATCTTTCGCACCGCTTCCACGGATTTGTCCAGCAATTCCGCTATTTCGCGGAAAGACAGCCCCCAATGATAATGCAGTATCAGAATGTCCTGCTGCTGCTCCGGCAGTTTGGCCAGCGCATCCTTTATACTCAGGATATCCTCAATTTGATTGATTTCCCTGTGGCTATGGCTCATCCGTGCTTCCTCCCATTCAAGCTCCGGAGAGAGGTTCCTGCGCCTTAATATGGTTTTGGCCTGATTGCGGACGCATATGATTAAATAGGCCTTTCTCTCCTCCTCTGACATACGCATGATCCGGTCCGGGTTTCCGATCAATTTCAAAAACACATCCTGTACTGCGTCTTCTGCATCCTCCTGGTTTCCCAGCAGCCTGCAGGCAAAACGCCGCAAAAAAAGGAGCTGGTCCTGATAGATTTGGCCCAGGATTTCTTTGTTCTCCGGCTTTTCCCTATGTGAAAACCATGTGCGCATCTGCTATGCTCTCTCTTTCCGGATTCATACGCTTCCATCCCGATTCATCCAGTTTGATCTGTATCCATTCTATACATATAAACGCTTGAAAAGGGCAAAATGGGACATTAAATGATAGATTTTTATGAAAAACGAATATATTTAAGTTAATGTGTGGTTGCACTTTCGAAAGCAAGTTTTAGCTGGGACACGGGGACGGTTCTTTCTGTCCCATTTTGTAAGATTTGGGCGGGGAAGACCCGTAGGGGCGGTTATTAGCCGCCCGCAGGTCCCGACGGGCGGCAATCCTGCGGGCGATTGATAATCGCCCCTACAAAGGACAAGTGCCGTTTGCAGCCGTAGGGGCGGCTATCAGCCCCGTCCCCGTGGCTTCCCCGTGACTTCATACAACACTACTTTATTTCCAATCCGATTTCTGCTCTTTCTTCCAATGTCAAGATTCCTTTTGGGGCGGAAATAATAAAGGCATCAGCGCCTTCTACGCTTCTTAAAAAGAATACGAAGCTTTCGCCCGGCTCAACTGAATCCAGCGGCAGCACAATACATGACTTCTCTGAGATGCCCTCTCCTTTGATTGTTTTTATTTCAGTCAAACTACACCACATTCTATCAGATAACTTCCTCTGAATCTCCTGGATAGTTCCATAAACCACAAAGGGGGACTGCTCATAAATATCCTGTAAATCGTCGGAGTGAATATAATCCCCCGTAGTCCTCCCATCTCCCGTGTAAGGGTATTGTTCCATCAATTCCAGAAGCTGTTTCTTCAAAGAAAGAAACGGCATCTTTTCTATACCGCTTATAACAAAGCTCTTGGAAGTCTCGTCCTCCTCCCAAACAATGTCGCCTGCCAGCAGGTAATCTTTATCGCTCATTACATTGGCAAAAGGCTCCGCAAACAGGAGATATTCCTGCTCCATTTTCGGCTGAAAATCAACAAAATGCACGGAAACAATTCCCTGCAAACCACCACGATATGATTCTGAAATGGAAAAGCGTTTCATACCATCTTCTTCAATCCCGCAGCAATACCCTTTAACAATGATGGGAAACATAGCAAGTGCTGCTTTTAAATCGATTTCCTGCCGGGAACTCTCCACGAAGGTTTCTGCCGTTCCCGTGTTTACCTCTGTATTAACGAATTCTTTATCAACGCCTGCCGGCGCAGTCCGAACATGATCCCCATATGACCCGCAGGCAGAGAGCGTTATAATCCCAATCAGCACAGTTAAAAGAATTTGTTTTTTAATCATGATGTGTGACCCCCTCATTACCGATAATACTGATTTAGATGATTCTTAACATTCGGAGATAAAATAATACAGGAATTTGAATTTTGAGACATCACGTGGCCTGAAGAAAAGTAATGTCCTAACCATCCCAGGGCATGACCTAATTCATGCATGGCAGTGCTCCTTAAAAAGGGAAAACCATCTTCAGACGCTTGGCGATTCCAGGCATTATATACAACAAAGACCTCTGGTTTCGAAATCATCTTATATCCAGTTTTTGTGGTCGTTCCATATACTATGGTGCAGAACTGTTCCACAAAATAATAGGTTTTCCCATTGATGTAATCCGATAAATCATGACCATAAATTTCCTTTATTTGTTGTTTTGTTGCGCCTATGCAAGCAATATTGTAATTAGAAACTGTTCCGTCACTAACAGGAATTCCTGCAAGCTTTCACGCAGTTATAGCCTCCTCAATAGCTGCTGAGAACGGGTATTGACTATTGTTCTGATAGCCATATTTATACACTTTCGGAGTGTACATCCATTTGGCGATCGAATTGCCATTTGAAAACCAGTAGTCGAAATATGCAGTTATACTGGCCGCCTGTGTGTTAGTAACAAACAATAATATCAAAACACATATCATAGGCGCGATTCTATGTGTAAACCTTTCTCTCACGGGTATTCCTCCTTTGTTATAAATTTAAACGACAAACATTTTTAGCTTAAATACAATGTGCTGTGCTTTTTTCATCCTCCCTTCTCTCCTCCCAAAAGGCCAATTTGCGAGGAGTTTACCTTAACCATGGTTATATCTGTTTAACTGTTTCTATATATATTAACGCTTGAAAAGGCCAAAATCTGACATCAAATGACAAATTTTAATGAAAAACGAATAAAATTAAGATTTCTGGCGTTGGCGCTTTCAAAAGCAAGCCGCAAGTGGACACGGGGACGGTTCTTTCCGTCCCATTTTGCAAGTTTTGGGCGAGGGATGCGTAGGAGCGGCTACGGTCCCTGAGCTTGTCGAAGGGCCTGTCGAAGGGCAGCCGCCTCATCTGCCTTTAGGCAGATCTCCATTCAAGGGCCCTGCGGTAGCAGGGCCGTCCTTTACCAGCCGGCGGGCTGAAGTCCCTCGGGCGACCAATGGTCGCCCCTACGCGGCGGGAGCAGCGGGAATTTGCAGCCCCCGTTTGAGGAAGATGCGTAGAGGCGGCTACCAGCCGCCTCATCTGCCTTTAGGCAGATCTCCATTCAAGGGCCCTGCGGTAGCAGGGCCCTCCTTCACAGGATGTGGCTCAGAAAGATTTCCAGCCCCACGGCAATCAGGATGATCCCGCCGATGATGCAGGACTGGCGGAGCACCCGGCTCCCCAGGAAGCGGCCCAGCCGAAGGCCCAAAAGACAGAGCAGAAAGGTGACGGTCCCGATGAGGCCTGCGGCCCCCAGGGCCATGGACCAGGTATAAGATGCGATGGTAAAGCCCACGGAGAGGGCGTCGATGGAGGTGGCCAGGCCCTGAAGCAGCAGGGTCTTAAAAGGTGCCCTTCCCTCCCCGCAGACCGCTTCCTCCCGGGCATGGCAGCCTTCCCATATCATTTTGCCGCCCAAAAACAGCAGCAGGCCCAGGGCAATCCAGGGAATGAAAGGCTGAAAAGCCGTAAAGGTTTCTTCCAGAAGCTTGACGCAGCCCCAGCCGATAAGGGGCATGGAAAACTGAAAAAGGCCGTAGATTCCGGCGATGAAAGCCGCCCGGGGGCGGCTCATATTCCCTTCCCGGAGGCCGTCCGCCACAGACACGGAAAAGGCGTCCATGGCCAGGCCGGTGCCCAGAGAGAGGCTGCGTACAATAAAGGAAAACAGGTTTGGCATAACGCTGTTTATTATAGGATATCGCAGCGGGTTGCACAAGTGTTTCTTGCAGGGGAGGGGGGGATGTGGTATACTTTTCGGGCGGCTGGTAGCCGCCCCTACGGGTGGATGCAGTCCGGGCGGCGGCCCTTCGACAAGCTCAGGGACCGCCCTTCGACACCCTTCGACAGGCTCAGGAACCGCTCAGGGACCGCCCTTCGACACCCTTCGACAGGCCCTTCGACAAGCTCAGGGACCACTCAGGGACCGCTCAGGGACCGCCCTTCGACACCCTTCGACAGGCTCAGGGAGCACTCAGGGACCGCCCTTCGACAGGCCCTTCGACAAGCTCAGGGACCACTCAGGGACCGCTCAGGGACCGCTCAGGGAGCGGCCTTTGGCAAGGAGATTAACATGAAGATGATTGCAGGCCTGGGGAATCCCGGGCAGACTTATGATAATACCCGTCACAATGTGGGCTGGCATGTGCTGGATGACATCGCCCGGCTGGCGGATATCCGCATTTATATCAACCGCAACAACTGCCTCACCGGCAGCGGTTTTTACGAAGGGGAAAAGCTTCTTTTGGTGAAGCCCCTTACCTTTATGAACTTAAGCGGCGAATGCATCAGCTCCCTGGCCCGCTATTACAAGCTTGCCCCGGAGGATATTCTGGTGGTCTGTGATGATGTGTATCTCCCCCTGGGCCAGCTGCGGCTGCGGCGAAGCGGCAGCGACGGCGGCCATAACGGGCTGAAAAACATCATCCAACTCCTGGGCAGCCAGGACTTTCCCCGGCTCCGCCTGGGGGTGGGCCCCCAGCCGGAGGGGATGGATCTGATTGATTTTGTCCTACGGCAAATGAGTGGAGAGGAAGGCAAAGCCTGCCGGGCCGCAGAGGAAAATGCCGCCCGGGCCGCTCTGCTCTGGGCCAGCCGGGGCATCGGACCGGCCATGAATGAATATAATAAGAAGATAACATAATCTTCCGCAAGTCGCCCCCGCCCACCACCGGCTTCGCCGGCGGTCCCCCCCTCCCCCTCTTCAGGGGGAGGGCAAGAAATGCATGTCCCATGGCTAAAAGTTTTAACAGTTCCCTGCACAATCTGCCGGATTTTGAGCGTATGCAGCAGGCCTTCTTGAAGGAGAAGGGCCCTGTTTGCGTGAGCGGATGCGTGGATTCCCAGCTGGTGCATCTGACCCGGGAGCTCACCGCCGGCGGCGGCCGGGTTCTGTTTCTCACCTATAATGAAGTAAAAGCCCGGGAAATCTGGGAGGATGCCCAGACCTTCTGGGAGGGGGAGCCAAGACTCTATCCCGCCCGGGATCTGCTCTTTTCCCAGGCGGATGTGCGGGGCAGCCTTCTCTCCCGTCAGCGGATGACGGGGCTGCGGGCCCTTCTGGAGGAGGAAAACGCCCTGGTGGTCACCACCGTGGACGCTCTCCTCTGCCGGCTCATGACCCCGGCCCAGCTGAAAAAAGCCCGCCTCCGCCTAAAGCCCGGGGATCTGCAGGACCCTCGGGACCTGGCCCGGAAGCTGGCGGAAATGGGCTATGAGCGGGAAGCTATGACCCGCATGCCCGGGGATTTTTCCCTGCGGGGCGGCATTTTGGATGTGTTTCCTTTAACCCGGGAAAACCCGGTGCGCATTGAATTTTTTGACGATGAAATCGATTCCCTCAGGATCTTCGACTCCGAGACCCAGCGCTCTTTATCCAATCTGGAAGAAGTGACGATTTATCCCACCCAGGAAATCTTAAGCGCCGACGGCTGTCTGCTGGATTATTTGGGCCCCCGGGACTTTGTGATATTGGACGAGCCGGAACGGATGGAGGAAAAAGCCCGGGGCGTAACGGAGGAATATCAGGAAAGCGCCGTCCGGCGGCTGGAAGCCGGCCAGGGGGACACTTTGCTGAATCTTTTTTCCCCGGAGGAGCTCTGGCGCCGCCTGGACCGGGGCCGCTGCCTGATTCTGACAGGCCTGCCCTACCGAAACAAGCCCCTTAAATTATCGGCTGCTTTTTCCTTAAGCGCCCGCGCCCTCCATTCCTACGGGGGGCAAATGGATCTGCTTGTGACGGATCTGAGAAAAATGGTGCGCCAGGAAAACCGCATCATTCTGCTTTGCGGCTCCCGCAGCCGGGGGGAGTGGATGAGCCAGCGGCTAGAGGAGGAAGAACTCCCCGCCTTTTATGCGGAAAGCACCAGCCAGGCCATTTTCCCCGGCCAGATTCTTATTACCATCGGCAATATCCATCACAGCTATGAGCTGCCCTCCCTGGGCCTGGTGATTTTAGCGGAGGGAGAACTCTTCGGCAAGAAGAAAAAAGGCCGGCGGCAGACGGCCAAAAAGAGCGGCGGCCTCACCCGCATCAGCGATCTGAATGTGGGGGATTATGTGATCCACGAAGACCACGGGGTAGGTATCTTCGGGGGCATCGTGCAGCGCCAGACCGACGATGTGGTGATTGATTATATCCGCATTGATTACCGGGACGGGGGACAGGTGTTCACCCCGGTTTCCCTGATGAATAAAATAGAAAAGTACGCCTCCCGGGATGTGGAGCATCCCCCGGCCTTAAGCCGCCTGGGGGGCGCCGAATGGCGGAATACCAAGGCCAGGGTAAAAAAGGCGGTGGGAGAAATCGCCAAAGATCTGGTGCAGCTTTACGCCGCCCGGCAGCAGGATCAGGGCTTCGTGTTCAGTCCTGACGGCTTCTGGCAGCGGGAGTTTGAGGAGCAGTTCCCCTATGAGGAAACGGAGGATCAGATCCAGGCCATTCAGGCGGTGAAGGAAGATATGGAAAGCCGGCGGATCATGGACCGGCTGATCTGCGGGGATGTGGGCTTCGGCAAAACGGAGATTGCCATCCGGGCGGCTTTTAAGGCGGTGCAGGATTCCAAGCAGGTGGCCTATCTGGTGCCCACCACGGTGCTGGCCCAGCAGCATTATCTCACCTTTGCGGAACGGATGCGGGAATACCCCATCCGGGTGGGACTTCTCTCCCGCTTCCGCACCCCGGCAGAACAGAAAAAAGCGGTGGCGGATTTAAAGAGCGGAGCTCTGGATATTGTGATCGGCACCCATCGCCTCCTCTCCCAGGACGTACAATTTAAGGATCTGGGGCTGTTGATTATCGACGAGGAACAGCGCTTCGGCGTATCCGATAAAGAAAAACTGAAGAAACTCCGGGAAACGGTGGATGTGATCAGTCTGACGGCTACGCCGATTCCCCGGACCCTCCATATGAGCCTCATCGGCATCCGGGATATGAGCATGCTGAAGGATCCCCCCATGGACCGCCTGCCCATCCAGACCTATGTGGCGGAATACAACGAGGAGATTGTGCGGGAGGCCATTGCCCGGGAACTGGCCCGGGGCGGGCAGGTGTATTATATCTGCAATAAGGTGAAGAATATCGAGACGGTCACCGCCCGGATTGCCACTCTGGTGCCGGAGGCAGAGGTGACCTTCGCCCATGGCCAGATGCGGGAGCGGGAGCTGGAGCGCATCATGTTCGACTTTGTGAACGGGCAGATCGATGTGCTGGTTTCCACCACCATCGTGGAAACGGGGCTGGATATTCCCAATGTGAATACCATAATCATCCAGGATTCGGACCGCTTCGGCCTGGCCCAGCTGTATCAGCTCAGGGGCCGGGTGGGCCGCTCCAACCGGACGGCTTACGCTTTCCTCTTTTATCAGCGGGGCCGTCTCTTAAAGGATGTGGCGGAAAAGCGGCTCATGGCCATCCGGGATTATACGGAGCTGGGCAGCGGGGTGAAGATTTCCATGCGGGATCTGGAGCTGCGGGGCGCCGGGAACCTCCTGGGGGCAGAGCAGCACGGCCATATGCAGGCGGTGGGCTACGAGCTTTATGCCAAGCTTTTGGGGGAGGCGGTGAGCCGGGAGAAGGGAGAAGCGGAGAAACTCCGTTTCGATACCTCCGTGGAAATCGAGGCGGACGCCCATATCCCTGCCTCCTATATCCCCAACGAAAGCCAGAAGCTGGCCATTTATCACCGGATTGCGGAAATTGAAAACGAAGGAGATTATGATGATGTGCTGGATGAGCTCATCGACCGCTTCGGGGATCTGCCCCGGCCGGTGGATAATCTCTTAAAGATTGCCCTGATCAAGACCCGGGCTCATAAATTATATGTGACGGAGCTGGAAGCCAATCAGCAGGAAGTGCGGCTGCGCTTTTTGCCGGAGGCGCCCCTGGATCCCATGGATTTTGCGGCGCTTTTGCAGGCGCAGAAGGGAGCGCTGAAGCTGCGGGGGGAGGAGGCGCCGGTGCTGACACGGACCTTCCGGAAGGGGGAAGTGCTAAATCCCCAGGGTTTATTAGTGCAGATAGGGGATTTGCTGGGAGTGTTGGAGCTGCATTTGATGCAGCTGTAAGTGAAGGGCGGCCCTTCGACAGGCTCAGGGACCACCCTTCGACAAGCCCTTCGACAGGCTCAGGGACCGCTCAGGGGAAAGAATGTATAAAAAGAACCCGGTCAAGGCGCAGGTCCTTGCCGGGTTCTACCATATGGGAGGGGTTTTTCTTCTTTAGGGAGAGGAAGAGGGTTTACTCTTCCTCTTTTTTGCGCCGACCCAGCAGGAGGCCGGTTCCGGATGCCGCCGCACCCAACATAGCCACATACAGCATGATGTTGCTGTGATCGCCGGTATCCGGTGCAGAAGGCCGGGTGGTGGTAGGAGCAGGGGTCACCGTCTCCGCATCTTCGCGGGTGGTGGTTTCAACCTCTTCCGTAGGAGGAATGGTTGCCGTGGTTTCTTCCGGAACCGTGGTGCTCTCCTCTTCCTCCTCTTCCGCTTCCGTAGTAGGAACAGCGGTTTCCGCATTGACCTTGGTGGTTTCCTCTTCCGTCACAGGCGGAATGGTCACCATTTCCTCGATCTCATCCTTCAGGATCAGCACGCCGTCCCGTACTTCCACCGCACCGGCGGGTTCCACCAGAGTGGTAAGTACCGTTACGGTGCCGTCCAGATCCACACGGAATTCAATATCCGTGGTCACCTGCTGATATCCTTCCGGCGCATTTATCTCAATCATAGTGTAAACACCGGGCGCCGCAATGAAGCTCATGGTTTCTCCGATCTTGGAGATCCAGGTCAGTTCCAGATCATCGCCGAATACCATGATTTCAGCGCCGTCCACTTCCGTGCCGCCCATATCGGTCTTGTTGATCTGCACCTCAGGGTGGCCGGTGTTCTCTAATTCTACCAGGTAGTTGCCGTCGTTATCTTTGCTGACATTCATCCCGGTCTGGACATAACCCGCAGGCACCACTTCCACGACTTCGTATTCATGGTCCGCCGGCAGGCCCTTCCATTCGTAGGTCCAATTGGTGTAAGCCGACAGGGTTACCAGCTCGATGGCAACGCCGTCCCGCTTCAGCTGCAGCCGCAGGAAGTTAGGCGCTTCGCCGATCCAGGTCTTCTTTACGGAGATGTTGATGCCCTTCACTTCCACTGTCTGGGCCACATCCATGATGTCTTCGTGAGTGGCCACTACCTTGCCCTCGTGGAGCACCTTTTCAAAGGCTACCACTTTGCGTCCGTTCAGGGCGGAAGCATCCAGGGTGAACTCCAGAGTCTCGGAGCCGTTGGCCTGGTAGGCGATGAAGGTCTTGGTAGCGGTTACTTCCTTGCCGTCAATCACCAGCACGCCGCCGTCGCTGCCGTCCGCATTCTTGATGTGGAGGCTACCGGAGATGGTATACTCTTTGCCCACCTGCAGATTGGTGTAAGTCACTTCATCCACGATGGTAGCCATTTCCACCGGCCGGACGGTCTTGTCGCCGTCCACCTTATCCGTGGCATTGGTCTTGGCCTCGGGGAAGTATACCGTCTGGTTCTCATCGTTAATATCTGCGTGAACCGCGATTTCCTTGCCATTCTCCTTGACGCTTTCGAAGGCTACAACGCTCTCGCCCTTCAAGGCAGCCGCTTCTTCCGCCGTCAGATGGAACTCCATGGCCACGCTGCCGTTGCCGCTTTCATCCGCCACGAAGGTCTTGGTCACCGCTTCGCCGATGGTCTTGTCGGCATCGGACTTTAAGTGGAGCTGGCCTTCCATAGTATAGGTGGCGCCGGGGATCAAAGCCTTGTATTCCACCACATCGATGATGGTGACGGCTTCGCTGGCGTTGGCCATATGGCCGCCGGTCTGGCTGTCCGTGGCGGTGGTGCCGATTTCAGGCACATACACCGTCTGGTCTTCGTCGTTAATATCCGCATGGACCGCCACTTCTTCTTCACCGAACTTGCAGGTTTCAAAGGCTACCAGGGCCTCGCCCTTTAAGCTGTCCACCGGGAAGGTGAAGAGGAGCTCTACCTTGCCGTTACCGCTTTCGCTGGCGGTGAAGGTTCTGTTGGCGGTGGTCACCAGGCCGCCGTCGGACTTGCGGACCAGCTGGCCTTCCATGGTGTATTCCCGGCCGGGAATCAGATCCTTGTATTCCACCACATCCTTCACGGTGACGGTGCCCTGGGTCTCCAGATACTTGTCGCCGTCGGCCTGGTCGGTGGCTTCGGTCTCAATGCTCGGCTTGGCATTGGTAATGGTAATGTTCCGGGTGCCGTTTCCGCTGACGGTGCTGATGTAGCCGCTCACTTCCACTTCTTCCACGGTATAAACCACATCCTGGCCGTTTTCCTTGGCCTGCAGTTCCGTGAAGGAACCGGTCCAGTTGTTGGCCAGACTTAAGAGCAGGGTCTTGCCGGTATCGACGCCATTGGCAATCAGCTTCACGGTGATATAGGCGGGACGGGCGGTGATATCATCACCCTTCCAAACCTTGTTGACATAGATGTCCACCACGGGGCTTTCCACTTCCACCGTCTGATCCGCATCCGTCAGATCCTGGTGGGTGGCTACCACATTTCCGTTGTAAGTTACGGTTTCGAATACTACCAGCACCTGGCGCTGCAGGGCGGACGCGTCGAAGGTGAACTCCAGCTCCACGCTGCCGTCGGCGGTTTCCGCCACAAAGGTCTTGCTGGCGGTGGCGCCTTCGAAGCTGCAAGCTTCTCCGGTGGCCTTATCCATTAAGGTACCGCTGACGGTGTAGGTCTTGCCAGGGATCAGATTGGTGTAAGTCACCTTATCCACCACCGTCACCTGCTTTTCGGGAGCCAGGGTCTTATCGCCGTCGGCCTTGTCTACCGCATTGGTCTTGGCTTCCGGGAAGTGTACTGTCTGGTTTTCATCCTGGATATCCGCATGGACCGCTACTTCCTGGCCGTTTTCTTTAACGGTTTCAAAGGCTACCACGCTCTGGCCCTTCAGGGCTGCCGCTTCTTCCGCACTCAGAACGAACTCGATGGTCACGCTGCCGCTGCCGCTCTCGCTGGCGGTGAAGGGCTGCACCACCTTCTTGCCGAAGGATTCGCCGTTGGACTTTACATGCAGCTGGCCTTCCATGGTATAGCTGCCGCCGGGGATCAGGGCTTTGTATGCCACCACATCGATGATGGTCACGGCCTCGCCGGCATGGGCGATATGATCCTGGGTAACGCTGTCCGTAGCGGTGGTGCCGATTTCAGGCACATACACCGTCTGATCTTCATCATTGATATCCGCATGAACGGCCACTTCATCCTCACCATACTTGCAGGTTTCGAAAGCCACCAGGGCTTCGCCCTTTAAGGCATCCGCCGGGAGGGTGAAGAGCAGCTCCACTTTGCCGGCGCCGCTGGCGCTGGCGGTAAACTTAGCCGTGGCGGTGGTGATGACGCTGGCATCGGATTTCTTCACCAGCTGGCCTTCCATGGTGTATTCCCGGCCGGGGATCAGGCCCTTGTATTCCACCACATCCTTCACGGTGACCTGGCCCTGGCTTTCCAGGTACTTGTCGCCGTCCTTCTGATCGGAGGCCTGGGTCTTGATATCCGCCTTGCCGTTGGTAATGGTTACATTCAGGGTGCCGTTGCCTTCAATGTTGGTCACATAGCCGGCCACTTCCACTTCTTCTACGGTATAGACAATGTCCTTGCCGTTCAGCTTGGCATCCAGTTCCTTGAAAGAGCCTCTCCAATTGTTGGCCAGACTTAAGGTCAGGGTCTTGCCGGTATCCACGCCGTCCGCAATCAGCTTCACGGTGATGTAAGCGGGACGGGAGTTGATATCGTCTCCCAGCCAGCGCTTGACCACATTGATTTCGGTGGTGGGGCCTTCCACTTCCACGGTCTGTTCCTGATCGTTCAGATCCTGGTGGGTGGCTACCACATTTCCGTTGTAGGTCACGGTTTCAAATACCACCAGCACTTTCCGCTGCAGGGCGGAAGCATCGAAGGTGAACTCCAGGTTCACGCTGCCGTTCGCACTCTTGGCCACAAAGGTCTTGCTGGCGGTGGCGCCTTCGAAGGTGCAGGCCTGGCCAGTGGCCTTATCCATTAAGGTCCCGCTGACGGTATAGGTCTTACCGGGGATCAGATTAGTATAAGTCACCTTGTCCACCACCGTCACCTTATCCAGGGAATCCAGGGTCTTATCGCCGTCGGCCTTGTCCGTGGCATTGGTCTTGGCCTCGGGGAAGTGAACCGTCTGGTTTTCATCGTGGATATCCGCATGGACGGCCACTGCCTTGCCGCCTTCCAGGGCGGTTTCGAAGGCTACCACGCTGTCGCCCTTTAAGGCCAGGGCTTCGCCGGCGGTCAAGGTGAACTCCATGGTCACGCTGCCGCTGCCCTCTTCACCGGCCACGAAGGTCTGAGTGACCTGGCGACCGATGGCCTTGCCGCTGGACTTCACATGCAGCTGGCCTTCCATGGTATATTCCTTGCCGGGGATCAGGCCCTTGTAAGCCACCACATCGATGATGGTCACGGCGCTGTCCGCACTGGCAATATGATCTTCGGTGACGCTGTCCGTGGCGGTGGTGCCGATGGCGGGCACATATACCGTCTGGTCTTCGTCGTTGATATCCGCATGGACGGCGATTTCATCCTCACCGTACTGGCAGCTTTCGAAAGCCACCAGGGCTTCGCCCTTTAAGGCATCCGCCGGGAAGGTAAAGAGCAGTTCCACTTTGCCGGCGCCGCTCTCGGAGGCGGTAAACTTAGCCGTGGCGGTGGTCACCACGCTGGCATCGGACTTCTTCACCAGCTGGCCTTCCATGGTGTATTCCTTGCCGGGAATCAGACCCTTGTAATCCACCACATCCTTCACGGTGACGCTGCCCTGATTTTCCAGGTACTTATCGCCGTCCTTCTGATCGGAGGCCTGGGTCTTGATCTCCGGCTTGGAGTTGGTGATGGTCACATTCCTGCCGCCGTTGCCGCTGATGGTGCTGATATAGCCGGCCACACCCACTTCTTCCACGGTGTAGGCGATGGCCTTGCCGTTCTTCTTGGCTTCCAGATCCTTGAAGGCGCCGGTCCACTTGTTCTCGGCGGAAAGCAGCAGGGTCTTGCCCGTATCCTTGCCGTCAGCCAGCAGCTTCACGGTGATGGAGGCAGGACGGCTGCTTTCGTCGTCGCCCTTCCAGACTTTGTTTACATAAATATCTACTATGGGGCCTTCCACTTCCACCGTCTGGGCCACATCCGTGAGATCCTGGTGGGTGGCAACCACTTTGCCGTTGTAGCTTAAGGTTTCAAATACCACCAGCACCTTGCGCTGCAGGTGAGAGGCATCGAAGGTGAACTCCAGCTCCACGCTGCCGTTGGCCTCTTCTGCCACAAAGGTCTTGCTGGCAGTGGCGCCGGGGAAGGTGCAGGCCTGGCCGGTGGCCTTGTCCATCAAAGTGCCGCTGACGGTGTAGGTCTTGCCGGGGATCAGATTGGTGTAAGTCACCTTATCCACGATGGTTACGCTTTCCAAAGCTTCCAGGGTCTTGTCCCCGTCTGCCTTGTCCGTGGCGTTGGTCTTCACTTCAGGGAAGTGCACCGTCTGCTCTTCGTCCTTCAGATCCGCATGGACGGCTACCACCTTGCCTTCTTCCTTGGCGGTTTCGAAGGCTACCACGCTGTCGCCCCGCAAAGCCGCGGCTTCCGCTGCTGTCAGGGTGAAGCTGAGGGTCACCTTGCCGCTGCCGCTTTCATTGGCGGTGAAGGTCTTGGTAACGGTCTTGCCGATGGCTTCGCCGCTGGACTTCACATGCAGCTGGCCTTCCATGGTGTATTCCTTGCCGGGGATGAGACCCTTGTAGGCCACTACATCGTGGATGGTAACGGCCTCGCCCGTGCCGGCGATATGATCCTTGGTGACGCTGTCCGTGGCGGTGGTGCCGATTTCCGGCACATACACCGTCTGGTCTTCGTCGTTGATGTCTGCGTGCACGGCCACTTCTTCCTCGCCGTACTTGCAGGTTTCAAAGGCCACCAGAGCCTCGCCCCTTAAGGCCTCCGCCGGGAAGGTGAAGAGCAGCTCCACCTTGCCGAAGCCGGTCTCGCTGGCGGTGAAGGTGGTCTGGGCGGTGGTAATCACGCTGCCGTCGGACTTCTTCACCAGCTGGCCTTCCATGGTGTATTCCTTGCCGGGAATCAGGCTGGTGTATTCCACCACATCCTTCACGGTGACGCTGCCCTGGTTTTCCAGGTACTTGTCGCCGTCGGCCTGATCCGAGGCCTTGGTCTTAATATCCTGCTTGGTGTTGATGACATTGTAGCCATCTATCTCGCTGGCATAGCCGATTACCGGATCTTCCGTGATGGTATAGGTAATCTCGTTGCCGTCCCGGTACTTATCCAGGCCGGTGAAGCGATACTTCCACTCATCCGCCGCCGTCACGGTCTTGGAGGCCACCTTCCGGCCATTGGCCAGCAGGTTGATGGTGATACTGGCGGGACGCTTGCTGTCCTCTTCGCCGTCGTCCACCCAGGTCTTGCTGCCTTCCACTTCCGTGATTTCGGGGGTGTAGCTGTTGATAACGTCGAATCCCTCAATCTTGGTGGTATAGCCCGGCACTTCGTCTTCACTGATGGTGTAGGCAATCACCTTGCCATCTGCCATCTTGGGAAGATTCACGAACCTGTAGCTCCACTTATCCTGGGCGGTAACGGTCTTGGAAGCGATTTCCTTGCCGTCCGCGAACAGGCGGATCACAATGGCCGTAGGCCGCTTGCCGTCCTGGTTGTCTTTGTCGTTCCAGGTCTTGGTGCCGGAAACTTCCGTAATTTCCGGGGTGTAGCTGTTGGTGACATCATAGCCGGTAATGGTGGCGGTGTAGTCCTCCACCCTTTCCTCGTCGATGGTATAGCTGATTTCCTTGCCTTCCTTATATTTAGGAAGGTTGGTGAAGCTGTACTTCCAGCCGTCGGCTTCCGTCACTACCTTGGTATCCACTACCTCGCCGTCTGCCAGCAGGTAGATGGTGATGCTGGAAGGACGCTTGTCGTCCTGGTTGCCCCCATCATTCCAGGTCTTGCCGCCTTCCACTTTCGTGGTCTCGGGCGTGTGGTTGTTGGTCACATTGTAGCCGTCAATATCCGTGGTGTAGGCCGCCACCGGATCTTCGCTGATGGTGTAGCTGATAAGCTTACCGCCCTTCTTCAGATCCAGTTCGGAGAACTTGTAAGTCCAGTTATCCTGAGCGGTCACGGTCCGGGAATCGATTTCCACGCCGTCCGCATACAGACGGATGGTGATGCTGGCGGGACGCTTGCCGTCCTGGTTGTCCGCATCGTTCCAGGTCTTAATCCCGGAAATTTCCGTTTTGCCGGGGGTATAGGTATTGATAATGTCGTAGCCGTTGATCTGGGTGCTGTAACCTTCCACCACATCTTCCGCGATGCTGTATTGGATTTCAATACCCTCCCGGCACTTGGGCAGATTGGTAAAGCTGTACTTCCACTCGTCCGCGGCGGTCACGATTTTGGTGGCCACCACATCGCCGTCTGCCAGCAGTTTCACCGTAATGGCGGAGGGCCGCTTGCCGTCCTGGTTGCCCCCGTCGTTCCAGGTCTTGGAACCGGAGACTTCCACGGTTTCGGGGGTATAGGTATTGGTCACCTGGAAGCCGTTTACCTCGGTGCTGTAACCGGTCACTTCATTTTCGGTGATGGTATAGGCAATGGCTTTGCCGTTCGCATACTTATCCAGATTGGTAAAGCGGAAGCTCCAGTTATCGGCAGCGGTCACCACCTTGGAATCCACCTTCCTGCCGTCGGCAAAAAGGTTGATGGTAATACTGTCGGGACGCTTGCCGTCCTGGTTATTGCCGTCCACCCAGATTTTCTTACCGGATACTTCCGTCTTCTCCGGCTTGTGGGTGTTGGTCACATCGTAGCCGTTTACCTCGGTGGTATAGCCGCTTACGGCCTCTTCCGTAATGGTGTATTCAATATCTCTGCCATTGGCCTTCTTGGGCAGATTGGTGAAGCTGTATCTCCAGTTGCTGGCAGCGGTGACTACCTGGGAGTCAACTTTCTGTCCGTTGGCCAGCAGATTGATGGTGATGCTGGCAGGACGCTTGCCGTCCTGGTTGTTATTATCATTCCAGGTCTTAATGCCGGACACTTCCGTCTTCTCTTCCTTCACGTTCACAAAGGAATCCGTGAAGCTGAGGCTGGCGGCATGAGGCTTTGTCACCACTTCAAAGGCTACCAGTCTCTGGTAGGAATTGTAGCTGGGCTTGTAAACGCTCATGGTCACCTGGACATAATCCGGGATGGGAACGGTCTTGGCAAGGCGGATGATTTCCCGGGCGGTGTTCATCACGGCCCGGCCGAAGCCGCTGTTGGGATCCGCCCCCT
Source organism: uncultured Lachnospiraceae bacterium (assembly GCA_902793995.1). GTDB lineage: Bacteria > Bacillota > Clostridia > Lachnospirales > Lachnospiraceae > UBA6987. The sequence goes on along the minus strand of CADBFP010000001.1, from coordinate 52,600 downwards.
GATAATTGGGATCCATGGTCATCCAGACAGCGTTGTTGGTAGCATACTGAAGCAGACGCTCATCGCTCAGGTGGGCGTTTTCGTAAGATCCCAGGTAATACCGGTTCTGGTTGGCGGCGTATTGCAGCATGGTGCCGGATCCGTCATAAGGATAGCCGTAATAACCGATGCCCTTCAGAATGGCTTCTTTGGACTGCACGTCCCGTTCCGAGTTGGTCTGGGTATAGTACAGGCTGCTGCCGGGATAATTGCGGTTGTGATCCAGGCAGAAGGCAATGTAACTGGTGCCGCCGGACTGGAGCAGGAAGTGGCTGCCGTGGGAGCCGCCGCCGTTGGAAAGGCTGGTGCCGGTTCCGGAAGTAGGCATGTTCACAGCCGGGAAATCCCCCACATAGGAATAGGCGGGCGTTACCTGGCCGTTTGTATCAATGTTGGTAATGACAAAGCGGGTGTTGGGGCCCAGCTTTCTGGCTTCCACCGTCACGGTAAAGGTCTTGGTTTCGGTGGAGTAGCTCATGCCGCTCTCGTTTCCGGCCACTTCCTTTACGGTGTAGGTGTAGGTTCCGGCCTTGGTGAACCAGATTTTGCCAAAGGAAACGGAAGCGCCTTCATTCCGCACCCGGGTTGCGCCGGGCAGGGGAGCGCCATAGGAGCCTTCAATCACAAATTCAAAGGCGTTCCGGTAGGCAGCGGAATTGATATCCGCTCCTTCCAGGGATTTGGACAGACGGAGGGTCAGTTCGGCCGGGATCTCCCCCGCCTTGAATTTCGGGGTCACTTCCTCCGGCTTTTTGATATTGATGACATTATATCCGTCAATCACCGTGCTGTATCCGGGCACTGCATCTTCCGAAATGGAATAGACAATGGCGCGGCCGTTCTCGTCATACTTGGCCAGGTTGCTGAAGCTGTAGGCCCAGCCCTCCGCCGCAGTCACCGACTTGGAAGCCACTTCCACATTGTTGGCATACAGACGCACGGTAATGCCCATGGGACGGCTGTTATTCTGGTTGTTGTCATCCACCCAAGTCTTAACGCCCTTCACTTCTACGGTTTCAGGCTTATAATAATTGTTCACAAAGCTGCCGGCGGCAATGCCCGTAATGCCGTTGGCCCCGGCCATGGTGTAAATCAGCAGGGGCTGCAGATTGCCGGAGGTGTAAACATAGCCGGCAATGTTCAGATGGCTGGGGGCTTTGCCCTTGGCCAGAATCATATTGCCGATCTGTACCACTTCGCGCTTAAAGTCGCCGCTGGCATCCACAATGGTCTCGGTGGCTTTCCAGATGGCGTAGTTGGTGGCATAGCTGAAGAAGGCCTTGGCCTTCTCGCCGGTATAGCCCATATTGTAGATGGCCTGCATGATTTCCCCGGAGCCGTCCATGGGATAACCATAATACAGAATGCCTTTGATCTTCTCGGCAGTAGCCGCGCCGTAGGCCTGATCCAGGGTGGAACTCAGACGGTAGGTAGCCCCTCTGGCATCATCACGGAAATGATCCAGGCAGAAAGCATTCCACACTGTGCCGTCAATGGTCAGGGTGTAGGCCTGGCTGTCGCCGATATTGACAAAGCTGTAAGAGCCGGGGGCGGAATGGCCGATGCCGGACTGGCCGGGCACGGGAGCCGCCGCATTCCCCTGGGAGGTCACGGTGGCATCGCCGCTCACCTTGGTGATCACCAGGCTGCTGCCCTGCTTTTCTACCGTAACGGTAAAGGACTTGATGCTTTCATCGTAGGTGATGCTGCTGTCGTCACCTTTTGCTTCCTTAATTTTATAAGTATAGTTTCCGGGCTGATTGAAACTGAGCTTGTTGAAGCTGATTTTTCCCTGGGCATCATTGGTGGCTGTCTGCAGCCAGTTGCCCAGACCGTCCGTCAAATGGAAGGTAAACTGACCGGCGGCGAGGGTTCCGCCGTTTAAGGTCTTGGAAGAGCTCAGGGACAGTTCCACCGGCAGGGTTACGCTGTCCGGGGTAGGGGTATTAGAACCTTTTTCATTCCCCAGGGAAACCTTGACCGGATTCTTCTCTTCCAGCTCGAACACAACGAAGTCCTGATATTCTTCGGTGGTCTGGAAAATCACCAGCTGCCAGCCCCCGATGGCAATGGAAACGTCCGCAGCCACCACATTCATAAAGTAGTTATAAACTGCGTTCAATCTTCCGAATGTATTGTTATCCGACATATCCGGTTTAGGGATAATGCGCTTCATGCCCGGCTTCAGGGCAATATCTTCAATAGCCACGCGGGCCGCCAGATAAAGACCGCCCTTGGCAAAAGAAGCGGACCCCAGAATATTGTAGGCTTCTGCACTGTCTTTCGTCAGCTTGTAAATAATACGCTTGATTTTATCTTTTTGAGCCTGATCCAGATTCGTATATTGCGCTTCTGACACATAGTGGTAAGAAGCAGATCCCTTGCCTTCCGGTGCCCATCTGTCGGGCCGGATGCAGGAAGCCACCCCGACGAGATTATTGCCGTCCATCACGGCAAAAGGAGAGGTTCCCTTGGCCATGGTGTACTGGGCCTCGCTCACCGTCATGGTTTTGCCGGTATAGACCTTCTGGCGGTCATACTTGGTGACAGTCCCCTCTTTAACGGTAAAAGGCACCGGCTGGCTTGTTCCGATGTAGCCGTCCGGCGCAGAGAGTTCTACTAATTGATACTGCCCCGGAGGCAGTTCAATAACTTTGGGAGATTCTCCGGAGATAAAAAACTCCGCATCCGTAGGGTAAACCTTGTTTCCCTTGCTGTCCTGAACCTGCAGATAGGCCCCGGGCAGATGCGGAACGGTCATCTTCTTTTCTCCCCCGACCGTTTCGTAACCATACTTCTGGATGGTCACTTCCATGCGTTGTCCTTCGGCATGAGTGCGCGGCACCGAATGGGGCAGCAAACTCAACACCATAGCGATAACAAGCACGATACTTAACACGCTACGCAGCTTCTTCATCTTGTCCCTCCCAAGAACAATACTTGCCAGCATCAGCCACTAATCCGTACTAGCATATGGTGTCGATAATTTACCATACTGTATGAATTTAGTCAAGTAGATTCTAAAGTATTCGGCCTGCAAAACTAATCATCTAAAAAAAAGCCCCTGCTTGGCTTAATTTTCCCAAGCAGGGCCTATGGATAGGGAAGGACAATAGTTCCTCGAGATGGCTTGTTTTTCTTTGTCTATTTTTTGTCGATTTCCGACTCTCTTTCTTCTATAATATTTAGAGTCGTCTTCATGACCTTTCTTTTTTCTTTTCTTTCGGGTGATGCTGTTTTCGGGATATTTTCCCTGTGTTTTGTACCTTTGGCCTCATTCTACGAAAGCAAAGGTTACAAAAGGGTTACAAAAACGGGGTTTTTTAGAAAATATTTTAAAAAATTCTTGCAGATAGAGAAAACGCCTCGCGGCCCCCAAAAATAACTTGCAGTTTCCCGGGAAAGGCTCTATAATAAAACGGCTTGTGCAAAGAACCAAGGAAACACGGAGGTTTTCCACTTATGAAAAGAATAAAACCCATGCTGGCCCTTCTGCTGGCGATCCTCTTCCTGCTGGCGGGCTGCGGCGCCAACAAAAACAACTATGGCAAAACCGTCGCCGCCACCTACGGAGACCGCACCATCTACCTGGATGAAGCCAATTTCTGGCTCCGGGCCGGAGAAGCCAGCTACAGCATGTACGAACAGCTTTATGCCCAGTATTACGGCATTGATTTCTGGACTGCCGAAAGCGGCCGCCGGGCCCAGACTTTTGCGGACAGCCTGAAGGAAGATGTGATGGCGGAAATCCGCCAGATGAACATCCTGCTGGATCACGCCTCCGAGTACAATACGGAGCTCAGCGACGAGGATCTGGCCAAAATCGACAAGGCTATCGCAGACATGAAATCCAACTACGGCACCGCCCTTTTCAGTGAGTCCGTCATCGGCAATTACAGCGACGAATCCTTAAAGCAGTCTCTCATCAACCGCACCAAGGCCTTAAAGGTCTGGCATGGCGTACGGGAGCAGGCCGCCACTTCCGTGGCGGATGAAGAATGCAAGAGCTTCACCCTGAAGTTTTTCCGTGTGAATGACGAAAGCAAGACCAAAGACGGCGAAACGGAAATCAGCGGCAAAGATCTCGCAGACCTGCTGGAAAGAGAATTGAGCACCGGCAAGAGCTTTGAGGAGCTTACCAAAACCTTCAGTGAACTGAATTTCCAAACCCAGTCCTTCCGCCGGAGCAGCACGGATGACACTTCCCAGCTTTTCACCACCGGCCAATACATGGAGGACGGCCAGGTGAAGCAGTTTATGGATACCACCACGGACAGCTCCAGCGGCGCCAGCACCCCTGTCTATTATGTGGTGCTCTGCGTCTCCGCCGATGACCCCATTGCCGCCAAGAATGTCCGGGCAAAGCTGGAAAGCGAGCAGAAGGAAGCCCATTTTGACAAGGTTTTCGTGGAATGGCAGAAGGCGGCCAAGAAGTTTTCCGTAAAGAGCGCCTTTACTTCCCTGCCGCTGCCGGGAGAAAAATAAGTTCGTATTCCCTGCCATGCGCACCAAAAAAACGGGACCTGCGTCCCGTTTTTTGATCGCTATGACTTCGCAGGCTTTTACACGGCCTTGGTAACTTCCTTCAGCCAGGCAGCCTCCGCCTCGCTTAAGCCGTCCTTTAAGCGCTCGTACACCATGGCGTGATATTCATTTAAGGCCCGCCGCTCCTGGGGTCCCACTTCCTCCCAAATCACCGCTGTCAGATCGATGGGGCACAGGGTCAGATGCTCAAAGCCCATAAACTGGCCGTATTCGTTATTCTCCAGTTCCACGCAAAGCAGCTCGTTTTCAATCCGGATGCCATGGGAGCCCTCGATATAAACCCCCGGCTCGTCCGTGGTCACCATGCCCGCTTTCAGCTCCACCAGGCCGTCCAGGCTTAAAGGCTTGTTCCAGTTGAAGCGGTTGGGCCCCTCATGCACATTCAGCACAAAACCGATGCCGTGGCCGGTGCCGCAGCGGTAATCGATACCCATATCCCAGACCGGCCCCCGGGCCAGAATGTCCAGGAAATAGCAGGTGCAGCCCTTGAGGAACTTGGCGGAACCCAGCCGCAGCATACTCCTTAATACGGCGGTATAATGCCGCTTCTGATCCTCCGTCAGGGGTCCCATGGCCATGGTCCGGGTGATATCCGTGGTGCCCTCCTTGTACTGTCCGCCGGAATCCACCAGCAGGAATCCTTCCTTTTTCAGCCGGGCAGCCCCTTCCGGGGTGGCCTTGTAATGCATCATGGCGGCGTTGGGCCCCATGGCGGCTATGGTATCAAAGGAAAGACCGAAAGCCCCGGCCTCCCGGCGGCATTTCTCCAGATAATCACTCACATCGATCTCGCTTAAGGCCTCTACATTGTCCTGGTGATACAGCCAGTACAGCCATTTCACCATGGCAATGCCGTCTTTCCGGTGAGACTCCCGAAGGGCCTCCTGCTCCACCGGATTCTTCAGGCACTTCATCAACGCGGTGGGGTTGGTCGCCTCTGCCTGCTTCACCCCTTCCGGCAGATCCGCCTTCAGGCGGTAAGCCGTCTTCATGGGATCAAAGAGCAGCGTCTTCCCGGCGGGCACAGCGCCTGCCGCCTGCCAGAAAGCTTCGTACTCCGCCAGCTCCACCCCCTGGCCCTTCAGATACTCTTTCACCGTATCGTTCAAGGCCGCCTGCCGGCAATAGAAGGTGCACTGCTCCGCCGTCATCATCACAAAACCGAAAACCACCGGGGTATTGGGCAGGTCCGCCCCCCGGATATTCAGGAGCCAGGCAATATCGTCCAGCGAAGTCAGGCAATACACATCCGCCTGCAGCCTTACCATCTCTTCCCGGACCTCTTTCATTTTATCCGCCGCGGACTTGCCCGTATACCATTCCTTCAGGATAAAGGCATCGTGGAAATCCTGGGGCGTTCTGTCTTCCCAAAGCTCTCCCGCCAGATCCCGGCCCGGAGCCAATTTGACCCCCTTTTCTGCCAGGACCTTCTCCCATCCGGCCACCAGCTTGGCGGTCACCACCCGGCCGTCAAAGCCCAGGGTCTGGCCCGGCGCCATCTTATCCTTCAGATACTCCTCCACCGTGGGAACCCCGGCCTGGGCCATACGCATTAAGCCGAAGCCGCTGCCGGCTATCTGCCGCTCCGCCTGGATGAAATAGCGGCCGTCGGTCCAAAGCCAGGCCTCCTCCCGGGAAATCACCAGGGTGCCGGCGGAGCCGGTAAAGCCGCTGACAAAGCAGATGGTGCGGAAGTGATTGCTCAGATACTCCGAGCCATGGAAATCCCCGGAGGGGATTACATAAAAGTCGATGCCGGCTTCCTGCATTTTCTGCCGCAGGGCTGTTAAAATCTCCTGTTTGGGGGTTGATGCGTTCATGTTTTTTCCTCTTTATGTGTTATTTTTATATCCTGGCAGACAGGGCGATTCATAATCGCCCCTACGGCCTAATCCCTATTGCCTAATCCCTACTCCCTCACATGCTCCATCCCCTGGCTCAGGATGGACTTGATATGATCGTCCGCCAGGGAATAAAAAACCGTCCGGCCTTCCCGTCTGGCCCGGACCAGGTTCATTTGTTTTAAGATCCGCAGCTGGTGGGATATGGCCGGCTGGGCCATACCCAAAAGCTGGGCAATATCGCAGACACAGGTCTCCGCGCACAAAAGCACCGTCAGGATCCGGATCCGGGTGGAATCGGAGAAAACCTTGAAAAACTCCGCCAGAGCGCTTAAATCCTCCTCCGGCGGCATGGATTTCCTTACCTTCTGCACCAGGTCTTCATGCACATGAAGAAAACCGCAAAGCTCCACGGCCTCTTCCTGCCGATGCTGTTTTCGGGTCCCGGCCGGCATCAGGTGATCACCGGAATATCCGCCGGATCCCCCACCATGCGGGTTCCGTCCGCGATCTTCGTTTTCGTTTCCACAATGCAGTTTTCCAGCCACACATTGTCTCCCACATACACATTGTTCATGAGAATGCAGTTTTTCACCGTGCTGCCGTCTCCCACATAAACCTTCTTAAAGAGCACCGAATCCTCCACCGTGCCGTTGACGATGGCGCCGCCGGCCACCAGGGAATGGGATACCTGGGCCACGCCGTTGAACTTGGCGGGAGGGTTATCATCCACCCGGGTATGAATCACCGGCTCTTCCACGAAGAAATAGCGCCGCAAGGCCGGATCCAGCATATCCCGGTTGCAGGCGAAATAGGACTCCACCGAGGCGATATTGGTCCAATAAGCCTCATGGCGGTAGCACATGATCCGCTTGCCTCCCAGGTGGGGAATCAGCACATCCCGCACCAGATCCTTGCCTCCGGAACGCTTGCACTCTTCCAGCAGCTGAATCAGGTGCCGCCGGCGGATCACATAAATGCCGCAGTTCACCAGGCCGTCTGCCTGTCCCTGTCCGTCCTTCTCCGCCCAGGCGATAATCCGCCCGGTCCCGTCTGTCTGCACCAGGCCGAAGCGGCTGCGGTCCACCCCGGAAAGCGCCTTGCAGACCACCGTCACTTCCGCCCCGGCGGCCACATGATGCTCCAGCACCCGGTTGTAGTCCATTTTATAGACCCCGTCCCCGGAGGCGATCACCACATAGGGTTCATGCCGCTCCGTGAGAAAATCCAGATTCTGCAAAAGGGCGTCCGCCGTGCCTTCGTACCAGCTCTGATTCTCCGGGGTAATGGTAGGGTTCAGAAGATACAGGCCTCCTTGTTTGCGGCCGAAATCCCACCATTTGGAGGAGCTTAAATGATAATTCAGGGAGCGGGAGCTGTACTGGGTCACTACCGCCACGGTTCCCACTCCGGAATTGCTCATATTGCTCAAAGCAAAATCGATGCTGCGATAGGTGCCCGCCAAGGGCATGGCGGCCACCGCCCGGCGGCTGCTTAATACCTGCAGGCGCTCGGAGTTGCCCCCTGCCAGAATAATGCCGACTGCCTTCATGCCCGGCCCCCTTTCTTGATGATATAGGCGCCGGATTCCAGCCGTCCCTCCGGATAATCCGCCGCTTCCGTTTTGCCTATGATGGCCACATTCCGGCCCACGCTCACGCCTTCGGGGACGCGGCTGCCGGCTCCGATTACCGTGATATCACTGTTATACACCCGGGGATCCAGCTGGGAAGGGGCAAAACTGCCGCTTCCCACCTTGGCGCCGGCGCCGATCCGGGCCCCCTCCGCCAGGATGCAGCGGCTTATCTCCGCGCCGGCTTCCACCACCACGCCGTTCATCAGCACCGAATCCCGCACCATGGCGCCGGGGCCGATCTGCACATTGGAGCCCAGCACGGAATGAAGCACCGTGCCCTCCACCTGGGAGCCGTCTCCCACTACGGAGGACTGCACCGTGGCCTCCCGGCTGACAAAGGCGGGGGGATAGGCCTCGGAAGCGGTATAAATCTGCCAGAATTCCTCATACAGATTGAACTCCGGCACCAGATCCGTCAATTCCATATTGGCTTCCCAGTAAGTGCTTAAGGTCCCCACATCCTTCCAGTAACCGTGGAATTCATAGGTATACAGATTGTCATTCTTCCGGAACAGATGGGGGATCACATGCATGCCGAAATCGCAGCCCGGCACATGGGAGAGTTCCTCCAAGGCCCCCTTCAGAGAAGCATAATTGAAAATATATATCCCCATGGAAGCCAGATTGCTCCGGGGATTGGCGGGTTTTTCCTCAAACTCCCTGATATGCCCCGTCTCATCCGCCACCACAATCCCGTAGCGGCTGGCCTCTTCCCAGGGCACGGGCATCACCGCAATGGTGGCCTCCGCCCCGCTTTTTCTGTGGCGGGTCAGCATATCCTCATAGTCCATTTTATAAATATGATCCCCGGACAGAATCAGCACATAGTCCGGATTATACTGCTCCATGAACTCCATGTTCTGGTAAATGGCATTGGCGGTGCCGGTGTACCATTCGCTGTCTCCGCTTTTTTCGTAAGGCGGCAAAATGGTGACCCCGCCCACCTGTTTATCCAGGTCCCAGGGGATGCCGATGCCGATATGGCTGTTGAGCTGCAGGGGCCGGTACTGGGTCAGCACCCCCACCGTGTCCACCCCGGAGTTGACGCAGTTGCTCAAAGGAAAATCGATAATGCGGTACTTTCCGCCGAAAGCCACCGCCGGTTTGGCCATCCCCTGGGTCAACGCCCCCAGGCGGCTGCCCTGACCGCCGGCCAGCAGCATGGCAATCATTTGCTTTTTCACCAATATCCCTCCTTTGCCCATCTGGGAGTATATTTGTACTATATCACAAAAGCAGATAAAAGGAAAGCCCAATCCCTAATCCCTACTGCCTATTCCCTATTGCCCTTCCCTCTAAAAAAGAGTATACTCCTCTCATACCAAGTACGAGGTGATTTATGCGTTTTATTCATACCGCCGATTTACATATAGGCGCCCGGCCGGATGCGGGCCGCCCCTGGGCCCAGGCCCGGGCGGATGCCATCCGCCATTCTTTGGAGCGCTTTGTGGATCTGTGCAATCAGGAAGCGGTGGATCTGCTGCTGATTGCCGGAGATCTCTTTCATGCCCCCCCTACGGAGGCCCAGCTGAAGGAGGCGGATTATCAGTTTAAGCGGCTTGCCGCCACCCAGGTGGTGCTGATCGCCGGAAATCATGATTATCTCAGGCCCGGCTCCGCCTACAGCGAGCATGCTTTTCCGCCCCATGTGCATTTGATCCGCAGCGCCACGCCGGAGTCGATTCATTTTCCTGCCTGGCGGCTGGATGTGACGGGTTTCAGTTATTACGGCGAGATCCGCCGGGACAATCCCCTGGCGGGCTATATCCCGCCCCAGAACGGCCTTCGGCATTTCCTGCTGCTCCACGGCGGGGATGCGGACCATGTCCCCTTCAACCCCTCGGACTTTCAGGCGGCGGGCTGGGATTACATTGCCCTGGGCCATATTCACAAGCCCTCCCTGAACCAGGCGGGGAAGGCTGCCATGCCCGGCTCCCCCGAGCCTCTGGACCGGACGGAAAGCGGCTCCCACGGCTATTATCTGGGAAAACTGGAAGGACAGAGCCTGTCTCTGGACTGGCGTCCCTTCTCCCGCTTCAGCTATACGGAATTAAAGATCAATGTGACGCCGGACACCACTCTGGGAGCCTTGGAAAATCTTCTGAAAAAACGCATGAAGACCGACGGCAGCGAGGTGTACCGCCTCCGCCTTTCGGGGCGGCGTGATCCGGATGCCCCATTAGAGGCGCAGGAACTGCTGCGGCTGGGCCCCGTCAGCGATGTGCTGGATGAGACACGGCCGGATTATCCCTGGGAGGCATTAAAAGAAAGGCCCCGGCAGGATATGGTGCGCCGGGTTATGGATCTTTTGGCCCCTGCCGAAGAGGACCCGGAAGCCCCCGTAAAGGAAAAAGCCCTCTACTACGCCCTGGATGCGCTCCTGGGCAGCGAAAAGAAGAAAAGAGAGGTGCTGCGATGAAACTCACCCGTTGTCATATTTATCAATTCGGCAAGCTGAAGGAAGTACTTTGCGAGTTTCCCGACGGCATTACCCTGATTCAAGGGAAAAACGAAAGCGGCAAATCCACCCTTCATACCGCCCTGGCCGCCCTGATTTTCGGAGCGGAAAAAAGCCGGGGCCGGGCTGCCAAAGACAGCATTTACCGGGCGGGTCTCCCCTGGCAGGATCCCCAGCTGTACGGCGGTTCCTTAAGCTGGGAGCGGGAAGGCCGTCATTTTACCCTGGAGCGGGACTTTGCCAAGAATCCGCCCCGCCTGAACGTCACGGAGCAGGATGAAGCCGGCAGCCATGAACTGCCTCCGGAGCAGCTGCCCTGGCCTCCCTCCTTCAGTCCCTATCTTTACTTCAACACCCTGTCTTTCCGGCAGCAGGGCAGCGCCGTGGACGGCCATCTGGCCCAGGAACTGCGCAGCCATATCATCAATCTGCAGAGCAGCGGCAGCGAAACCATCGATATGGGCGCTGCCCTCACCGCGCTGCGGGAGAAAAAACGGGAGCAGCAAAAACAGCTGCAGCCCGAAGCGGAAAGCCGGAGCCGGCAGCTGATGCTGGAACTGACGGAAGCCCAGCAGCTCAGTTTTGCGGGATCCGCGGCGGATTGGGACGAGGACAAAGCCCGCCTAGCCCGGCAGGAAGAAGAAGCCCGGCAGCTTTCCGAGGAGCGGAGCCGGCTGAGCCGGGAATTAAAAGAGGGCCGCCGGCTGCTGGAAGAACGGGGGCTTCTGGATCCGGAGAAAATCAATAAAGACCGGGAGCGGGCCCAGGTGGCGGCGCAGGCGCTGGAAAATTATGAAGAAAGCTACGCCCCCAGCCAGCCTTCTGCCGGGCTGATTCAGCTGGCCTCCTACCTCAGCCTGCCCTTCATGCTGGTCTTTTTCTGGATTGTCATCAATGCCATCCAGACCCACCGCTATCCCCTGGCCGCTTTGGGGGCCGTGGGATTTTTCGTCTCCCTGTTTGTTTCCATCCGCTTCTCCCGGAAGCAGGACGCCCAAAATGCCTTAAAACACAACCAAAAAGTGCTGACCCAACTGTTTGAAAAATATGCGCCCCATTACGAACCGGAGGGGATTTCGGAAGAGGCCCGGGAACTGAGCGAATACCTGGAGAAGGTTTCCGAAACCTTCCGCTATCTGGAAGACAAGGACGAAGCCGTAAAACAGAAAACGGAAACCCTGTCCCAAATGATGGACGAAAACCAGTCTCTGGGGCAGAATCTGGAGCAGAATCTATCCCGGCGCATGGAGCAGGAACGCTGGGAGCTTAAGGTGCAGGCGCTGCGGGCCGAGCTGGATGCCCTGGCTCCGGTTTTGGAAAACAACCGCCGGGCAGAGGAAGAAATCAAGGCGCTGGATCTGGCCATCAATACCCTGAATTCCCTGGCCGCCAATGCCTACAGCGATTTCGGCGCCCCCTTAACGGAACGGGCCTCCCGGATTTTTGCGGAGATTACCGGCGGCCGCTATCAGGGTCTTCGGGTCAGCAACCGGCTGGAGCTCTTTGCGGAGCAGGACCATCAGCTCATTGCCCCGGAATCCTTATCCGGCGGCACCCTGGAGCAGCTGTATTTTTCTTTCCGCATGGCTATGATTCAGCTCCTCTGGCCCCGGGAGCCCATGCCCCTCTTCTTCGACGACAGCTTCGCCTTCTATGATGAGGAACGGCTGGGATCCCTCCTGGAGTGGCTGCACCGGCATTACCCGGGGCAGGTGCTGCTCTTTAGCTGCCAGGACAGAGAAAAGGACCTGCTGGAAGAAAAGCAGATCCCTTATCACGAAATCGTATTGTCTTAAAGAAGCACTGATTAGGGGAATCGCGCGGCGCTTGAAGTGAACTCCTTCATATGTTCCGACACGGTTGGCCCTGCCAAAACCGTGAAGCCGGCAGGACATTTCACCCACTCCTTATGCCGCCACTGCATTCGCATTGACCTGTTCAATCACCTTCCGGATGCCCATCCAAACACTCAGATCCGTGAAGACTTCCACAATGCTGCCCTGATCCGTAAAGGGTGTCTCCTGAAGCACGGACAGGTCCTTCATCATACCGTTGTGGACGATAAACTCCACAATCTGATTGACGAAATAGATTTGTCTGCTATCCAGCTTCGCATCATTCAGAAACGCCGCGAAAGCCGCCTTGGCTGCATTCATATCCAGGCCCACAATCTCCCGGACAAACTCACCCAGGGGCTTGGCGCCATATTCCGCCTCATATTCCTGTTTGGTCCCCACCTCACTCCAAAGAATGCCTTCTAATGCCTTTATATCCTCGCTGTTCAGCGGGATATTGCTCTTAAGCTTGGCGATGACAGCATCGTCCTGATGCTGCCGGACATAATACTCTGCCTTGGCCTTATAATTCTTCAGATCATCATTCTCCAGTTCCGATTCCTTCCATTCGATGGAAAGAATCTCGTCATCGAAATCCGTCTCATAGATGATCCGCCCGACAGGAATATATTTCATCAAGTCCCGCAGGCTCTCCCGGATATGCTCGAACTCGTCGATTCCCGCGTTGTCCAGATAATCCGTATGCAGGATCTTCTCAATCAGCTCCGCCTGCATCATGATTTCGGGAATATTGGCCACGCTGGCTACAGCGGAAACCTTATCCAGCAGATCATGCCTGGCCCGGCTGTATTTCCGCCCCGCCAGGTAGGCCAGCTCGATCCCGTACATCAGAGCATCAAAGCGAAGCGCTTTTGCGTCATCCTTATCCGGCTCGATCAGGGGGGCCAGCTCCTCCCGGACCATGAGGGTGTCCTCATAGGTCAGGGCCTGATAATTTACCGGCGAGGCATACTGATCCACATAGCGCAAATGCTGCCGGACCGCAAAATTCTCCCGATTCAGCTCCTGCACCTTGCCGCTCATATGCTCCACCAGCGCCTTCCGGTAGGCAATCAGCCGTTCCGTCTGATACTGCAGATCCTGAAGCTTATATGTAATTTCAAACTGCAGCCCGAAAATGGCGCCCTGCAGGGCTATCATGTTGGCTGTAGGCCTCCCCTTGTTCATGCGGAAGAACTCGAAATTCCCGCAGAAATCAAAGATATAGAACTTGTCTTTATCGGAGCCGTCCATGAGCCCCGGGCAAAGGCGCGTACCCCGGCCGATCATCTGCCAGAACTTGGCTTTGGACATGACTTTTTTGAAGAAGACCAGGTTCAGCACTTCCGGCACATCGATCCCGGTGTCCAGCATATCCACGGATATGGCAATCTGGGGCAACTTCTTCGGATCGGAGAATTCATCGATAGCACTCTGGGCATAGGTCATGTAATTGTCAATGACTTTGGCATAGCCTACCAAATGGGGATACTCTTTTCCAAATATTTCCAGAATCTTCTCCGCATGGGTATGGTTTTTAGCAAAGATGATGGATTTCCCTATCTTATTGCCGTAGTCGATCTTCAGGCCGTGGGTCATCAGGATGTTCAGGACCTCACGGATCGTATCCTCGTTGAAAATCCATTCGTTTAGAGCGGAGGAAGCAATGCTTTCCGGCAGTTCTCCGTTCTCGTCCTCAAAAGTGTCCTCGTAGATTTCCTTATCTTCCTCGGACAGATCATCGTAGACGATACCCTGCTGGATGAATTTCAGCGTGGTTTCCACGGAGAGGAAATCCACCAGGAATCCGTCCCGCACCGCCTGGGCCAGCTCATAGCCGTAGGTGGGCACCCCGCTTTCCAGCTCGAAAATGGAATAGGTGTTTTTGTCGATCTCATCCTTGGGCGTGGCGGTGAGGCCCACCAACGGCGCATCAAAGTAGTTAAAAATGTCCTTATATTTGTTATAGATGGACCGATGGGCCTCATCGCAGATCACCAGATCAAAATGCCCGCAGGAGAACAGTTTGCCTTCCTCATCCCGCACGGAATCGATGCAGTTCATCATGGTCTGGTAGGTGGAAAACACGCCGTGGGCCGTATAGTTGTCCTTCTCCTCACAGAGATTGGTGACGGACAGATCCGGCAGCAGATTTACAAAGCTCCGCTTGGCCTGGGTTACCAAAGAATTGCGGTCTGCCAGGAACAATACATTCTTGATCCAGCCTTGTTCCAGCAGGACTTTAACCAGGGCAATGACCGTCCGGGTCTTACCGGAGCCGGTAGCCATGACCAATAGCGCTTTTCTGCGGTTTTTCCGTCCGAAGGCATCGCACACGGCTTTGATGGCAGCTTCCTGATAGTAACGGCCGGCGACCTGCTTGTCCACCACAATGTTTTTCAGGCCGCTCCGCATACGCTGCAGATTAAACAGCTTTTCCAGATCCCGCTTGGAATAAAAGGCCGCCACCTTCCGCTCCGGGTACTGATTGTCTATAATACGGGTGTCGAAACCATTGGTGAGAAATACCACCGGACGGAAGCCCTGTTGTTTCTCAATCAAATCCGCATACAGTTTGGCCTGCTGACGCCCTTTGGACACATCCACGCAGGTGCGCTTGGCCTCGATCACCGCCAGAATCCTTCCATTGTCGCTCAGCAGCACATAATCTGCAAATCCAAGCTCAGACTTGTTGGGCATACCTGGGATTTCATACTCATTGATCCAGTTTTTCCCTTCGAGCCAGCCGGCATCCTCCAGCATGGCATCGATATAAAGCTTGCGGGTCTTGTATTCGGAGAGCTCCAGCGGCTTCGGCACATAAGTCTGCTGCTGCTGGGCCCTGCGGGCGGTGAGTTCTTCCCGGAGGGAGGCGTTCTCTGCCAGCAGCTCTTCCAGTTTCAGCTCCGCCTCGGAATCGGCGACCGGCACGGTGGCCAGGGGACGCTGCTCCAACAGGGAAGGATCGTAAGTTCCTGCCTGATAATCATCCGCATAGCAATAGGCCACAAAATCCAGGAAGATGAATAAATCCTCCAGGCACAGAGCTGCCTGCTCTTTGGAAATCTTCCGCCCTGCATGGGCGGCAGCATTGCCGGTTTTGCGGATGAAGTCCATCCTCCGAAACAGATTGTCATCTACAATGTCGTGGAACTCCTCCGTGCTCATCAGGCTGATGAGGTTGTCCTGATAGGGCATTTCCAAACCGCTGTCCACGGAATACATCCATTTGACGGCAGCCTCCATGGCCCTGCGGCAATTCAGCACACAAGCCGCCGGGTCGATCTGGTAGATGCGCTCTGCCGAGACAGCCGGCTCCGCAAAGGAAGCGAAGTCCTTTTCTTTTGTAAAGAGGTCAAAGTTGGTCATTCGGAAACCTCCGATAAATCGGTATAATCCTCCGGCCCATTGGTGAAGCCTCTGCGCAAATAATCAAATCCGCCATCCACATAAACCAGGCCGCAGGCACAGTGTTTACAGTCGTGCCTTGTGACGCTTTCGATTATATCACCACAATGATTGCATTGAATAGCGTTTCGAATGATCTTTTGCATTTTGCCCCTCCCTTTGTTGGACTTTAATCAGTGACAATATAACCGCATTTTTTGACAGAGTCTATTATTTGCTGTGTCTCATTTGCTGCATTAAAGTACGCAGAGCTTATTCCTGATAATACATTTTTAGGAATCTTAAGATAAATGTATTTTTTATCATCCCCAGTGTTGACATATTCTATGTCCGGAAGTTTGTCGTTATGCTGCTTTGGCAATAACACAACCAGGCGGACTTCTTTTTCTTTACTATATTTGCTTAATTTAGCCGAGTATTGCACAATGTGTAATAAGTCCTGAATACACTCTTTTAGATGGTGCTTCTTTGCTGTATCGCCCAGTATTTCAAGAACGGTGGACGCAATAAAATCTACGACATCTCGACCATAATAGATAGGCAACAATTTCATTTCTGCACTATTATCCAATGCCTTGCAAGTAACTTCCTTTAATTCAATTGTGGGGAACTCCAAACAATAACCGTCAGCCCCTTTGCAGTAGTTTTCATACATATATGGGTCGTCCTTTTCTTTAGAAAAGCAAATCACATACTCGTCAAAGTCGCAAAGCCTAAACCTCTTATATCCATTGTCTGAGTTAAACATTAACCAAGTCTGCTCGGGTATAGAAACTGCTATCAATTCGTCGAATTCCTTCTGACTTATCATTTTAGCCTGCAATAATTCCTGCAACGCAAGATCATAATACACCTCGACGGATTTTCCCTCCATCTTATCCTCAAATGTGGATAAAGACGCCAAGCAGAAAGTGATAGTATCATCGCGAAGCACTCGCACAACATCTTCCCCCCTATAGTAGTGATATAAAAAGTCCGCTTCAATCGGTCTTTGCAAGCAGTACATTTGCCATGCTAGCACACTAAGGATTTCTTTCGTATCAGAATTAATCTTCATGTCCGTATTATTGTTCTGTTCGTTTCTCATAGTTATCACCCAAAGAACTGCTGCATTAGGCTGTCAAACAGTAATTGTGCCTCATCCAGAGCTTTCTGCAAGGCCGCTTTTGATTTGTCGACTTGTTGAACGAAAGATGCATATTCTTCCTGTTTCCTTATGGGTGGTACTAAAACCGGCAATGCAGAAAGCTGTTTCATGTTAATACTTGCAATTCCTGTTGTTTGTTTTGCACATCCAAGAAAATATCTTTTGGCTTTCTGCTGTTGAAGATACTGCACCATAAAAACAGAAAGCAGTATATCTTGTCTCAGTCTCACCCGGAATATATGATTTTGGTGTATGCAATCTTTAGGCGGCTCGTGAATAATAGCACCCCTGCCAAGTTTGTCCGGATCTCCGCCTTCTGTCATCAAAACATCGTCGGGCTTTAAACTGTACTGATCTATTTCTCCCGCCGTTGCCATTATAGTTTTAACTGTAGTCCAGTCTATATAGCCATCTTTTACGTTGGACACAGCCATATAGGGAACTTCATACAATTCGTCTGTCTTAACCTTGCGACCTTTTGTAATGCCTGATACTATATCAGCCAAAGAATCAAGACGTTGTTCAGACCAACCTTTTGGATTAATCAGCATATCCCCAAACATCTCGACAAATCGGGCTTTGATGAGGTTGTCAAGAGCATCCAATTCTTGCTGGCGAATAGCAATCACTTTTTCAGTTCTACTAAGAATATCAACAATCTCTGCCTGTTTACTGAGAATATCCAAATTGAATTCTTCGTTTTTGTAGTCACGGAAATAAATGTGCGGAATCGTTGCCCCAGAGAAATACTTCTCCAGATGCATATGTCGAACCACATAGTACAAATACTCTGGTAACACCCTTTCATTTGGCAACAGATATTGCATTGTCCCTATAACGGAGGATTTTGCCGGCAAAAGAGTAGTGCGCCCTATTCCTGCACCGTCCTTTACAACTGCAACATAAGGCCTTTCCTGATGGTAAAAATCCACATTCCCTATATAACCGGCAGCACCGTAAATCGGGTAGTCTCCGGTTCTTCCTTCAACGTCCGATTGCCGCAGATTTGAAGACCCGCGCTCACAGACATCCTCAAGTTTTATTCTCGTGCTCATCCTTTAATCCCTCTGTTTGTAAAAAAAATCATTGGTTAAAAACCGAATCAAACATCTCTTGGTATTTTTCTACGGCAGACTTGTTTCCAAAATCGGGCAATTCTCCCACGGCAGCAAAAACATCACTTGGGGCATATTTACACTTAAAATATACCGGTGGATAATCATGTAGAATATACAAGTTCCCACATTGCAGAAACATCAGGTATAGATCAATTACATACAACGCTGACAATGACATTACCGCATTTTTTAAGGTTGCCTTTTTATATGAATCGCTTTCGTTATGTTTGATTGCATTATATGCCTTCCACCATTCTATCCCCTTGACTTTGTCCTTAACCTCACTATCATCAACCGACCATTCACTTAAGGGCCGCCCCTGCCAAAAAAGCGTAATCACCTCTGTTTCTATTATCTTCGGGTACTGTTTGAGCATAATTTTGCTGATTTCAATAATATTCCCTGGCGATTCGCCCATTATACGACATATCATTTTTGAAACCACCTCAAATTCAGAAGCAGCCAATAGTATTATTTGCTTAAACACATCTGAATAAACATCAGAATGAATCAAGCAAATTGTTCCTTCCTCGCTCTCTTTGGTCCCATGATAGACAAATTCCTTTGTCTTCTCCAACATTTCTGCAAGAGAACAAAAGTAATTCCAATGCTGAACGAATTCATTGTGATCCATCATAGCCCCTCTCCCCCTATTCTCCCTTCAAATACTTGGCCGTTTCTTTATCAAACTCCGAAATATAATCTGCATCCTGTTTTTTTCGGAACTCTGCATAAATATCACTGACCTTTTGCACGGCTTCTTCATGGGAAATATGTCCCTTACCTGCCAAAACATTTCGTCTGTTGTTCTGTAAAAAACGATCTGTTTCCGCCAACCAGTCCTTCATACTCATAAGTTGTTCGTCTTCGGCCATCAATTCAGCATAATCGATAAACATGGTTACCAATCGGTTGAGCCGGGCGATTTCTTTTTCGTTCAGGTAATTCTTTGCCACCAACGCATCGCTTTTCAGTATTTTCCCTTCCGGCGCTCCTTTCCAAGTGGTTAAACCCATGGTAGGACTGTCCAGAGTGGCCCGCTCGCTTATCAGCTCCGCTGCGGTTTTTCCGGTCACGGCATAGTGGAGTTTGTTTTGCACAAAAGCATAAAACGCCTTTGTCGTTTCACTGTTTTTGTCGTAGTCATAACTGCATTGTTCAAAAATATCGGCTATTTTCTGATATGCCCGCCGCTCACTGGCGCGAATCTCCCGAATCCGTTCCAGCAATTCGTCAAAGTAGTCCCTGCCGAACTGGCGACCGTTTTTCATAAGATCATCGTTGATGACAAAGCCTTTTTGAATATACTCCTTAAGTGTTTTTGTAGCCCATTGCCGGAAGCGAGTCGCCTTCTTGGAATTGATACGATAGCCTACAGCAATAATGGCGTCAAGATTGTAAAAATCGAGAATTCGGTTGACCTGCCGATTGCCTTCCTGGCGAACTACCGAGATTTTCTCGGTAGTTGCCCCACGCTCCAATTCACCTTCTTCATATATATTTCCCAGGTGGTTAGATATATTATCGGCAGAACAATCAAACAACTGTGCCATGGAAGACTGCGTCATCCAAAAAGAATCGTCCCTAAAATAGACATCGATATATTCATTGGATCCTTCATAAGAATACAATAATATGGTGCCATTACTGGGAATTATACCATTCTCCGGACTTCCTTGTTTCAGCACGGAAAGCCATTGTTTAAAGCTTTCCGTCTTTTTTGATGGAATAAATTGAATAAGGTGCAGGAGCTGCTCGGTGTTGGCCACATCGGTGAGCCGACGCTTTCCATCAGCCGCAAGCATCCGCAAACCGTGACAATTTGTCACGCTTTGATTTCCCTCTTCCTTTAAGCGTTGCTTGAGCTTTCTCCAGTAGGCGGGGGGGTCAGCGCTTTCCGTCAGCACGCCCACCACATCCACAATGGAAAAGTACCACTCTTCGTTTTCTTCATCCCAGGCAGTACGGATAGTTTCATTATCATAGATTTGCAGTTTTTCCTGATTCATGTATAGTTTTCTCCTGCTTTCTGATAGATCCTTCGACTCCGGCGCTTTGCGCCTTCGCTCAGGATGACACGAAGTGATCACCCCATACAGTTCATCACCACGCTGACCATCATTTCCTTTTCTTCCGGACGGGATTCGGCGATCATGATGGTGAGGGCCACCAGAGTGTGGTCATCGATCCGCTTGGCGCCGGTTTCATCGTACAGGATCCCGTTGCGGTCCAGGAAATACAGGAACATGGTGGCGGCAATGCGCTTATTGCCGTCCCAAAAGCTGTGATTCTTCGTCACAAAATACAGCAGATTGGCGGCCTTTTCCTGGAGGCTTGGATATATCTCCACCCCGGCGAAGGATTGATAGATATTCCCGATGCTGCCTTTGAAGGAATCGTCCTTTTCTGCACCGAAAAGCTCGGATTCGTTGCCAAAACGCATGCTGTCTATGACCCGGCGGCACTCCTCGTAGCTTAACACATATACCGCCTGATCTCCCGCCGGACGCTGCATATTCTGGTGATCGTAGGCATCCAGCAAATCCAGGGCTCTGCTGTAGTTTTCTATAACGGTCAACACCTGCTTGCTGTCCAGGGAGTCCTGGGTTCGCTGCATGAGGCGAACCACTTCGCCCAGCTGCTTTAGGCGGATGTCATTCAAAGCATAGCCTTTCAGAATATATTCTTTCAGAACATTGTTGGCCCATCTGCGGAACTCCACGCCCCGCTGTGATTTTACTCGGTAGCCCACGGAAATGATTACATCCAGGTTGTAGTATTCTATGTTTCTTTCAACCTGCCGCTTTCCCTCTTGTTGAACTGTTGCAAAATTTGCAACAGTTGCCGGACGATCCAACTCTCCCTCGTCATAAATGTTTGTTATGTGACGTGAAACCGTTGACTTGTTTCTTCCAAACAGTTCCGCCAGCTGATCCAATGTCAGCCACACCGTCTCGTTCTCCACCGCAACAGAAAGGGAAACCTTTCCGTCATAACTGTTAAATAGCACTAATTCTTTCTTGTTATCCATCTGATTTTCCTCTCTTTCTTTGAAGTTTGTTTTTTCAACCGGTGACAATTTGTTACCACTTGACTCACCGATTGTTATAGCATTTTTTAGGCAGTCCTCACAGCTTCCTGCTTGGGATTTGGGCGACTAATAGTCGCCCCTACGAAAAAATCCCCGTGACAATCGTTCCTACGAAAGAAGGCGTTCCAGCTCGTCCATCTCGATTGCGATCTGCTTTTCCAGTTCCCGAAGCTGAGCCATGATCTCGCTGGTGGGGGGATACTCCACGGGCACATACTCCGTCTGTTTGTATTTGTTAAGGGAGAGATCGTAGTCGTTACTGATAATCTCCTCCTTGGGCACGAAGAAGGATTGTTCCGTTCTTTTCCGGTCCTGCTCTGCCTCCAGGGCATGGAAGCGGGCAATGATATCCGGGATGTCATTCTCCTTTGTCTCGCTGCGCTTATCGTCCAGGCTGTAGCCATCGGCTTTCATATCGTAAAACCACACCTTATCCGTGCCGCCGTGGCCGGTCTTGGTGAAGATGAGAATGGCGGTGGATACCCCGGCATAGGGTTTGAACACCCCGGAGGGCATGGAAATGACCGCCTCCAGACGGTTGCCCTCTATCAGCTCTTTCCGGATGGCTTTGTGCGCTGTGGAGGAGCCGAACAGCACCCCGTCCGGCACGATGCAGGCACAGCGTCCGCCTACCTTCAGCATCCGCAGAAACAGCGCCAGGAACAGCAGCTCCGTCTTCTTGGTCTTGCAAACCTTTAAGAGATCCGCAGAGACGATGTCCGCGTCCAGACTGCCCTTGAAGGGGGGATTGGCCAGGATCAGGGTGTACTTCTCCCGGTCCGGGTTCTGGTCAGAGAGGCTGTCCCGGTACTCGATGAAGGGGTTGTCCACGCCGTGGGTCATCATGTTCATGGCCCCGATGCGCAGCATGGTTCGATCCATATCGTAGCCGTGGAACATGTGATTCATATAATGATCCTTATTCTGCCGGCAAAAAAAGACCTCCTCCTTGCGATTCTCCTTCAGGTAGTCACTGACCGCCACCAGGAAGCCGGAGGTGCCGCAGGCCGGGTCGCAGACAACCTCATCCGCCCCCGGCTCCATCAGGTCCACCATCATGCGGATGATATGCCGGGGCGTGCGGAACTGGCCGTTGACCCCCGCCGTGGCAATCTTGGAGAGCAGATATTCATATACATCCCCCCGGGTGTCTGCGGCTTTGATTTGTGCCATCTGCTCATAGATGCCGTCCATGGCGGTAACGATCTTATCCAGCATCAGGGGGGTGGGTATCTTAAAAATGGCGTCCCCCATATATTTGGAATAGGCGCTTTCTTTATCACCGTGCAGGTTTTTGATGAAAGGGAAGACCCACTCCTGGACGGTGCTGTACATCTTCCCGGCGGGAAAGTCGTGGAATACACTCCACTTGAGCTGGCTGCCGTCCACAGTTCGATCCCCGATCTGCACTTCTTTTGCAAAGATGCTCTCATAGGGCAGGCCCAGCATGGCAGCTTCCTTGGCCCGGAGATTGTCAGAGTCGTCCAGGTCGTGGATAAACATCAGATAGGTCATCTGCTCAATCACATCCAGGGGATTGGCCAGTCCGCCTGTAAAAAAGATAAGCCAAAGGCTGTCTATTTTGCTTTTCAGTTCGCCAGTCACCATAGTTATTTCCTCTCCCGTTTATAAGATCCTTCGACTCGCTTCACTCGCTCAGGATGACAAATCCCAGTTCCATGTGTAGGAGGTATAACGCCCTCCGCTGATCTTGATGATTTCCTCGCTTTTCAGCATCTCAGCCAAGGCCCGTTCCACGGTCTTCTGGCTGATATCCGGGCACTGCCGCATGATCTGCGTTTTTGTGATTTTCCCTGTGGTGCTTCGGATGATCTCCCGCACCCGTTCCGGTTTTGAGAGACCCCTTGTGATCAGGACATCAACCCGGGAGACGAATTCCCGGTAGGCCGCGATCACGATGCCGAGCATATACCGGACGAAAGGGAGATAATCGTTTGTGCCTTCATGCCAGTCGGTCGAGCTTTCCTGCAGGGCCTCATAATAGGTCTCTTTGCTGTCTGCCGTCAGCCGCTCAAGACTGATATACTTTCCGACGAAATACCCGGAGCGATACAGCAGAAGAAGCGTCAGCAGGCGGCTCATGCGGCCGTTTCCATCGCCAAAGGGATGAATGCAAAGGAAGTCCAGAATGAACATGGGCATCAGCAGCAGGGGATCCATTTCCGGATCTGTCAGGGCCTCCTGCAATGCGTTGCACAGGGAATCCATGGCCTCTGATGTTTCCCATGCCGGGACCGGCTGGAACCTGACTCTCTTGGTCCCATCCGGCAGCTCTTCGGCGATGACGTTATCGGAGTTCTTGAAGCTGCCGCCCATAGCCGAATTGCTGAATTTATACAGATCCCGGTGTAGCTGCAGGATCATGCCGGGCCTGACGGGAATAAAGTCATAGTTTTCGTGGATTGTGTTCAGCACATCACGATAACCGGCAATTTCGCGCTCGCTCCGGCCCTTCGGGGTCGTCTTGTTCATCACGATCTTTTTTAACCGGTCGTCGGAGGTGATAATCCCCTCGATACGGTTGGAGGCCTCTGTGCTCTGAATCTTTGTGATTTCCAGCAGTTCGGACAAGGCGTCCTTCTGTGCTTCTATGAAAAGATTCTGTTGACCTTTCTGCTCATGGATCTGCGCCAGATATGAAACGATCTCAGGAGACAGCAGTTTTTGATATTCGGTTTTGTAATTCAGTGCTCTCATTCAATATCCTCTTTTCAGAGTTTAACATAGTCATTTGGCTACAGTATGACACAATTACATTTTATCATGAACTCTGTCAAAAGTCAAGCTTAATAAGGTCATATAAATCATAAACGACTATGTTGATTTATTCGATGATGATATTAATCGCACTTAAATTTTGAGAGACACCTTCTCCCTTATGTGCCTGCGCCGGCTTCCCTGAATTATTCCTTCCACTATCCGCCTTCCGGCCGATAGCCCCGCCGATAACTCCGGTGAAGAAAAAGAAAAAGGCTATCCGGATCCGCCTGGAATCAGATAGCCTTGTCATTTAAGAATAATCAGATTTAGATTACTGTTGTCATTTTGTTGTCATCGACTAAGCAAATATGCTAAAGACCCGCATGAATACCGGGGTTTTGAGAGGAGGCGCCTCACTCCCACTCAATGGGTTTGGACATCAGCAGCGGGATGAGAATGTGGGTGTCCTCCGCATATTCCCGGTATTCCGGCAGATAAGCATAACGCCTGCGCATCAGCCTGTCCTGCCGGAAGGCGCTGCGCACCGCCATAAACAGGGCGGAGCCGGTTCCTAAAAGCACCGGAATCCAGCGAATCCCGGACACATAGCCGATGCCGCTGCACAGCATGCCTATCCAGAAAACGATCCGTCCCAATTGCGCCGGACAACGGGCCCAGGTGTAAATCTTCTGCATGGGAGGGAAATCAGGATTCTCTGCTTTCTGGATTGCCGCCTGCCTGTGGGCCAAAAACATGACCCCCAGCCCGAAGGCCATCAAAACCAGCGCAATCCAGGAGAAGACACCGTCCCGCCCCACCCGGTCCGAGGCCCGGTACCATAAGGGAGTGATTTGCAGCAGATACAAAAGACTATACAAAAGCCAAAAGCCTCCCTGCATCGTCAGGGGGGTATTGTTTTCCAGTTTGGATTTATAGGCGGTTCTGCCCCGCATTTCCATCAATTCCGCCAGCGCAGAAAAGCCCCCTTCCACCAGTCCGTACAGCAGGCAAAGCAGACAGCTGATAAAAAAGGCCGGGGAGAACTTCCCTCCGCCGAGGGCAATAATCAAAGTGCCAAGCCCCAGTCCTGCCACCGCCAATCCCTGCCCCAGGGTGGAAAAATAAATGAATTTATAGAAGCCCACGGCGCAAAGGGCGGCGGACAAAAGCAAAAGTACCCAAGTCAAAGCGGGAAAAATCATACCAGTCTCCTTTCTTTCAGCATAATACAAGGAAACAATTTTGTCAATTTCTGCCGAAATAAATATCCAAAGCGTCTGCCATGCCCTGCACCAGAAGCTGTTGATAGGCCGGATCCAGGAGCTTCTGCTCTTCTGCCGCATTGCTTAAAAAGCCCATCTCAATCAATCCTCCGGGGACCTGGCTCCAGTTGATGCCGGTGTAGTGGTAGGCCTCCACAACGCCCCGGTTTGCCGCCCCCGTGGCCCGGCACATCTGCACCAGCAGGATTTCACAGAGACGACGGCTGTTGGCATATTGGTAGCCGTTATAGTCGCTGTAGGGATGCTGACAGTAAATGGCGGTGCCGCTCCAGGAAGGGTCCCCGTTATCGCAGTGCAGCCGCAGAAAGGCCTCGGCGCCGGAAGCATTGGCCAGCTCCGCCCGCTCTTTATTGCTGATATCCACTTCCTCCGAGGTCCGGGTCATCACCACCCGGTAGCCCCGGCGCAGGAGTTCATCCCGCAGCTGCAGGGCAATGCTGAGATTAATAAGTGACTCCCGGATGCCGCTGCTGACCCCCCGGGTGCCGTCGCTGACCTTGGCTTTCAGGATGTCCGAGCCGGGGCCCTGAGGCTCCGTATCCAGGTTTGCCCGGCCCTGGTGCCCCGGGTCGATACAGACGATGGGCCCCTCCGCTGCCACCGTAGGATCCGGAGGTGCCGTGGTCGTGGGCTCCGGGGTAGTAGTCGGCTCCTCCGTAGTCGTTGGTTCCGGCGTGGTAGTCGGCTCCTCCGTAGTCGTTGGTTCCGGGGTAGTAGTCGGTTCCTCCGTGGTGGTAGTCGGCTCCTCCGTGGTCGTGGGCTCCGGGGTAGTCGTCGGCTCCGGCGTAGTCGTCGGTTCCGGCGTGGTTGTCGGTTCCTCCGTGGTGGCCGGCTCCGGCACAGTAGTCGGCTCCTCCGTGGTACCCGGCGCCGGTGCAGTGGTCCCGCTCGTCTCCCGGCTCTCCGCCTCCGGGGAAAAATCATTCTGGGGCAAAGTCCCCAGGGCAGTTGGCGCAGTGCCCCTGCCGCAGGCGCACAGAAACAGCAGCAACCCTATCATCAAGCAACAAGCTTTCTTCATGCTTCCTCCTTCAGCCCGAGGGCTGTAAGTTCACTATAAAGCCTGGAAGGCCCAAAAATCAAGCCTTTTGGGGAGAATCTGCAACTTGCCCCCTCCCGGATTATTTGATATACTGTAGAAAAACCTCCCCGGGGAGTTTTGTTTGTATGAATGAAAAAGTATTAAAAACACTGGAATACGATAAAATCCTCCTGCGTCTGGAAGCCCTGGCCGTCTCCGACGGAGCCAAGGCTCTTTGCCGCAGCCTGAAACCTATGACGGAAAAAGAGGATATCCTGACTGCCCTTAAGGAAACCAGCGATGCGGAGGCCCGTTTCATTGCCCACGGCAATCCGGGCTTTAGCGGCATTCACGATATCCGGGCCGGCATCAAGCGGGCCCAGTCCGGCTCTTCCCTCAGCATGCCGGAGCTGCTGCGCATCGAGAAACTGCTGGCCATGGCCTCCAAAGCCAAAACCTATGGACGGGAGGATTCCCGCCCGGAGCCGGACAGCCTGTCGGAGCGTTTCGGCCTTCTTTCTCCTTTAACCCCCCTCAGACAGCTGCTGGAGGCGGATATTTTAAGCGAAGAGGAAATGGCGGATCAGGCCAGTCCCGGCCTGGCCAAGGTGCGGCGGCAGCTCAGAACCATCTCCGACCGCATCCATACGGAGCTGAACGCCCTGCTCTTAAAGCACCGCACCCTCCTGCAGGATGCGGTGGTCACCATGCGGGACGGCCGCTACTGCCTGCCGGTCAAAGCGGAGAATAAATCCCAGGTGTCCGGCATTGTCCACGACCAGTCCGGCAGCGGCAAGGCGGTGTTCATCGAGCCCATGTCCGTGGTGAAACTGAACAACGAATGGCGGGAGCTGGAGATCCAGGAGCAAAAGGAAATCGAGCTGGTGCTGGCGGATCTGACGGAGCAGACGGTGGCCCATGCCGAAGAGATTCTCACCAACTACCATGTGCTCACGGAACTGGATTTTATCTTCGCCAAAGCCCGGCTCTCCCGGGATTATAAGGGCACGGAGCCGGTGTATGAGGGTGAGGGGAAAGTCATCAACATCAAAAAGGGGCGGCATCCTTTGCTGGATCCCGCTAAGGTGGTGCCCATTGATATCCGCCTGGGGGGCGATTATGACCTTCTGATCATCACCGGGCCCAATACGGGAGGCAAAACCGTCTCCTTAAAAACCGTGGGCCTTCTGACCCTTATGGGCCAGAGCGGCCTGCATATTCCGGCGGCGGTGAACTCCCGCCTGTGTATTTTCAAGGAAATCTACGCCGATATCGGCGATGAGCAAAGCATTGAACAGAGTCTCTCCACCTTCTCTTCCCATATGACCAATATTGTGAAGATCATGGCGGAAGCGGACGAGGATTCCCTGGTGCTCTTTGACGAGCTGGGTGCCGGCACAGACCCGGTGGAAGGGGCCGCCCTGGCCATGGCCATCTTAAGCCGTCTCCACAGCCGGGGCATTTATACCTGCGCCACCACCCATTACAGCGAGCTGAAGGTTTATGCCCTCTCCACCCCCGGGGTGGAAAACGCTTCCTGCGAATTCGATGTGGCCACCCTGCGGCCCACCTACCGCCTGCTCATCGGCATCCCCGGCAAAAGCAACGCCTTCGCCATTTCCCGGAAGCTGGGGCTGGCGGAGGACATCATTGCGGAGGCCGGAGGCTATATCGATACCAATCAGGAAGCCTTTGAGGATGTGATTGCGGATCTGGATAAAAAGCGGGGAGAAATGGAGCAGGCGGAGCGGGCGGTAAAACACCTCCATGAAGAAGCCACCGCCTTAAAAGCCGAGGCCCAGAAACTCCAGAACAATCTGGATCAGCAAAAGGCCCGGCTGCTGCAGGAAGCCCGGGAAGAGGCCCGTTCCATTCTGGCCCAGGCCAAAGAGGCGGCAGATCAGGCCATCCGGGATATGCACCGGCGGGGGGAACCCGTCAGCCGGGAAATGGAGGAGGCCCGGGCCGGTCTGCGGCTGGCGCTGGAAGCGGCGGCGGGGCCGGAGGAAACGCGGGAACCCCGGCGGGTTACCGTCACGGAAAAGAAGCTCCGCCTGGGAGATCTGGTGCATGTCCACTCCCTGGGCGCCAAGGGCACCGTGGCCTCCCTGCCGGATGCCAAGGGCCGCCTCACGGTCCAGATGGGCATCCTCCGCACGGAAGTCCAGGCCTCGGATCTGGAGCTGGTGCCGGAGGACACCACCCTGGTGGAAGGAAAAAAGCAGCGGAGCAGTTTCTCCGCTTATCAAAAGGGCCTGACGGTGTCCACGGAACTCAATCTCATCGGCATGACCGTAGACGACGCCCTCCAGGCCCTGGACAAATATCTGGACGATGCCTGGCTGGCCCATATCAGCCGGGTGCGGATCATACACGGCCGGGGCACCGGCGCCCTGAAAAAAGCGGTGGCCGGCCTGCTCAGGCGGAACAAGCATGTGGCCGGCTTTGCCCCCGCCCCCCTTAACGAAGGCGGCGACGGAGCCACAGTGGCGGAACTGAAAGTGAAATAAGGAGGCGCCATGTCCAAGCAAAAAGTACTGATTGTAGATGATGATCCCCATATTGCCGAACTGATTAGCCTATATCTGACCCGGGAATGCTATGAAACGGCCCTGGCCGCCACGGGTCCCGAGGCCTTAAGCCAGTGGAAAAGCTTTCAGCCGGACCTGATCCTGCTGGATATTATGCTGCCGGGAATGGACGGCTACCAGGTCTGCCAGGAAATCCGCCGGGAGAGCGATGTGCCTATTATGATGCTCTCCGCCAAAGGCGAGGTCTTCGATAAGGTGCTGGGGCTGGAGCTGGGGGCGGATGATTATATGATCAAGCCCTTTGACAACAAAGAGATGGTGGCCCGGGTGAAGGCCCTGCTCCGCCGGGCTCAGAAACGGGTTCAGCCGGCGGAAAGCGGGGAGAAAAAAGTCAGCTTCCCGGATCTGGTAATCAACCTCAGCAATTATACGGTCCTGTTCCGGGGAGAATCTCTGGACATGTCCGCCAAGGAAATGGAAATTCTGTATTATCTGGCGGTTTCCCCGGGACAGGTCTTTACCCGGGAGCAGATCCTGGACGGAGTCTGGGGCTACGAGTATGTGGGAGACCCCCGCACGGTGGATGTGTATATCAAGCGCCTGCGGCAGAAGCTGCCGGCCCATGCCGCTTGGCAGCTTTCCACGGTTTGGGGCGTAGGATACCGCTTTGAGGTGCTAAGCCCCCAGTAACAGCTTATGAAAACACGGCTCAGCTTAAAATTTCTGTTGGTATATCTGGTTTTTGCCCTCTGTACCTTTGCCTTTCTGGCCTTCACCGGAGAGCGTCTTTTCCGCAGCTCTGCCCGCCGCAGTGCCGCAGAGGAGCTGTACCGGGAGGCCCTGGCTTTGTCTGCCCTGCAGAATGAGTATTACCGGAACCATCGCCAGCTGGACAGTGCTTCTCTGGATGAGAAGGCCTCTTCCTACCGCATCATGGTGCTGAATACCGCCAACACGGTGATTTACGACAACCAGCGCCAGATGGAGGGGGTTCTTATCGACGGCTTTAACCCGGCGGAAAGCAACCAATATTACCGCATCGGGGGCTTTTATGGCAGTTTCAGCGAGGTTTGCATCAGCGTCTTTTCGCCTATCAGCGCAGAATACAGTCTGCTGGGCTATCTGACCCTGCATCAAAGCGCCGCCACGGCAGACAGCCGGGCCAATGCCTTCATGGGCCAGGCTTATGTCATATATGCCGTGATTATTCTCTTCTCTTTGATGATCCTGCTGGCCATTTATTTCTGGGTTTTGAGGCCCATCCGGGCCATTACCACCGGGGCGGGGGAGTATGCCGCCGGCCATCTGCAGCACCGGATCCAGGTAAAAAACCATGATGAAATCGGCTATCTGGCGAATTCCTTAAACGAAATGGCCCGGCAGCTCCAGAATACGGACGAGACCCAGAAAAACTTTATTGCCAATGTGTCCCACGATTTCCGCTCCCCCTTAACCTCCATCCGGGGCTATCTCCAGGCCATGGTGGACGGGGTGATTCCCCCGGACTCCCAGGAAAAATATCTGCAGATCATCATCGGCGAAACGGAACGCCTCACCAATCTGACCCAGAGCATGCTCTCTTTAAATTCCCTGGACGAAGCCCGGCTGGGGCTGGAGCTGTCGGATTTTGACTTGGTGAAAACCGTCCGCTCCGTCTGTGAAACCTTCGAAGGGGTCTGCGCCCGGCGGGGCATCACCTTCGAGCTGGTATTCGGCGCTCCGGAGATCATGGTGCAGGCAGATCTGGGCCGCATTAACCAGGCCCTGCACAACCTGGTGGACAATGCCATCAAGTTCTCCTACGACGAGGGGGTCATACGCATCCGGCTCCAGGAGCTGGGGGATAAGGTT
Source organism: uncultured Lachnospiraceae bacterium (assembly GCA_902793995.1). Lineage (GTDB taxonomy): Bacteria > Bacillota > Clostridia > Lachnospirales > Lachnospiraceae > UBA6987. The sequence goes on along the minus strand of CADBFP010000001.1, from coordinate 22,075 downwards.
TCCGTTTCCGTAAAAGACTTCGGCATCGGTATTGAAAAAGAGGAACTGGGCAAAATCTGGACCCGTTTCTATAAAAGCGACGCCTCCCGGGGCAAGGACAAAAAAGGCACCGGTCTGGGCCTTTCCATTACCCGGGAAATCATCGCTGCCCACGGAGAAACCATTGATGTGGCCTCCACCCCGGGCAGCGGCACGGAATTCATTTTCCGCCTGCCCCTTTCGGGCAGCAAGGAGTAGCACTGCCTTATGAAACACAGCATCCGTTTTAACGAAAATGTCCGGAGGGTGGTCAGTTTTATCCTCCGTCCCTGGCTGAAAAAAGGCTTTCTGTTTGACGATAGCGCTTTCCCGCCCCTGCCGGAACGCTTTCTGCTGGTGGCCAATCATGTAATCAATTTCGATCCCCTTATGGTGACCCATAAAAGCCGCCGCTTTATCCACTTTGTGGCCACGGAGCATTTGTTTTCCCTGGGCTGGATCAGCAAACTGATCATCTGGCTCATCGATCCCATCCCCCGAGCCCAGGGGGGGAATGCGGCAGCCACCGTGATGGATATTTTGCGGAAGCTGAAAAATGAAGGCAGCGTAGGGCTCTGCGTGGAAGGAAACTGCACATGGGACGGAGTTACGGCTCCCTTCCCCCCGGCCACAGGGAAAATGGCCCGGTCCGCCGGGGTGCCTCTGGTAACGGTGCATGTGTCCGGTTATCTGGCCCGACCCCGCTGGGCTTTTACCAGACGGAAGGGGCCGGTGGAGATCCGCCTGGCGGGCATTTACCAGCCGGAAGAATTAAAGAAGATGAAGCCGGAGGAGATCAATGCGCTGATTGCCCGGGATCTTTTTGAGGATGCCTATGCCACCCAGGAGAAGAATCCCCACCCCTACCCCGGTAAGCGCCTGGCGGAGGGTCTGGAGTTTGCCCTGCCCCTTTGTCCCCGCTGCCACGGCCTGGATCGTTTCCAAAGCCGGGACGACCGCTACCGCTGCGCCTGCGGCTTCAGCGTCCAATATGACCAATGGGGCTATTTTACGGCCGAAGAAGGGGAGACCCCTTTCCGCAGCGTGCGGGACTGGGATGCCTGGCAGAAGGCATATCTGGCCTCCCTGGCCTTGGAAGATCTTCCCGTGGCGGAGGATGAGGAGATGCAGCTGCTGCAGATCCAGGAGCACAAACGGATCCCCCTTGCCGCCGGAACGCTGCGGCTGGACGCCGGCGGCCTTAGTCTGGGGGAAAAGCATTTTGCTTTTGAGGAGATCGCGGAACTGGCTATCCGGTATAAAGGGGTGGTGTCCTTCTCGGACAAGGATGGCCGTTTCTACGAAATTTTAAAGAAAAAGAAAAAAATCCGTTATCACGGACGGAAATATCTGCTATTATATGAAAGAAGAATGAATTGATTTTGAGGAGCACCCCATGACAACCGGTACCAATTTTTGGGACCAGAGTATCTGGTCCTTTGTCATTACCCTCACTGTTTTGCTTTTGGCTATGCTGGTGGCCACCATTCTGCGGCAGCGCTTCTCTTTGATCCGCCGCTTTATGATTCCCAGCAGCGTGCTAGGGGGCTTTTTGATCCTGCTGGCCAATGTAATCTATCTTTTGATTACCGGGCGGCACATCTTCGACCGCGCCCTTTTAGAAACCCTCACCTACCACGGCCTGGGCCTGGGTTTTGCGGCCATGAGTCTGCGGAATCTGGACCGGCGCAGCAAGGAGTACAAAGGGGACAGCTTCCGCACCTCCTTGAGCGTGGTCAGTTCGTACTTGATTCAGGGGGTAATCGGCCTTTTGGTGTCCCTGCTGCTCTACTACCTGATCGACAGCTTTTTCGGCTCCGGCACGATTCTGCCCATGGGCTACGGACAGGGGCCGGGCCAGGCCTATAACTGGGGCCGGACCTACGAAAATCTGTACGGCTTTGAGGAAGGCACCAGCTTCGGTCTCACCATTGCCGCCATGGGCTTTATCGCCTCCAGTATCGGGGGAATTATTTATCTGAATAAGATGCGGGGACAGGGGCTGCTGAAAGCCCGGGAGGAAGCGCAGCAGGAAAGTCTCTCGCCTCAGCATATCCAGGGCGAAAATGAGATTCCCATATCCGACTCCATTGACAAACTGACAGTACAGCTGGCGCTGGTATTTTTCTCTTACCTGCTGGCTTATCTGACCATGCGGGGGCTGAATGCCATTATCGAAACCGGGGCGCTGGGCAAGTTCGGCACCAACACCCTGCAGCCTTTAATCTGGGGCTTCAACTTCCTGTTCTCCACCCTCTTCGGTCTACTGGTCAAAGCCCTGTTCCGCATGCTGCAAAAGAAGGGCATCATCAAGCAGCACTTTACCAACACCTTTATGCAGGACCGGATTGCGGGCTTTATGTTTGATATCATGGTGGTGGCTTCCATCGCCGCCATCAATCTGTCTGCCTTTACCCACACGGAGTTTGTGCTGCCCCTGGTAATCATGTGCGTGGGCGGCGCCGTGGTAACCTATTTCTATCTGGACTACTATTGCAAACGCATCTTTCCCGACTATCGCCATGAGGCATTTTTAAGCCTTTACGGCATGCTCACCGGCACGGCTTCCACCGGCGTGATTCTCCTCAGGGAAGCCGATCCCCGCTTTACCACACCGGCGGCCAACAACCTGGTTTACCAGCAGGGCTATGCCATTCTGTTCGGCGCGCCGCTGATGCTGCTCATGGGCTTTTCCCCCCAGAGTCCGGGCAACTCCTGGATTACCATTGGGGTCTTTGTGGTGATGCTTGCGGTGCTGAACTTTATCGCATTTCGGAAGAAGCGGTAAGGACGGCTACCAGCCGCCCAGGTCAGCCAATGGGCAGCCAACAGCCAATGGGGACGGTTCTTTTTGGCCTGTCGGCCAAAAAGAACCGTCCCCATTTGGCTGCGGCCCTCCGCTCCCTGCTTCTACGGCTCTATATCCGTCATTGTCCCTAGGAAGATGGGCAGCTGATTTTCCGTATCAATGATCATATAGACAAAGGGCCTGTCCAGCACGATGGCATCGATCCGCCCCGGCACCGGCATGGCGGCCTTGGTAGCCATCACCACTGTCACCGCAGCAGCCTTGGTGCCGTCATTATCCAGCTCCAGCCGGGTTTTGTGTACCACCTGACCGATTGCCAGGGGCATGGTTTGGGAAATGCCGCTGAAATCCGCCCCGGAGTCAAAGGCCCCCCGCATCCCCAGATTCCCCAAGGCCTTTACCAGATCCGTGGAAAACTCTGCCGTAAACTTGGGCATCACCAGGGTGAAATCCCAGTTTTTGACGCTGCCCAAAAGCAGCTGCAGCTTTTCCCCGTCCAGGCTGTACACAAAGCGGTCGAAGTCCGCCTTTTCATCCCGGGGCATGAGGGCTGCGAAACGGTATTTATCTCCCCCATAGGCCTTCATCATACCGATGGTGTCTCCCTCGTCAATCAGATACAGCCCTCCCCCGTTCATCATGGTCACCTTGCGCTCAGCGCCGCCCAATGCTCTGAAGCTGCCGGAATATTCCGCATTGGAGCCAAAGGGATTGTCCCATTTGGCGTCAAAGAGCAGGGCGTTGATCAGGGCCATCATATCCCTTTCATCCAGTTCCTCCAGCACCTGGGGAATCAGATGTTCCGTTTTACTGTCCACCCACTGGTTGATATCCCGTACCGTGCCTGCATCAAAAGGGGCCTTGTAAATATCCGGATCGTAATAATTCTTATTGATCTGCAGGAATTCCTTTTCCACTTCGAAGCCTGCTTCGTCCCGGAACCAGATGGAATTGCCGAAGGTGAAGCGGGACTCGTCGGCAGAGGGCAGCTTTTGGTAATATTCGTACAGATAGCGGCTTAAATCCTCTATCCCCAGGGACTTTCCTTCCCGGTTCTGCGCCCCGCCCAGAAGCACGGCTTCCATCTCCTTCAAGGTCTCTCCCCGGGCGCCCATGGCAGTCATCCCCAGAGCGGTCATCACGGATAAGGGTGACAGCAATATGTTTTTATTCTCTTCCAGGCCGTAGGATTCCTTCAGCAGGGCCGCGGCAAATTGATCATACAGCGCCCGGAAATTCTCATCGCTTTTTAGGCCGCTTACCTTCTGGGCTTTTATATCCTCCATCAGGCTCTGCGCCCCTGTCTTTTTGCCCTGAAGCAAAGTTTGAAACACCGGTTGGCAGGCCGTTAAGGACAAAAGCAGACAAAGAGTCAGCGCCAGCACTGTCAGCCGTTTCAGCCATGTTTTCTTCATGGGGTCGTTCCTCCTTCTCTTTTTACCCATAATACCCTTTATCCGGCCGGATTGTTGCAGGGGGAATACTTTTTTTGCGGGCTCCTGCGGACCGCCTTTCAACCCCTTTACACAAACATTTTCTTGTACATAGCCCGGCGCAGCCGTTTGATGAAGGAGGCTATAAAGAGGAACAGTCCGAAGGCCCCGAAGAATCCCGCCGTGTAGATAGACCAGTTGAACATGGGCTTGGGGAAGGTGATGTGCAGGAAAAGCTCCACTAAAATGGTGGCGCCACCCAGCAGAATAAAATACACCCCGATGAGCCGCAATTTAATGCGGGGCATGATGCCTATGCGGGTGAGCCAATAGGCGCCGTAGGTAAAAAGGAAGGCCAGCCCGGTCACCGGGAAAGCGAAGGGCAGGAACCATTGGCCCCCCGTGTACAGGCAGATAAAGAGCAATAGCCCCCCCAGGGCCAGAAAACTCACCGGAATAAAAATGCTGGGATAATAACGGGGAAACCAGGCCGGCAGCACCGCCGCCAGATAAACAAAGATAAAGGCAGCCGCCACATAAGCAGACCAGGCTGCATGGCCGTAATAATTCAGGCAGGCAATCAGGCAGCCCAGGGGTATGGCGGCAAAGATCAAGGTAATCAGGATCAGGAAGGTGGTCCTGTTTTTCTTTTCTTTGACCGGATATAAATCAGGATTGTAATGATGGGTCCGGGGCTTCGGTTCCGGATCCCACACCGCCGTGCCGCACAGCGGACAGCTTTTTACCCCCTCTTCCAGTTCCACACCGCATTTGACGCAATACATTTTAGGCCTCCTCTTCCTTCTCCCCGGACTCGATCCGCACCGAGATGCCCAGCTTCACCAGTCTGGTGAAAAAGCGCCGTTCCAATTCCGTTTCCTGAATATTCCGCACGATATTGATGCAGGTTTTATCGCCGTAGCTGACCACGGCGCAGTTGTTGGGATAGGTGTACTGCACCCCGATCATCAAATCCAGCCGTTCCACGTAAGACTCCATCACCGCCGGCAGCTTCACCCGGCCCATATTGGAAATATTGATGCAGCCCTTCCGTTCCCCTACCCGGTTATAAATCATTTTCAGGGCAATCTTTTTCAGAAACAAAGGTGCCGCCCGCATCAGGGGCGCCCACTGGGGCAGCACATTGGCGGCAATCCGGGCCGCCATTTTCTCCGGCACCGCCTCCAGAGCCATCTGGTTTTTATACTCCCGGCAAAGCTCCTCCAAGCTGTAATCCTTCAGCCTCGGGTCCACGCCGATATTCAGCACCAGGGAGAAATTCCGGAAGGTCTCCGTCTGAAAAACCGTCCGCAGATTGATGGGCACCGTCACTTTCACTGGTTTCCAGAGATGCCGGGGCATATGGGCCGCCTGGATCTCCGCAATGGTATCCATCATCACGGCAGACAAGAGGGCGTTCACCGTAACGCCTCTGGCCTTAGCCGCCGCCAGCAGATCCTCGGTTTTGATAATTCCGGTGATGACATGAATGATGCCCCCGGGGTCCGGCCGGCCTTTTAAACGGTAAGCGGTGGGCTCCCGGCGGCTCATGGGATATTGACCGCTGCAGCGCTGGAAGGCGTCCTTCAGCTCTATCTCCCGGGGCTCCTCCTTTAAATCCACAAGGCCCTCTTCCAGGGGGGCCGCTTCCCCGTAGCGCAGCCAGATATACTGGGCCAGCAGATTTTTGAAGAAAATCAGAGCGCCGCTGCCATCCGTCAGCACATGGAAAAACTCCACCGCCACCCGCTTTTCGTGGTACAGCACCCTAAAGCAGCAGCGCCTCTGCTCCTTCACACTCATATGGGTCAGGGGGTAAGCGTATTCCGGCCGCACCTTGGGCACTTCCTTCACTTCCTCCAGGAAATACCAGAACAGGCCGGTGCCCAGCCGCAGATAAAAGGAAGGAAAGCGGGGCATCAAATCCTCCACTGCCTGCTGCAGCACCCCGGGATCCACCGGATCCTTCAGGTCCGCCGAAAGGCGAAAGGTATTGACCCAGCGGGAATTGCGCACCGCCGGGAAAATCAGAGCCGCATTATCCAAACGCAACCAGGGCCGGTTCATGCCAGTTTGCTCCTTAAGAAATCCGCGATTTCCAGGATATGTCCCCGGAATTTCCGCAGATTATAAAACAAATACACATGCCACATCTCCTCCGCCACCGTGAGGCTGACGGCGCAGCCGGCCTTCAGGAGGGCCTCCGCCATTTTTACGGAATCATCCAGCAGGATTTCGTGCCCCCCCACATAAATACGGCTCTCCGGCAGCCCGGACAGATCCCCGAAGAGAGGGGAACACAAGGGGAAATCCGTGGCAGTCTCCCGGGCGTAGCTGTCCGCAAAAATCACCAGTTTTTCCCGGTTCAGGGAAGGATCCTTCTCCCGGTTTATCTCGTAAGATGCCCCGGAGAGGGTCAGATCCGTCCAGGGAGAAGCCGCCACCACTCCTTCCGGCTGGGGCAGCCCCTCTTCCTTCAATCTCAGACAGAGGGCAAAGCAAAGGCCGCCGCCGGCGGATTCTCCCATCAAGGTAATCTTCTCCTCCGGATATCTCTCCAGAAGATAGCGATAGGCCTTCAGGGCATCCTCCAGCGCCGCCGGGAAGGGATGCTCCGGGGCCAGGCGGTAAGCCGGGCATAAGGTCCGGGCCCCTACGGTGGCGGCAATCAGCTTACCGAACCAAGTGGCATACTCCAGGCCTCCGGTGCAATAACCGCCGCCGTGGAGGTAAAGCACCGTTCCGGGTATCAGCCGGCGGCTGGGCCTGAGCAGGGCGGCCTTAAATTCATGGAGGAAAACATCCTCCCGCTTGACCCGGCCCTCCACCAAATGCTCCATGATGCCGCCGGAAAGGCCCATCAGCATCCGTTCCGCCTTGATGGGGTCCATGATTTCATTATCATCCCGGAACATGCGCATGGCATTGCGCAGGATGGGTATCATTTTATCGGGCATTTGCGGCATAGGGGTTTCTCCTTCAAATCCTTCTCTTTCATCAAAACAGACTATCTGCATTATAGCACGGGTCCCGCATTTTTTCTTATATTTTTTATTCTATTCCCGGCTTTTTCCGTTTGACAAGGCCTGATTCCTGTGATAGACTAACCACGGTCTTTAAGACGATACGAGATATCGGCAAGGCGAGGTTATTATGAATCTAACTGTGTTCAAAAGTCATTTGTACCCGGATTTTACCCCTGATATTTCAATTTTATCCAAGCATTCCGGCCTTTTTCCGTGTCATCCTGAGCGAAGCGAAGGATCCCATCACTCTTTCATCATTTTCCCCGGTTTCTGTGATGTGCATGTGCACTTCCGCGAACCGGGTTTTTCTTATAAGGAGACCATTCTAAGCGGCTCCCGGGCGGCGGCCCGGGGGGGCTATACCACGGTCTGCGCCATGCCCAATTTAAATCCGGTGCCGGACAGCCTGCCTCATTTGCAGGAAGAACTGGATCTGATCCGGCAGGGCGCCTGCATGCAGGTGCTGCCCTACGGCGCTTTGACCGTAGGCGAGTTGGGCCGGGAAGGGGCGGATCTGGAAGCCATGGCCCCGTATGTGATCGCCTTCTCCGATGACGGCAAGGGCGTCCAGAGCGAAGCCATGATGCGGAGCCTGATGGAGCGCTGCGCCGGCCTGGGGAAGATTCTGGCGGCCCATTGCGAGGACGAAAGCCTGCTTCACGGCGGCTATATCCACGACGGGGTCTATGCGGCGGCTCATGGCCACCGGGGCATCTCCTCCGAAAGCGAGTGGGGGCCCATCAAAAGGGATATCCGGCTGGCACGGGAAACGGGCTGCGCTTATCATATCTGCCATATTTCCACCAAAGAAAGCGTGGCGCTGGTGCGCCAGGCCAAGAAAGAGGGCATCAATGTGAGCTGCGAAACGGCCCCCCATTATCTCCTGCTCTGCGACGAAAATCTGCAGGAGGAGGGCCGCTTTAAGATGAACCCGCCCCTTCGGAGCCGGGCAGACCGGGAGGCACTGTTGGAGGGAATTCTGGACGGCACCATCGATATGATTGCCACGGACCACGCCCCCCATTCGGCAGAGGAAAAGGCCCGGGGCCTGGAGAAAAGCGCCTTCGGCATTGTAGGCCTGGAAACCGCTTTTCCCCTGCTGTATACCGAGCTGGTGCTGAAGGGGATCATCACTCTGGAACGCTTGATAGAACTCATGGCGGTGAATCCCCGCCGGCGCTTCGGCCTGCCCCTAAAGAACGATGACTATACCCTCTGGGATTTGGAGGCCACCTACCCCATTGACCCGAAAGACTTCCTTTCCGAAGGCAAGTCCACCCCCTTCGAAGGCCGGCTTGTCCAGGGAAAATGCCTGCTCACCGTAGCCGGAGGGCAAATCGCTTACGAGGGACAATAATGACCCAGCAAACCCTTACCATCCTTCATAATACCCCCCTGGCCTCCGGCGTCTTCCGCCTGGAGCTGGCGGGACTGGATCCGGCAGAGCCCCTGGCCCCTGGCCAGTTTGTGAATCTCCAGATTCCCGGCTTTTTCCTGCGCCGCCCCATTTCCGTCTGCGACGCGGCAGGCGGGGTGCTGACCCTCATTTACAAAAGCGTCGGAGAAGGCACCCGGGTTCTCTCGGAACTGCCCCCGGGGCATTCATTGGACGTTTTGACGGGTCTGGGCCGCGGATATGATTTAGAAAAAGCCGGCCGGGCGCCCCTTTTAGTCGGCGGCGGCGCCGGGATTCCGCCTCTGTATTTCCTGGCCAAAGAACTGCTCCGGCAGGGTATCACCCCCCGGGTGCTGCTGGGCTTTAATACCGCCGCCGAATGCTTTTATGAGGCGGAATTTACCGCCCTGGGGGCGGAAACCACCCTGGTGACCCTGGAGGGCAGCCGGGGGCAAAAAGGCTTTGTGACAGATCATTTGCCTAAGGACTTCACGCATTTTTACGCCTGCGGCCCCCTGCCTATGCTGAAGGCCCTTTGCCGGGCCACGGAAGCTCCCGGGCAGCTGAGCCTGGAGGAGCGCATGGGCTGCGGCTTCGGAGCCTGCATGGGCTGCAGCATCCAAACGGCCCGGGGCCCGAAACGGGTCTGCAAGGACGGGCCTGTCTTTCACCGGGAGGTTCTGGGATGGTGAATATGAACGTCAATTTGTGCGGCATATGGCTGGACAATCCCGTGATTCCCGCCTCCGGCACCTTCGGCTACGGCTACGAAATGGCGGAGCATTACGATATCAATATCCTGGGAACCTTTTCCTTTAAGGGCACCACCCTGGAGCCCCGTTTCGGGAACCCCACTCCCCGCATTGCGGAGTGCCCCGCCGGCCTCTTAAACGCCGTAGGACTGCAGAATCCCGGGGTGGACAAAGTGATTTCCGAGGAACTGCCCCTGCTGCGACAGGTCTTTCACAAGCCGGTGATGGCCAATATCAGCGGCTTTTCCCTGGAGGAATATACGGAAGTGGCCCGGCGGCTGGACAAGGAAGAGGGAATCGGCTGGTTGGAAATCAATATCAGCTGCCCCAATGTTCACGGCGGCGGCATGAGCTTCGGCACGGACCCGAAGGCGGCGGCGGCCGTCACCCGAGCGGTAAAAGCCGTCACCACCAAGCCGGTAATCATCAAGCTCACCCCCAATGTGACGGATATCGTGAGCATTGCCAAAGCCTGTGAAGAGGCGGGGGCCGACGGTCTCTCCCTCATCAACACCCTGCTGGGGATGCGCTTTGACCTGAAAACCCGGCAGCCCCTCCTGGCCAATACCACCGGCGGCCTCTCCGGCCCGGCGGTTTTCCCCATCGCCCTGCGGATGGTATATCAGGTGGCCCAGGCGGTTCGCATCCCCGTCATCGGCCTGGGAGGCGTCAGCTCCGCCCGGGATGTGCTGGAAATGCTGACGGCCGGCGCCACCGCCGTGCAGGTGGGCAGCGCCAATCTGATCAATCCCGCCGCCTGCAAGGAAATTATTGAAGAACTGCCGAAAGTGATGGAGCAGTACGGTTTTACAGAAGTAAAGACAGTGACAATAGCGGGTCGATGAGGGCATCAACCCCTACGAGAAAGGAAACAACTCCCCGTAGGGGCGCATCCCCAGATGCGCCCGCCGCCAGCAAAAGAAAGGAATCCTATGAACCACCATGTTATCATCGCCTGCGATTTTGCAGACGGCCGGACCACCCTGGGTTTTTTAAACCGCTTTGCCCCCCTATCCCAAAAGCCCTTTGTGAAGATCGGCATGGAGCTCTTCTATGCCGAGGGGCCGGATATGGTGCGGCGCGTCAAAGCCCTGGGGCATCCCGTTTTTCTGGATTTAAAGCTCCATGACATCCCCAACACGGTAAAGAAGGCCATGGCCTCTCTCTCCCGCCTGGATGTAGATCTGGTGAATGTCCACGCCGGAGGCGGCCGGTCCATGATGGAAGCGGCCCTGGAAGGCCTTACCCGCCCGGACGGCAGCCGCTCCAAACTGATTGCCGTCACCATGCTGACCTCTACGGACCAGGCCATGATGGAGCGGGATCTGCTGATTGAAAAGCCCCTGGAGGAAGTGGTGCTTTCCTATGCGGAGAATGCCAAATCCGCCGGTCTGGACGGCATTGTCTGCTCGCCCCTGGAAGCGGCAGCGGTGCATGGGCGCTGCGGGCAGGAGTTCCTTACCGTGACCCCTGGCATCCGCTTTGCGGAGGGCGATAAAGGGGATCAGAAACGGGTCACCACTCCGGCCCTGGCCAAGGAGCTGGGTTCGGATTATATCGTGGTAGGCCGGCCCATTACCCAGGCGGCAGACCCGGTGGAAGCATACGGGAGATGTGTAAGAGAGTTTGTCAGATAGGCGGGTCGATGAGGGCATCGACCCCTACGCAGAAGGTGGACAGCTTTCCCGTAGGGCCTCATCCCCGTAGGGCCTCATCCCCGTAGGGCCTCATCCCCGTAGGGGCTCATCCCCAGATGAGCCCGTAATCTAATAAAGGAGCCATTTATGAACAACAAACAAGCCATCGCTAAAGGACTTTTAGATATCGGAGCCGTGTTCCTGCGGCCGGATGAGCCCTTTACCTGGGCCAGCGGCATTAAAAGCCCTATTTACTGCGATAACCGCCTGATCCTCACCGCCCCGGCGGTGCGGGCTTTGGTGGAGCAGTCCCTGGCGGAAACCATCCGCGCCAAGTACCCGGAGGCCCAGGTTCTCATGGGCACCGCCACCGCCGGCATCGCCCATGCCGCCATCGCCGCCCATCTGCTGGGCCTGCCTATGGGCTATGTGCGCAGCGGCGCCAAGGACCACGGCCGCCAGAATCAAATCGAAGGCAGGCTGGAAGCCGGTCAAAAGGTGGTGGTGATTGAGGATTTAATCTCCACCGGCGGCAGCGTGCTGGAGGTGGTGGAAGTGCTGCGGAACGCCGGTGCCCAGGTGCTGGGCATTGTCAGCCTTTTCACCTACGGCATGCAAAAAGGCCTGGACCGTCTGGCGGCAGCCCAGGTGGAAAACACTTCCCTCACAGACTTTGATACCATCATCGAAGTAGCGCTGCAGGAAGGAAAAATTGCCCCTGCGGACAAGGAGCGGCTGCTGAAATTCCGGGCCAACCCGGCGGACGAGAGCTGGATATAATAACCTCCCCCGGAATCCCCCCCACAAAGTCCTGTCATCCTGAGCAAAGCGAAGAACCCCCTGCATTGCAGGAAGGGATAAGATCCTTCGACTTCGCCCTTCGGGCTTCGCTCAGGATGACACCATAACATGCACACCAAGAATTCACATAAAACAGGAGGACAACATGAGAAGCGTCATCGACATTCCCGACCTTTCCCTGGATGAGCTGAAGGAGCTCATCGACGTGGCCATGGACATCATCGCCAACCCCCAGAAGTACGCCGAAGCCTGCCATGGCAAAAAGCTGGCCACCCTCTTTTTCGAGCCGTCCACCCGGACCCGCATGAGCTTTGAAGCCGCCATGTACGAGCTGGGAGGCAACGTCATCAGCGTCACCGGCGCCGGCACCTCTTCCGCCGCCAAGGGCGAGAGCATGGCAGACACCGCCAAAACCGTCAGCTGCTATGCGGACATCATCGCCGTGCGCCACCCGAAAGAGGGTTCCGCCTATGTAATGGCCCAGAACGCCACCATCCCCGTGATTAACGGCGGCGACGGCGGCCACAGCCACCCCACCCAGACCCTGGCAGACCTTTTGACCATCTACCGGGAAAAGGGCCGCTTCGAAGGCCTCACCATCGGTCTCTGCGGCGACTTAAAATTCGGCCGCACGGTCCACTCTCTCATCCAGGCCATGTCCCGGTACAACGGCAACAAATTCGTCCTCATCTCTCCGGAGGAGCTGAAGGTTCCCTCTTATGTGAAGAAGGATGTGCTGCAGCAGCGGGGCATCCCCTACGAGCAGACCACGGATCTGGAAGGGGCCATGCCGCAGCTGGACATCCTGTACATGACCCGGGTGCAGCGGGAGCGTTTCTTCAACGAAGAGGACTATCTGCGCCTGAAAGACAGCTACATCCTGAACATGGAAAAGCTGAAAAATGCCAAGCCGGACCTGGCCATCCTCCATCCCCTGCCCCGGGTCAACGAGATCAGCGTGGCAGTGGACAATGACCCCCGGGCCTGCTATTTCAAACAGGTCTTAAACGGCAAATATATGCGCATGGCACTGATTCTGAAATTACTTAAGGAGGCCCAAAATGAACATTGATTCCATCCATAACGGCATTGTGATTGACCATATTACCGCCGGCAAAGGCATGAAGCTCTACGAACTCCTCGGCCTGGACAAGCTGGACTGCTCCGTAGCCATCATCAAAAATGTCCACAGCGGCAAGCTGGGCAAGAAAGACATTATTAAGATCGATGCGGATATCCCTGTGGATGTGGATGTGATCGGTTTTGTGGACCCCGGCGCCACGGTGAACATCATCAAGGACGAAAAGCTTTCGGAAAAGCGGAATATTGAAATGCCTAACCGGCTGGTGAATGTGATCAAATGCAAAAATCCCCGCTGCATCACTTCCACTGAGCAGGAGCTGGATCACATTTTCAAGCTCACAGACCGGGCGAACAATGTGTACCGTTGCTTATACTGCGAAACCAAGGCCAATTAAAGAAAAAAGCGTAGGGGCGGCCATTGGCCGTCCTTTTCCGACAGGATAATCAAAAGCCCTTCGCCCCCTTAATGAATCCGGATCATCTGCTCATACAGCAGAATCTCCTCCGGGCTGACCATTTGATTATCGTGATAATGACCGAAAAACCACTTTTTGAACTTCACTGTCTGCCGGATTTCCTCCAGGTAGCCGGTTAAAACATCCGGCTTATAACGGCCGGCACTCATCAGGGCCTGGGTGCTGGAGGCGCAGCAGTGGGTCACAATGAAATCCACCTGATTGCCCCGGGCCGCCAGATTTTGCCGGCCTTCCTCCATTTCTTCCTCCGAAGGCAATTCCCGGGCCCACCAGCTTAGATGATTCACCCGGTATGACAGCCCCCGCGTGTCCAAAACCTTTTTCTTACTCTTGAAGGCCGGATCATCTGCTTCCAGAATGCCCCCGTCGATATCGTGGCTGCTGGCGCCGCCGAAGGCAAAAATGCTGACTCCCTCTATCTCAAAAATTTGTCCCCGCATCAAATGGATGACCGAGGGCCGGATTTTATGCACCTTGCCCCCCTTCCATATCTCCACCGGATAAGCATAAAGCCGGTCAAAGTTTTCGTGGTTTCCGTCCACAAACAGGGTGGTGAAGGGCTTTCCCTCCAGCCAGTCCAAGGCGGCGGTTTCCGCCTTGCTTTCCCGCTCTTTATCCCATACGCCGCCGAAGTCCCCGCAGATCAGAACCACATCCTCCTTGCTCATCTCCTTCTGCTCCGGGAAATTCCGGGTACTAAAGCGCCTGAATTCCTGATGGCAATCACCGGTAATATAAATCATCTCCGAACACTCTATAATCTTTCTGCCAGGGACCTATACCCGGGGATCGTCTCCCTCCCGGTAAGGCACCACGGCAGAGGGCACCACCTCCGAGGCGGAGGCCACATGCAGCTTCTGATCGTCAAAGAAAATGTGGGCCCCGAAAGCGGACAGCACATCCTTTTTCCGGACCCCTCCCAGGAAAAAGGCTTCATCAATATGCACGCCCCAGCTTCTCAGGGTTTTAATGGCCCGCTCATGGGCTGGCGCATTCCTGGCCGTTACCAAAGCGGTGCGGATGGGGGATTGTCCCTGATTATCCATAAACATGGCCTGGATATGGGCCAGGGTCCGCAAAAAGCTGGCAAAAGGCCCCTCTTCCATGGGAATATCCGCCTTTTCCCGCTCGTGGTCTATAAAGGCCTGTATGCCTTCCTTCTGGAAAATCTTTTCCGATTCCGCCGCAAACAGCACCGCATCTCCGTCAAAGGCAATGCGGATCTGAGGGATGGGAACATGGGGCTCCGCCGGGAAATTGCCGGGCAGGATCATACCCGCCGCGATGCCATCGTCCACCGCCAGTTTCACATCCTCCTGATTGGCGGAAAGAAACAGCGCCGTATTGAAGGCCTTCAAATACGGAGAGATGCTGGAGCCGCCGCACAGAGCCGCCCGAGTGATATCCAGATCATGGCCCTTGATGGAATTAAAGATCCGCAGACTGGTGTTGGGGCTGTTCCGGGACATAACGATCACTTCCACCAGCCTCTTGTCCGGCTGAAGCTGATTCAAATCCAAAAAGGCCTTGACCAATTGAAAGGCAGGCCCCTCCTTCAGAATATCTTTTTCGTGCTGTACCTGATACTCCTCGTAAGCCTTTAAGCCCTGAGTCTCGAAAATCTCATTTTCCATTTCCAGGTCAAACAGGGCCCGGGAGCCGATGCCGATTACCAAAGGCTGGGTCAAATCATAGGCCATACTACACCTCCCACAGATATTGCATCCAGTGAGTGTCAGTATACCTTGTTTTATGTGTTGTGACAAGAGCGGGAAATAACGAAGGGGCGGCTATCAGCCGCCCGATAAAAGATTGATTGATAATCGCCCCTGCGAAAGGATGACCCCGTGGGAATCATCAAATAAACAAATTCACATTGGCTCCTTCGGCTTCGCCTAAGTAGGTAGCCACCCCGGCCAGCTCCACCCCGTCGATGAGCTCTTCTTCCTTGATGCCCATCACATCCATGGACATGGTGCAGGCGATCATTTTCACCCCGTTGGCCATGGCCTGGCGCATCAGCTCCTCCAGGGAGGTCACATTCTTTTTGGCCATCACGTTCTTCATCATAGCCTTGCCTGCTCCCAGCATGTTCATGTTGGAAAGCTTCAGCCTGGACACGCCCCGGGGCATCATGGCGCCGAACATCTTCTCCGTGAGGGTTTTGTTCACCTTTACCTTCTGCCCCTTCCTGAGGGCATTCAGACCCCAGAAGGTATAGAACATAGTGACGGGCCGGCCCATGGCGGCGGCGCCGTTGGCTATGATGAGGGAGGCCATTACCTTATCCATATCACCGTCGAACACAATGATGGTCTTGCCCTGGGGAGCCTTTGATGCGGCCGCCGGCAGCTTCCCCAGCTCCGCCTCCGCCGCTTCCCGGCTCACCCCCTTCATGAGGGTGACGATGCTCTCCTTCCCCTGTTTCTCCACACCTACATAGGTATTCCCCGTGCGGCAGCACCAGCTTTCCACATCCCGGGAAAAACCCAGATCCGTGGCGGAAACTTTGAGAACCGCCCCCTCCGGCAGTTCCTTTAGCGCCTCGTTCACCTTCATAATGGGGCCGGGGCATTGCATGCCGCAGCAATCAAGAGCCGTGACCGATGGTGCCTCTTCATGGGAGGAGCCCGCCGCCCCTCCCGGCTTAAAATTTCCGGCTGCCTCCCCCCTGAAATCATTGTCCCAGCGGGTCTTTCTCTCGTAAATTTGGCTGTTGTAAAAGCTCATGCCCCCTTCCAGGATGCTGACCTTCTCGAAGCCGTTTTGCATCATAATCCGGGCGGCATTGTGAGCCCGAACCCCCACGGCGCAGACCACGGCCCATTCCTTCTCCTTATCCAGCTCGCCCAGCCGCTGCCGCAGCTCTCCCAGGGGGATATGAAGGGAGCCGGGAATCATGGTCGCCTGACGCTCTATATGCTCCCGCACATCCAGCACCATTTTGCCTTCCAGTTCCTCCCGGGCCGTAAAGCGGGAGCGGCCCTGCAGCACATTTTCCGCCGTAAAGCCCAGCATGTTCACCGGGTCCTTGGCAGAGGAAAAAGGCGGCGCATAGGCCAGCTCCAGCTCCATCAGCTCCTCCACGCTGCCCCCGTTCGTAATGGTAGCGGCGATGGTATCAATCCGCTTGTCCGCCCCCTCCTGCCCCACGATCTGAGCGCCTAAAATCTTCCCGCTCTTTTCAAAGATCATTTTCAAAAACAGGCTCGTGGCTCCGGGATAATAGCCCGCATGGGAGCGCTGGCTGATGAGCACCGTCTCGTAATCCCGGTGCTTCACCAGGCCCTTCCCCTTCAAAAGCTTCTCGTTTAAGCCCGTAGAGGCCACCGTCAAATCGAAAACCTTGGCCACGGAGGTGCCCATGCTGCCCTTGTATGCTTTATGGGCGCCGCAGATATTATCCGCCACGATCCGGCCCTGCTTGTTGGCAGGTCCCGCCAGGGGAATCATGGTCCGCTCCCCGCTGATGAGATGATCCACCTCCACCACATCCCCCACGGCCCAGATATGGGGAGCAGAGGTCCGCATTTCCTGATCCACCACAATGCCGCCCCGCTGGTTTAAGACCAGGCCGGCCTCCCGGGCCAGCTGGCTGTTGGGCCTTACGCCGATGGAAAGAATCACCAGATCCGCCTTTACCACATCGCCCTTGGCCAGATGAACCTCCGTCTGATTTCCCTTCCGCTCAAAATGATCCACCCCGTTTCCCAAAAACAGGGCCACCCCGTTTTGATCCATGTTTTCGTGGAGCAGGGCCGCCATTTCCGGATCCACCGGGGCCATGACCTGGTCCAGAGCTTCGATAAGGGCCACCCTGATCCCCCGGGCATGAAGGTTTTCCGCCATTTCCAGGCCGATAAAGCCGCCCCCGATCACCGCCGCCGTGGCAGGCCTTTCCCGGTCCACAATCCCCCGGATCCGGTCCACATCCTCCACATTCCAAAGGGAGTAGATCCCTTCTCCGTCAATGCCGGGGATGGGGGGCTTCAAAGGAGAGGATCCTGTAGCGATAATCAGCTCGTCATAGCTTTCCTCATATTCTCCTTCCGGGCCCCGCACCGTAACGGTCCGGGCCTCCGGATCTATTTTCAGAGCCTCGCTGCGCACCCGCACATCAATATTGAAGCGGGCCTTCATCAATTCCGGTGTCTGCAGCAGCAGATTGCCCCGCTCCTGAATCACATCCCCTACATAATAGGGCAGGCCGCAGTTGGCATAGCTGATGTAGCCGCCCCGCTCCAGCACGATGATTTCCATGCTTTCGTCCAGTCTTCTTAATCTGGCTGCCGCCGTGGCGCCTCCCGCCACGCCGCCTATGATCACTGTTTTCATCACGATTCCTCCTGTCCCCTATGTGTTAAGAAAGCACCGGCCGGGCACCCCGCTTAAGGCTGCTGCAACCGGTGCTTTCCCTGGGGGAATATGTTAGCCTGGCTATATCCTAACACAGGCCTCATGTTCTGTCCGTGATAATATCACCTTTCAATATAAATCCCGGCGCCGGGCGGAAAGCAGCGGCAGCTGCCGGCGGATTTCATCCGCATAAGCCAGATCGATATCCGTAACAGCCATCCCCGGCTCCGCCCCCAGTTCGCTTAAAACCCGGCCCCAGGGGTCCGCCACCAGGGAATGGCCCCAGGCCACATAAGAAAAGCTTTCATCCCTGGCCACGGAGGTGGCGACCACGAAGCATTGATTGTCCACGGCCCGGGACCGGAACATCAGCTCCCAATGGGCCGGGCCCGTAGTCAGGTTAAAGGCCGCCGGGGCCAGGATCAGCTTCGCGCCTTCCTCCGTCATCCGCCGGACCAGCTCCGGAAAGCGCATATCAAAACAGATCGCCAGACCCATCCGGCCGAATTCCGTATCGAACACCGTCAGCTGATCCCCGGCGGATAAGGTTTCCGATTCTTTAAAGCGCTGCCCGCCCTGAATATCCACATCAAACAAATGCACCTTGCGGTGTTTGGCGATCTGCCGGCCTTCCCGGTCGAACACATATGCCGTGTTATAGCTTTTCCCTCCTTCCCCGACCTCCGGCAGGGAGCCGGCGGAAAGATAAATACCGTATTCCTTCGCCAGCCGGCTTAAGGCCTGCCAGGTTCCGCCTCCTTCCGGCTCTGCGTAGCGGGGGAAATTGGCCGTATCGTAAGGGCAGGCAAACATTTCTCCCAGGCACACCAGGTCGGCGCCCCTGCCCTGAAGATTCTCCAGCAAGGCACCAAGGTGCTTCAAATTATCCTCTACGACGGGCGAAACAGGGGTTTGCAGCTGAACCACTCTCATGTATTATTCTCTCCCTATTTCTTCTTTTTGGCCAGGATCAGGCCTCCTGCCAGGGCACCGCCGGCAGCCAAAAGCGCCAAGGCCACCCAGAGAACCACCGGTCCTTTGTCCTGATGGTTTTCCTCTCCGGGGGCTGTCTGGGGCAGCAGGGCCGTGGATTCACCTCCCGTCCCAGCCACTTGAGAGGAAGTCCCTTTCTCTCCCTCACCGCTCTCCGTGAGGAGCTCTGAAGTGGCGGCCGGTTCCGTTTCCCGGGGGATCACCAGTTCCGCTTCCATCAGCTCCCGGGACAAATTCCGATCCGTATAAAAACGCTTTCCTGCCACATCAAGCAGGACCCAATGGGCCAGCAGGCCTTCCTTTTGCTTATCCGCCGCTCTGCCAGGCACATACTGGATAGAATGCTCCTCTTCTCCTATGGAAAGTTTCACCGCCTTCAGCCAGGCAGAGTATACCTCATTGTAATGGGCCAGGGGCACCAGGCCCATATTGTCAGCCAGGGTACAGGCCGTCACCAGGGCCTGCTCGGCGCTGAAAGCCTCCCCTTCCACATAAAACAGCATATGGGAGACGGCTTGGCGGAGGGTGCCGATATGGACCTGCAAAGCCTGCCAGTGGCGGTTCATCTCCGCCTTAACATCCTCTCCGAACAGGACGCCGCTCCGCTCAATCAGGCCGGGCAGAAGAGCCTCTGCCAGCTTCATTAATTCCCCGTCCGCCGCATCCGCCAGGTTCTTATACACGAAGGTCTGCCCCTGGGCATCCACCCCTTCCAGCAGGCTGGGCATGATGCTGCCCGCCACCTCCGATAAAAGGCCCTGGCCTCCATCGCCTATAACCTCTCTTAGCGGCCGCAAATCACCTCCCATCAGGAGGGATAAAGAGGAAAAGAGCACGCCCCGGGCCCCGGCCGCCTCCGGATATAATTTGCCTGCACTGGATTCCGGGTCGGCCCCGTAGGCGCAGGCCCGGATAAATGCTTTCAAGGTTTCTTCCAGGGAGGCCGGGGAGAAGAGGGTGGAATCCTTATGGAATATCCCCAGCAGGCGCCGCACAATTCCGGATAAAGATTCGGGAACAATCCCTGTCAATGCCTGAAGCATGTTTCCATACAGGGGGCTGTCCTCACGGTCTGCCAGATATCGGGCCAGGGCTTCCAGGGCTTCATCCACGGTGGCCTTTTTCGGATCCATCCGGCTGCCGCACAGGGCATTAATCAGTTCTGTCAGCAGGATGGTCACCGCCTCCGGCTCCGTCTTCGCCCTCTTTTCTTCCTGCAGACGCTCTGCGGCATAGGCCATCAGCGTCAATAACAAGGGTTTTACCAGCACGCCAAATTCTTCCAGAGCAAAATCCCTGGCTTGCAGGCCGCTGAGCAAACTGGCCAGCCCTGCAGCGTGGATCAGGCTTTCCTGCAGGTCTCCCCCTGCGTAGGCTTCGTTGGTGGGCGCCTGGGCCATCAGGCCCTGCAATCTTTGCCGCAGGAAGGTGTTCAGATCCCCCTTGGCGTAAATGCCCTCATAGGGCACCAGCCGAAATTGGGCCGGGTCCACGCTTTTCCAGGCAAACTCCTGATAGCTTCCGCTCTTGTCAAAAGCCTCCACCAGATAATCGCTTACGGGAGACAATTGAGCCTTCATATCCTCAAATCCGGCCCCTCTATCGTTTATGGTGTAATCCGTTCCATAGTGCACAAAACCCCAGTCTGCCGGAGGCAGCTGAGCAAAGAGATCTTCCTGCAGCACATAATTCCGGATGCAGCCATAGGGCCCTGCCTGAGGATCCAGCCGGCCGCTGACCGGAAGGCTGTAAGCCTCTCCCGGCGTATCCGCCGCATAAGCCGCTTCCTTCCGGGCCGCGGAGACACTCATTTCCTCCTGCCGCTCGGCCCCTGCCTTCACAGGGCGGGGCGCCGCATAGGTATAGCAATACAAATCTTCCGGGGCCAGACGCAGCGCCTCCCCTAAATAGGCCGCGCCCCCGCCTGCCAGAAAGCCCCCCACGGCGTTGGAAATGGCGCCGCCCCGGCTGTGGCCGGCTATCCAGATCTTCAAGTCACCTTGTATGCCCAGCTTTTCCACATAGCGTTTCATAAAGCGCAGCACTTCATCCCGGGCGGCTTTCAGGCCTTCGTGGATGGCGCCGCCCCCCACGGTAAAATTCCCGGCCCATTCCTGCTGGTAGCGCATGCTCCGGGGAAAAACCGCCAAAAGGGTATAGGTCTTTCCCCCCAGCGCCAGCTGCCGCCGGCCCATGGCCGCGCCGCAGGCATTTTCCCGGGTATCCTGATGGTAATAAGCATTGCTCTCAATGTCCTCAAATCCCATGGCTTCCAGCATGGCTTCTATATTCCGGCTGCCCTGGGAGGGATCCGTTTCATAGCCATCGGATCCGCCCAGGTAAGAGGCGGAAGCCTGGGCCGCCTGGGAGGACAAAAGCATCAAATGGCTGCAGCCCAGGAAGGAAGAACGCATAAAGCAATCCTCCCGGAATACAAAATGGTCCTCCCCCTGGTGGAGCTTACCGTCGTTGGAGGTAAAACGGAAACTCCCCTCCGTGATATAGCTTTCATCCGTCGCCGCCTGCGCGGGAAGGGGCATCCCCCCTATCGCCAGCAGCAGCGCCAGCAGCAAGGCTGTTATTCTCTTTCCCCTTTTCATCCCTTATGCCTCCGCTTATTTTTGCACCGGGGGGACAGATCCCCTGGTGCATTTTAGCAGCCCCCGGCAGCCGCGCTCTATGTCCCGAAAGGCGGTTTCAAAATCTCCGCTGTACCAGGGATCCGCCACCTCGCCGGGCCGGTCCGCAAAATCCAGCAGCAAACTGAACCTGGCTTCCTGCTGCGTATAAAGGCTGCCCAGAAGCCGCCGCAGGTTCCGCAAATTGTAGGCCTCCATGGCTACTATATAGTCATAGTATAGCACATCCTGCGGCGAAATCTGCCGGGCCGCATGTTTTTCATAGGGGATTCCATGGGCCGACAGGCAGCGCTTCGCCGGCGGATAAATGTCATTTCCCATCTCTTCCCGGCTGGTGGCAGCGGAGGCAATTTCAAATTCCGACTCCCGGCCCGCCTCCCGGACCAGCTGTTTCATCACAAACTCCGCCATGGGAGAGCGGCAGATGTTGCCGTGGCAAACAAATAATATCTTAATCATTTCTTACTACCTCTTCTATAACCTAACGCATGTTGGTGATGTTGGCAAATGACTTTTTCTTACCAGCAATTTACCAACATTAAAGATGCGGATAAATTTGAATTTATATAAGAGTATAACCTCTGAACCCGCGCACGGAATAGTACGAATCCGCCCCGTTATGAAATGTGAAAACCGTTCCGTAACGTCGTTCGCAG